>JADYZW010000016.1 GCA_020852955.1 Deltaproteobacteria bacterium | reverse complement strand
CCGGCTCGTCGCCGAAGTGGGCGCGGATGATCCGCTGCTTCAGGTACTCGAGGGTGCCGAGGTCTTCGACGATGTCGCCGCCGGTGTCGTAGAAGAAGATCTCGCCGCTCTTGTTGCGTCCGACGGCCACCACCCACTCGAGCTCGTCGCGGTCTTCGAGCAGGTAGTTGATGGTCTGCGACACTCCTTTTCCGGAGATGATCGTAACCTTCGCGCGCGCGGTCTTGTCGTCGTTCGCCATCAGCGGATCGAACAGAATCGTCTGACGCGACGGTATAAGCGGGCTACGGAGCAGTCAATACGGCTTCGAGCACCGTCTCGACGTGCGGCCCCTGCGGAAACATGTCGAGGGGCTGCACGCGCGCGACGGCGAAGCCCGCGCTCGCGAGCGTGCGGACGTCGCGCGCGAGCGTCGTCGGGTCGCAGGACACGTACACGATGCGCGCGGGGGCGAGCCGCGCGAGCAGCCGGGCGGCCGCGGCGGCGCCCGTGCGCGGCGGATCGAGCACGACGACGTCGGCGCCGGAGAGACCGTGGCGGCGCAGGTGCTCGTCCGTCGCGGCGACCTCGAAGCGCACGTTGGCGAGCCCGGCGGCGGCGGCGCTCGCCGCGCCGTCCTCGACGCCGCGCGGGTTCTGATCGACGGCGACGACGGACGCCGAGACGCGGGCGAGCGGCAGGGTGAGGTTTCCCGCGCCGCAGAAGAGCTCGAGGACTCGCGCGCCGCCGCCGACCGTCGCGACGACCGTGCGAACGAGGAGGAGGTTGGCGGCCGGGTTCACTTGCGTGAAGGTTCCCGCGCGCTGCACGGTCGGGGCCGCGTCGATCTCGGACCGCGTCGCGATCGCCGTGACGCCGAACCGGCGCGTCCACGTCCGCCCGCGGAGCGCGACCCCCGCGACGGTCGGCGTCGCGGCGAGCCAGGCGCGGATCGCGGTCTCGTCGGCGGCCGCGAAGGCGCCGCGCGCGTTCACGGCGAGCACCAGCGCCTCCCGCCCGTTCGCGACGATCTCCGCGTCCTCGAGGGTCGTGCGCAGCGATCCGACGAGCGCGCGCAGCGGCGCGAGCGCGGCCGCGACGGCTGGCTCCGCGATCGGACACTCGTCGATCGGGACGAGCGCGTGCGAGCGCGGACGCCGATAGCCCACGACGCCGCCCGCGCCCACGTGTACGCGGATGCGGCGACGATAGGCCCACTCCGACGGCGCCGCCTGGATGGGCGCGAGCGCGTGCGGAGTGACGCCGGCGATCCGCGCCAGCGACTCGCGGACGTTTGCCTCCTTGGCGTGGAGCTGCGCCGCGTAATCGACGTGCTGCCACGGGCAGCCGCCGCAGTCGCGCACCCACGGACACGGCGGCGCGCGCCGCGCCGGACCCGGCACGCACACGTGGACGAGCGCGGCGCGGGCCCAGTTGCCGTGCTCCTCGACGACGCGTACCCGGACGCGGTCTCCCGGCGCGGCTCCCGGGACGAACACGACCCGGCCGTCGTGGCGCCCGACGGCGTCCGGCCCGTAGGCGAGCGCGGCCACGTCGAGGACGAACGTCCCCGGCTCCTCGGGGCAGTGGGGAGGCAGCGGCGTCGACTCAGTTCGCGCCGGCGGGCGCTTCCGCCGGCGCGTCGGCCGCCGCCGCGTCGCGTCCGGGCGTCGCCTGGGCGCGCGTCACCGCTTCGAAGCGGGCGACTAGCTCCTCGAAGCGGCGCGCCATCTGCTCGCTCCGCCCGGCGACGTCCTCGAGCCGCCGCGCCATGAACGTGCGCTGATCCTCGAGCTCGCGGATCTTTCCTTCGAGCTCCTGGACGCGCGGGTTGGCGGCGATGATGTAGTTGCCGGCACCCGACGTCACCATGAACACCGCACCGGCCACGCCCAGGATGAACCCGAGCAGGAACCCCACCAGAACCTTCAAGATCATGCGGCCTCCTCCAATCGTCCGAGCTCGCGCACCAATACCATGATCGCGGGGAGTGTGACGGTCCCGGCGCTCTGGAGGTCGGCGAGGAGGGCGCGGATGCGCTCCAGGGTGGCGGCGCGGCGCAGGCGGAAAGTGACGACCCGCGCCGCCACCTCGCCGCCGCCGACGAGCAGCTGGCGGGTGAGCGCGCGGCGCACGCGGTCGAGCTCGGCGCCGAGGCTTTCGACGGCGCGGCGCTCCCAGCGGTCGTCCCCGGCGACGTCGTCGAGCGCCTGCCGGAGCCAGGCGAAATCGAAGATCTCGGCCGCGCCGAAGTAGGCGGCGGCGGCGGTTGCGGGCGGGACGCTCGCCGCGGCGGCGACGTGGGCGACGTCGAGGAGGGCGCGGAGCCCTTCGAGCCGGACGCAGGCCTCGGCGAGATCCGGGGGTACCTGCTCCGCGCCGAGGGCGGCGATGCGGGCGTCGCGGCGGGCGCGCTCCGCCGCGGGCAGCGCCGCCTCCACCTCGGTGAGGGCGGGTCGGAAGCGGTCGATGACCGCGTCGAGGGGCCCGAGGCTCGGATACGCGGCGAGGACCCAGCGCACGGCGCGGTCGAGCCCGGCGATCACCAGGTCCAGGACGCGCGTCTCGACGGCCGGGCCCGCGTCGAGCGCCCGCGCCGCGAGCGCGCGCCCGGCGGAGAGCGCATCGGCCACCACGAAGGCGCGCGCGACGTCGGGAGCCGTCGCGCCGCTCTCGCGCATCGTGCGGGTGACGAACGCGGCGCCCATCAGGTCCACGATGTCGTTGGTGAGGGTGGTCGCGAGGATTTCGCGCCGCAGGCGGTGCACGCGAATCGCGTCCCGGCAGCGCTCGACCATGCGCGCGGGGAAGTAGGCGAACAGCACGTGCTCGAGGTGGGGATCTTCGCAGAGCGCGTCGCTCGCGAGGAGGCGCGTCAGGTGCAGCTTGGCGTGGGCGAGCAGCACGGCGAGTTCGGGACGGGTGAGGCCCCGGGCGATCGCGCGCCGGGCGCGCAGCGCGTCGCGGTCGGGCAGCCCCTCGAGCGCGCGGTCGAGGAAACCGGTCGCCTCGAGATCGGCCATCATCTCGCGGAAGTGGACGAGCCGGGTCTCGCTGCGGCGCTGATCGCGTGAGATGGCGCGGCTCTGGCTCCGGTTGTGCGCGAGCACGAGCGCGGCCACGTCCTCGGCGAGCTCCTGGAGGAGCGCGTTCCGCTCCGCCGTCGTCATGGCGCCGTTCGCCACCAGCGGTTGGAGGGCGATCTTGAGGTTCACCTCGTGGTCGGACGTGTCGACGCCCGCCGAGTTGTCGATCGCGTCGGTGTTGATGCGGCCGCCCGCGAGCGCGAGCTCGACGCGGGCGCGTTGCGTGAAGCCGAGGTTCCCGCCCTCGGCGACGACGCGCGCCCGCAGCTCGCTCGCGTTGACGCGCACGGGAGCGTTCGTGCTGTCGCCGACGTCCGCGTTGCTCTCCCCGGTCGCCTTCACGTACGTGCCGATGCCGCCGTTGAAGAGCAGGTCCGTCGGCATGCGCAGGACCGCCTGGATCAGCTGGTCGCTGTCGATCGTCTCGGCGGCGATCCCGAGCATCGCGCGCGCTTCCGTCGAGAGGCGGACGATCTTCGTACCGCGCGGGATCACCGCGCCGCCCGCGCTCAGCGCTTCGGGGCGGTAGTCGGCCCAGCTCGAACGCGGCAAGGCGAACAGGCGCGTGCGCTCCGCGTACGACGCCTCCGGGTCCGGATCGGGATCGAGGAAGACGTGGCGGTGATCGAACGCGGCGCGCAGGCGCACGGCGCGGGAGCGCAGCAGGCCGTTGCCGAAGACGTCGCCGCTCATGTCGCCGATGCCGGTCGCCGTGAAGGGGTCGCGGGCGACGTCGCGGCCGTCGAGTTCGCGGAAGTGGAGCGCGACGCACTCCCAGGCGCCGCGGCCCGTGATGCCCATGCGCTTGTGGTCGTAGCCGTGCGAGCCGCCCGACGCGAAGGCGTCGCCGAGCCAGAAGCCACGCTCCTCGGCGAGCCCGTTGGCGACGTCCGAGAACGTCGCGGTGCCCTTGTCGGCGGCGACGACCAGATAGGGGTCCGGCTCGTCGTGGCAGACGATGCCGTCCGGCCGCACGACGCGATCGCCCTCGACGTCGTCGGTGAGGTCGAGGAGGCAGCCGACGAACGTGCGATAGGCGTCGAGCACCGCGGGCGGGCTCGCGGGGCCCTTCACGACGAACCCGCCCTTCGCGCCGACCGGCACGATGACGGCGTTCTTGACGGTCTGCGTCTTCATGAGCCCGAGGACCTCGGTCCGGAAGTCGTCGCGACGATCGCTCCAGCGCAGGCCGCCCCGTGCGATGCGCCCCGCCCGCAGGTGCACGCCCTCCACGCGCGGCCCGTGCACGAAGATCTCGTACAACGGGCGCGGCTTCGGCATGTGATCGACCCGGGCGCAATCGACCTTGAACGCGACGGTATCGCTGCGGCCGGCCGCGAGCCCGGCGTAGTAGCTCGTCCGGACGGTGGCGCCGATGATGGCGCCGAGCGCGCGGAGCACGCGGTCGTCGGCGATGCTCGGGACGTCGTCGAGCGCGCGGACGAACGCTTCGTAGGCCGCGGGCGCGCGCTCGCGGTCGGCGTGCGGGTCGTGACGCGCGGCGAACCACGCGAAGAGCAGCGCGGCGTGGCGGGGATGGCGGGTGAGCGCGTCGACCGCGGTCCGCGGGCTCGGCGCGGCGCCGATCTGCACCGCGTACGCGGCATAGGCGCGCAGCACCTGCACCTCCTGCCACGCGAGGCCGGCGGCCGACACCAGGCGGTGCAGCCCGTCGCTCTCGACCCGTCCCTCGCGGACGGCGAGTACGGTCGCCACCAGGCGCGCGGCGTCGCGCGCGACCTCGACGCGATCGCCCCCCTCGGTGCGGACGAGGAACGTCTCGATGTGGGCGGGGGCGCCGTCGAGCGCGGGCAGGAGCACGGTGTTCTCCGCGAACACCCGCAGGCCGAGGTTCTCGAGCACGGGCATGACGTCGGAGAGGACGAGCGGCTCCCGCAGGTAGAGCCTGAGCGCCGTGTACGGTTCGCCCTGGCCGGCGGCGTCGGCGAGGGTGATGCGCGTCGCGCCGTCGGCGACGAGGGCCTCGAGCTCCGCCACGTCGGCGGCGGCGGTCGCCGGGTCGGTCGCCGCCTTGTAGGCGTCCGGCAGGATCGCCGCGTAGCGGTCCGCGAGCATCGTGCCGTCGGCGTCGCCCCGAGCGGTGCGCAGCCGGTCCCGCAGGCGGTCGTTCCAGCCGCGCGTGAGCTCGGCGAGCTCGCCCTGCAGATCCTCGCGCCGGAGCGCGAGCACCTTGGCGCGCGGCGCCGCGAGCGAGACGTGCAGCCGCGCGTGCTCGCTCTCGTCCAGCACCACGTGGTCCTCGACGACCTCGCCTCCGAAGCGCGTGGCCAGCAGGTCGCGCATGCGGTCGCGAGCGAGCTCGGAGAAGGCGTCGCGCGGCAGGACGATCGTGACGGCGGCGCCGCGCTCGAGCGGGTCGGGCCGCACCATGAGCGTCAGCTCGCGCGTGCGCCCCGCCGCCAGGATCGCGCGGATCTCGGCGCGGACCGCGTCGACCGACATCGTGAAGAGCTCGGCCTTGGGCAAGGAGTCGAAGACGGCGAGGATCTCGCGGTGCTCGTGGGAGTCCGGGACGACGCGCTCCGCTTGCAGCACCTGCTGCAGGCGTCGGCGCAGGACCGGGATCTCCGAGGCCTCGTCGGCGTCGGCCTGGAAGGTAAAGAGTCCGAGGAGGCGAAACTCGCCGCGCACGCGTCCCTGCCGGTCGAGCTTCTTGACGCCGACGTACTCCATGCGCGCGTCGCGATGGACCGGGGCGCGGGCGGTGGTGCGCGCGAGGACGAGCAGCGGTCCGCCGACTACGCGGCTGCGTATCGGCTCGGGAATGCTCGCGACCGACGTCGGTTCGGCATAGTGGGAGCGCTCCGTGCGGCGGAGCAGCCCGAGGCCGGAGTCGGGATCGAGCGCGAGGGTCGGTACGCCGTCGCGCTCCTCGAGCGACACGCTGCGGTAGCCGAGGAAGACGAATCCGCCGTCGATCAACCAGCGCAGCAGCTCCTGGACTTCCTGCACCTCGTCGTCCCAGGCGGCGCTGCCGCCCTTGTAGCCGTCGAGGTGTGCGACGATCGCCTCGGTCGCGGCGACGAGCGCGGGGTAGTCGTCGGTCACGAGCACGAGGTCGGCGAGGCGCGCCGCGACGCTCGTCTCGAGGGCGGCGCGGCGCTCCGCGTCGAGCGGCGGCAGGACAGCGAGCACGAGCGACTCGCGCCGCCCGCTCTCGTCCGCGGCGTCGAGCCCCTGGAGTCGCCCGAGCTCGCCGGCGGCGGCGGCAGGCTCGCGCAGCGTCGTCAGAAGAGGGTGCAGCACGTGGCGGACCTCGACGCCCGCGTCCCGCACGCAGTTGCAGACCGTGTCGACGATGAACGGCCGATCGGTCACGACGGTTTCGAGCACCGTGGCGGTGTCGTCCGCGCGGGTCCGGACGCGCGGTGCCCGGCCGGGCGCCGCGAGAAAGGCGAAGCTTCGCGTAGCGACCGCCGCGGCCGCCTCGTCGCCGATCTCCTCCGCCCAGGGCTCGCCGTTCTTGCTGAAGAGGGCGGTCGCCAGCACGGCGATCGCCTCGCCCTCCGATCCCGGGTGGCGTGCGCGCACGCGGGTGACGATGCGCGCCAGTCGGTCGGCCTCCACGGTCGCCGGGCGGCTCACGGCGTCACCTCGCGGCGGCGGATGCGCGCGGCGTCCTCCCAGGGCGGGTCGACCGGAACGGCGGCGTCGGCGTGCACCTCGATCCGGGCGCAACCGCGCGCCGCCGCGCGCGCCTCGGCGCAGGCGAGAAGCTCGGCGACGGCCGCGGCGTCGCCGCGCAGCTCGCGCACCAGCGCGGTCGACGGACCGAGGCCGCGCACGTAGGCGATCACGACGAGCCCGGCGAGGCCCGCCTCTCCCTCGCGCTCGGCGACGTAGAGGTCCTCGCGGAGCGTGCCGACGAGCCGCCGGAAACGCTTGCGGTCCGCGCGGGCGGCGTCCGCGGGCGCGCCGAGCAACGCTCGCACGCGCGCGAGGTCGTTCCGGCGCGCGCGGCGCACCACGAACCCGGCCAGCATGGCCGCGGTGTTTACCAACCGGGACGCCGCCGGGCCAGCGGAGGGTAACGCGAGATCGGCTCGCATCCTCGTGGGCTCGCGCGTGCCGGTGTCCGGTCAGCGCGTCTTCTGGCGGCACACGACGCGGTTCTCGCGTCGGTTCGTCTGGCAGCCGCTCGCGCTGACGTAACGCTCGTCCGCGACCGCCACCGACAGGACGAGCTCGGGGGCGCGGCTGCGCTCGAGATCGAGGTGGACCGCCGTCAAGGCGAGCGTGAAGCGCGCGCCGTCCCGCGAGTGGAGCGTGATCTTCTTCACCCCGCCGAGGAGCTCGCCCGTCTTGTCGGCGAACGACAGGCTCGTGCCCTTGCGGTTGATCTTCCAGTGGCGCGCGGGGACGATGACCTGCATCAGCTGGTCGCCGTCGGTCTTCGCGAGCGTCATCGTGAGCGCCTGTCCCGCGACGTCCGCCATGGCGGCGGCCGCGACGGCGTCGAAGCGGCCCTTGATGGTGATCGCGTCCTCGTGCGCGACCTTTCCGATCGCGATCCGCATCGCCTGGATCACGAGGAGACCGCACGCGTCGGTGGCGAGCTGGTCCGGATTCGCCATGGCGGCGCAGTTGTCGCACGCGTCGCCGACGTCGTCGCCGTCGATGTCTTCCTGCCGCCCGTTGGACGCGGCGGGGCAGTTGTCCTGGGCGTCGATGACGCCGTCGGCGTCGGTGTCCGGCGGCGGAGGCGTCGGCGGGGTGGTCGGCGTCGGGACCGGCGTCGGTTCGCCCGCGCCGCTCCCGGGGTAGAGGTAGCTCACGCCCGCGCGGTCGTCGTCGGTGAGTCCCGCGCCGCGTCCGTCGAAGTGCGCGAACGAATACATCGTGGCGCTCGCGTCGGTGGAATGCGCGAGGCCGATCGTGTGGCCGATCTCGTGTGTCGCCACCTCCGCGAGGTTGGTCGCGTTCCAGAACGAGCAGCCGCTCCATCCGTTGTTGAAGATGATGTCGCCCTCGACCACTTCGCGGAACGTCGTGCCGGCGAACGGCTTCGACGCGCCGCTGGCGCAGTAGCCGCCGATCGCGAGGACGCCCCCGCATCCCGAGGGATCGGTGACCTCGTTGAAAGGGTCGTTGAACACGATCTTGCTGGTGCCGTCGCAGAAGCCGTTCGGACTCGCGCTGGTCGTTCCCGCGGATTGCATGACGAGGGAGGCGGTGGGGACGCCGGTCCACGCGGCGAACGCGTCGTCGACCGCCTTCTGGCTGGCGGGGAAGCCGATCTTCGCGTCGCCGGCCTGGTCGACGTAGTAGCGCACCGGGAGGCCTTCGTCGGGAAGGAACCAGCGGACGGTGTTGAAGAGCTTGAACCCTTCCGCGTCGCTGGGCACGGCGATCGCCGCCGCCGTGCGGGCGGCGGGCGTCGACGCGAGCGGGCGGAGCATGCGGGGAACCGGCTGGGCGCGGACGATGTCCTGCAGGCGGGCGACGAACGGATCGGCGAGGCGGCGATCGGCCGGGTCGTGGGTCTGGAGGCGCGCAGCGCCGAGGACCACGACGCCGTCCTCGTCGAGCGCGCGGCTCGCCACTCGCGCACCGCTCGCGGGGTCGATCGCGACCGAGAACTTGCCGAGCCCCATCTGGCTCGTGCGGAGGAACCCCTCGCCGTCCTGGCCGAGGAAGGCGATAACGCTCTCGCCGGCTTCGTAGCGCGCGGCGCCGTAGAGGTGCAGCTCCTCGTCGCCGATGCGGCCGCCGGGGTCGCGCACCGTGATGGTCGCGTGCGGAACGTACCCCTTGAGGACGCGCTCCACCGCGAGCGTCGTGAACGTCGCGATCGCGCCGGCCCTCGTGCGCTCGGCGTGCACCTCGGTCACGGTGCCGGTCACGATCGCGTCGGCGGAGAGGGTGAGCGCCTCGTCGCTCATGCGGACGAGGGTCGTCGCGCGCGCGGGCGCCGACATCAGGAGCAGCAACCCGGTGAGCGCGGCGGCGATGCGCAACGGGACGAGAACCGACCGACGAAGCATCGAACCCCTCCGCGACCCGAACGTGGGTCAAGGGGGCGCGCAGCAAAGCAGGTGCCAGCAGCTGGCGCGCGCGCGGCGCGGGCGGCCGTCGCGCCGGGCCCGCGCTTGCGCACCCGGCGCGTGGCGACCGTCATCGGCGTGACGGAATGCTGACGCGCGCGTCGGAAGATGGACTCGCGGGTCGTCGCTCCGTTGCCTTGCGACTTCGCTTGGCGTTAAAGACCCGCCATGCCGCCGTCCGACGCGCCGAAGCTCGAGGTGACCGTCCTCGGCTCGTCGGACGCGTTCTGCAGCGGCGGGCATCCGCACGCGACGTACCTGGTCGAGACCCGGCGGGCGACGTTCCTCGTGGACTGCGGCCCGACGGTGCTCCTGGCGCTGAAGCGCTACGGCATCGACACCGCCCGGGTCGACTTCGTCGTCATCAGCCACATGCACGGCGACCACTTCGGCGGCCTGCCGTTCCTGCTGCTCGAGTCGATTTACGAGCGACCGCGGACGCGACCGCTCGTGGTGCTCGGTCCGCCCGGGATCGGCGCGCGCGTGTGGACGCTCGTGCGTGCGCTCTACCCCGACGTGGTGCCGGACGCGCTGCCGTTCGCGTTCGAGTTCGTCGAGCTCGAGCCCGAGGGTCGCGCGACGATCGCGGACGTCGAACTCCATCCCGTACGCGTGCCGCACCAGGACGCGGACGTCTCGCTCGCCGTCGGCTTCACGTCCGGCGGGAAGCGACTGCTCTACAGCGGCGACACGCCGTGGGACGATCGCTTCTTCGCGCTTGCGCGCGACGTCGACCTCTTTCTCTGCGAGTGCACCGCGTACGACGAGCCCATGGGGCGCCACATCCAATGGACGACGCTGGCGCCGCTCGTGCCGCGGCTCGGGTGTCGGCGTCTCGTGCTCATCCACCTCGGCCGCAAGATGCGCGAGCATTGCGGCGAGCTCGGCGTCGAGTGCGCGCGCGAGGGGATGAGGATCCGGCTGTAGGCGGATCGGCTCAGCGCCGCCGCGGACGCGGCGGCGGGCCGCCGCGCGGATGACCCGGACGCACGAGCACCGAGCCCTCCGCCTCCTCGCGCGCTCTTGCCTCGTCTTCGCGGACGCACGCGCCGATGCTCCGCCGCAGGAGCTCCGAGAAGAAGGGCCGCGCCGCGTCGCCGTCTCCGAGGCTCGCGGCGGTCGCGGCGGCGGCGCGGGCGAGCGATTCGCGGCCGGTCGCGTGCAGCACGAACGCCATCTCCTCGAGCCGGCGGCGGTAAGCCGCCGCCGCCGGTCCGGCGAAGAGTTCGCGCCCGGCGCGCGCGAGCGCGGCGTGCACGCGCTCCTCCTGCTGGGGGCGACTCAGCAGGATCGGGCTCTCGCGCGCGGCGCGGATCTCGTCGAGATACGGTGCGAGCGCGTCGCGATCGAGAAGCCACGTCGCGAAGTCGATGTCGTCGAGCAGCGTCGCGCCCTCGGCGACCGCGGCCGCATCGCTCGCGACCTCCGGCGCGACGCGCGCGATCATCGGCGGCTCGAGCGGGGCGGGCGGCTGGCTCGTGAGGCGCGCGCGCAGCGCGGGATACTGCCCCACGGCTTCGGCGATGCCGCCGGCGCGCGCGCGCTCGTAGCCCTCGGCGAGGAGCGCGTCGCCGTAGGCCCCGTCGATCGCGACCGAGCGGGCGTGATGGCGCGCGCGGAGGTCGTCGTGCATGCGGCGCAGCGCCTTCCGCGACAGCTCGGCGAGGGTCACTTCCCGGAGGCCCTTCGGCTCGTTCAGGATCGCGGTCATCACCAGGAGCCCGCCGCCCGGCTGCGGCCGCACGATCCAGACCAGCCGATCGCCGCGGCCGTCGATGCCGGACACCCAGCCTTCGAGCGCCGTCGCCGTCCAGCGCGGCGGAGGCGCCGGGACGGCGGGCGGAGCCGGCACGGCGACGCCGCGCTGTCCGAAGCGATAGAGCGCGCGCCTCGCGTCCTTCACGACCGCCTTCCATCCGCGGCCCTCGGCGGTCGCCGCGAGGTCGCGGAGCGCCAGCGCGTGCGGCTCGTCGACGACGGTGCTCAGGCGCGCGACGAGCGCGCGGTCGAGCGCCGCCGTGCGGCCGGCGAGCGCGAGGAGGGCGGATGGTGTCGTCTCGTCGTCGGCCACGCCGGCCGCGCGGAGCGCCTCGCGCGCCGCCGCGACGTCGTCACTCATCGCGCGTCGCGGTCGTCGTGGCGCGCGGGTACTGCTCGAGCTTCGCGGTCACGTGATCCCGGATCCACTTGCCGTCCCACCACTCGACGGGATCGACGTGGACGCCGTACAGCATGACGCTGAAGTGCAGATGGTCGCCGCCGGCGAGCCCGGTCTCGCCGGTCCGCCCGACGGTCTCGCCGCGCTGCACTTCCTGCCCTCGACGCACGGTGATCGCGCTCAAGTGCCCGTAGAGCGAGAAGATGCCGAGCCCGTGGTCGATGATGACCGCGTCGCCGTAGATGCCGAGGTAGTCGGCGAGCACGACCGTGCCGGCGCTCGCCGCCACCACCGGCGCCTGCCGGAGCGACGCGAGGTCGTATCCGAGGTGCGTCTGGGTGTCGATGATGGCTCCGTCGTGGCGATACGAGCGGCGATCGCCGAAGCCGGCGAGCGGCGCGCTGTTCGGTTGGCGCAGGAACGCCCCGTCCCACCTGGGCGTCGCCGCCGACGCGCGGGTGACGTCCTTGATCCGCACCTCGCTGTTCCGCCGCACCGTGCGGTTCACGTACAGGTAGCCCTGCACCAGGTCCGGTTGGGCCGGCAGGCGGCTCGCGGCCAGGATCTCGGGCACCTTGCGTTCGAGGAACGCGTCGTCGAGGTCGAGCGTCCTGTCGGCGAACGTGCGCGGCTTCACGACCGCGTGGAGCATCACCTCGCGGCGGTTCCCGGCGGCGTCCTCGGCGACGGCCTTCGCGGCGGTCGTGCGGTCGAGATCCTGCGGCATGGCGAAGAACGCCGCGTGGATGGTCGGGTCGGCGAAGAGTCCGGCCGTGCCAGGGAAGAAGTAGCTCGCCACCGCGACGCCGCTGCGCACCGCGTCGGGCGAGGTCTTGTAGAGCATGAACTCGAGGCCGCCGAGCGTGAGGTGGTGCTGCGGCGAGAGCACCTCGAGCGTGGGGGGGCTGAGATCGATGGTGAAGGGCGCCTCGAGCACCGCGGGATCGCTCCGCAGCCAGCGCAGCCAGGAATAGTCGCCCGCGAACACTCGGAGCGTCGCCGGTCCCTCGCCGAGCTTGTGGTCGATCGGGGCGAGCGGTGTGCTGATCGTGGTCTCGAAGAGCCCGCTGCCTCGCCATGTCTGGGCGGGGTAGGCTTCGCTCGCGAGCACGGTGGTGGCGCCGTTGCTCTCCACCTCGACGCGGCCCCACGCGAGGCCGGTGCCGACGTCGCGGAGTGTGACGTCGATCGTGCCGCCGCGGCCGAGGGCGGCGGGGGGACGGGCGAGCGCCGCGGTCGGCCGTCGACGCTCGAGCTTCACCCAGGCAACGAAGCCGATCAGCGCGACGAGCGCGAACGCGACTCCGAGCACCAGCCGGCGACCCACGCCACCCTCGCGATGACCACGTTGTCGCGCGTGCCGTGCCATCGATCCGCTCGCGACCTTACGAGCCGGTCCGAGGGGTGTCAATCTTGGTCGGCGGCGAGCGCGGCGATGAGATCGAGCAGGCTCGCGGTGATCCGCTGCGTCGCGCCCCAGATCACGTGTCCGTCGTGACGATAGGCGGTGACCGGCGTCGCCTGCCCCGCGATCGTCCACGTTTCGGTGACGCTCGTCGCGGGATCGGCGAGCACGCGGAGCGGGAGCGCGAACGCGTCGTGTACCTCGCGCGGGTCCAGGCGGAGCGCGAACGGGTGCGGGACGCGCGCCACGAACGGCGTGATGGCGAAGTTCGAGCTGAAGGTGCGGATCGGGTCGAGCGCGCCGAGCACGTCGACGTCGGCGGCGCGGAGGCCGATCTCCTCGTGGGTCTCGCGGAGCGCGGTCGCGAGCAGCGAAGGGTCGCGGTCGGGCGCGTGGCGTCCGCCGGGGAACGCCACCTGTCCGGCGTGCTGCGGCAGCGCCGTGCTCCGGGTCGTGTAGAGGAGGTGCAGGTCGCCGTCGAGGTCGAAGAGCGGGATCAGCACGGCCGCCGGGACGCCGGACGGCGGCGGCGGCGCGGAGCGCGGCTCGGCGAGCGCCGCCCGCAGCGCCGGAAAGATCCCGCGAGTCATCGGTCCGGATACCACGCCGGTTCGCCGACCCGAAAGCGCGTGCTATGCCCGCGGGATGGCCTGCGTCGTCGTGCGCTATCACGAGATCGCCCTCAAGGGCGGGAATCGACAGCGCTTCGTGCAGCGGCTGATCGCGAACCTGCGCGCCGCGACGACCGGCCTCGGGGTGCGGAGCGCCGACGGGCTACCGGGCCGGATCGTGCTGCGGCTCGCGCCGGAGGCGCCCGTCGGCGCGGTGTGCGAGCGCGTGGCGCGCACCTTCGGGGTCGCGAACTACTCCGTCGGCGTGGAGGTGCCGGTCGACCTCGACGTCATCCGGGCCGCCGTGCTCGACTGCGCCCGCGCCGAGCCGTTCACGACGTTCGCCGTCCGCGCGCGGCGCGCCGACAAGTCATTCCCGATGACGTCCCCCGAGCTCGGCGCGTTGCTCGGAGCGGCGGTCGTGGCCGAGGTCGGCGGGCGCGTCGATCTCGACGCGCCCGACCTGCCGATCACCGTCGAGATCCTGCCGCGGACGGCGTACGTGTCGGGTGGCAAGCGCCCCGGGCCGGGGGGGCTGCCGGTGACGATCAGCGGACGGGTCACCTGCCTCATGTCGGGCGGGATCGACTCGCCGGTCGCGGCCTACCGGATGATGCAGCGCGGGTGCCGCGTCGACTTCGTCCACTTCAGCGGCGCGCCGTACACCAGCCGCGCCAGCATCGACAAAGCGCACGACCTCGTCGAGCACCTCACCCGTTGGCAGCTGCGCTCCGACCTCTGGGTCGTACCGTTCGGCGAGATCCAGAGCGAGATCGTGGCGCGCGTGCCGCGCAGTCATCGCGTCGTCCTCTATCGTCGCATGATGCTGCGGATCGCCGAGGCGCTCGGACGGCACGGCGCGCGCGTGTTGGTGACGGGCGAGAGCCTCGGCCAGGTCTCGTCGCAGACGCTGGAGAACATGCAGACGATCGCGGCGGCGACGTCGGCGCTCGTGCTGCGGCCGCTGGTCGGCATGGACAAGAACGAGATCATCCAGCAGGCGACCCGCATCGGCACCTTCGCGACGTCGATTCTGCCGGATCAGGACTGCTGCACGCTCTTTACGCCCGCGCATCCGACCACGCGCGCGACGCTCGCCGAAGTCGAGGCGGCGGAACGGCAGCTCGACGTGCCGGCGCTGGTCGCGCGCGGCGTCGCGGAGGCGACGCGCGCGCGCTTCGTGTTCCCGCCCGAACTCGCCGGCGCGGCGGCCGCCGCCGGCGCGCGTCTCACGGTCCAGGGCTGAGGGGCGGCGAACCGGAGCGTGCGGCCGAAGTGCGCACCGCGGTGACCGGCGTTCCGCGCGGATTCACCCTCGCGGAAGCGCGGCGAGGAACGGCTCGACGGCGGCGAGGAACCCGCTCGGGTTGTCGCCCATGACCGAGTGGCCGGCGCCCGGCACCGTGCGCACCTCCGCTCCCACGACGCCTCCGAAGCGCGCCGCGACCTCGGGGTCGAGGATGTCGCTCTCGCCGCCGCGCACGATGAGCACCGGGCAGCGGATGCCGGCGGCGCGCTCCCAGAGTTCGCCGATGCCGGTGCCCGCACGCGCCGGGTCGCGAAGGGCGGGGTCGTACTTCCAGGTCCAGCGCCCGCTCGGGAGCTGCCTCAGGTTGTGGTGCAGGCGTTCGCGGATGTTGTCGAGGGAGCGGCGCGGGTTGAACGCGTGCGCGCGGGCGACGAACTCCTCGAACGTGTCGAGCTCGTCGGTCCCGGCGACGAAGTTGCGGATGTTGTCGACGCCGCCGCGCCGCACCTCGGGCGCGATGTCCACGACCACGAGCGCGCGCACGAGGTCGGGGCGGCGCGCGGTGAGCGTCAGGGCGACGAGGCCGCCCATCGAGAGCGCGACGACGACCGTCGGCGCGCCGAGGGTCGTTTCGACGAAGCGCTCGACGTCGCGGCTCTGTGTCGCGAGCCGGTAGTCGCCGTCGGTCGGCCAGGTCGAGTCGCCGTGGCCGCGCTGGTCGAGCGCGCGCACGTGATGGGCGCGCGCGAGGCTCGGAGCGACCTCGTCCCAGCTGTGCGCCGTCTGGGTGATGCCGTGCAGGCACAGGAGGGGCGGATGTCCCGCCGTGCCCCAATCGAGATAGTGGAGGGAGAGATCATCGAGCGTGGTGCTGGCGTCGGTCGGTGTGGACATCGGCGCCTCCCGGGTCACCGCGGCCGTGCGCGGCGCCGCCAGGCGTCGAGCACGCCGGCGAAGCTCGCCCGCAACGCCGGCGGGAGGCCGTCGAGGTCGGCCGTCGCGGGCGGCGGCGGGCAGGTCGGCGCGGGTGCGCGCCGCGTCGGGGGCGGCGCCGAGGCCCGGCCCTCGGTCAGCACGAGAAAGAGGTCCTCGACGAGCGGGCGGGGCAGGCGCTCGTTCACGGCGGCGACGATGCCGCGCTTCAAGAGATTCAGCTCCTGCATCCAGGGTGCGCTCGACACGGCGACGACGAGCGTCCGGCCGCGCAGACGAACGGGCTCCGCGCGTCTGGCGATGGCCGCGCCGACGGCGTCGCTCCAGATCCGCCAGATGGCGCTCGCGCCGCGCGTCCCGAGGACGCGGTCGAGGCAGGTTTCGAGCACTCCGTCGATGCTCGCCGGGTCGCGGCGCGGGCTCACCCGGCGGTCCTTAGCGTGCCCGTCGCCATGGAGGAAGCCGTGCGGCCCGTCACGATTTTCTTCTTGACAGGTTGTCCATTCCTTGTGTACTGACCCGCCGCGCTCTACAACATCTTGGTGGTTCGTAGGTCGAAGCCGAGTCATGTCACGGCGGCGTCCGGGCAGCTCCGAGCGCCGCAAAACCAGCGAAGCGAGGGTCGGACCATGGAGAACGGGGTGGCGGTGGGTGGCATGGACGGGGCGGCGGAGGCGCAACGGACGGCGTTCGCGGACGCGGGAGCGGCGGAGGGGAGGCAGGGCCTCGTGGTCCAGCGGTATTTCACCCAGGCCGGCCTGGATCCGTTCGCGAACGTCGAATGGGAGCGGCGCAGCGCCGTCATCTACGGCGAGAAGGGTGAGGTCGTCTTCGAGCAGCACGACGTCGAGATGCCGAAGGCGTGGACGCAACTGGCGACCAACGTCGTCGTCTCGAAGTACTTCCGCGGCCCGCTCGGAACCCCGCAGCGCGAGACCAGCGTTCGCCAGCTGATCGGCCGCGTCGTCGGCACGATCCGGTCGTGGGGCACCGCGCAGGGCTACTTCGCGACGCCGGCCGACGCGGCGGTCTTCGCCGACGAGCTCACACACCTCCTCCTCCACCAGAAGGCCTGCTTCAACAGCCCGGTCTGGTTCAACGTCGGCGTCGAGGCGAAGCCGCAGTGCAGCGCCTGCTTCATCCTGTCCGTCGAGGACACGATGGACTCGATCCTCGACTGGTACCGTCGCGAGGGCGTCATCTTCAAGGGCGGCTCCGGTTCGGGCGTGAACCTCTCGAAGCTCCGGTCCTCGAAGGAGCGCCTGGTCGGCGGTGGAACGGCGTCGGGACCGGTCTCCTTCATGAAGGCGGCCGATGCGTCGGCCGGGGTCATCAAGTCGGGCGGCAAGACGCGGCGGGCGGCCAAGATGGTCGTCCTGAACGTCGACCACCCCGACATCATGGAGTTCATCGCCTGCAAGACCGAGGAGGAGCACAAGGCGCGGGCCTTGATCGCGGCGGGCTACGACGGCTCGCTCGACGGCGCCGCGTACGGATCGGTCGCGTTCCAGAACGCCAACAACTCGGTGCGGGTGACGGACGCCTTCATGGGCGCGGTCATCGCCGACGGCGACTGGCAGACGAAGTTCGTCCGGACCGGCGAGGTGGCGGAAACGTTCCGCGCCCGTGACGTGATGCGCGCCATCTCGGAGAACGCGCATTCCTGCGGCGACCCGGGTCTCCAGTTCGACACGACCATCAACGACTGGCACACGTGCCCGGCGAGTGGCCGCATCAACGCGTCGAATCCGTGCAGCGAGTACATGCATCTCGACAATTCGGCCTGCAATCTCTCGTCGCTGAACCTCATGAAGTTCGTCGGTGCGACCGGCGACTTCGACGTCGACGCGTTCAAGCACGCCGTCGACGTGATGATCACCGCGCAGGACATCATCGTCGACAATTCGAGCTACCCAACGCCGGAGATCGAGAAGAACGCCCACGCGTTCCGCGAACTCGGGCTCGGCTACGCGAACCTCGGCGCTCTCCTGATGTCGCTCGGCCTTCCGTACGACTCCGAGGCGGGTCGGCAGTACGCGGCGGCCGTGACGGCGCTCATGTGCGGCGAGGCGTATCTCCAGTCGGCGCGGCTTGCCGGCGAGATGGGACCGTTCTCGGGCTACGGGTCGAATCGCGAGCCGATGCAGCGGGTGATCGGCAAGCACCGGGCGGCGGCGCACAAGATCGATCCGTCGCTCGTGCCGCTCGACCTGTTGAGCGAGTCGCGACGGGCGTGGGACGAGGCGTACGCGCTCGGCGAGAAGCGCGGGTTCCGCAATTCGCAGGCGACCGTCCTCGCGCCGACCGGGACCATCGCCTTCATGATGGATTGCGACACGACCGGCATCGAGCCCGACATCGCGCTCGTGAAGTACAAGAAGCTGGTCGGCGGCGGCATGCTGAAGATCGTCAACATGACGATCCGCCGCGCGCTTTCCCGGCTCGGGTACGAGAGCCGGGAGATCCAGGACATCCTCGAGTACGTCGAGGAACAGGAGACGATCGAGGGTGCTCCGCACCTCGCCGACGAGCACCTCGCCGTTTTCGACTGCGCGTTCAAGCCGCAGCGCGGGGCGCGCTCGATCCACTATCTCGGCCACATTCGCATGATGGGCGCGGCGCAGCCCTTCCTGTCGGGGGCGATTTCCAAAACCGTCAACATGCCGGCCGACGCGACGGTCGACGACGTAACCGAGGCGTATCTCGAGGCGTGGCGCGACGGCCTGAAGGCCATCGCGATCTATCGCGACGGGTGCAAGCAGACGCAGCCGCTCAATACGGGCAGAGCCGCCGAGGTGGCGAAGGTCGAGGCGCGTCCGACGCGACGTCGGCTGCAGAACGACTGCAAGTCCGAGCGCCACAAGTTCGAGATCGCAGGTCACGAGGGGTACATCCACGTCGGGTTCTACGAGGACGGGACCCCGGGAGAGATCTTCATCAAGATGGCGAAGGAAGGCAGCACCATCTCCGGCTTGATGGATACGATCGCGACGCTCACCTCGATGGCGCTTCAGTACGGCGTGCCGCTCGAGGTCCTCGTCAACAAGTTCGCGCACGTCCGCTTCGAACCTTCCGGGTTCACCAAGAATCCGGAGATCCCGATGGCGAAGTCGCTGACCGACTACATCTTCCGCTTCCTCGGCTCGCGGCACCTGTCGGCCGAGCAGCGGCGGGAAGTCGGGCTTGCCGAGGTCGTGACGGCCGAAGCGCGGACGGTGGGCCGTGAGGAAGTCGAGGGCGGGGCGCGTCCGAGCGCCGTGAGCTTCAGTCCGCAGGCCGACGCGCCGAGTTGCTCCGATTGCGGCGCGATCATGGTGCGCAACGGCAGTTGCTACAAATGTCTCAACTGCGGTTCCACGAGCGGGTGCTCGTGAACCTCGGAACAGGGTCCGCCGGCGCGACGGCTCCGGAGCGTGGCGCCGTGGAGGGGGACCGGGAATCCGTGGGGAGCTGAGGCGGTGGTCGAGTTCCCGGAGCCTCGTTGTGGTCGTGGTGGCCGGGGGAAAACGAGGGCCGGTACGTGAACGACACGTGCCGGCTCTCGTCGTATTCATACCGCGCACGGCTCCGGCGACTGCTCCCTTGACAGCGAAAAGCGGCACCCTATAAGGGCCGCATGATCACGAGGGGCTGCGCATGGCCGACACGCTGAAGTTCACGAACGATCACCTCTGGCTACGCATCGACGGATCGCGTGCGCACGTCGGCATCTCGGAGCATGCTCAGGACGAGCTCGGCGAGGTCATCGCCGTCGAGCTCCCCGACGTCGGCGACGAGGTGGAGAAGGGCGAGTCTTTCGGCGAGCTCGAGTCCGTCAAGACCGTGAACGAGCTCATCGCTCCCGTTTCCGGCCAAGTGGTCGCCATCAACACCGAGCTCGACGATCATCCGACCATCGTGAACGAGGATCCGTATCACGAAGGCTGGTTGATCGAGGTGGAGATGAACGACAGCTCCGAGCTCGAATCGCTCCTCGACGCCGACGAATACGACGAGCTGGTTTCGGGCGAGGAAGAGGCGTGATTCTCGGGCTTCGGCCCGTGCTCCTCGCGCTTGCGCTTTCGCTCGTTTCGCTCGTCTTCCCGTTCGGATCCTCACGTGCGGCGGACGCTCCGGCGCTCGATGCGCGTCTTGCGGCCCGCGGCATCCGTGACGCGCGTGTGCTCGAAGCGTTCGCGCGCGTACCTCGCGACGTCTTCGTCCCGGTGGATGCGCCCGAGCGCCGCTTCGACGAGAAGCAGTTGCCTTCGACGTTCACGCAGGCGATCTCCCAGCCCTATCTCCTGGCGCGGATGATCGAGCTGCTGCGGCCGAAGGCGGAGACACGGGTTCTGGAGGTCGGGACGGGCACGGGGTACGCCGCGGCGCTTCTCGCCGAGATCTCCGCCGAAGTGTTCTCGGTGGGCGTCATTCCCGAATCTGCGGCGACCGCGCGCTTGCGGTTGACGCGTGAGGGGTACCAGAACGCGCACGTGAAGGTCGGCGACGGTTCGCTCGGTTGGCGCGAGTACGGTCCGTACGACGCGATCATCGTCACGGCGATCGGCCCGCGCGTCCCTCCGGCGCTCATCGAGCAGTTGGTCGAAGGCGGCGTCCTGGTGATGCCGGTCGGCCCGCCGCGCGGGAGGCAGGTGGTGCTGCGAGGCGTGAAGAAGGGGTTCAAGTTGCACGCCAAGGAGGTGGCGGAGCTGCACCCCGGAGGCGACGCGCCCGCGCCGCGCGGGCGTCAGGCCGCGGGCGACGTCAGGGAAGGACGCCCGGCGCGGGATCCGCACGAGCCCCGAAGCGATAGATGACCTCGCCCGGCCGAGTAAATCCGAGTTGCGTGCGCGCCAAGCGCTCGAGCGCGCGATCGTCCGTGCGCAAGCGATGAATGCGGCTCCGGAGTTGTTCGTTCTCGTGCAGCAGCGCCGCGATACGGCCGTCGAGATCCGCCTGCTCCGCCGTCAGGGTGCGAAGATGGAGCAGGCCGCGACTGCCGAAGATCACGATGCCGACGAGCATCGCCGTCGCCGCGACCGCGGCCGCCAGCGCCGCGCGTTGGCGAGACGTGCTCGCCGCGCCCCCCCACCCCATGCGCGGCGAGCGTATACGATCGCCGCGCCGGGCCACAAGCCGAACCAACGAAGGAGAGGACGATGAAGATCGCCAAAGTGCATGCGCGGGAGATCCTCGATTCGCGCGGGAACCCCACCGTCGAAGTCGATGTGGTGCTGAACGATCGGACGCTCGGACGCGCCGCGGTCCCGTCCGGCGCATCGACCGGCGAGTACGAGGCGGTCGAGCTGCGCGACGGACGGGCCAAGCGATACTCCGGTAAGGGCGTGACGCGCGCCGTCGACAACGTGAACCGAACGCTCGCGCGGAAGCTCGTCGGACGCGATCCGCGACGCCAGGCCGAGATCGACCGCCTGATGATCGAGCTCGACGGTACGCCGAACAAGAAGCGCCTCGGCGCGAACGCGATCCTCGGGGTGTCGCTCGCCGTCGCCCGGGCGGCGGCCGCCCGCTCGGGCAAGGCGCTCTACGCCTACCTCGGCGGCACGCGCGCGCGCGTGCTGCCGGTGCCGATGTTCAATATCCTGAACGGCGGCGCGCATGCCGACAACACCGTCGACCTCCAGGAGTTCATGGTGATGCCGATCGGCGCCCGGTCGTTCGCGGACGCGCTGCGGATGGGCGCCGAGATCTTCCACGCCTTGCGAGCGGTGTTGCGCGGCCGGCGGCTTTCGACCGGGGTCGGCGACGAGGGCGGATTTGCGCCGAACCTCGCGTCCGACGAGGAGGCGCTAGCGGCCATCATGGAAGCGATCAAGGCGGCGGGCTATCGCGCCGGCGCACAGGTGAAGATCGCCATCGATGCGGCGGCGAGCGAGCTCTGGAAGGACGGCCGCTATGTGTTCCGGAAGTCGGGTGCCGCCGATCGGACGCGCGCCGACATGGTCGACCTGTATGCCGACTGGGTCGAGCGGTACCCCATCGTCTCGATCGAGGACGGCATGGCCGAGAACGACTGGGACGGGTGGGTGCTCCTCACGAAACGCTTGGGGCGCAAGATCCAGCTCGTCGGCGACGACCTCTTCGTGACCAATCCGAGCAGGCTCCGCCAGGGCATCGAAGCGGGGGCCGCCAACTCCATCCTGGTCAAGGTCAATCAGATCGGGACGCTCACCGAGACGCTCGAGGCGATCACCGTCGCGCGCGCGGCCGGGTACACGGCGGTCATTTCGCATCGCTCGGGCGAGACGGAAGACGCCACCATCGCCGACCTCGCGGTCGCCGTGAACGCGGGACAGATCAAGACCGGCAGCCCGTGTCGCGGCGAGAGGACGGCGAAGTACAACCAATTGCTGCGTATCGAAGAGGCCCTCGGACGCCGGGCGACGTACCCCGGCCCGAATGCGTTCACGTTCCGGGCCCCGCGTTCGGGAGCACGGCGGCGGTAGAAGCTCGGGCGCGGATCGAACCCATGGTGCCGCGCTTCCCTGGGGATTCGCCGGATCTTCGCCGCCGCGTGAGTGATCACCGGTGGCCGTCTCTGGGCGAGTTTAAAACGCCCTGTTACTCGCTTCCCGCGGATCGAGTGAACGCGATTTTAACCCCGCGAGTCCATCCCGACATGACCCTGATTCTCCACCGGAATCCATTTCCAAAATGCGATTTTTCTCTTGACATGCTCTACAGCACTTTCCTATGATGCGATCCGGTTGAGTGGTGGGGTGGCTGTGGATTGGGGGAGCGCTCGCCTGAGCGAACCTGGGTCAAACGCAGCTAACGTTTTTGAGGAGGTGCCTATGGCAGCCAAGAAGAAAGCGTCCAAGGCCAAGAAGAAAGCGCCGGCCAAGAAGGGCGCTGCCAAGAAGAAGAAGTAGTTTCTTCTCTTCAGTTCTGTTCGCAGCGAGAAGTTTTCGTAGCGTGTAGTTTCCTGCTGGACTCAGGCGAGATGTAGAGCCCCCTGGGCTCTATGGAAAAAGGCCCTTCGGCTTCCCGTCGAAGGGCTTTTTTCATGCCCGATGCGCACCGATCCTCTCGAGATCTCCGTCGACGTCGTACGTGCCGAGGCGTCCCGGTTCCTTCATCCCCTGCTGCTCGTGCACGGGTTGTGGACCGGAGGATGGATCTGGCGCGACTTTTCCGCGTACCTCGCGCATCGCGGATGGGAGGCATGGATTCCGTCGTTCCTTTCCGGGGGCGCGCCGCCCGACGTGGAGCGGCGGCGGAGCGTGCTCGCGGACGTCTGTCGTGAGCTCTCCGCTCCGCCGGTCGTCGTGACGCACGACGCCGGGTTGGCGCTCGCCGACCTCCTCGGCCCAGACCTCCGCCCGCCGGCCGTCGTTGCGATCGCGCCGCTCGCGCTCCGCCTCCCGGTCGTCTGGAATCGGCCGCGATGGTGGCGCGCGGCGCTCGGAGGAGACCGGATCGCGCCGCCGGCAGGCGGGGCGGATTCGTTCGCGAGCGGGCTCCTCGAAGCGGACGTCCGCCGCCTGCGGACCGATTCGGGAGAGCTCTTCCGCCGCGTGTGCTTAGGCGGTCGGGAGCCGGGAGACCCGCCGCGAGCGGGGCTGGTGGTGAGCGCTGGCGAGGATCCGGTGGCGCGGCTCGCGGAATGCCGGCGCCTCGCCGCGCGACGGAGCTGGGATCTGGAGATCCAGGAGGGCTCGGGTCATTTCCCGATGCTCGGCGTTCAGGCGACGCGCCTCGCGGACCGTGTCCATCGCTGGCTCGTGCGGACGCTCGGCGCCGATCTCCTGGCGTGGGCCGAGGACGAAGATCCCGACGAGTGAACCGGTCGACCCCGCTTTACTCTATGAAACAGATTAGATATCAGCCTCCCGTTCAACCACTCCACCCTCAGCAGTGTAAGGAGGTTTTCGATGCCACGACCGTATTCCAACACGAAGGACGTGATGACGGAGATGCCGAACGTGTTCAACGCCGGCGCCGCGAAGGGTCTGAAGGCCGTCTACCAGTTCGATCTGACTGGGGACAACGGCGGCAAGTACAACCTCGCCATCGACGACGGCAAGCTGACGACCGGCGAAGGCACGCATGCGTCCCCGAACATCACGATCACCATGGCGGCGAGCGACTACCTCGACATGGTGAACGGCAAGCTGAACCCGCAGATGGCCTTCATGAGCGGGAAGCTGAAGATCGCGGGCGACATGGGCCTCGCGATGAAGATGCAGCAGCTCTTCCCGATGAGCTGAACGCTCGCGACGAGCGTGCGTTTCCCCGAGGGGGGCCCGACCTCGATGGACGGGCCCCCCTCGGTCGTTTCGGGAGCGGCGCCGGATCGGCGCTGTCAGATGTCGCGACCGGGATCGTTGAAGGCCGTGTGGATGCCGCACTCGACCTTGTTCCGGCCCGCCCACCGTCCCGCGCGCTCATCCTCGCCCGCGAGCACCGGTCGCGTGCAGGGGGCGCAGCCGATGCTCGCATAGCCACGCTCGAAAAGCGGGTGTAGCGGCAGTCCGTGGCGCTGCATGTACTCGTAGGTATCACGGGCGCGCCAGCGGACCAGCGGGTTCACCTTCATGATCCCGTTCTTGAGCTCTTCGACGACCGGCAGGGCATTGCGCGTGGCCGCCTGGTCTCGGCGGCGGCCGTTGATCCAGGCGCGTACGTTCCGGAGCGCCCTGCGCAGGGGCTCCACCTTGTTGATCTCGCAGCAGCGATCGGGGTCGTGGCGGAAGAGCTCGGGCCCGTGTGTGCGCTCGACGTCGTCCTTGCCGAGCGCCGGACCGATCTCGACCAGATTGAACCCGAGGTGTTCGACGAGACGATCGCGATAGGCCAGGGTCTCGGGAAAGTGGTAGCCCGTGTTGATGAAGACGACCGGGGTCGTTGGCGCGATGGACTGCAGCATGTGGGCGAGCACGACGCCCTCGTGCTGAAAGGAGCAGGTGAGCACGGCGTCGGGCGCGTACCGCTCGACAGCCCACTCGAGGATTTCTGCGGGCTCGGCGTCCTCGAGACGGAGGACCAGGGCCGCGACGTCCTCCTCGTGCGGGGCGACCTTCAACATCGCCGGCTGATATATCCGCGACCCCCAGCCGGGGCAACGCAGAATGCCGTGCGAATCGCGGCCCCGACCTCCCGAGCCCGCGAGACGGGTACGCCGGAACCGGTGGGTGCTCCCCGAGCGACCCGAACCGAACCGAGCCCCACACCTGGAAGCATTCCGGGATGTTGCGCATGCACGGGTGCGGCGGGGTGACATCTCCGGCCGGGGGCGGCCCCGGGGTGGGGACCTTCCCCGCGCCGCCCGGCCGCTCGATCGACGCCTACGCCTTCGCGACCGAGATGGCCCGCGACGGCACCTCGCGCGTCAGGAAGTCCGTCGCTTCCTCGGGGGTCTCGCCCGTCCGCATGCGCTGGATGCCCTCGCTGACGGTTTTCCGCGTCATGAGGATCCCGTAGCTCTCCATGATCCGGCGGATCATGTCGTAGTGGATCTCGATCGACTGGGTCACCGACTCGTAGCCGTGCTGCGCCGCCCGCCGGCGTTCCCAGAAGGCGATCGGCGCCATCTGGAAGAAGTCGAGATCCTTCTCGGTCGGCTCGATCAGGATGATGTCGCCCCTGAAGTTGGGGTCGTCCTGGTACTGACGGAGCCCGAGCTGGAGCCGCGAGTGCAGGAGGGTGCGGAGCACCTGGTTCAGGATGGTGAGCATCCCGCGGTCGGCGAGCTGCACGCCCTCGGCGACGTAGGCGTCCCGCTGCGGGTCGTACTTCCGCACCACGCGGTTCGAGAAGGGGCGGAACGGGTTGTAGCAGATGACGAGGTCGGCGCCGTGATCGATCGCGACGTCGATGTTGGCCGTGCGGCGCACCCCGCCATCGACGTAGTCGATGCCGCGGATGCGCGCGGGGCGGTAGAAGCCGGGCAGCGCGGTCGAGGCCTGCACCGCCTCCGAGATCGTGAGCGAGCTGTCCTCGTCGTGGCCGAACACGACGCGCTCCGCGGAATCGAGGTTCATCGCCGAGATGTAGAGCTCCCGCTTCCGCGCCTGGAAGAGCGCCTTGAAAGCGTTCGGCATGCGCCGCCGTTCCAGGTTGTCCCGCAGGTACCGCTCGATCGTCACGTTGTCGAAGAGGCCCGACGGCAGGTAGTCGAGCGGGAACGGGAAGGGCCGCCCGGCGAGCAGCGCCTGCCCGATCGGACGCAACACGTCGACCGCGTGCGAAATCGACGGCGCCCGCACGAAACCCCGCACCGGCTCCGCGATGCTCTCGGCGAGTGCGGGGCTCTTGGCGAGGAGGTCCAGGATGGAGCCCGGGATGAAGGCCGCCAGGTCGAGGACGTAGCGAACGGGCCGCTCGACGAACTCCGCGTAGTTCGGCTGGTAGAAGTCGAAGGCGCGAAACTGCGTGAACTCCTCGGAGCTGCCCTCGAGGCTGCGCAGCATCTCGGGCGGCGTCACGCCGCTCGCGAGGGGCGCCGCCAGGAACGCGCCCGCGGAGAGGCCGACGTAGATGTCGAAGTCGGTCGTCTTGCGATTGACCAGGAAGTCGTCGAAGGCCTTCAGGCCGCCGAGCTTGAAGCCGCCCCCGCTGATGGCGCCGCCGGCGAGCACGAGCGCGATGCGCGGGTTGCGCTTGCGGACGGTGAGGTCGCTCTTCTGGACGATCGTGATGCCCATGTCACCCTTCCCCCCCGCGACACCCCGCCGGTCTGTAAATGTGTAAAGCAGATGGCGAAACTGCGTCAAGCGCGGCGTGCGGAACCCGAGGCGGGTCGGCGGCGTGGGGACGCACGCGGGCGGCGCGCGGCGGGCGGGCGTCAGCCGACCCCCGTACCCCCGAGGTGCGCGAGCCGAGCCCCGGCCAGATCGCGGGCGGCGCGCTCGCGATCGGCCGGCGTGTCGATCACGCGCCAGAAGCCGTCGAACGGGAACCCCTGCAACGCGGCGTCGGCGGCGAGCATGGCGGGATAGGTCTGGCGCGTGATGCTGAAGATGTCGTCCGCCGGCATGAAATCGAAGACACGCCGGGAGAGGACGTGGACGCCCGCGAACATGTACGGCGTGAGCGGCAACGGGGCGCGCGCGGGCAGGCCGAGCCAGCGTCGGACGCGTCCGAGGGCGTCGATCTCGATCTCGCCGTAGCGCGCCTGCTCGGGATCGTGGCGGAGTACGAGCGTGGCGTCGGCGGCCCGGGCCCGGTGACGGGCGATCACGCGATCGAGCGGTAGGTCGAGGATCGTGTCGCTGTTCATGACGACGAAGTCGCCGGCGCCGAGCAGCGGCGCGGCGCGCTTGATCCCGCCTCCGGTGTCGAGCAGCGGATCCTCCTCGGAGTAGACGATCGAGAGGCCGAGCCGGCTGCCATCTCCGAGCGCGTTGCGGAGCGCTTCGGCGTGCCAGTGGAGGTTCACTACGACCTCGGTGATGCCGTAGCGGCGCAGCAGCGCCAGGGGGTAGGTGATGAGGGGCCGGCCCCCGACCTCGACGAGCGCCTTCGGGCGGTCGTTCGTGAGCGGACGAAGGCGCGTGCCGAGGCCGGCCGCTAGCACCATCGCCTTCATGGGGCGTCGGCCGGCCATTGCGCCGCGAACTCGCTCGCCAGCGCGCCGGGCGGCGCCACCTCGGCGAGAAAGCGCCGGCAGGTCGCGACGACGTCCGGAAGGAACGCGAGGGGCGCCGGCTTCCCCTTCGCCAGCGCGATGTAATGGAGGCGACCGACGACCTTGAGCGCGCGGTGCAGCGCGACCAGCGCGTAGCAGCGTCGGTCGAGATCGCCGCCCCGGCCGCGCGCGTCCCAGTAGTAGGCGAGGAGTCGCTTCTCCATGTCCGCCCCGACGACGCGCGAGGTGATGCGGTCCGTGAGCAGGGACGCGAGGTCGTACTCGGCCGGCGCCATGAAGGCGTCCTGGAAGTCGATGATGATCGGCCGGTCGTCGCGCCAGAGGAGATTCCAGCTATGGTAATCGCGGTGGCTCAACACCCGCGGTCCGGCGGCGAGCTCCCGCGCGATCGCGTCGAAGCTCTCCTGGTAGCCGCGGCGGTCCGCGGCCGAGAGCGTGATCGCGAGCCGGCGCTCCACCCCCCATTCGAGGAAATGCTCGAGCTCCCAGCGGAGGAGCCGATCGTCGAGTCCTTGCGCGAAGGCGATGCTGGTCGCGGGCCGATGGGCCGTGCCGCGCTCGTGGAGGACGAGGAGCGCATCGATGGCGCGGCGATACAGGCGCTCGGCGTCCGCGCCGGCGCGGACGGCCGCGTCCCACAGCACCACGTCGCCGGCGTCCTCGAGCAGGAGCATTCCGTCGTCGACGGCCGCCACGTAGATCTCCGGCACCGGCGCGCCGATCGCGGTCAGCAGCCGGTGGACGTCGAGGAACGGCAGCTCGACGAGCGGCTCGGGGAACACGCCGAGCTCTTCGGAGCTCAACGGCAGGCCGCTCCCGGCGAGCACCATCACGACGACGCTTGCGGGGGCGCCGCCGCCGCCGATGGTCGCGCGGAAGTAGCGGCGCGCGGAGAAGTCGCCGGCGAGGTGGACGACGTCGGCGAGCGCGGCGCCGGGCCAGCGGCTCCCCACCAGGCGCGCGATCAGCGTCGTGACGTCGTCGTGCATGGCGTGGCCCTCGTGTAGCGCGCACGCGTTCGGCGCACCAGCGGCGCGCGCGCAACCTTGACATGCGGGAGACCATCGGCATAACGGGTGGCGCCGCGCGGGGACCTAGTTGCGCGGAGTCACGGGTTTCGCGAGGGCATTCGCAGTGCTGGACCAATACATCGGCGTCGTCATCACGTTCGCGCTCGGCGCCGTGATCGTCCTCGGGATGGTCTCCGGCAGCATGATCTTCGGCGCGCGCAGCACGTCGCGCCGAGCCGTGAAGGACGAGGTCTTCGAGTGCGGGAATCCCTCGTCGGGCCCCGCCCGCGGCCGGTTCTCGGTGCACTTCTACCTCGTCGCGATCCTCTTCATCGTCTTCGACGTCGAGGTCGTGTTCATGTATCCGTGGGCGATCGTGTTCCGACAGCTCGGCGTCCCGGGGCTCATCGAGATGCTCACGTTCGTCGCCATCCTGGGGTTCGGTCTGGCATACGTCTGGCGACGCGGGGCGCTCGCGTGGGATTGATCGAGGTCGGCATCGCCGGGGCGAAGGCGTTCGCCGTGCTGATGCTCGTGCTCCACATGAGCGCCGTCCTGCTCTGGGTCGAGCGCAAGGGGAGCGCGCTCATCCAGGACCGCATCGGCGCCAACCGCGCCAACATCTTCGGCGTGATGCCGGTGAACCTCGGTCTCATCAATACGCTCGTCGCCGATCCGCTCAAACTGCTCACCAAGGAAGACGTGGTGCCGGCGGGGGCGGACAAGCTCCTGCACTTCCTGGCACCGTTTCTGGCGGTCTTTCCCGTCATGGTCACCTTCGCGGCGATTCCGTTCGGGGATCAGCTCGTGATCGGCGGCCACACCATCAATCTCCAGGTCGCCGGGCTCGACATCGGCATCCTCTACGTGCTCGCGATGTCGTCGCTCGCGGTCTACGGCGTGGTTCTCGGAGGCTGGGCGTCGAACAGCCGCTGGGCGCTTCTCGGCGCCATCCGGGGGTCGGCGCAGATGATCTCGTACGAGATCGCGATGGGGCTCGCCCTCATCGGCGCGGTGATGACGTTCGGCACGCTCGACATGCAGGCGATCGCCCGCGCCCAGGGGCATCACTTCTTCGGCCTGATCCCCGCGTGGGGCGTGTTCTATCAGCCGCTCGCCTTCCTCGTCTTCCTGATCGCGGGCATCGCCGAGACCAAGCGGGTTCCGTTCGATCTGCCCGAGGGCGAGTCCGAGCTCATCAGCGGCTACTTCACCGAGTACTCGGGCATGAAGCAGGCGGCCTTCATGCTGAGCGACTTTGCGGAAAGCGTCGTCGTCGCGGGGCTCGCGACCACGCTCTTCTTCGGCGCCTGGCAGGTGCCGCTGCTGTTCCGCGACGGCTTCCACCTCCCCGGTGGCGCGATCGTCGCCCTGCCGCACCTCGCGGTCGTCGGCCTCCAGATCGCGAGCTTCACGGTCAAGGTCTTCGCGCTCTGCGTGTTCCAGATCCTCGTGCGCTGGACGCTGCCGCGCTACCGCTACGACCAGGTGATGGACCTCGGGTGGAAGTACCTGCTCCCGCTGGCGCTCGCCAACATGCTCGTGACGGGCATCGTCATCGTCCTACTCGGTTGATCGCGATGGGCGCCGCGCTCTTCCTCCTCGTCGCCGCTCTGACCGTCGTCGCGGCTCTCGGCGTGATCCTGCACCCGAATCCGGTCAAGAGCGCGCTCTTCCTCGTGGTCACGCTCTTCCTGCTCGCGGCCGTCTTCGTGCTGCTCGAGGCCCACATGATCGCGGCGCTCCAGATCATCGTCTACGCGGGCGCGATCATGGTGCTCTTTCTGTTCGTGATCATGCTCCTGAACCTCCGGAACGACGACCCCGAGCGCGGCCGCCGCCGCTACGTCCTGCGCGGGCTCGCCTGGATCGGCGGCGTGGCCCTCGCGATCGAGCTCGCGCTGCTGGTGCGCGGCGCGAGTGTGGGCTCCGCGGGAAGCGCGCCCGCGGGCTACGGTGGCGCGGCAGCCGTGGCGCGGAGCCTGTACACGGACTTCCTCCTGCCGTTCGAGCTGACGTCGATCCTGCTGCTGGCCGCGGTGGTGGGGGCGGTCGTACTGGCGCAGAAGCAGAGGCGGCCGACGCTCTCATGATCGTCCCGACGGAATGGGCTCTGATGTTGTCGGCCGTCCTCTTCGCGATCGGCGTGATCGGCGTGCTGGTACGCCGCAATGTCATCGTCATCTTCATGGCGATCGAGCTCATGTTGAACGCGGTAAACCTGAGCTTCGTCGCGCTTGCGCGGGCGCGCGGGGCGGTGGACGGGCAGGTGGTGGTGTTCTTCGTGATGACCGTCGCCGCCGCGGAAGCCGCGGTCGGCCTCGCGATCATCATCGCGTCCTTCCGCAATCGGACCACCGTCAACGCCGACGAGCTGGCGTTGCTCCGCGGCTGATCCGATGCACGGAGCCCACGCCACGACGGAAGCGGTGATCCTGCACTCGCAGGCGCTCTGGCTGATCCCGTTCCTTCCGCTGGTCGGCTTCCTGATCGCGGCCTGCGCCGTGAACGCGCCGAGGCTCGTCAAGGTCACGTCGCCGCTCGCGGTGCTCGCGGCGTTCGCGGTCGCGCTCTCGTCGGTCGCGACGCTGCTCGGCGCGCCCGAAGGGGCGCGCGTGTCGCAGACCGCCTACACGTGGATGGCCGCGGGGTCCTTCCATGCCGACGTCGCCTTCCGCCTCGACGCGCTCTCGGCCGTCATGGCGCTGTTCGTGACCGGGGTCGGCTTGCTGATCCACGTGTACTCGATCGGCTACATGGGCCACGACGAGAGCTGCGCGCGCTTCTTCGCGTACCTGAACCTGTTCATGTTCGCGATGCTGTTGCTCGTGCTCGGCGACAATCTCCTCGTCTTGTTCGTGGGGTGGGAGGGCGTCGGACTCTGCTCCTACCTGTTGATCGGCTTCTGGTACGAGAACGACGACAACGCCGCCGCCGGCAAGAAGGCGTTCATCGTGAATCGCATCGGCGACATGGCCTTCGTGCTCGGACTGTTCCTGCTGGCGTGGAGCCTGGCGCCCGCTGCTGGCGGAGCGCTCGACCTCGATTTCGCGCACATCGAGGCCCACGCCGCGAGCCTGAATCCCGGCACCGCGACCGTGATCGCGCTGCTCCTCCTCGTCGGCGCGACCGGCAAGTCGGCGCAGATTCCGCTCTACGTGTGGTTGCCCGACGCCATGGCGGGTCCGACGCCGGTGTCGGCTCTGATCCACGCGGCGACGATGGTGACCGCGGGCATCTATATGATCGCGCGCCTGAACGTCGTGTTCGCGCTCAGCCCTGCGGCGATGCAGGTGGTCGCCGTGCTCGGCGCCATGACCGCGCTCTTCGCCGCCACGATCGCGCTCGTGCAGACCGACATCAAGAAGGTCCTCGCCTACTCGACGGTGAGCCAGCTCGGATTCATGGTGTTGGCGCTTGGGGTCGGGGCCTTCGCGACCGCGGTCTTCCATGTGATGACCCATGCGTTCTTCAAGGCGCTCCTGTTCCTCGGCGCCGGCAGCGTGATCCATGGCATGAGCGGCGAGCAGGACGTCCGGAAGATGGGCGGCCTCCGCACCAAGATGCCGGTCACCTTCTGGACCTTCCTGATCGGCACGCTGGCGATCGCGGGGGCCCCAGGTCTCGCCGGCTTCTTCAGCAAGGACGAGATCCTGTACCACACGTGGGCGGCGGGTCATCCATGGCTCTGGCTCGTCGCGACGATCACTGCGACCCTGACCGCCTTCTACATGTTCCGGCTGGTGTTCCTCACCTTCTTCGGCGAGCTCAAGGCCGACCACGACGTCGCGCACCACGTCCACGAGTCGCCGCCGGTCATGACGATCCCGCTCGTGATCCTCGCCGTGCTGTCGATCGTCGGCGGCTGGGTCGGATTGCCCGAGCACTGGCTCTGGGGGAACCGTTTCGGCCACTTTCTCGCGCCGGTGACGGGGCATCCGCACCTCGCGGAGGGCGGTATGCTTGGCGAAGGCGCGCTCATGCTGATCGCGACGACGCTCGCGATCGCGGGCGCGGGGCTCGCCTACGTGTTCTACCTCCGGCTCCCCGGTCTCCCGATGGTGCTGAGCTGGCGCCTGAAGGGCGCCTACGATCTCCTGCTCAACAAGTACTGGATCGACGAGTTCTACGACGCAGTCATCGTCGCGCCCTACGTGAGGCTCTCGACCTGTCTCTGGAAGGTCGCCGACCAGGAGCTCATCGACGGCTTCGTGAACGGTCTAGCCGGCGCGGTGGGCGCCAACGGCGATCTGTGGCGCCACGCCCAGAGTGGCAACGTGCAGCACTACGCCCTGGCCTTTCTCGGCGGCGCGGTCGCGGTGCTCGCCTACTACGTGATCGGATGAGCGGCTTCGAACCGGCCGGCGGAACCGGCAACGTGCTCCTGAGCCTCGTGGTCTGGACGCCGATGATCGGGGCGTTCCTCGTGCTGCTGCTGCCGCGCGAGCAGGTCGACGGCGCCAAGCGCGCGGCGTTCGCCTTCTCGCTGATCACCTTCCTCTTGTCGCTCGGGCTCTGGGCCGGGTTCCGCCCCGACACGGCGGAGTTCCAGTTCCTCGAGCAGCATCCGTGGATCCCCGACTGGGGCATCCAGTACCTGCTCGGCGTCGACGGGGTGAGTCTCTTCCTCGTGCTGCTCACCACGTTCCTCACGCCCCTCGTGATCCTCTTTTCGTTCGGCGACGTGCAGAAGCGGGTGAAGGAGTACTTCTTCTTCATGCTGATGCTCGAGACCGGGATGATCGGGGCATTCGTCGCGCTCGATCTCTTCCTCTTCTACGTCTTCTGGGAGATCATGCTCGTGCCGATGTACTTCATCATCGGCATCTGGGGCGGGCAGCGCCGGGTCTACGCCTCGATCAAGTTCCTCATCTACACGTTGACCGCGAGCCTCCTGATGCTGCTCGCGATTCTCTACCTCGTCGGCGCCCACGTGCGCGCCGGCGCGCCCACGACCTTCGACGTGCGCCTCCTCTACGACGTGGCGTTGAGCCCGCGCGAGCAGGGCTGGCTCTTCGCCGCCTTCGCGCTCGCCTTCGCGGTGAAGGTGCCGATGTTCCCGCTCCACACCTGGCTCCCCGACGCTCACGTCGAGGCGCCCACGGGCGGCTCGGTCATTCTCGCGGGCGTCATGCTGAAGCTCGGAACCTACGGCTTCCTGCGCTTCGCGATGCCGCTCTTCCCGGCGGCGACGGCGGCGGCGACGCCCTTCATCCTGGCGCTCGCGGTGATCGGTATCGTCTACGGCGCGATGGTCGCCATGGTGCAGCCGGATCTCAAGAAGCTGGTCGCGTATTCCTCGGTGTCGCACCTCGGCTTCGTCATGCTCGGGCTCTTCGCCGTGAACCCGATGGGCATTCAGGGCGCGATCTACCAGATGCTGAACCACGGCCTCTCGACCGGGGCACTCTTCCTCCTGGTCGGCATGATCTACGAGCGCCGACACACGCGCCTGATCGCCGACTTCGGCGGCCTCTGGAAGCCGATCCCGCGCTACGCGGCGGTGTTCATGCTGGTGACGCTCTCGTCGATCGGCCTGCCGGGTCTCAACGGCTTCGTCGGCGAGTTCCTGATCCTGCTCGGTGCCTTCGGGCAGAGCCGCCTCGCGACCGTCGTCGCGTCGAGCGGCCTCGTGCTCGGCGCGGTCTACATGCTGTGGATGTTCCAGCGGGTGGTTTTCGGCCCCGTTCGCCACGAGGAGAACACGACGCTCGAGGACCTCCGGCCGCGGGAGATCGCGGTGCTGGTGCCGGTCGTCGCGATGATCGTCGTGATGGGCGTATACCCGAAACCGTTCCTCGAGGTGATGGAGCCGTCGGTGAAGGGGATCGTCGCCCGCATGGAGAAGGGGCAGGCGCGCGGCGTGGCCGTCGAGGCCGAGCGCGCGCCGGCGAAGCAGGCGGGAGACGTTTGATGGAGCAGCTGCTGCTGCCGGCGATCGACTGGCTCGCGGTCCTTCCGGTCGGCCTGACGTCGATCCTCGGGCTCGTCCTCCTGGCGCTCGGCCTCTTCGTCGACGACGACGAGACGCTCGGCTGGATCACGCTGATCGGCCTCGCCGTGACCGCCGTCGCGACCGCGTGCCTCGCCGGTCAGAAGTCGATCACCTTCAACGGTACCTTCGCGCTCGACGCCTACGCGCTCTTCTTCGATCTCCTGTTCCTGGTGGCCGGCATCGTCGTCGTCCTGATGTCGATGACCTACCTCGAAGGCACGGGCATCCCCTCGGGGGACTACTACGGCCTTCTCGCCTTCGCGATCGCTGGCATGATCGTGATGGCGTCGGCGACGGATCTCATCGTCGTGTTCCTCGGCCTCGAGATCATGTCGATCAGCGTCTACGTGCTGGCCGGCGCCTGGCGGACGCAGCTCCGGTCGAACGAGGCCGCGATGAAGTACTTCCTGCTCGGCGCGTTCGCGACCGGCTTTCTGCTGTACGGTATCGCCCTCGTCTACGGCGCGACCGGCGCGTTCCGGCTCGACCGGATCGCGACGGCGGTCGGCGACACCCCGAATCGCACCATGCTGATCGCCGGCGTCGCGATGCTGATCATCGCGTTCGGCTTCAAGGTGGCTGCGGTGCCGTTCCACATGTGGACCCCCGACGTCTACGAAGGGGCGCCGACCACCGTCACCGCGCTCATGGCGGTCGCGGTGAAGGCCGCGGGTTTCGCCGCCTTCGTGCGGGTATTCCTCCATGGCTTCGGTGGGCTGCACGCCGACTGGTCGATGCTGCTCTGGGTGATCGCGGCGCTCACCATGACGGTCGGCAACGTCCTGGCCCTCGCGCAGCGGAACGTGAAGCGCATGCTCGCGTACTCGAGCATCGCGCATGCCGGCTACATCCTCGTGGCGCTCGTCGCGTCGGGCGCCGCCGGCGGCACCGCGGCGCTCTTCTACCTGCTGGTCTACTCGTTCATGACGCTCGGCGCGTTCGGCGTCGTGGCCGCGCTCGGCTCGGTCGGTGAGCCGAACGAGACGCTCGACGACTACGCCGGCATCGGATTCCGCCGACCGCTCCTCGGCGTCACGATGACGATCTTCATGTTGTCGCTGACCGGGATTCCGCCGCTCGCGGGATTCGCCGGGAAGTTCTACGTCTTCACCGCCGCGATCCGCGAGGGGTACTACGTGCTCGCCGTCATCGGTGTGCTCAATAGCGCGATCTCCTCGGCCTACTACGTCCGAGTGCTGATCGCGATGTACCTGACGCCCGGCGCCGAGGAGCACGGCCGCGTGGCGCGGCAGCCGTATCTCTTGACGTCGATCGTGGTGTCGGCGGTCATGACGGTCGTGGTCGGCGTCTTCCCCGCGCTCTGGATGCAGCTCGCGCGCTTCGGATTCCTGTCGCTCTGAGCACGCCCGCGACGCCGCTGGCGCGGGTCGTCTTCGCGCGCGCCTGGGTCGCGAAGACGGCGGCCAACGCTCCGCTCGCGCTCCAGGCGATGAAGCGGCTCTACCGCCACGGTCTCGGCGAGGACTTCGCGGCGCACTCCCACCACGTGCTCACGCAGCTCATGCTGCTGTTCCGCTCGCGGGACGTCCAGGAGGGGATCCGCTCTTTCGTGGAGAAGCGCGCGCCGCGGTTCAGCGGGGCGTAGGGCGCTTCCCGCACGGCTACGCCCGCGCGATCGTCCAGATGCCGATCGCGATGAACCCGGCGCCCGCGAGCCACGAGAGCGTGCGCGGGCTCACGTACTGGGAGACCAGGCTGCCCATGGCGACGCCGATCGCCGACGTCACGACCAGCGCCGATGCGGCGCCGAGGAACACGGCGACCTTCGAGTGCCGGCCGTCGGCGGCATAGAGAAACGTCGCGAGCTGCGTCTTGTCGCCGAGCTCGGCGAGGAAGACCGTCGTGAAGACGGTCAGGAAGAACCGGATGTCCATTCTGGAGGCCTACCTTTCGGAGGGATTCGCGTGTGAAGGGTCGAGGGCGGCGAGCAGTCCATAGAGGGTGCGGTTCACCGGCGTCGGGACGCCGACGGCTTCGCCGAAGCGGAGGACGGCGCCGTTGATCGCATCGTACTCGAGGCGCCGGCCGCGCTCGAGATCCTGGAGCATCGAGGTGCGGAGCGCTCCAAGATGGTCGCGCGAGAAGGCGATGGTCGACTCGACGCGCGCCGGGTCGAGCGGGATGCCTTGCGCGCGCGCGACCGCGACGACCTCGTGCATGGCGGCGCGCAGCACGTCGGCGGTCGCCGGAATCCCGGCGGCGGCGCCGGCGGTCGTGCGCGTGAGGGCGGTCACCGCGTTGTGCGCCGCGTTCCACATGAGCTTGCCCCACAGGCCGACCGCGATCTCGCGGGTGAAGCGGTGACGGATCCCGGCCTCGGTGAGGAGTGTCGTGAGGTTCCGGCCGCGCGGGCTTTCGTGACCGGTGAGCTCGCCGAAGACGATCGTCCCCTCGGCGACGTGGCGGACGATACCCGGCGCCACCAGCTCGGCGCCGATCTCGGTCATGGCCCCCATGAGCGGCGGCAGGTCGAGCGCCGCTGCGAGCCGCGTCTCGCTCTCGACCCCGTTCTGCAGGGACAGGACGACGGTGTCCGCCCGCACCACGGGTGCGATCCGCCGGGCGACCGCCGCGGTGTCGTACGCCTTCACGGTGAAGAGCACGAGGCCGAAGGGCTCGAGCCCGACGACGTCGTCGACGGCCGTGATGCGCGAGATGTGGAAATCGCCGTCGATGCTCTCGACGGTGAGGCCCGACGCGCGGAGCGCCGCGAGGTTCGCGCCGCGCGCCAGGAAGGTCACGTCGTGGTCGGCGCGGGCGAGCGCGGCTCCGAAGAAGCCGCCGACCGCGCCCGCGCCGGCGATCAGGATCCGCACGGCGTCAGAACTTCACCTGTGGCACCTGCTTCGCGCTCTCGGGAGCCTCGAAATACTTCTGCTCGCCGAAGCCGAACGCCTTCGCCGTGAGCACCGTCGGGAAGCTCTTGGCGAGGGTGTTGTACTCTTGCACGACTTCGTTGTAGCGCCGCCGTTCCGTGGCGATGCGGTTCTCGGTGCCGGCGAGCTCGTCGGAGAGCCGCGCAAACTGGGTGTCGGCCTTCAAGTTCGGATAGTTCTCGGCGAGCGCGAGGAGGCGGGAGAGCGCCGACGAGAGCTCGCCGGACGCCGCGATCTCCGCGTCGCGCGAGCCGCCCGCCGCCAGCATGCGGGCGCGCGCGTTGGCGACGGCTTCGAAGATCTCCTTCTCGTGCGCCGCATAGCCCTTGGTGACCTCGATGAGGTTCGGGATCAGGTCGTTCCGCCGCTGGAGCTGGTTCTCGACCTGCGCCCAGGCGCCGTCGATCGCCTCGCGCAAGCCGACGAGCCGGTTGTAGCCGCACCCCGAGAGTGTCGATGCGATCAGCGCGAGCGCCACCGTCGCGAGCATGGTTCGTGAACGCGTCATGTCGTCTCCTCCTTGGAAGGGATCTCACCATTTGCCGCCGGCGCCGCCGCCGCCGAAACTGCCGCCGCCGAAGCCGCCGAATCCGCCGCCGCCGCTGCCCCCGAAGCCGCCGCCGCCGAAGGTGCCGCCCCACATCGGGGGGCCGACGTCCCACGCGCGTCGCCGCCGCCGCGCGCCTTGCGCGCCGGGCGGACCGTTCCAGCCGAAGAGATACGGGCCGAAGACCACGAGGAGAATGATCGCGAGTACGATCAGGTCGCCACGGCTGAAGCGCGGCGCCGCCGGCGCGTCCGGCGAGGGCGAGCCGGTCAGCTCGACGTGGTACTCGCGCGCGATGACGGCCGCCATGCGGTCGACGCCGGCCTCGATGCCGCCCGCGAGATCGCCGCTGCGGAACTTCGGCACGATGGTGCGATCGCGGATCTCCCCGACCAGGCCGTCCGGCAGGGCACCTTCGATGCCGTAGCCGGTCGCGATGAACATCTCGCGGTCCTCGACGGCGACGAGGAAGAGCACGCCGTTGTCCTTGCCGCGGTCGCCGGCCTTCCATGCTTCGGCGAGGCGCACGGCGCGCTCAGGCACCGGGTCGGGTCGGGTCGTGGCGAGCGTGACGACGGCGATCTCGGCCCCGGTCTTCTCCTCGAGCTCCTCGATGCGCGCGGTGAGGCGCGCCTCGGTCGCGTCGTCGATGACGCCCGCGAAGTCGGAAACGAATCCGATCGGCGTCGGCAGGGGGGCGGGCGCGGCTTCGACGCGCCACGCGACGAGCGCCAGCGCCAGCGCCAACGCGAGCACGCGGGCGAGGACGGCCGCCCCACGCGGCGATCGAACGTGCATCATCGGGTCGCCGGGGTCATGCGTGCGGCGCGGCGTCGGCGAGCGCCGCGATCGCCTCGATCTCCGCCACGTATTCCCCGAATCGGCTCTCGACCGCGCCGGGGTCGCGTTTCCCGGCGAGGAGCTCGAGCACCGGGAGCGCGCAGGCGAAGGTGCGGGTGAACGCCGCGACGGCGGCCGTTTCGCGCGTCTCCCACCCGAGGCCGCGCGCCCAGAGCAGGCCCCGCATCACGTGCAGGAACGTCTTCCGCGAGTCGATCATGAGCTCGCGGAGGTCGAGGATCGAGCCGGCGAGCTCGAGATAGAGCGCCCGCAGGCGCACGAGCTTGCCTTTGGCTTCGCGTTCGCACTCGAGGCGGACCGCAGCGCGCGTGATGGCCAGGTGACGGAAGGTCTCCGCGCCCACCAGGGTCCGGTGGCGCGCCTGGATGTCGAGCATCTCGAGAGGAAACACGTCGAGGGAGCGTGTGAGATCGCTTGCCGCCAGGAGGAGCGGCGCGGCCACCCGTTCGCTGCGCCAGCGCGCGTACCATTGGGCGACCCGCTGGAGGTGCGCGAACGAGATCGGATCGGCGACGACCGCCAGATTGACGTCCGAGCGCTCGGGGCGGAAGTCGGGATGCCCGGCGCTACCGTAGAGGACGACCGTGCGGAGAGCCGATCCGAAGGCCTCCGCCAGCTCGGCTCCGGCCTCGCTGGCGATGCGCTCGGGCGTGATCCGCCGCGGCATGCGCGCGGATGATAGGCACCGCGATCCGGAGGCGCAAGTTGCGGACGGGTGTGGCTGCCCCGCGGGCGAGCTGGTAAGAGCCGCGACCGGCGCGAGGGCCACGTGCTCGGGAGGAGATCGGATGGCGACCAAGCCGACCCATGTGATGGCGATCGACCAAGGGACGACGGGCTCGACGGTGCTCGTCTTCGACCGGCGGGGCCGCATCGCCGGTCGGGCCTACTCGGAGTTTCGCCAGCACTATCCAAAGCCCGGCTGGGTCGAGCACGACGCCGAGGAAATCTGGCGCGTGACGCTCGCGGTCGCGCGCCAGGCGCTCCGCAAGGCCAGAACCAGGGCCGCGTCGCTCGCCGCGATCGGCATCACGAACCAGCGCGAGACGGCGGTGGTGTGGGACCGGCGCACGGGGCAGCCCGTCCACCGCGCGATCGTCTGGCAGGACCGCCGCACCGCCGCCGCCTGCGCGCGCCTCAAGGACGAAGGCGCGGAGGCCGCGATCCGCGCCAGGACGGGGCTCGTCCTCGATCCGTACTTCTCGGCGACGAAGGTCGCGTGGATCCTCGACAACGTGCGCGGCGCGCGCGCCCGCGCCACCGCCGGCGACCTCGCGTTCGGCACCATCGACAGCTGGCTCGTCTGGAAGCTCACCGCCGGCAGGGTGCATGCCACCGACCCGACCAATGCCTCGCGCACGCTCCTGTTCGACCTCCACGCGCGCGCCTGGGATCCGGAGCTGCTCCGCCGGTTCGACGTGCCGGCCTCGATGGTGCCCGAGGTGAGGCCGTCGAGCGGCGTCCTCGGCGAGACCGAGGCGCGCCTCCTCGGCGCGCCGGTCCCGATCGCGGGCATCGCCGGCGATCAGCAGTCGGCGCTCTTCGGACAGGGATGCTTCGCGCCCGGCATGGTCAAGAACACGTACGGCACCGGCTGCTTCGTCCTCATGCAGACGGGCAGCGAGGCCGTCGCGTCGGAGCGCGGGCTCGTCACGACCGTCGCCTGCGGCGCGGGCGGCGCGCCGACCTACGCGCTCGAGGGGTCCGTCTTCATCGCGGGCGCGCTCGTGCAGTGGCTGCGGGACGGGATCAAGATCCTGAAGAACGCCGCCGAGAGCGAGGCGCTCGCGCGCAAGGCCACGTCGAACCTCGGAGTCTATGTCGTACCGGCGTTCGTCGGCCTCGGCGCGCCGTACTGGGATCCCGACGCGCGCGGTGCGATCCTCGGTCTCACCCGCGGCGTCGGGCGCGAGCACCTGGTGCGGGCCGCTCTCGAGGCGCTCGCGTTCCAGACCCGCGACGTCGTCGAGACGATGGCCGCCGACGCCTCCAAGCCGATCGCGGCGCTCCGGGTCGACGGCGGCGCCTCGGCCAACGACTTCCTCATGCAGTTCCAGGCTGACATCCTCGGCACGACCGTCGATCGTCCGAAGGTCGTCGAGACGACGGCGATGGGCGCCGCCTTCCTCGCCGGCCTCGGGACGGGCTTCTGGACCCAGGACGAGCTCGAGCGCGTTCGCGCCGTCGACAAGGTCTTCAAGCCGAAGATGAAGACGGAGGAGCGCGAGACGGCCTACGCGGGGTGGAAGGATGCGGTGGCGCGCGTCCGGAGCGCCCGCGCCTGATGCGAAGAGTCCCCGCGAGGCGCTACGGCGCGATCGACGTCGTGGGCGAGTCGCGGAGGTTGCCGCTCCCGGACCTCGATGGTATGGTCCGCGGCTTCGCACGACGCGCCGAGGAGTCGCCCATGAAAGAAGGCATCCACCCGAACTACCAGCCGGCCAAGATCGTCTGCGCCTGCGGGAACGTCATCCAGACGCGCTCCACGCGGCCCGAGATCCACGTCGAGCTCTGCTCCAGCTGCCACCCCTTCTACACCGGCAAGCAGAAGCTCGTGGATACGGCTGGACGCGTCGAGCGCTTCCGGAGGAAGTTCGGCAGCGTCACCAGGACGCCGGCGCAGCAGTAGCGCGCTTCCGTGCCCGTCGCGGTGGGGGACACCGCGATTCCGGGGCAGGGGGTTCCGTCCCCCGGCCCTTTTTTTTCGTTCGGGGGTCGGGATTCCGGGAGCCGAGGACGAGGCATGTTCGACAAGTTGGCGGCGGTCGAAACGCGATACGTCGAGCTCGAGGCTCTCCTCGTCGAGCCCGACGTCATCGCCAACCGTAAGGAGTTCGCCAAGCTCGGCAAGGAGCGCTCGGGTCTCGAGGAGATCGTCCACACCTACCGGGCGTGGAAGGAGCTCCAGGACCAGATCGAGGGCAACAAGTCCCTCCTGCACGACGCCGACGACGACGTCCGCGCGCTCGCCCAGGAGGAGCTTCCGGATCTCAAGGCCGAGAACGACGCGCTCGAAGCGCGCCTCAAGGTGCTGCTCCTGCCGCGCGACCCGAACGACGACCGCAACGTGCTCCTCGAGATCCGCGCCGGCACCGGCGGCGAGGAGGCGAGCCTCTTCGCCGCCGAGCTCTTCCGGATGTACACGCGCTACGCCGAGGCGCGCCGCTGGCGGGTCGAGATCCTGAGCTCGAGCGAGACCGGGCTCGGCGGAGTGAAGGAGATCGTCGCCTCGATCGAGGGGCAGGGCGCCTTCAGCCGCCTCAAGTTCGAGGGCGGCGTACACCGCGTGCAGCGCGTGCCGGCGACCGAAGGCTCCGGCCGCATCCACACCTCGGCCGTCACGGTGGCGGTGCTGCCCGAGGCCGACGAAGTCGACGTGCAGATCGACGACAAGGATCTCAAGATCGACGTCTTTCGCTCCTCGGGCCCCGGCGGTCAGAGCGTCAACACGACCGACTCGGCGGTGCGGGTGACCCACGTCCCGAGCGGGTTCGTGGTGTCCTGCCAGGACGAGAAGTCGCAGCTCAAGAACAAGGCGAAGGCGCTCAAGATCCTGCGCGCGCGCCTGCTCGAGCGGGCGCAGGCGGAGCAGCAGGCCGAGATCGCCGCGTCGCGGAAGAGCATGGTCGGCAGCGGCGACCGCTCCGAGCGCATCCGGACCTACAACTTCCCGCAGAGCCGCGTCTCGGATCATCGCATCAACCTCACCCTGCACGCCCTCGACAAGATCCTCGAAGGCGATCTCGACTCGTTGATCGACGCGCTCATCACGCACTATCAAGCGGAAGCGTTGAAGACGGCGCACTGATGAAGGTCGAGGGGAGGGAGGCGGCGCCGGAGACGGCGCTCGCGTATCTGGAGCTCGCCGCGAGGTTCTTCGCGGGGCGAGGGATCGCGAGCGCCCGGCTCGACGCGGAGCTCTTGCTCGCGGAGGTCCTCGGGACCGACCGGATCGGGGTCTACCTGCGGTTCGACCGCCCGCTCGCGGGAACCGAGGTCGACGCCTACCGCGCGCTGGTGAAGCGCCGCGGCGGGGGCGAGCCGGTCGCGCACCTCCTCGGCCGCCGCGAGTTCTGGTCGCGGAGCTTCGTCGTGACGCCGGACGTGCTCGTGCCGCGGCCGGAGACCGAGCTCGTGGTCGAGCGCGCGCTCGCCGCGGCCGACGCCGCCGGCGGGCGCGCGCGTCCGCTCCGCATCCTCGACCTCGGCACCGGGAGCGGCGCTCTCGCGGTGACGCTCGCGGCCGAGCTGCCGCAGGCCGATGTGACCGCCGTCGACGCGTCGCCGGCGGCGCTCGCCGTCGCCGGACGCAACGCCGCGGCCCTCGGCGTCGCGGCCCGGACGCGCTTCCTCGCGAGCGATTGGACCACGGCCCTCGCCGCCGCCGCGCGCTTCGACCTGGTGGTGAGCAACCCGCCGTACGTCCCCTCGGGCGACCTCGCGGACCTCCCGCCCGAGGTGCGGCGCGAGCCGACGCTCGCGCTCGATGGCGGCCCCGACGGTCTCGCCGCGTACCGCCGGATCGCCGCCGAGGCGGCGCGCGTCCTGGCGCCCGGCGGGGCGCTCGTCTGCGAGGTGGGGGCCGGCCAAGCGGCGGCCGTCGCCGCGCTCTTCGAGGCCGCGGGGCTCGGCGCGATCGGCCGGTTCGCGGACCTCGCAGGGATCGAGCGCGTCGTGATCGGCACGAGTGCGGGCGCGCCCGCGGCGCGGGCGGCGTCATGACGAAGATCGTCGTCCGCGGGGGCCGACGCCTCTCCGGCCGCGTGCCGATCGGCGGCTCGAAGAACGCCGGGTTGCCGCTGCTGTTCGCCTCGCTGCTCACGCGGGAGCGTTGCACCATCCGCGGCCTGCCGCGCGTCGCCGACATCACGACGACGCTCCGCCTCCTCCAGAAGGTCGGTTGCCTGGTCGGCGACGATGCCTTCGAGGCGATCCTGGTGGAGGCGCGAGACCTCACCTCGGTGGAGGCGCCGTACGAACTCGTCAAGACGATGCGCGCGTCGTTCCTGACGCTCGGACCGCTCGTCGCGCGCACCGGCTACGCGCGGGTCTCGACACCGGGCGGCTGCGCGATCGGCAGCCGCCCGGTCGACATCCACCTCGCCGGGCTCGAGCGCATGGGCGCGACGATCCGCCAGGCGCACGGCTACGTGGAAGCCGAGGCGCCGCGTCTGCGCGGTGCGCGCATCGCCCTCGATTTCCCGTCGGTCGGCGCCACCGAGAACCTCATGATGGCGGCGACGCTCGCCGAGGGGGTCACCGAGATCGAGAACGCCGCCTGCGAGCCCGAGATCGAGGACCTCGCGGCGGCGCTCGCGAAGATGGGCGCGAAGGTCGGCGGCGCCGGCACCGCGCTCGTCACGATCGAAGGAGCGTCCGAGCTCGGCGGGTTCGACCACGCCGTCATCCCGGACCGCATCGAGGCCGGGACGCTCCTCCTTGCCGGCGCGATCACCGGCGGTGACGTCGTCGTCGAGGGCGCGCGCGGCGAGCATCTCGACGCGCTCCTCCTGAAGCTCGAGGAGGCCGGAGTGGCCGTCGAGCGCGGCGCCGACGCTGTCGGCGTCCGGCCCGGCGCTGGTTGCCGCGCGACCGACGTCCGCACCTCGCCGCATCCAGGCTTCCCGACCGACTTGCAGGCGCAGTTCATGGCGTTCATGACGATCGCCGAGGGACGTAGCATGATCACCGAGACCATCTTCGAGAACCGCTTCATGCACGTACAGGAGCTCGTCCGCATGGGCGCCGATATCCGCGTCGACGGGAAGACCGCGCTCGTGCGCGGCGTGCCGCGGCTCTCCGGCGCTCCGGTGATGGCGACCGATCTCCGCGCCAGCGTCTGCCTCGTGCTCGCGGCGCTCGCGGCGCAGAACACCAGCGAGATCTCGCGCGTCTACCACCTCGATCGCGGCTACGAGCGCCTGGAAGCGAAGCTCTCGAGCCTCGGCGCCGACATCGAGCGGGTGCGGGGATGAGCGCGGAACGCGACGTCTTGCGCGTTGTGCCGACGCGCGGCTGGGAGTTCACGCGCCGGCTCGGGCTTCTCGAAGCGCGCGGCGAGGAAGCGAGCGGCCGCGTCGAGCGGTCCGTGCGCGCGATCGTCGCCGGTGTGCGCCGGCGCGGCGACGCGGCGCTCTTCGCGTACACGAAGCGCTTCGACGGGGTGGCGCTGACGGCGCGCACCGTCGAGATCCCGCCGGCGGAGATCGCCGAGGCGGCGGCGTCGCTGCCGGCGTCGGTGCGGAGCGCGCTCGCGCTCGCGGCGCAGCGGGTCGCGGCGTTCCACCGGCGCCAGCGGCAGGGGTCGTGGAGCTTCCGCGACGCCGCCGGCGCGCGCCTCGGCCAGCAGGTGCGTCCGCTCGACCGCGTCGGAGTCTACGTTCCGGGCGGGACCGCCGCGTACCCGTCGTCGGTCATCATGAACGTCGTTCCGGCCAAGGTCGCCGGCGTCGGCGAGGTGATCGGCGTGACGCCGCCGGGACGCGCCAGCGCCGAGGTGCTCGCAGCGGCGCACCTTGCCGGCATCGACCGCCTCTTCCGCGTCGGCGGCGCCCAGGCGATCGCCGCGCTCGCCTACGGCACGCGCGCGATCCCGCGCGTCGACAAGATCTGCGGCCCCGGGAACGTCTTCGTCGCGACCGCGAAGCGGCTCGTCTTCGGCGCCGTCGACATCGACATGATCGCGGGCCCGAGCGAGGTGCTGATCGTCGCCGACGGTCGCGCACGCGCCGACCTCGTCGCGGCCGACCTGCTCTCCCAGGCCGAGCACGATCCCCTCGCGGCCGCGATCCTCGTGACGCCGTCCGTCGCGCTCGCGGAGCGGGTGGCGCGCGCGCTCGCGGCGCAGCTCGGCGCGCTGTCGCGCCGGTCGATTGCCCGCCGCGCGCTCGCGCGCTACGGCACGGCATTCGTGACCGCGAACCTCGCCGAGGCCGTGGAGCTTGCGAACCGCATCGCGCCCGAGCACCTCGAGCTCGTCGTTCGCCACCCCGAGCGCTGGCTCCCGAAGGTGCGCCACGCCGGCGCGATCTTCCTCGGCGAGCACGCGCCCGAGCCCTTCGGCGACTACCTCGCGGGTCCGAATCACGTGCTGCCGACTGGCGGCAGCGCGCGTTTCTCGTCGCCGCTCGGCGTCTACGACTTCGTGAAGCGCTCAAGCGTGATCGGGGCGGGCCCGCGTACGATGGCGAAGCTCGGGCCCGTGGTGGCGCGGCTCGCCCGCCTCGAAGGGCTCGACGCGCACGCGCGCGCGATCGAGCGGCGGATCGCGCCGCGGCTCCGGGACGACCAGGTCACTCGTCCGCGACGATCGTCACGCTGATCCTGCGGTCGGGCCGCGGACCGTCGAACTCGCAGAAGAAGATCCCCTGCCAGGTCGAGAGGCCGAGCGCGCCGTCGATCACCGGGATCGTCTCGGACGGGCCGACGAGCCCGGCCTTCACGTGCGCGTCGCCGTTCCCGTCCTGACGGTCGGCCGCCCCGCCCGGAGCTACCTCGTCTACCGTGGACAGCAGGAGCTCGACGTCGAGGGCACGCGGGAGCTGCCGCTCGAGCGCTTCCTGCGGCGCTTGCACGCCGGCGAGATCATCGGCTGACGGTCGAGGGTTCGAGGGGGCGTAGCAAATGACCGTTCGCGGCGCCGCGAGGCCTCCGCTATGATGCCGCGTCATGGCGCGCGCACGCACGGTGAAGCGAGTCGGGGTCCTTCGGGGCGCGGGGCGATCGGCGAGCGTCGGCTCGGGGCGCTCGGCGACGATCACGCGCAAGACCAAGGAGACCGCAATCGAGCTCTCCCTGAACGTCGACGGCTCCGGTCGCTACGACATCCGGACCGGCGTGCCGTTCCTGAACCACATGCTCGAGCTCTTCACCCGCCACGGCTTCTTCGACCTCACGATCCGAGCGACCGGGGACGTCGAGGTCGACGACCACCACACGGTCGAGGACGTCGGCCTCGCGCTCGGGCAGGCGTTTCGCCAGGCGCTCGGCCCGAAGGCGGGCATCCGCCGCTTCGGCGAGGCCGCCGTGCCGCTCGATGAGGCGCTGATCCAGGTCGTGGTCGATCTGAGCGGGAGGCCGTTCCTCGCCTACGACCTCAAGACCAAGCAGGGCCGCATCGGCGCCTTCGACGTCGAGCTGATCCACGACTTCCTGCTCGCCTTGGTGAACGAGACCGGCATGAACCTGCACGTCCGCATGCTCGCGGGCCGCAACCCGCACCACATCGTCGAGGCGGCCTTCAAGGGCCTGGCGCGCGCGCTCGACCTCGCGACCCAGCGGGATCCGCGGGTCCGGGGCGTGCTCTCTACCAAGGGAACCCTCTCCGGATGAACGGCTGGCCCATCGTCGGGTGGGCGACGTTCGCGGTGGCGGCGGTCGTCGCCGCGGTTCTCGGCATCGTCGGCGCCGGCGAGCCGGGGATCCGGATGGCGCTCCGCGCGACCGCGCGTACGTCGCTGGCGTTCTTCGCGCTCGCCTTCGTAGCCTCGGCGCTCCGCCGCCGCTGGCCGAGCGACGCGACCGCGTGGCTCATGCGGAACCGCCGCCAGCTCGGAGTGTCGTTCGCCGTCTCGCATTTCGTCCACCTGCTCCTGATCTTCGCCCTCGTGGGGTGGAGTTGGGCGGCGTTCCGCGCCGCGACGCCGACTGAGACGCGCGTCATGGGCGGGCTCGCCTACGGCTTCATCGCGCTCATGACCGTGACGTCCTTCGATGTGACGGCCGCGTGGCTCGGACCGCGCGCGTGGCGCCTGCTCCACGTCGCCGGCGCGTACTACCTGTGGATCATCTTCGCGCAGAACTACTTCGCACAGGCGGCGCGCTCCGTGTTCTACTGGCCGTACGCGGCGGTCCTCGCGAGCGCGATGGCCCTGCGCTGGCTGCCGGCGCCGCGCGCCGCGGGTGCGCGTGTCGACCTGCCGCGGAGCCGAGCGGTCCGGTCATGACGATCGCGGTCATCGACTACGAGATGGGGAATCTCCGCAGCGTGCAGAAGGCGCTCGAGCGCGTCGGCGCCGACGCGGTCGTGACGCGCGATCCGGACGTCATCATGGGCGCGGCGGCGGCGGTGCTGCCGGGCGTTGGCGCGTTCGGGGCCTGCATGGAGAATCTTCGCCGGCACGGCCTCAGCGAGCCGGTCCGGATCTTCGCGGCGAGCGGCCGGCCCTTTCTCGGTATCTGCGTAGGCATGCAGATCCTCTTCGAGGAGAGCGAGGAGTTCGGTCCCGTGCGCGGCCTCGGTATCCTGCCGGGCAGGATCGTCCGCTTCGCGCCCGACCCCTCGGGAAAGCGCAAGGTTCCGCAGATGGGGTGGAACGCGCTCCGTATCGTGAGGCCCGCGCCGCACCTCGCGGGTCTGAAGGACGGCGTGCAGGTCTACTTCGTCCACTCCTATCACCCCGAGCCGGCCGACCCCGAGATCGTCGCGACGACCACCGAGTACGGCGTCACGTTCGCGTCCGCGGTTTGGCGGGACAACGTCTTCGCGACCCAGTTCCACCCCGAGAAGAGCCAAGCGGCCGGGCTTCGCATCCTCGCCAACTTCGCCGAGATCGCGGGTGAGACCAGCGCCGCCGCGGCGGCGCGTTGAGGCCCCCGAACATGATGGTCATTCCCGCGATCGACCTGAAGGGCGGACGGTGCGTGCGCCTCGTCCAGGGCGACATGGCGCGCGCGACCGTCTACGCCGACGATCCGGTCGCGGTCGCGCGCGGCTTCGAGGCCGCGGGCGCCGAATGGATCCACGTCGTCGATCTCGACGGCGCGATCGCCGGCACGCCCGTCAACGACGGAGCGATCGCCGCCGTGTGCCGCGGCGTGCGCGCCAAGGTGGAAGTGGGCGGCGGCCTCCGCGATCTCGCGATCCTCGAGCGCGTGCTCGGCCTCGGGGCGGGACGCGTCGTGCTCGGGACGGCGGCGCTCGAGGACCCGGACTTCTTCGCGGCCGCGTGCCGCCGCCATCCCGGCCGGATCCTCGCCGGCATCGACGCCCGCAAGGGTAAGGTCGCGGTCGCGGGCTGGACCAAGGAGAGCGCGACCGACGCGGCGGAGCTCGCGGTCGAAGTGCAGCGCGCGGGGGCGGCCGCGATCGTCTTCACCGACATCGCCCGCGACGGGACGGGGGAGGGGGTGAACGCGCCCGCCGTCGACGCCATCGCCGACGCGGTCGACATCCCGGTGATCGCCTCCGGCGGCGTCGCCTCGCTCGACGATCTCCGGCGCTTGCGCGCGCTCGCGCGCCGCAATCTCGAGGCGGTGATCGTCGGCCGCGCCATCTATACGGGCGCCGTCGATCTCGCGACCGCGCTGCGGATCGGCCGTGGCGAGGAGCCCTAGGCTCGTGGCGCTCGCCAAACGCATCATTCCCTGCCTCGACGTGAAGGACGGTCGGGTCGTCAAGGGCGTGAACTTCGTCGGGCTTCGCGACGCCGGCGATCCGGTCGAGGTCGCGGCGCGTTACGACCGCGACGAGGCCGACGAGCTCACCTTCCTCGACATCACCGCCTCGCACGAGGCGCGTCCGATCCTGCTCGACGTCGTGTCGCGCACGGCGGAGCGCGTGTTCATGCCGCTCACCGTCGGCGGCGGCGTGCGCGAGGTCGCCGACATCCGCGCGCTGCTCAACGCCGGCGCCGACAAGGTGTCGATCAACACCGCGGCGGTGGCGCGCCCGGAGTTCGTCGCCGCGGCGGCCGAGCGCTTCGGGAGCCAGTGCATCGTGGTCGCCATCGACGCGAAGCGCGTCGACGCGAAAGACGCGCCGCGGACGCCGGGAGCGCCGATCGAAGCGCCGCGTTTCGAGGTGTTCACGCACGGCGGCCGGCGCGCGACCGGGCTCGACGCCGTCGAGTGGGCGGTCCGCATGGAGCGCGCCGGCGCGGGAGAGATCCTCCTCACCAGCATGGACCGCGACGGCACGCAGGCGGGCTACGACGTGCCGTTGACGCGCGCCGTCAGCCGCGCCGTCGGGATCCCGGTGGTCGCCTCGGGAGGCGTCGGGACCGTCGAGCACCTCTACGAGGGGCTCACGGCCGGCGAGGCCGACGCTGTGCTGGCGGCCTCGATCTTCCACTACGGCACCTACACGATCCGCCAGTGCAAGGAGTACCTGCACGCTCGCGGGGTGGCGGTCCGGCTCTGACGCCGATGCCGGGCCCGGCGGGACGCGGGCGGCGCCGCGTCCCGTTGCTAGCCCGCATTTCTCATCAGACCCCTGCTGCGAGCGCCCATCGCACGGCATCTCGGGCCGTACTCGCGCCTCGCTCTTCGACAGACTGTCCGGTCCGCCGGCGTCGCTCGGCCCTCCGTGCGGCCCGATCTGCCGCACGCTTGGCGCTCTCGCGACGTGGGCCTGGTGAGAGTTGCGGGCTAGTGCGCTTCGAGGAAGCGCTCCGCGTCGATCGCGGCCATGCACCCCGTGCCGGCGGCGGTGATGGCCTGCCGGTACACGCGATCCTGCACGTCGCCGCACGCGAAGACGCCCGGGACGCTCGTCTTCATCGAGCTCTTCTCGGTGACGAGGTAGCCGTACTCGTCCATGGCGAGCTTGCCCGCGAAGAGCTGCGTGTTCGGGGTGTGGCCGATCGCCATGAACACGCCGTCGGTCGTCAGTTTCGTGAGCTTGCCCGTGCGCGTGTCTTTCAAGGTGGCGCCGGTGACGCCGTGTCCCTGCGGCTCGCCGTGGATCTCGTCGATCGTGGCGTTCATGATCCACCGGATCTTCGGGTTCGCGCGCGCGCGGTCCCGCATGATCTTCGACGCCCGGAGTTCGTCGCGCCGGTGCACGACCGTGACCGTGCTCGCGAACTTGGTGAGGAAGCCGGCTTCTTCCATGGCGGTGTCGCCGCCGCCCACCACCAGCACGTCCTTGTCCTTGAAGAAGAAGCCGTCGCAGGTGGCGCACGCCGACACGCCGTAGCCCATGAGCTTCGCCTCGGACTCGATGCCGAGGAGCTTCGCCTGCGCCCCGGTCGCGATGACGAGGGCGTCGCAGGTGAGCGAGCCGTCGGCGAGCGTGAGGGTGAACGGTCGCTTCGAGAGATCGACGTCGGTCACGTCGCCCGAGAGGTAGCGGGTTCCGAAGCGCTCCGCCTGCTTGCGGAACAGCTCCATCAGCTCGGGACCCTGGATGCCGGGCGGAAAGCCGGGGTAGTTCTCCACATCGGTGGTGATCGTGAGCTGCCCCCCGGGCTGCGTTCCCTCGACGACGAGCGGGTCGAGATTGGCGCGGGCGGCGTACAGGGCGGCCGTCGATCCGGCCGGACCCGATCCGAGGATCAGCACCTTGGCGTGCGTCGGTTTGGTCATCGCGCGACCGTAGTGATTGGCCGACGGCGATGCAAGTTCCGCGCGGTTGTCACGGACGCGGAGCGGCCATAGATTCGGCGCCGACATGGCGGCGCGCCCTCGACTCTCGCACGTCGACGCCGATGGACGTGCCCGCATGGTCGACGTCGGCGACAAGGCGGTGACGACGCGCGTCGCGGTGGCCGGCGCGGCGGTTCGTATGCGACCCGCGACGCTGCGCCTGATCGCGGCGGGCGGCGTGCCGAAGGGCGACGTCCTGGCGGTCGCGCGCCTCGCGGGCATCATGGCCGCGAAGCGCACGGCCGACCTGATCCCGCTCTGCCATCCGCTCGCGCTCTCGCTCGTCGACGTGCGCCTCACGCCCCGGCCCGCGCGCGCGACGATCGAGATCGAAGCGACGGCGCGCTGCGAGGGGAAGACCGGGGTCGAGATGGAGGCCCTCACGGCCGCATCGGTCGCGGCGCTCGCCGTCTACGACATGTGCAAGGCGGTCGACCGCGACATCGAGATCACTGGCGTTCGCCTGCTCCGCAAAGAGGGTGGAAAGAGCGGACCCTGGCGGCGGCGCGGCGCCAAGGCGCGAGGCTGACGCCGTGCGCGTCGTGCTGAAGCCCGGACGGGACTTCTCCGTCCGCGCCGGCCATCCATGGGTGTTCTCCGGCGCGATCGCGCGCGTCGAGAACGCGGACGTGCCGGGCCGTCCGGCACAGGTGTGCGCCGCCGACGGCCGCGTCCTCGGATGGGGCACGTGGCATCCGGCGACCAGCATCGCGGTCCGCATGATGACGCGCGGCGTCCGTCCGATCGACGCCGCCCTCGTCCGCGAGCGGATCGCGCGCGCGCTGGCCCTCAGGACCCTCGTCGGCGACACGGATGCCGTCCGTCTCGTGAACGGGGAGGGCGACGGTTTCCCCGGCCTCGTCGTCGATCGCTACGCGGAGTTCGTCGTCTGCCAGTTCCTGACCGCCGGCGCCGACGCGCTCCGCGACGATGTCGTCGCCGCGCTCGCGGCGTCGACGCCCGCGCGCGGGATCTTCGAGCGCAGCGAGGGCAACGTGCGCACCGCGGAAGGCCTCGCCCGGCGCGTCGGCGTGCTGTATGGCGAGGAGCCGCCGCCGGAGGTCGTGATCGTGGAGTGCGGCCGCCGCCACGTGGTCGACGTGCGGGGCGGCCAGAAGACCGGCTTCTTCCTCGACCAGCGTCCGAATCGCGATCTCGTCGAGCGGCTCGCGGCCGGGCGTCGCGTCCTCAACCTCTTCGCGTACAGCGGCGGGTTCTCGATCGCGGCGGCGCGGGGCGGAGCGGCGCACGTCGCCTCGGTCGACAGCTCTGCGGCGGCGCTCGCCCTCGCGGAGGCCGCGTGGCGCTTCAACGGGCTCGCCGAGGCCCTCGGAACCTTCGTCCGCGCAGACGTCTTCGACCATCTGCGCGATGACCGGGTGTTCGGCGGCGCGGCGCCGCCGCCCGACCTGGTGGTGCTCGATCCGCCGCCCTTCGCGCGCCGGCGCAGCGATCGCGAGCGGGCGCGCGCCGGGTACAGGGACGTGAACCTGCGTGCGCTCCGCGTAGCGGCGCCGGACGCGCTCCTCCTCACGTTCAGTTGCTCGCAGCACGTCGCGGTCGAGGAGTGGGAGGGGGTGGTCGCCGCCGCGGCGATGGATGCCGGACGGGCGTGCCAGTTGCTTGCGCGTCTCGGGCCCGGCATCGACCATCCCCAAGCGCTGGCGCACGCGGAGGGTCGGTACTTGAAGGGGCTCTTGCTACGAGTCGAATGATGGACCGGACGGCGAAGACGCTCGCCTCCTACGGTCTCTGGGCGCTGATCCTGCTCACGTGCCCGCCGCTCTTCGTCGTCGCGTTCATGATCTGGCTCGTGACGGCGCCCTGCGATCGGCGCCTGCGCGTCCTGCACCTGTACTCGTGCGCGTGGGCCTCGCTCTACACGTACGTCTTTCCGTACTGGACGACGACGGTCCGCGGTCGCGAGCGTCTGCGCGACGATCGCGCGTACGTCATCGTCTCGAATCACCAATCGCTGCTCGACATCCTCGTGCTCTTCCGGCTCTACCGGCATTTCAAATGGGTCTCCAAGGAGGAGATCTTCCGTGTGCCCTTCATCGGCTGGAACATGACCCTCAATCGCTACATCCGCATCCGGCGAGGAGATCGGCAGGACGCCGTCAGGATGATGGCGTCCTGCGGCGAGGCGCTCGAGAGCGGCAGCTCCGTCCTGATCTTCCCGGAAGGCACCCGGTCGATCGACGGCGAGCTGCGCGAGTTCAAGCACGGCGCCTTCACCCTCGCGCTCCGGCACGGGGTTCCGATCCTGCCGATCGTGCTCGATGGGACGCTCGACGCGCTCCCGAAGTACGGCGTCACCCTGCGCACCTCCGCCGACATCGTCATCCAGGTGCTCGATCCCATCCCGGTCGGCGGCTTCGACGACGGCACCGCGCTCCGCGACCACGTGCGATCCGTCATGGAGACGGCGCTGCGGCGCATTCGCGCGGAGCGTTGCGGCGAGGTGGCGGCGGCGCCGCCCGCGCCGCCCGCGCCGCGCGCCGCGCGCTCCGCCTGAGCCGCGCCCGCTACGCGTAGCGGTGCGGCGGCCGGAGGACCTGGCTACGACCGTCGGCATGCGGCATCGCCGATCGCACTCCATCCGAGCGTGGCCGGTGCACGAGCGGCCGCGCGAGAAGATGCTCGACGCCGGTCCGGAGCGGCTCTCGGACGCGGAGCTCCTCGCCGTGGTCTTTCCGACCGCGGCGCGCGGCGCGCCGAATGCGGTCGATCAGGCGCGCGCCTGGCTGGAGCGCTTCGGGTCGCTCCGCGGACTCGTCGATGCGCCGGTGCGCGCGCTTCGCGCCACGCCCGGAATCGGCGCCGCGCGTGCCGTCGCGGCGCAGGCCCTCGGCGAGCTCGCGCGCCGCTACGGGCAGCAACGGCTCGCGCGCGGGATGCCGCTCCGCACGAGCGCGGAGGTCTACCGTCATTGCGGCGAGCGCCTGGCGGCGCTCCGCAAGGAGCAGTTCCACGTCATCCTCCTCGACGGCAAGAACCGGCCCCTCAAGGACGTGCGCGTCTCGGAGGGTACGCTCACGGCGTCGCTGGTGCATCCCCGCGAGGTGTTCGTGCCGGTGATCGAAGAGAGCGCAGCCGCCATCATCCTCGTCCACAATCACCCGAGCGGCGATCCGACGCCGAGCGCGGAAGACATCGCGATCACGCATCGTCTGCGAGAAGTGGGCGAGCTCATGGGCGTCCGGGTGCTCGACCACGTGATCATCGGGCACGGGCGCTACGTGAGCTTCTCCGACGAGGGGCTCTGACGCCGGGTCGCTCGTCGCGGAGGGCTCGCGAAGCCCACGGGTCGATGCCGACCGCCCGATGCGGGCTTCTAGAACGGGATGTCGTCGTCGTCGGTGGCGGGGGCGCCGCCGCCACCGCCACCCATGCCCGTCGCCGGCTCCTCCGGGAATCCAGGGTCGCCGCCTGCGCCGCGGCCGCCGCCGGCGCCACCGCCGAGGAAGCGGACGTTCTGGGCGACGATCTCGGTGATGTAGCGCTTGTTGCCGTCCTTGTCGTCGTAGCTGCGGGTGCGGATCTCGCCCTCGACGAAGACCTGCCGTCCTTTGCTCAGGAACTTACCGCAGTTCTCGCCCTGCTTCCCCCAGACGATGACGTTGTGCCACTCGGTACGCTCCTGGCGCGTCCCTTCGGTGTCGTTCCAGCTCGTGGTGGTCGCGAGCGGGAACTTGCAGACGGCGCGGCCGGTGCCGGTGAAGCGGATCTCGGGATCCTTGCCGAGATTGCCGACGAGGATGGCTTTGTTGACCGACATGATGACCTCCGGGGGGTGCAGCTCGACGTTTGGCGACGCTTAACAGCGACCCCCACGAGCGTCAACGACGACGAGTACCGTGTGTGTTCCCGACGTGCGCCGCTTTCGATGGCGGATCGTCCGACTGCGGCCGCCTTCGCCGATCTCGTGCTCGATCGGCGCGTGATGGGGCCCGGAGTCGTCTCCCCGGAGCTTGCCGTCGCGCCGGACGATCTTCGCGCGGCTCTCCCTCCCGGGATGGAGGCGCTCGCGGATCTGCTCGCGGGAGAGCCGCTCGTGACGCGCGGCTGACGCCCGCTTCGCCGGGATGCCTGGTATCCTCGGATGCTTTGTGGAAACGTCCCGACGATGGGTGGTCGAGCCACGCTGTCCGGGAAGACACGATGAGCGACGCGCGGGACGTACTACGGATCGTTCCCCTCGGCGGGCTCGGCGAGATCGGGCTCAACATGATGCTGATCGAGTACGGCGACAGCGCCGTCGCGCTCGACTGCGGCGTCATGTTCCCCGAGCCCTCGATGCTCGGCATCGACCTGGTGATCCCGGACCTGACGTATCTCCGCGAGCGTCCCGATCGTCTGAAGGCGATCATCTGCACGCACGGGCACGAGGACCACGTCGGCGCCCTCCCGTTCGTGACGCGCGAGATGCCGGTGCCGACCTACGCGACGCCGTTCGCGCACGCGCTCGTCGCGCACAAGCTCGAGGAGCACGAGCTGGCGTCGCCGCTCGAGCGCTTCAAGGCGGGCGATACGTGGCGCGTCGGTCCGTTCGAGATCGAAGCGATCCACATCACCCACAGCATCGTTGACGCCGTGGGGCTGGCGATCCGAACCCCGCTCGGCACGGTCGTGCACACCGGCGACTTCAAGTTCGACCAGACGCCGCTCGACGGCCTGCCGTCGGACCTCGGGCGGTTCGCGGCGCTCGGCGACTCGGGCGTGCTGGCGCTACTCTCGGATTCGACCAACGTCGACCGACCCGGGGTGACGCCCTCGGAACGCAGCCTCACCGCGCGCTTCGAGGCGACCTTCCAGCGGGCGCGGGGACGCGTGCTCGTCGCGACGTTCGCGTCGCACCTGCATCGCATCCAGCAGGTGCTCGACGTCTCGGCGAAGACCGGACGGCGGGTCGCCGTCCTCGGCCGCGGCATGGTGCAGAACGTCCAGACCGGCCAGGACCTCGGCTACCTGCGCGTGCCGCCCGGGCTGATCGTCGACCTCGCGGAGGCGCGCGGCCTGCCGCCCGATCGGGTGACGCTGCTCTCGACCGGGAGTCAGGGCGAGCCGCTCTCGGCGCTCGCCCGGATCGCGATGGACGACCACAAGCAGGTGAAGATCGAGACCGGCGACACCGTGATCTTGTCGTCCCGTATCATTCCGGGCAACGAGAAGCCGATCGGCGACGTCATCAACCATCTCTGCCGTCGCGGCGCCGACGTCCTGCACGAGCCGCACGCGGGGCTGCACGTCTCCGGGCACGCGAGCCAGTCGGAGCTCCAGCTCATGCTCCAGCTCACGCGCCCGCGCTACTTCGTGCCCGTGCACGGCGAGTATCGCCATCTCGTCCGCCATGGGGCGCTCGCCGCCGACATGGGGGTGGCGCCCTCCGACTGCTTCCTGCTCGAGGACGGCGACGTGCTCGAGATCGACGCCGGCGGGGCGCGCCGCGCCGAGTCGGTGCCGTCGGGGCGCGTCTTCGTCGACGGTAAGGGCGTCGGCGACGTCGGCGACGTCGTGCTGCGCGACCGGCGGCACCTCTCCGACGGCGGCCTCGTTCTCGCGATCCTCGCCGTGAACCAGCACACCGGCGAGATCATCTCGGGGCCCGACCTTATCTCGCGCGGCTTCGTCTTCGAGGATGACAGCCAGCCGTATTTCGACCGCGCCAAGGAGGCGGTCCTCGAGGCGCTGGCGGCGCTCGCCCCGGAGTCGCGCACGGTGCCCGCCGAGGTGAAGGAGGAGATGCGGAAGACCCTTCGCCGCTACTTCAAGAAGACGCTCGAGCGCCGACCCGTGATCCTCCCGGTCGTGATGGAGCTCTGACCGGCGGCGCCGCGGGGGCGGCCGCCGGTCCGCGGGCGTTCGGGACTTGCGCCTCCCTGGCCGTCCATGCCAAGTCTCAAGCGATCCGTCGTCGGGGGTGGTGGTGGCTGGAAAAGCGGCGCGCGTAGCCAAGGGTGGGGTGCGGGAGAAGGTCGAGCGGGCGACCGGAACGCTCAGGCGTGAGGTCGAGGCGCTCTTCGCGATCGCCGGGGCCTGCTATCTCGGCCTGAGCTTCCTGAGCTACTCGCCGGGCCGGGCGGCGGGGAACGTCGGGGGTCCCGTCGGCCACCTGCTCTCCGACCTCTTCATGCAGGCCTTCGGCCTGGCGGCGTTTCTCGTTCCGGCGAGCATCGTCCTCGTCGCCGTCGTGGTGCTGCGGGGCGGGTCGCTCGCGCTGTCGGCCGTGCGCGGCGCGGTGCTGACGGCGGAGCTCCTGCTCGTCGCCACGACCCTCGCGCTGGTGCGCGGTCCTGGCCGCGAAGCGGCGGCGGGCGGCTGGGTCGGAGGCTTCCTCGCGAGCGTGCTGGCCGGGCTCTTCAACTCGCTCGGCGCCTTCCTGATCGTCGTGACCGGCCTCGTCCTCACGACGATGGTGGTGACGGGCGGCTCGCTCGTCGGCGGCGTGACCGCCGTGGCGCGCCGCGCCACGGCCATGCGCGACGCGGTGGCGGGCGCCGTGCTGCGCTGGCGCGAGCGCCACCGGCCCGACGACGATGAGGACGACGTCGTCACCTTGCGGCCGCCGCGCGAGCGCCGCGAACGGGAGCCGAAGCCCGAGCGCGGGAAGCGGTCGGCGCTGCCGCCGCCCGAGCCCGCGCCGCCGATCGTGGTGAACGAGCCAGAGTCTCGCCCCGGCAAGCCCGGCAAGGGCAAGGCGCCGAAGGCGCTCAAGCAGGAGGAGTTCCACTTCTCGTCGGGAACCGCCAAGTACGAGCTGCCGCCGCTCACGTTCCTCGACGCGCCCGTCGATTCCGGCGTCGAGATCGACGAGGAGTCTCTGCTCGCGAGCTCCCGCATCCTGCAATCGAAGCTCGCCGACTTCGGTGTCGACGGAAGAGTCGTCGCCGTCCGGCCGGGCCCGGTCATCACCACCTTCGAGTTCGAGCCGGCAGCCGGCGTCAAGGTGAATCGGGTCGTGACCCTTGCCGACGACCTGTCGATGGCGCTCCGCGCCCACAGCGTCCGCATCCTGGCGCCGATCCCTGGGAAGCCGGTCGTCGGCATCGAAGTGTCGAATCCGCGGCGCGAGAAGGTGTGGCTCCGCGACATCATCGCGAGCGACCAGTTCCAGCGCTCCGAATCGAAGCTCACGCTGGCGCTCGGCAAGGACACGACCGGTAACACCTACGTGTCGGATCTCGGCCGGATGCCGCATCTCCTCATGGCGGGCGCGACCGGCACCGGCAAGTCGGTGTCGCTGAACGCCATGATCATGAGCATCCTCTACGAAGCGTCGCCGCACGACGTGCGCTTCATCATGATCGACCCGAAGATGCTCGAGCTCTCGGTCTACGACAACATTCCCCATCTCCTGGTGCCGGTCGTGACCGATCCGAAGAAGTCGGCCTACGCGCTCGCCAACGTGATGCAGGAGATGGATCGGCGCTATCGCCTCCTCAAGGAGAAGGGCGTCCGCAACATCGACGGCTACAACAAGGCGATCGCCGGCGAGCAGGCCGAGAAGCAGGCGGGCGTGATCGAGCTCACTGAACCCGAGGATCCCGACGAGGCCGCGACGCCCTTCGTACCGGGCCAGCCGCTCGGCAGCCAGCCGCTCGTGCACGAGCACCTGCCGCGCATCGTCATCATCGTCGACGAGCTGGCCGACCTCATGATGACGGTCGGGCGCGAGATCGAGGAGTCGATCACCAGGCTCGCGCAGAAGGCGCGCGCCGCCGGCATCCACCTGATCCTCGCGACCCAGCGCCCGTCGGTCGACGTCATCACCGGTCTCATCAAGGCGAACTTTCCGGCGCGCATCTCGTTTCAGGTGACGTCGCGTATCGATTCGCGGACGATTCTCGACGCGCAGGGAAGCGAGCGCCTGCTCGGCGCGGGCGATTGCCTCTTCCTGCCTCCGGGCACGGCGCGGCTCACGCGGGTCCACGGCGCGTTCGTCTCCGACGAGGAGGTCCAGAAGGTCGTCGAGTTCTGGCGCAAGCAGGGCGCGCCGACCTACCAGATGGAGCTTCTCGACGGCGGCGACGACGAGGAGGGCGGCGACGACGAGGACGACGACCTGCACGACGAGATGTACGACATGGCGGTGCGGGTCGTGACCGAGAGCCGTCAGGCGTCGATCTCGTGGCTGCAGCGGAAGCTGCGCGTGGGTTACAATCGGGCCGCGCGTATGATCGAGCGGATGGAGCGCGAGGGCGTGGTGTCGCGCGCGGAGGGCGCGCGCCCGCGCGAGGTGCTGGCGCGGACCGTCGACGCGGAGGACTGAGCATCCTTCGGACGCACGGACCTCGGCGCCGCGTCGCGCGCGGTCGGCGCGGCGGCCAGCGGCGCGACCCCGCTGGCGGGGAGCGCGCCGCGCTGTTAGAGACCGCGGCATGTCGCGCGGGGTCAATGCCTGGGTTGTGCTGCTCGCGCTCGTCTCGGTGTCGGGTCCGGTTGCGCTTGCCGGTGCCGAGGCGAAGCCGGGCAGCGCCGCGGCGTGTCCCGACCCGGCGACCATCGTGCGGAAGCTCCAGGAGCGGTACGACGGGACGCGCACGTTTCGCGCGAACGTCCGACAGGAGATGAGGGTGAAGTCGCTCGACGTGAGCGACGTCTCCGAGGGCACCGTCGTGTTCAAGAAGCCCGGCAAGATGCGCTGGGACTTCCGGACGCCGCGCGCGCAGCAGATCGTCTCCGACGGCGATCTGCTGTGGATCTATCAGCCCGAGGATCGCCAGGTGCTGAAGGCGCCGTTCCGCGCCGCCTTTGTCTCGACGACGCCGGTGTCGTTCCTCCTCGGGGTCGGGCGCATCACGGACGACTTCCGGGCGGAGGCCGACGCGCGCGGCTGCACGGCGGAGCGCCTCTACGTGGCGCTCGCCTCGAAGCGCGGCGACGATGTGGGCGCTCTCGCCTTCGGCGTGGACGCCGCAACGTACGACATCGTCGAGGCCGCCGTCACCGATCCGCTCGGCAACGTGACGACGCTCGGATTCAGCGCGATCGCGCGCAACGTGGACGTTCCCGACGCGACGTTCGAGTTCACCGTGCCGAGCGGCGTCGACGTGATCACGCCGCCCGGCGCGGCGCCCGGGCCGTCGCAGTAGCCGAAGGCGTCCGGCGCCGCGGCGGAGCCGCGATCCGGACGGGGGTGCGCTGGCACGCGCGCGATCGTCTTGCTACGACACGGCGCATGCCCTCGTTCGACGTGGTGTCCCGCATCGACCTGCAGGAGGTCGACAACGCGCTCAACCAGACGCGCAAGGAGGTCGCCCAGCGCTACGACCTCAAGGACAGCAAGACCGATATCGGCTGGGATCAGCAGGAGATCGTCGTCACCTCGGCGGACGACTTCAAGGTGAAGGCCGTCGTCGACGTTCTCCAGTCGAAGCTCGTCAAGCGCAACGTCCCGATCAAGAACCTCGACTACGGAGCGATGGAGCCGGCGCAGGGAGGACGAGCGCGGCAGAAGATCGCGGTGCAGCAGGGCATCGAGACGGAGAAGGCGCGCGAGATCGTCAAGTTCATCAAGGGGACCGGCGCCAAGGTGCAGGCGCAGATCATGGACGACGAGGTGCGCGTGTCGGGAAAGAAGCGCGACGATCTCCAGGACGTCATCGCGAAGCTCCGCGGCGCGGACCTCGGACTCGCGCTCCAGTTCGTCAACTTCCGCGACTGACGTCGTGGCCGCCCGCTCCGCGCCGCGGTCGCGCCGGCGCTCGCACGTGAAGGATGGCCGCCCCGAGAACACGCACCCGCTGAACTGCGGAGCCTACCAGGACCGCATTCCGCTCTTCGAATCGTTCCTGCGCTTCGCCGAAGCATTGGCGCGCTGCTCGCCCGCGGCGGCGCACCGGACGGGATGCGTGCTCGTGAGCTTCAACCTCGAGCGCGTGCTCGGCGCCGGATTCTCGGGCGGCGCGGCGAGCGCGCGCGGCATCGCCGGCAACGCGCGGTCGCGCGACAGTCATCTCCACGCCGAGGAGCACGCGCTCCTCATCGCCGGCGCCGTCGAGAAGGACAAGGTGATGTTCGTCACCGAGGCGCCGTGTCGGCTCTGCGCGGTGCGTGCGATCAACAGCGGTGTGAGCCACGTCTACTATCGCACGGCGAGCGCGCGCGGGCGCAAGGGTCTCGAGCTCTTGCGTCGTGCGGGCAAGGCGGTGATCCACTATCCGCGCTGGCGTCCGCGCGGGGCGGGGCCGCATCCTCCCGGGCTCGTCGCCGGCCGCCTGCCGGCCTCGATGACGCTTCCCGAGGCGTACCAGCGCTTCGCCGAGGCGCTCGCGTTGCGCTCGACGGACGGCTCGCAGAAGGTCGGATGCGTCGTCGTGTCGGCCGATCTCGAGCGCGTGCTCGGCGTCGGCTACAACGGCGGCGCCGCCGGCATGAACGACCGCGACTTCATCCCGGTCGATCGTAGCGGCTACGTACACGCCGAGGAGAACGCGCTTCTCAAAGCGGGCGCGATCGAGAAGGACAAGGTCATGTTCCTCACGCACACGCCGTGCGTAATGTGCGCGAAGCGGGCGATCAACAGCGGGGTGATGCGGGTCCATTGTCGGCAGCCGAATCAGCGCGGCGACGCGATGGGCCTCGAACTGCTCAGGCAGGCGGGCAAGCAGGTCGTGTGGTGGCAGGGCGAGCCGCGAAGGCTGCGGCGATGAGCGGGCGCCGCGCCGGGCCTCGCGCGGGACGTCCGCGGGACGCACGACACGCGGGACCTCCGGTCTTGACCGCCCCGCCGCGGCGCTGAAAGATCGCGCCGGTGCTCACCGTCCGCATTACCAGACGCGACCCGCGCGCGCAGGTTCCGGAGTACCAGACCGAGGGGGCTGCGGCCTTCGATCTGGCGATCCTCGACGACGCGGCGGTGCCCGCTCGGAGCCACGCGCTCCTGCCGACGGGCCTCGTGATCGGCGTGCCGGCCGACCACGTGTTCCACGTCTACGCGCGCTCCTCGCTTTTCAAGAAGTTCGGCCTCGTCCTCGCCAATGGCGTCGGCGTGATCGATCCCGACTATTGTGGCGCCGACGACGAGGTGCTGATCTCGGTCTGGAACCCCGGCGACCGCGACGTGCGGGTTCCGGCGGGGACGCGCATCGCGCAGGGCATCGTGTTCCCCCGGCCGCGGGTGCGGTGGGTGGTGACCGAGGCGACCGGTCCGGGGCGCGGAGGCTTCGGCTCGACGGGCCACTAGCTAGGAGGCGGGGCGGACCGTGAAAGCGTACCTCGACATCGTCCGGCGCATCCTCGCGGAAGGGGAGCCCAAGCCGAGCCGCACCGGCGTCGACACGATCGCAATCGCCGGCGCGACGTTCGAGCACGACATGGCGACGGGCTTCCCGCTGCTCACGACCAAGCGGACGCCGTTCCGGCTCGTCGCAACCGAGCTCGAGTTCTTCGTGCGGGGCATCACCGACAAGCGGTGGCTCCAGGCGCGCGACAACCACATCTGGGACGAGTGGGCGCATCCGCTGAGAGCGGCCTACGGGCACGACGAGCTCGCGCGGCGGCGCATGCTCGAGGAGCCGGATCTCGGACCGGTCTACGGATTCCAGTGGCGCCACTTCGGTGCGGCCTACGTAGACCACGAGACCGATTACACCGGCTGCGGAATCGACCAGCTCCGCCATGTCGTCGACACGCTGAAGGCGAATCCCGACGATCGCCGTATGATCGTCAGCGCCTGGAATCCTCAACAACTCGGCGAACAGGGGCTGCCGCCGTGCCATTTCGTATTCCAGGTCACGGTCATCGGAGGGAAGCTCAATCTCCTCTGGAGCCAGCGTTCGGTCGACGTGCCCCTCGGCTTGCCGTTCAACATCGCGAGCTACGGACTCCTGCTGCACCTCCTCGCCAAGGAGGCGGGACTCCGGGAAGGGCGGCTCATCGGCTTCCTCGCCGACACGCACGTCTACGTGAACCAGCTCGACGGCGTGCGCGAGCAGCTCACCCGCGACCCCGAGCGCCATCCGCTGCCGCGGGTCGTGACCGAGCCGTTCGCCTCGATCTGGGACTGGACCGCCGAGCACAGCCGCGTCGACGGCTACGAGAGCTATCCGAAGATCGATTTTCCGATCGCGGTCTGACGCCATGATCACGATCGTGGCGGCGGTCGCGCGGAACGGCTGCATCGGCAAGGACGGCGCTCTGCCGTGGCGCATCCCCGAGGACATGAAGCGCTATCGGGCGATCACCATGGGGAAGGTCGTCGTGATGGGTCGCAGGACGTGGGAGTCGATCCCGGAGCGTTTTCGGCCGCTGCCGGGCCGTACGAACGTCGTCGTGACGCGCCGGATCGACTATCCGCTGCCGGTCGGCGTCGAGCGCTTCGCGTCGCTCGCGGACGCGCTTGCGGCGCATGCCGGCGACGAGGTCGTCGTGAACGGCGGCGGCGCGGTGTATGCCGAGGCGATGGCGCGCGCCGACGTGCTCGACCTGACCCACGTGCATCGCGACGTCGCCGGGGACACCTTCTTCCCGCCGATCGATCCGGCCGTCTGGAAGGAGACGGCGCGGGAGGACCGTGAAGAGCTCTCCTTCGTCACCTACCGGCGCAGATGAGCGGCGTCTTCGTCGTAGTCGACGGGCTCGACGGCTCGGGAAAGGGCACCCAGACGGCCCGGCTCGAACGGCGCCTGCGGGCGGACGGGCGCGACGTCGTGCTCGTCGACTTCCCGCGCTATGGCGCGCCGTCGGCGTACTTCATCGAGCGCTACCTGCGCGGCGAGTATGGCGACCTCGCCGATGTCGGCGCGTATCGCGCTTCCCTGTTCTACGCGCTCGACCGCTTCGACGCGTCGTTCGAGATCCGCGCGGCGCTGGCGCGCGGCGGGATCGTGATCTCGAACCGCTACGTCTCGGCCAACAAGGGGCACCAGATGGCGAAGCTCGCCGACCGCGGAGAGCGCGAGCGCTTCCTCGCCTGGCTGAACCATCTCGAGTACGAGCTGCTCGGGATCCCGAAGCCCGACCTCACCATCCTGCTGCACGTGCCCGCCGATGTCGGATTCGATCTCGTGGCCGGGAAGGACGAGCGCGCCTACCTTCGGGGCAAGGCGCGCGACATCCACGAGGACGACCGCGCCCACCTGCGCGCGGCGGAGGCCGCCTACCTGGCGCTCGTCACGCTCGACCGGAGCGAACGCTGGGAGCGCGTCGAGTGCATGGAGGATGGACGGCTCCTCACGGTCGAGGAGGTGGAGCACCGCGTGTGGGCGCTCGTGGCGCCGCTCGTGGGCCGCGCTTCGGGGCGCCGGCCGTAGCCGTTCGCCGAGATTCCGCGAGGTTCGCGCTTCCGCCGGCGAGAGTTGACACGGTTGGTACCAGCCCTTACCATCCGCCGCCTTTCGAGGAGACCATGCGTAAAGCCTTCCTGAAGACCGCTCGCGAAACGCTCGAGACCATGAAGCGGCAGCTGCTCGCCGAAATCCAGCAGGACCTCAAGCAGGGACGCGAGTCGTCCAAGGACGAGGGCATGGACACGTACGATCTCGCCAGCGAGGAGCGCGAGCGCGAGATCAGCTTCATCCTCACGGACCGTGATCGCGGCAAGCTCCAGGCGATCGAGGATGCCCTCGACCGCATCGGCGAAGGGTCCTACGGGGTCTGCGAGAGCTGCGAGCAGGAAATCGCCGAGGGGAGGCTCCAGGCGATGCCGTTCACCCGGCTCTGCGTGCAGTGTCAGGCCGACCGGGAGTCCGAGGCCAAGCAGAACCGCCGCGGGGACGATGATCGGGCGTACCGGCGGCTCGGCGCCACGGACCTCGACGAAGAAGGCCAATAGCGCGTAGTTCCACGTTCCGGCTACGGCGGTGGGGCAGGCCCATCTCGCCGGCCTGTCATCGGTGGCAGCCGAGGATGCCGTGGGGGTAGGACGCGTGGCCGTGGAGGCCGAGGGCCCAGCCGAGGGCGGCGATCGCGACGCTCGCGAGGAGGACCGTGAGGACGGACTTCACGGCGTCGAAGCCGTTCACGCGCTCGAGGCCGACGATGACGAGGAAGAGGGTGTAGAGGAACGCGAGGCCGCCGACCAGGGGGAGGAAAATGAAGGCCATCGGCGCGGTCGCATAGGCGACGACCCGATAGGTGGCTTCGAAGTCCGCGGCTCCCGAGAAGATCTGGCGGGCGACGAGCAGAAGGACGGCGGCGTAGAGGAACGAGCGGAGCGTGCCCCAGAAGACGAGGCCGAGGCCGAAGCCGCGCGGCCCGACCACGAGGTAGCCGAGCCCCGCCACGACGAGGCAGGCCACCAGGAAGAGCAGCGGCGCCTGGATGCCGCCGCGGATCGGCATGTCCTGGAAGAATCCCCGCGGATCGGTGACCACGCGCTTCCAGACTCCGATGAAGCTCTCGGCGAATTGCTCGGTGCGAAACTCCTCGTGCATCGCGTCCTCCCGGATGTGCAGGCACGGCGCACCGCCGTACGCCTCGCGGAACGCTACAGAAAGCCCCGATGTCAGGCAAGGTGACGCGCGGTGCGCGCGGGTCGCGGAGCGCGTCGCGCGGCGCGCTCGTCGCCGCGTATCGCGCCGCGATTGCGGCGGTCGATCCGCGCACCGTCGCCGCGAACGCGCTCGCGCTCGACCGGCGGCGCGACCGACTCGTCGTGCGCGGGCGGGGGCGGCGCGTCGTGCTGCCGCTCGGCGACGGGCTCGTCGTGATCGGCGCGGGAAAGGGAGCGGCCGGGCTCGCCGCCGGCGTCGAGGAGGTCGTCGGCGCGCGCGTCGTCGGCGGCTGCGTGATCGTCCCGCCGGGATACGAGCGCCCGCTCGCGCGCGTCGCGATCGTCCACGGGAGCCATCCGGTGCCCGACGCGACCAGCGTCGCCGCGACCCGGCGCGCGCTCGCCGCTCTCGAACGGCATCCGCGGGCCGCCGTGCTGGTCGTCTTGACCGGCGGCGCGTCGAGCCTGTTCGTGCTGCCCGCGGCGGGCCTCTCGCTTGCCGACGTGCGCCGTGCGGGCGCGTGGCTGCTTGCGAGCGGCATCGACATCGCGGGCGCCAATGCGATCCGGAAGCACCTGTCGGGGATCACGGGCGGGCGGCTCGCCGCGCGCCTCGTCGGACGCGCCGCCGCCGCGATCGTCGTCTCGGACGTTCCCGGCGACGACCTCGCCGTGATCGGCTCGGGGCCGACGGTCGCCGATCCGACCACCTTCCGCGGGGCCTTCGCGCTCGTGCGCGGGGCCGCGTCGGCGCCGGCGTTGCCCGCGGCGGTCCGGCGACACCTGGCGCGCGGGGTGCGCGGGGCGATCGCGGAGACGCCGAAGCCGGGCTCGTCCGCGAGCCGCGCGTGTCCGACGCTCCTCCTGGCGGGGAACGCGACGGCGCGCGGCTACGCCGCCGCCTGGGGTCGACGGGCCGGCTTCCCGCGGGTCGTCGTCCGGAGGGCCCCGCTCGTCGGCACGACGGACGAAGCGGCGCGCGCCGTCGCACGGAGCCTGCGCGCCGCCGCGGCACACGCGCGCGCGGGCGCGTCCGTACTCTGGATCGCCGGGGGCGAGACCACCGTGCGGCTCGGCGTCGCGCCGGGGAAGGGCGGTCGCAACCAGGCGCTGGCGCTCGCGGTGGCGCGTGCGCTCGCCGGCGTCGGCGGGTGGACGCTCCTCGCGGCGGGCACGGACGGGATCGACGGACCGACGGACGCCGCGGGCGGATTCGCCGACGGATCGAGCGCCAGGCGCGCGCGGCGTCTCGGTCGGTCGCTGGAGCGGGCGCTCGATCGCCACGACGCGTATCCGCTGCTCGCCGCGCTCGGCGACCTGTTCCGGCCCGGACCGACCGGCACCAACGTCGCCGACCTCGTGATCGCGATCGTTCGGCAGGATCGCGGATGGCGGCCAGGCGCTCGTGTGATACAAGCGACTCGTCGCCGATGACGACGTCGCGCGCACTCTGGAGCCCGCTCCGTGTCTGACGGTCGCCGCATCGCTCTCGGTGAGGCGCTGGCCGGAAACCGCTTCGATCTCCTCGTGATCGGAGGAGGGATCAACGGCGCCGGTATCGCCCGCGACGCCGCCATGCGCGGGCTCACGGTCGCTCTCGCCGAGCAGGGCGACTTCGCGAGCGGCACGAGCAGCAAGTCGAGCAAGCTCGTCCACGGCGGCCTGCGCTATCTCGAGAACTACGAGTTCGCGCTGGTGCTCGAGGCGAGCCGCGAGCGCGATCACCTGCGGCGCCATCTCGCGCCCCATCTCGTCCATCCGATGCCGTTCGTGTTCCCGATCTTTCGGGGCGATCCCGTGGGGCGCCTGCGGCTGTCGGCGGGCCTCTGGGTCTACGACGGGCTGTCGGCGTTCCGGAACATCGCGAGGCATCGATCCTGGGGACGGCAGACGACGCTGCGCCACGAGCCGGCGCTGCGCGCCGACGGGTTGCGCGGCGCGATGCACTACTACGACTGCTGGACCGACGACGCGCGGCTCACCCTGGAGACGATCCAGTCGGCGGCGGCGGCGGGAGCCGTCGCCTGCAACTACGTGGGGGTGACGGACCTCCTGCGCGACGGCGACCGGCTCTGCGGAGCGCGCGTCGTCGATCGCGTGAGCGGCGCCACGTTCACGATCACGGCCCGCCAGATCGTGAACGCGACCGGTCCGTGGCTCGACCGCGTGCGCCGGCTCGACGATCCGGCGGCGGCGCCGGTGCTGCGGCTCACCAAGGGCGCGCACATCGTCGTCCCGCGCGCGCGCGTCGGCAACCGGAACGCGATCGTGCTGCGCGCGCCGCGCGACGGGCGCGTAATGTTCGCGATCCCGTGGGAGGATCAGACGCTGGTCGGGACGACCGACACGGACTACGACGCGCGCCCCGAGGACGTCGCCGCCGACGCCGCCGACGTGCGCTACCTGCTCGAGGCCGTGAACGCCTCCTTTCCCGCGGCGCGCCTCGAGGAGGGCGACGTGATCGGCGCGTACGCGGGTCTGCGGCCCCTCGTCGCGCCGGCGCCGACGGAGGACGAGGCGCCTTCGGAGACCTCGCGCGAGGAGGAGATCTTCGAGAGCCCCTCCGGGCTGCTGTCGCTCGGCGGCGGGAAGCTCACGACCTACCGACGCGTCGCGGAAAGGGTCGTGGACCGGGTGGCCGAGCGTCTCGCCACGTTCGAGCCGGGCCGGCGGTTCGCGGCGTGCCGGACCGGCGAGGTCCCGTTGCCCGGCGCGCGCGTCGACGCTCCGGACCGGGGCGGCTTCGGAGGCTTCGCGAAGCGCATGCGCGCGCGCGCCGCTGCTCTCGACGACGGCCTCGTCCGCCACCTGCTGTATCGCTACGGGATCGCCGCCGTGGAGGTCGTCGACCGGCTCGGCGCCGCGCCCGACGCGGGCCGGCGCGTGGTTGCCGGACTGCCGTATCGGCGGATCGAGGTGACGCGCGCCGCCGAGTCCGAGATGGCGGCGACCCTCGACGACGTGCTCCGGCGGCGGGTGCCGATCTCGTTCCGCGCCGAGGACGGCGGCGCCGAGGCGGCGGCGGACGTCGGTCGGCTCGTGGCCGATGCGCTCGGGTGGAGCGCCGAGGAGGCGACGCGCGCGGTCGAGCGCTACCGCGCCGGCGTCGCCGACGAGCGTCGCCGGCGCCTGCATCCACCGGCCGCGCCGATCGCGTCGCGGCGCCGGGCATGACGCGCAAGGCGCCGGCCGCCGAACGCGAGACCCCGCGGGCCCGGCGGCTGCGCGCCCGCCAGATCGACCGCGCGCTCGCCGACGCCTACCCCGACGCGTGGTGCGCCCTGCGTCACGAGAACGCCTGGCAGCTGCTCGTCGCGACCATCCTGTCGGCGCAATGCACCGACGAGCGTGTCAATGCCGTCACGCCGACGCTCTTCGCCCGCTACCCGACGCCGCGCGTGCTCGCCGCCGCCGAGCCCCGCGAGCTCGAGCGCATCATCCACTCCACCGGGTTCTTCCGGCAGAAGGCGAAGTCGCTGCTCGGGGTCGCGAGGGCCACGGCCGACGAGTTCGGAGGCGAGCTGCCGCGCGACCTCGCCACGTTGGTCACGCTGCCCGGCATCGGCCGCAAGACCGCGAACGTCGTGCTCGGCACCGCCTATGGGGTGCCGTCGATCGTCGTCGACACCCATGTGCGCCGGGTCGCGAATCGCCTCGGGCTCACCAGCGAAGACGATCCCACCAGGATCGAGATGGACCTGCGGGCGCTTCTGCCCGCCGCGTCGTGGACCCGGTTCACGCATCGGATGATCCATCACGGCCGGCGGATCTGCCAGGCGCGAAAGCCGGCCTGTCCGGACTGTACGCTCCGCCGCATCTGCCCCAGGATCGGCCTTCCCGACGCCGTGAAATCGCCGACATAGACGAAGCAGCCGGGCTCGGGACTGCGCCCCCGATCGGCTTCGCCATATTTTGATCCGCATCACATGATAGCCAGAAAACTATTGACTATCGCGGGGTTAGGGATATAACCGAACGGTTCTCAACATTCCTGAGCGGGTGGCGGGCGTACACAATGGTGGCGTACACGAATCTCGATAGGCGGCAACTGGCGGAGCTGGTCGAGGAGTTCGGCCTCGGCAAGCTGCAGGCCGCCAATGGCAACGGGGGCGGGACGGACGGCAATTGCCGCCTCGACACCGCCAAGGGTCGCTTCTGGCTCCGCATCGACGAAGAGCGGAGCGAGATGGAGGTGAAGCGGGAGATCGATCTCCTGCTCTATCTCCGCAAGCACGGGTTCCCGTGCCCGCAACTCATGATCGACCGCAAGGGTCGGCAGTACCACGAGCTCGACGGGAAGTGCATCTCGCTCTTCAAGTTCATCGACGGCCACAAGCGCGAGGGCGGCAGCCTGACGTTGGCGCAGATCGAGAACGCGGGCCGCGTGCTCGCGGACTTGCACGTCATCGGCAAGGGCTACAAGAAGGGCGTCGACAACCGCTTCAGCTTCGAGCGCGTGGCCGACGTCTACCAGGAAGTGCGCGACCGCCTGCCGGTGTACTTCAAGAAGATCACGCGCACGCTCGACGAGGAGGTCGGCTACCTCGAGCACTACCTCGAGTGCAAGCTGCCGAAGGGCATCATCCACGGCGACCTCTACCTCGACAACATCCTCTTTCGCGGCGAGAAGGTCGTCGGCGTGCTCGACTTCGAGACCGCATCGCGCGGCAAGTACATCTTCGACCTCGCGACCGCCGTGAACGCGCTCTGCTACGACGGCGAGCGTTACGACCTGAAGCGCTTCGAGGTCTTGATCGGCGGCTACGAGTCGCTCCGTACGCTGTCCCTCGCGGAGTGGGACGCCTTTCCGAACGAGCTCCGCTTCTCGGCGCTGCGTTTCACCGTGAATCGACTGCACGCCTTCTACCTGAATCCCGTCGATGAGGCGCATCGCATCAACCGGGACTTCCGCGAGTTCTACGACCGCCTCATGATCCTCCGCCGCGAGCGCGAGGGCGGCATGGAAGGCCTCCTGATGGCGATGGCGACGGGATACGACTACCGGAAGTACCAGAAGGTCCGCGCCATCGAGAAGAAGGGCAAGTCTTGAGCAGTGCGGACCTCGTCCGCGGTCTCTTGCGCGCGGTCGGGGAAGACCCGGACCGTGAAGGGTTGCTGAAGACGCCCGATCGCGTCGTCCGCGCGCTCGAGTTCCTGACCAAGGGCTACCACGAGGACCCGTCCGCGATCCTCAACTCGGCGCTCTTCAGCGAAGAGTACTCCGAGATGATCGTGCTGAAGGATCTCGATTTCTTCACGCTGTGCGAGCACCACATGCTGCCGTTCTTCGGAAAGGCGCACGTCGCCTACATCCCGAGCAAGAAGATCCTCGGCGTGAGCAAGCTCGCCCGCCTCTTCGAGGTGTTCGCTCGCCGCTTGCAGGTTCAGGAGCGCCTCACGACCCAGGTCGCGACCTCCCTCATGAACGCGATCGACCCGCAGGGCGTCGGCGTCGTCGTGGAAGCCGAGCACCTCTGCATGAGGATGCGGGGCGTCGAAAAGCAGAACTCCGTGGTCGTGACGAGCTGCATGCTGGGAACGTTCCGCACCCGGCAGGAGACGCGCGAGGAGTTCACGACGCTCATCCGTAGCCGGAACGGCCGGTAGCCGGACGTCGCCGATGCGAGGCGTGCCGCGCTGGCGGCGTGAGGCCGAGACGCTCGTCGCCGCCGAGCTCGGCCCCGGGGACGTTCCGTGGATCGGCTGGGATGCGCTTGCGGCGTCGCGGGTCGATCGGGCGGCGGCCCTCGTCGTCAGTGTCGTCGGCCACGCGCCGTCCCCCGCGGAGCGCGCGCAGGCGCTCTCGGCACTCGCCGCGCGTACGCCCGCCGGCGTGCGGCTCGTCGTGGTCGATCACAACAGGCCGCGGCAGCTCGTGGCGACGCTCCGCGCGCTGTTCGGAGCCCCGCGGGTTCCCGGAGGGTGGCCGTCGGCTCGCTGGCGCCGCCTCGCGGACCCGAGCGCCCGGGCGGCGCAGGCGGCGGGGTTCCGCGTCGAGCGCTTGCGGCTGGTCGCGGACGAGCGCGTGCAGGTCGTGCTGGCGACCCGCACGCGCTCGTCCGCCGTGAATGATCAGGGCAGCACGACGGTCGACGGGACGCAGAGGTCGCGCGGCCCGAAGAACGGGTACTGATCCGCACCGAACTGGTTGTTCGTGTAGACCAGGTCCGGCGCCGTGTCCGGCGGGACGCCCCGCACCTGGTAGCAGAGCATCGCGGCGTCGGGGGTCGGGACGCCCTCGCCGTTCTTGTCGGCCGCCAGGCAGAGGTGCAGCGGCCGCTTCACGTCGATCGTGATCGTGCCGAACTGATCGGTGATCGCGAGGTCGTCGATGCGGGCCTGCGCGCCGCTCACGCGATAGCACGTGAAGTGATCGAGCGGCGCCGCGAGGGGCGCCGGAGGGGCGGTCACGCTCTTGGATGTCGGGACGAGCAGCCGGTCCGGCCGCGCGAGGTCCACCGTCACCGTGCCGAACGGATTCGTCACGTCGACGTTCTTGACCTTGGGGAACGGGCTCGTCCGCTCGATCGTGTAGTAGGTGAGGTGCCCGGGGTGCGACGGCGCGGTCGGATCGGCCCCGTTCACGTCGGCCGGCGCGCAGATCCGCTTGGCGCGCTCCACGACGGCGGTGCTCGGCCCGAGCGCGTCGGTGAGCGTCACGGTGCGATCGAGCGGCGCCCGATGGATTTCGTAGCACTGGAACGGGTCGATCAGGCCGCCGCCCGGAGGCTGCAGGGGCGGGAACTCGAGCGTGACGTTGTTGTTCGGGTCGCCGCTGATGCGCCGGGCGATGTAGCGCCCGAACAGCTGGTTGCGCCCTCCGAGGTCGAGCCAGCCGTTCGGCGCGAAGAGCTGGACGTGGATCTCGGCGTAGTGGGCGAAATTGACGACCGGCGTCGCGGTCGGATTGAAGCCGAGCGCGCCGAGGAAGATCTGCGCTCCGGAGTGTGTGCCGAGGCCGAGCCGCAGGCCGTCGTTGATCGACATGCCGCCATCGATCCGGAGGATCGTTTGGTCGGTCACGTTGATCGTGACGTCGCGCCCGATCTCGAGGCTGCGGAGATCGAACGTGCCGTCTCCGAACGTCACGACCGCGTCGTTGTTGAGCCGCACGTCGCGATAGGCGCCGGGCGCGAACGTGAAGGGACTCGGAAGGCCGGTGCCACCGACCGTAACATCGGCGGCGCCGTCGGTGAGCGCGCGTCCCGGGGTGAAGGGGAACGCCGGAAGGTCCGCCGGGGCGATGATCGGAGGGGTGAACGGGAGGGGGCCCGCGCCGTCGATCGTCGCCGCGAAGCTCGCGTTCACGCGGTTCGCGAAGAGATCGAAGAATACGCCTTCCACGCTCGAGCAGCGCACGCTGTCGGCGACCGCCTGCGAGCCGGGATCCATGATGACCCGTCCGAACGTCGCGTAGGAGAGGGCGAACGCATTCGGATTGGCGGTCGGGTAGTTGACGCCGATGTCGCCGCCGCGGATGTGGCCGCGCGGCGAGGCGCCGGTGGCGCCCTTCAGGATCATCTCATCGTAGGCGAACAGCACGTAGCTGTCGATTACGCGCGGCGGCTCGACCGCGCCCGCCGTCGCCGCGACCGAAACGACGAGGGCGAAGAGGAGGGACCGCGCGAGCTTCGACGGGGTCGAGGTCATGGCATGGGTCTCCTTCCCTGGAAACGAACGATCAACGGCTGCGGGGGCGAAGCGGATGGAGTGTAGCGGGCGGGCCGGCGGCGAGTCCACCGCATGCGCGCGGGGGCGCCGTCCTCCTCAGGGACAGTGCCCCCGCGGGTTCGCCGGTGCGCGCTGCGTCAGAAGCGCGCCCACCACGGGGTGAAGCGCTTACCCGGGATCTCGACCACGACCGAGTACTCGTCGAGCAGTGTTCCCTGGGCGCGCGCGAGCTCGGCGAGCGAGATGTTGTAGTCGGTGGCGGCCTGCAGCTCGATGCCCCGGGCTTGCGTCAGATCGTCCTGGAAGTCGAGCACGTCCTTGGTCGTGGCGATGCCGACCTCGAGCCGCTTCTGTTGGTTCCGCAGGTTCTCCTCGGCGAGCTCGCGCGCGATCCGCGACGCTTCGATGCGCTTGATGTTGGCGACGACGTCGTTCACTGCGGTCGAGACTTCGAGGCTGATGGTGGAGAACAGCTGGCGACGCGTGAGCTCGGACTGCGAGACGTCGATCTTGGCCTTCGCGTACTCGCTCTTGGCGGCGGCGTTGCCGATCGGGATCTCCACCTCGACGCCGGCCTGGTACGAGTAGAACTTCTTGCTCGTGAGGCGGTCGAGCGCCTCCCAGTACGAACCGTCGTAGGGCGTCTGCACCTGCTGTCCGGTGCTCGGATCGACCACGGAGACCGCGTCGCCCGAGAGGCCGTTGAGCCCGAAGTTGCCGACGAAATCGACGCGCGGCAGCAGCTGGTTCTCGCGGACCCGGGCCGTCACCTGCTTGCTCTTGAGATCGTAGGTCTGCGCGTGGACCTCGGGCCGCTGCTCGAGGGCGAGATTGAGCGCGGCCTGGGCGTCGACCACGACCGGCGTCGTGCGCGGGTCGTCGATCGGCTCGATCGGGCGCGGAATGAAGGCCGCACCCTTCTGCAGATAGACGACCTGCTGCAGCGTGCGGAGGGCGTTGTCGAGCTGGTTGTTGGCGACGATCACCTGCTGCTCGCGGGCGGCGGCCTGGCTCTCGGCCTCCTTCACCGCGACCGGCGCGAGCAGGCCGACCCGCACGCGCTCCTGGTTCTCGCGCAGCGTCTGGTGGGCGAGCGCGAGCGATTCCCGCTGCACGGCGAGGTTCTGCCGCGTGTAGACGACGATCCAGTATCCCGCGATGACGCGCTTCACGAAGTTCGCGAGGTCGGCGCGGTATTGCCAGGCCGCCGCTTCGGACTGCAGCTTGGTCACGTCGACGAGGAGGTAGGCGAAGTTCAGGCCGAAGTTGCGCAGCAGGGGCTGGTTCAGCGAGAACAGGAGCTCGGGCTCATACTGCGGGATCAGGCCCTGGAAGCGCGCGTTCGAGACGAAGCGGTTGTTCGTGAAGTCGATCCGGAAATCGCCGCCGGTGCGGAGGGTCTTCGCGAACGACGCGTTGAAGTTGACGTTCTCCTGCACGCTGATCGGCACGCCTGCGAGCGCGGAGGAGTTCGGAGCCTTGCGGCGGTCCTTGTTCACGGCGCCGGAGATGATGGGGTCGAAGATGGCCTCGGCCGTGCGGACGTCCTCGCGTTGGCGGAGCGGCGTCAGGCGCTGCGCGGCGATGCCGGGGTTGTGCAGCAGCGCCTGGTGGACGGCCTCGGCCACCGTCAGGCGGGCGGTCTCGGTCTCCGCGATGGAGGCGTCGGGCGTGTCGATGGCCGGCGCGCGGTACGCCCATTGGTGCGCGAACACCTGGGGCAGGTAGGGCGTTTCCTCGAACTCGGCCTCGCGGCGGGCGGACGTCTCCGTGTCGATGATCGCGCGGCCGTTCGGGTCGCCGCTCATCGCGCCCGCCGGCGCGGCGGCGTCGTCCGCCCGGCCGTGACCGACCAGCGCCGCGAGCCCTACCACCGCGGCGATTCCGATTCGTCGACACGTTTTCATGCAGCCGCTCCTTGGCTTGGACGCTGTGACCATGCGCGCCGCCTCGCTGTTTCGACGGCGCGGCGGCGCCGTGCGCGCCGCGCGTCGGGCCTTCGTCCGGCGCTATTTACGACGTGCGCGCCGGCCGCACCAGTACCGTGACGCGTACGCGCGCGGCCGCGGTTCACCTTGACACCCCAGGGGTGCTTCGTTACGCTCCGCCGCCTTCATACGACTGTTTGGGTATCGCACGACTGGCGTTTGCGTGGAGCACCACGGGGAAGTGCGACCTTCAGGAGCCGAACGCCTGGGCCTCTGACCGGAAGGGGTCCAGGCTTTTTTGCGACCGCGGGCCCGCGCACGACAGGTAGGTACGACGATGATCAAGAAATATCTGCTCGCCCCCGGTCCGACCCCCGTTCCCGAGTCCGTGCTGCTGGCGATGGCCCAGCCGATCTTCCATCACCGCACGCCCCAGTTCGAAGCGCTGTTCGCCGAGACCGCGAAGTCCCTCCAGGGGCTCTTCAAGACCGCGCAGGACGTGCTCATCCTGGCGTCCTCCGGGACGGGTGCCATGGAGGCGTCGGTCGTCAACACGACCTCGCCCGGCGACCGTGTGCTGGTGGTGAACGGCGGCAAGTTCGGCGAGCGCTGGGGCAAGATCGCCGCCGCCTACGGACTCGTGGTGGACGAGATCAAGGTCGAGTGGGGCACGGCCGTCGATCCGGCGGCGATCGCGAAGGTGCTGAAGGCGCATCCCGACACCAAGCTCGTCCTCATGCAGGGGAGCGAGACGTCGACGACCGTCCTCCACCCGGTGGCGGAGGTCGCGAGGATCACGCGCGAGACCGGTACGCTGCTCGTCGTCGACGGCATCACGGCGGTCGGCGTGCTCGACCTGCCGATGGACGAGCTCGGCATCGACGTGCTGCTCACCGGCTCGCAGAAGGCGCTCATGCTTCCGCCGGGGCTCGCGTTCGTCGCGCTCTCCGAGAAGGCGTGGAAGGCGGTCGGCGCGTCGAAGCAGCCGCGCTTCTATTTGGATCTCAAGCGCGAGCGCGACAACCAGCAGAAGCACACGACGGCGTGGACGCCGGCGATCTCGCTGATCTTCGGCTTGCACGAGGCGCTCCGCTTGATGTTCGCCGAGGGCCTCGACAACGTCTTCGCGCGCCACGACCGCCTCGCGCGCGCCACGCGCGCCGGCGCCGAGGCGCTCGGGCTGACGCTCGTCGCGCCGACGGCGCCGAGCCCGGCGACGACCGGCATCTACCTCCCCGCGGGTGTGCCCGGGAAGCTCGTCGGCTATCTCCGCGACCAGGTCGGCATCACGTTCGCCGGCGGTCAGGACCAGCTGAAGGGAAGGATCTGCCGGGTCGCGCACCTCGGCTACATCGGCAGCTTCGACATCGTGACCGCCATGGCCGCCCTCGAGATGGGCCTCGCCAAGTTCGGCGCGCGGCTTCAGCTCGGGAAGGGCGTCGGCGCCGCGCAGCAGATCCTTCTGGAAGGCATGCCCGCCGCGCCGGCGGCCTGAAGGAGCGGACGCCATGACCTACCGAGTGCTCGCGACCGACCCGCTCGACCAGCAAGGCGTCGACGTCTTCGAGGCCAACCCGGACATCGAGCTCGACCTCAAGCCCGGCATGAAGCCGGACGAACTCGCCCGCGTGATTGGCGGATACGACGCGCTCGTGATCCGCAGTGGCAGCAAGGTTACCGCCGATACGCTGAAGAACCACGGCAAGCTCCGCGTCATCGGGCGCGCCGGCATCGGCGTCGACAACATCGACGTCGCCGCGGCGACGGCGCGCGGGATCGTCGTCATGAACACGCCCGGCGGCAACAACGTGACCACCGCCGAGCACGCCATCACGCTGATGCTCGCGGCGGCGCGCTTCATCCCCCAGGCCGACGCGTCGGTGCGCGCGGGCAAGTGGGAGCGCACCAAGTTCACCGGCACCGAGGTCTGCAACAAGACCCTCGGCATCGTCGGCCTCGGCAACATCGGACGCATCGTCGCCGAGCGCGCCCAGGGCTTGCGCATGCGGGTGATCGGCTACGACCCGTTCGTCACGCACGAGGCGTCCGCCAAGCTCGGGGTCGAGCTGGTGACCCTCGACGACCTCTACGCGCGCGCCGACTTCATCTCGGTGCACGTCCCCATGACGCCGGAAACCAAGGGCCTGATCGGCGCCGCGGCGTTCGCCAAGATGAAGAAGGGCGTGCGGATCGTCAACGCGGCGCGCGGCGGCATCGTCGACGAGGCGGCGCTGGGAGAGGCCATCACCAGTGGCAAGGTCGCCGGCGCCGCGCTCGACGTGTTCGCGGAGGAGCCCCCGCCGAAGGATCATCCGTTGCTGGCGCTTCCGCAGGTCGTGGTGACGCCGCACCTCGGCGCCGCCACCAGCGAGGCGCAGGTCAACGTCGCGATCGCCATCGCCGAGCAGATCACCAACTTCCTCGTGCGCGGGGAGGTGCAGGCCGCCGTCAACATGCCGTCGCTGAGCGCGGAGATGCTGCAGCTGCTGCGTCCGCACCTCCAGCTCGGCGAGAAGCTCGGGAGTCTGCTGGCGCAGCTGTCGACCGAGCCGCCGACCGAGATCTCGGTCGAATACGCGGGCGCGGTTGCGGAGCTCGACATCCGGCCGGTCACGATCGCGGTGCTGCGCGGCCTGCTGACCCGCTTCATCGACGACGTGAACTACGTGAACGCGCCGGCGCTCGCGAAGGAGCGCGGCATCGTCGTGAAGGAGGCGCGCGCCAATCAGCCCACGAACTTCGTGAACTCGATCGAGGTGCGCGTCACGCGAAGCTCCGGGACGCAGGTCGTCGAGGGCGCGGTCTTCGGCGCCAGCATCCTGCGCCTCGTCCGCATCGACGACTTCTACATGGAGGCGGTGCCCGAGGGGGCCGTCCTGCTGCTGAACAACCGCGACGTTCCGGGCGTCGTCGGCCGCGTCGGCACGCTCCTCGGCCAGCACGGCATCAACATCGCCGGCCTCGAGCTCGGCCGCGAGCGGGCGGGCGGCATGGCGATCTCGTTCTTCCACGTCGACGAGGTGGTGCCCGAGGCGGTGCTGGCGGACCTCCGTCGCTCGCCGGACATCGTCTCGGCGCAGCTGCTCCAGCTCTGAGGGCCGCCATGTCCACCACCGTAGTCGTCGGCGTCCAGTGGGGCGACGAAGGCAAGGGAAAGTTCGTCGACATCCTGGCCCACGATGCGGACATCGTCGTGCGCTTCCAGGGCGGGAACAACGCCGGCCACACCCTCGTGGTCGGCGACGAGCGCACCGTGCTCCACCTGATCCCGTCGGGCGTCCTCAATCCCGGCAAGATCTGCGTGATCGGCAACGGCGTGGTGGTGGATCCGGCGGTGCTCGTCGACGAACTCGCGGCGCTCCGCGCGCGCGGTTATCTCACCGACGACGGCTGCCTCAAGATCAGCGACGAGGCGCATCTGATCCTGCCGTACCACAAGGCGATCGACCTCGCGCGCGAGCGGCTGCGGGGCAGGGGCGAGATCGGCACGACGGGCCGCGGCATCGGTCCCGCCTACGAGGACAAGGTGGCGCGCACCGGCATCCGCATCGTCGATCTTCTCGACGAGGCCGTCTTCGAGGAGAAGCTCGAGCGGAACATCCGCGAGAAGAACCAGTACCTGAAGGCGATCCTCCAGGAGGAGGCGCTCGACTTCGGCGCCATCCACGACGCGTTTAGCGCCCATGCCGAGCGCATCCGTCCGTACGTGACCGACACCGCCCTCTACCTGCACCGCGAGATCGAGGCGGGCCGCCGCGTGCTGTTCGAGGGCGCGCAGGGGACGATGCTCGACGTCGATCACGGCACGTATCCGTACGTCACCTCGTCGAACTGCGTGGCGGGCGCGGTGGCGGCCGGCTCGGGCATCGGCGCCGGCGTGGTGAAGCGCGTGATCGGCATCTGCAAGGCGTACACGACGCGCGTCGGGAACGGTCCGTTTCCGACCGAGGAACTCGGCGAGATCGGGGCGCGCCTGCGCGAGACCGGCGACGAGTTCGGCGCCACGACCGGCCGGCCGCGGCGCTGCGGCTGGTTCGACGCGGTGCTCGTCCGCCAGGCGGCGCGCTTGAACGGGCTCACCGGCATCGCGCTCACCAAGCTCGACGTGTTGACGGGCCTCGACCCGCTGCGCATCTGCACGGCGTATCGCGCCGACGGCGAGCGTTTCGAGCGCGTCCCCGCGAGCATGCGCCTGCTCGGCGCGGCGGTGCCGGAATACGAGGAGCTTCCGGGGTGGACGGAGCCGCTGTCGGGCGTTCGCCGCCTCGAGGATCTGCCGGCGAATGCGCGCCGCTACGTCGCGCGCCTCGAGGAGCTTTCCGGAACGCCGTTCACGATGATTTCGGTGGGCGCGCGCCGCGAAGAGACGATCGTTCTCGGCTGACCGTTCCGCCCGCCGTCATGCGACGTCTCGCGCCGCTCGTGCTGTTGCTCGCGAGCCTGGCGGTCGCGGCTGGCCTGCTGGAGCTCGCGCTCCGCGTTCTGCCGATCGACGTCGCGTCGTACCACTCGATCGCCGGCTTCACCGTCTACGATCCCGTCCTCGGCTGGAAGCTCGCGCCGTCCCGGTCGCTGGTGTTTCGGGGAGCGCACTTCGCCGTCCGGGTGACGCACGATGCGTCGGGCCGGCGCGACGACCCCGTCGACTACGCGCGCACGCCCGGTCGCCGCCGGGTGCTCGTGCTCGGGGACTCGGTCGTGTGGTGCTGGGGCGTCGAGCACGACGAGTGCTTCACGGAACTCGTGGAGCGCGCGCTCGGCGACACCGACGTCGTGAATGCCGGCGTCCCGGGCTATTCGACCGCGCAGGAGCTGCTCTTCTACCGACAGGAGGGGAGGCGCTATCGCCCCGACGTCGTCGTGCTCGTCGTGTCGCCGAACGACGCGGACGACAACGTCGATCGACGCGGACCGCGCTTCCGCCTGGCCGGGGAGCGCCTGGTGTACGATCCGGCCCCGCCACCGCGGCGGAAGTCGGCGGCGCAGGAATGGTTGCAGGAGCATTCCCGGTTCTTCGCGTGGCTCGACTACGCGGGGACGGTGCTGCGGCGCGCGGCGCGATCGCCGGTCCCGGACGACGCGCCGGCGCCGGCGCCCGTGGGGCCGACCGCCGCGGCGGCGCCGGCGCCCGCGGGGCAGCCGACGCCCGCGGCGTGGACGCTCACCGAGGCGCTCCTCGACCGCCTACGGCGTGACGTCGTGGCGGACGGCGCGGAGCTCGTCGTGGTGCTGGAGATGATGTCCGAACGGCTGCGCGCCTGGCAACGCGGATACTGGACCGCGCGCGGCGTGCCGTGTCTCGAACTCGCCCCGGCGCTCGACGCGGCGGCGACGCGCGGCGAGCGCGTGCGGCTCGAGGCGGACCCGCATCTCGCGCCGGCGGGGCAGCGCGTGCTCGCGACCGCGCTCGAGCGCGCGCTGCGCGGGCTACCCGGCTTCGGCCGAATTCGGTAGAGAAGCGGCCCGTCGTGGAACGTCCGCCGATGCCGCCGACCGTCCGGGTCGCGATCGCGATGCTCGTGACGACGATCGTCGTCGCCTGGTCGGGTGCGCCCCGCGACGCCTACGCCTGGGGCGGCGTGGCGCTGACGCTCTGGTCGCCGTCGCGCCGCCCGCTCGCGCTCCGCGACAATCCGGCGCTCGTTCTGCTCCTGCTCTTCGTCGCGTGGGCGCTGCTCGGGACGCTCTGGGCGCCGGAGCCCGGACGCGCCCTCGGCGATTGGGTGAAGCTCGCGACGCTCGCGGCCTTCGCGTGGAGCACGGCGCAGCTCATGGCGACCCGTGCCGACGGCGCGCACGTCGCGTACGTGTTGCGCTGTCTCTGCGTGGCGCTCACGGCCGTCTACGTCGTCGAGGTGGTCGTGTGGCTCCGGACCGTCGGGCACGGATGGCGCTTCGGCGATCGCGTCATGGATCCCTTCAGCTTTCAGCACATCAACACCTTCGCTGGCCTGATCGTCGCGTCGTTCTCGCTCGGCTGGCTCGTGCTCCGGAGCGAATGGCCGCTCCGCAGGACGATCGTGGCGATCCAGCTCGCGACCGGGCTCGTGCTGCTCTGGCTGTTCGCGTCGCGGACGGCGCAGTCGAGCGTCGTCGCGCTGGTGGTCGCGATGCTCCTCGGGCAGCGGCGACCGCGCATGCGCTGGCTCGCCGTGGCGGCGCTCGCCGGCGCGGTGGTCGTGGCGCCGATGGTGAACCCGCGCTTCCGCGATGCGACGATGTGGACCCTCCACAACCGCGTGCAGCTCTGGCGCGGCACGGTCGAACTCATCGCCGAACGCCCGTGGTTCGGCCACGGCTGGGGCGACAAGACGTTCCAGGCACTCTTCGTCGCCCGCCATCCGGTGCGCGCCGAGGACTATCCGCATGCCCACGACCTGCCGCTGCAGGTCGCCTTCGGCGTCGGTGTCGTCGGCTTGACGCTCTACGCGGCCATGTTCGCGATCGTCGTGCGCGACCTGTGGCGCCGCCGGACGGCCGGGGCGGCCGGCGAGCGACGCCTCGCCGGCGTGCTCCTCCTCTGCTTCGCGGCGACGGCGGTGTTCTCGATCGCCGACATGCCGCGCGGGCCCTTCCATCTCTATCTTTGGACGCTGTGGGCGGCCGGAGCCGCGCTCACCGGCGCCCGCCGTCCGCCGCCGCAGATCGCGGCCGCTCAGGCGTCGCCGAGCGGGGGCGCGGCGTCCGGGCGACGGGCCCCGCGCGCCGCCGCCAGCATCGCCCGGTAGTGATACCAGCGCGCGAGGGCGCGCCGGCGCGGCTCGCCGCCGCGTCCGAGACTGGAGACCGCCACGGCGACCGCGGCGCGCACCGCGTCCGGGAGGACGCGGAGCCCGATCGCGAGCGGCGAACGGCGGGCGGCGAACTTGTAGAGGACGCGGCTCCGCCCCCGCGCTTCGTGGAGCGCCCGGAAGTACGCGGGCGTCAATCGGTCAGGCTCGACGGCGTGGTACGCGATCGCGTCCGCGACGTAGCCGATGCGCTCGCCGGCGGCGCGGATGCGGAGGGCGAGCTCGGTGTCCTCCGACGTCCCCGCGGCGCCCGGCCCGAGGCGCTCGTCGAACAGGCCGACGCGCGCGAAGGCGCGGCGCGCGATCAGCATGTTGGCGCCGATCAGCGACGGCGCCTCCACGACCGTGGGTCCGTAGTCGCAGCGCGGGATGGTATGCCAGCGCTCGATCGCGGCGGCGACGCTCGGCTGCGCCGCCGCCGCGGGCGCGATCCGGATGGCGCCTTGCGCGGCCGCGAACGCCGGGTGCCGCGCGCCGTACGCCTCGATCGCGACGAGCCACTGCGGGTCGAGCACGACGTCGTCGTCGACGAAGGCGTAGCGCTCGGCCGGCGTTCGGCGGATCGCGACGTTCAGCGCCCGGCTCTTGCCGCCGGCCGGGAGGGCGAGGTGACGGACGGTCGGATGAGCGGCGGCGGTCGCCTGCGCGAGCGCCGCGGTGCCGTCGGTCGAGCCGTCGTCGACGACGACGACCGCCGGCGCGATACGGTCGAAGCCGGCGAGCGCGGCGACGCTCGCGAGCAGGCGCCGCAGGTGCGGCTCACGATTCCGGGTGGCGACGAGAATGGCGAGACCGGACGCCATCAGCGGGCGGCCGCGCCGCCGTTCTTCCTCGGGTCGGCGGCGGCGATCAGCAGGCCGTCGCGCGCCACCACGACCTGCACCGCCCCGGCGAAGGGGAAGCGCCGCAGCACGTGGCCGCGCGCCGTCAGGTCGGCGGCCGTCGTCGGGTCGAGCTCGGCCTCGCTGATGAGCGAGGGCGGCGCCCATTGCTGGTGGATGCGGGGCGCCGCGATCGCGGCCGCGGGATCGAGTCCGAAGTCGAGGATGCCGAGGAGCGTCTGCAGGGTCGCCGAGATGATGAGCGGTCCGCCCGAGCCGCCGGCCACGACGCGCGGACGGCCGTCGGCGCGCGCGATGATCGGCGTCATGGAGCTCAAGGGCCGCTTGCCGGCGGCGATGCTGTTGGCCTCGCCGCCGATGAGCCCGAAGCTGTTCGGTACCCCGGGGGCGACCGAGAAGTCGTCCATCTCGTTGTTGAGGATGACGCCCGTCGAGCCCGCGACGAGCATGGCGCCGAAGGCGGTGTTGATGGTGCTCGTGCACGCCACCGCCATGCCCTCGGCGTCCACGACCGAGACGTGGGTCGTTCCCGCGTCGGGCGCGGTGCCGTAGCGGTCCTGAGGCAGCGTCCGGTCCGGCGTGATGCGGGCGCGCAGCATGGCGCCGTAGGCGGGCGACGTGAGTCGCTCGATCGGGACCGGGGTGAACTCGGGGTCGCCGTACCAGCGCGCGCGGTCGGCGAAGCCGTTCCCCATCGCCTCGGCGAGCAGGTGGTAGTACGCGGCGCTCGTCGCGCCGAGCGCCGCGAGGTCGTCGTGGGCGAGGATGTTCAGGATCTCGACGATGACGCCGCCCGAGCTCGGCGGCGGCATGGTGAAGATCTCGAGGCCGCGGTACGTGCCGCGCAGCGGGTGGCGCCAGTGGGGGTGATAGCTCGCGAGGTCCTGCGTCGAGAGTATGCCGCCGGCCTCGCGGACCGCGCGCGCGATCTCCTGCGCGATCCGGCCGCGGTAGAAGCCGTCCGCGCCTTGGCGCGCGACGTGCTCGAGCGTCGCGGCGAGCTCCGGCAGCCGGATCGGATCGGCCTGCGGCCGGGGATTGCCGGCGGCGTCGAGGAAGAGGGCGGCGAGCGCGGGGGCCGCGCGGAGCGCGGTCAGGTTCTGGGCGATCTCTTTCGCGAGGTGGGGGCCGAGAGGAAAGCCGTCGCGGGCGAGCGCGATCGCTGGCGCCAGGAGCACGTCCCGCGGGAGCCGCGCGAAGCGCTCACGTGCCGCTTCCAGACCCGCGACCTCGCCGGGCACCGCGACGGCGAGCCCCCCGCGCCGCGAGAGCTCGGGCAGGACCTCGTCGCCGCGACGATAGAGATCGCGGTGGGCGAGCGCGGGTGCGGTCTCGCGGTAGTCGAGCGCGCTCACGCTTCCGTCGGGACGGTTCACCAGCATGAAGCCGCCGCCGCCGACGCCGCACGACGACGCGTTCAGCACGCAGACGGCCCAGGCGGTGGCGATCGCGGCATCGGCCGCGTTGCCGCCGCGCTCCAGCATTGAGAGTCCGATCTCGGCGGCGCGCGGGTGCTCCGCCGCGACGGCGCCGGCACGGCCCTCGGCGCGCACGGCCCCCGGCGTCGGCGACGCGGACGGCTTCGCCGCGAGCGTCGTCGAGAGGCCGCGGCGTTGCTTGCGGCCAGCGCCGTCGGGGGCGACGCAGGCGCTCGTCACGAGCAACGCGGCGACCACGAGCGCGCGCCAGAACCCCGAGGCGATCACGCGGGTCTCCTACGAGGGGTGTCGGGCAAAAGCAACTTCGCCGCCCCACTTTCGCCCTGCTCGCGCTTTCATGGTAACCGACGCGCATGGCGCCGAGACGCCCCGCGGTCGTCTTCACGGAGAAGGAGTTCTACCTCGACGAGTTCCGCGGGCGGACGCTGCTCTTCGCCGTTCACCACGACGGTCCCGCCGATCGGCTGCGGGCGCTCGGCGAAGTGACGCGCGACCTCCTCGTGAACGACACGCGGGTGCTTATCCTGCTCGGCGGCGCGGCGGTCCGCGAGCGGAGCGCGCTCCGCGCGCTCGAACGTCCGCTCGCCGGCGTACCTTCGGCCGCCCAGGTGCCGCTGCCGCTGCCGCAGCTCCGGCTCGTGCCGAGCGACGGCAGCGGACCGGTCCTGCGGATCTCGGCCGACGATCTCGCCGCGTCCGCGATCGCCGATCCGGTGCTGGTTCGCTTCTGGGACGTGGTGCGCGGCACGCCCTTCGCCCTCGGGCTCTGCGCCGCCGACACGCCCGAGCGGCTCGCCGCGTTCGCGGCGCGCCTGGGTGCGCGCTTCCGGGTCCACAAGCTCGTGATCGCCGATCCGGAAGGCGGCATCCGGCCCGCGGGGATCGAGGGGCCGCTCTCGTTCATGGACGAGCCCATGACGGGCCAGCTCCTGGCGGCGGGCGAGGCGGAGTCGAGCGGGCTCGGCGCGCGGCGCGCGCTCCTCGAGGCGGTGCGGACGGGGCTCGTCGACGGGATCAGCTCCATCAACGTCTGCACGCTCGACGGGGTGGCGCGCGAGCTGTTCACCTACGAGGGGTCGGGGACGCTCTTCACCCGCGAGGACTACTGCAAGGTCGAGCGCCTCTCGCTGGACGACTTCCACGAGGTCGAGAAGCTCCTCGAACGCGGGCAGCGCGAGGGCTATCTCAAGATGCGGACGCCGGCGGAGATCGCGCTCATCTTGTTCTCGGGCTACGGCGCGACGATCGGCCAGCACCATCTGGCCGGCGTGTGCTCGCTCCAAACGGAGCGTTACGAGGCGGAGCGCGCCGGGGAGATCGTCGGGCTCTACACGATCACGCGGTTCAAGGGCGAGGGCGTGGGCGTGAAGCTCGTGGAGTGCATGAAGGCGGTCGGCCGCGAGCGCGGGCTCGCCTACCTCTTCGCGTGCACGACGCAGGAGCGGGTCGGCCAGTTCTTCGAGCGCCAGGGATTCCGTGCCGTGGCGCAGAGCGAGACGCCGCCCGCGAAGTGGGTCGGATACGACGCCGAGCGCCGCCACGACCTGTGCTGCTTCCGGCTCGTGCTGTGATCACCCCATTGTCGCGCGGACCGTGTCCGGCGTATGGTTCCGGCGTGCGGACGCGTCGCAGCGCGAGCAGGCTTCCGACCCTCGGGTTCGTCGCGATCGCGGTGCGCGCCGCCGGCGGGCGGAGCTGACATGCGGGCTGCGCTTCGCGCGCTCGGCCTGCTGCTGCTGATCGCGGGCCTCGCGACGTGCGCCGTCGCGACGACGTTCGCGATCGGCGACGAGGCGTTCTTCAAGGCCGGGGAGGCCCTCGAACGACACCCCGACCACGTGCTCTTCCAGGGCGAGTACTACGCGGCGCTCCTCCGCCACGTCGTGTACATCCTGACGGCGATCGTCGGCGGGTTGCTCGGGACGGTCGGCAGCGCCGTGCTCTTCGGCCTCCACGCGATCCTGGTGCGTCTCGCCCGCCTCGAAGCCTCGAACGCGGCGGCGTCCCGCGCGTCCTGAAGGCGTGCTCGCCGCGCTCGGGCGCGCGCTCGCGCCGTTCGGCCTGAATCTGATCGGCGCCACCACGCCGGCCGCCTACGACGCGCTCGTGCCCCGATCGCACCGGCTCGGCGCGGTCGACGCCGGGGCGATCGTGGTGATCGGGAACGGGGGCGCGGCGTTCTGGCTGGCCTATCGCGCGCATCTCGCACGCCGTCCGGAGGCGGCGTCGCCGCATCCGCTCGACGCGTTCACGGTCGGGGTGCTGCGGGAGCACGCCCTGCCGGTCGCGGCCCGCGTCGGCGCGCGCGCGGTGCTGCGACTGCCCTTCGAGGACGCGGAGCGGCCCCTGTCGTTCGTCCATCTCGCGGAGGCGGCGGGGCTCGGTCGCCGGAGCCTCCTCGGCGTGCTCGTGCATCCCGAGTTCGGGCCGTGGATGGCGCTCCGCGGCGCGCTGCTGGTCGACGCCGCGCCGCCCGCGCCGCGGCCGGCGGCGGGATTCGATCCGTGCCCGTCATGCCGCGAGCGCCCGTGCCTCGTCGCCTGCCCGGCCGGGGCCGTGGCCCATCCGGCCGGCTGGGACGTGGCGGCGTGCGTCGATCATCGGATCGCGCGCGAGGACGCGGGCGCGAACCCGTGTCCCGACCGGTGTCACGCGCGGGTCGCCTGCGTCTACGGCCGCGCGCACCGCTATCCGGACGACGCCCTCGCGTACCACCACGCCCGCGCCTTCACCGCCGTCCGCGCGCTCGCGGCCGCGCGTCGATCGCCCGCGGCCGATGCGACACGGGGTCAGCGCCGCTCCCACGAGCGTGGGAGCGGCGCTTAGTCGGCCGCCGCGGCGGCGCGGGCGATCGGCAGGGTGACGTGGAGGGCGGTGCCGCGGCCCGCTCCGGTCCGGATGCGGAGCTCGCCGCCCATCATCTCGACGCGCTCGCGCATCGTCGTGAGGCCGAGCCCCGCGAGGCGCGGCGCTCCGGCGTCGAAGCCGCCGCCGTCGTCGACGACGGTGAGCACGACGCGTCTGCGCCGGCGCGCCAGGTGCACCGTCACCCGAGAGGCGCGCGCGTGCCGCGCGACGTTGGTCAGCGCTTCCTGGACGATGCGATAGAGATGCAGCTCGTGCTCGGCGGTGAGCGCGCCGCCGACCGGCGCGCTGGCGAGCCGCAGCGCGAGGCCGTGGCGGAGCGCGAAGGCCTCGGCGTGCCGGCGGATCGTCGCTTCGAGCCCTTCCGCGAGAAGCTCCGCGGGGTGCGTGTGGTCGACCAGGCGGGCGACCGACTCGGTGATCTGCCGCACCGTCGCGTGCGTCGCTGCGAGCGTCGGCCGCGCGTCTTCCTCGACCGCGCCCGGGGTGCACTCCAGCGCCTCGAGCAGCGCGTCGATCGTGCCGACGGCGCGGCCGATGTCGTCGTGCAGCTCGCGCGCGAGCCGCCGGCGCTCGGCGTCCAGCACCTCGAGCATGCGCTGCCCGAACTGCCGTTGCGCGGCCTCCATGTGGGAGCGCTCGGTGATGTCGCGGGCGACGCCGAACACGTACGACTCCCCGCCGATCTCGAGCCGCGCGAAGCTCACCTCGCTCGGGAACAGGGAGCCGTCCTTGCGGCGCCCGCGCACCGTCAGCACCATTCCGGGTCCGGGCGGCATGGTGGTGACCGCCTGGCGATAGAGGCCGAGCGGAACGTCGGGATTGACGTCTGCGATCGTCATCCGCTGCAGCTCCTCCCAGGTCCACCCTCCGAGCTCGAGGCCGCGTTGATTGACGTAGCGGAAGCGGCCGGCCTCGTCGGTGAGGAAGAACGCTTCGCTCGACATGTCGGCCATCTGGCGGAAGACGGCGAGGTCGAGCGCGGGGGAAAACGCCCGCGCGACCGGGGGCTCTCGGGAGGCGGACACGGCGGTCGCTTAACGTCGGCGCCGCGGCAGCGTCAAGTCGCGGCCGCGCGCGTGGCTACGCCGATGCCGCGCGCCGGGGCGATCGGCACCACGACCCGGACTTCGGTGCCGCGCCGCGGCCGGCTCCGGATGGCGAACGCGGCGCCCATGATCTCGGCCCGCTCGCGCATCGTCGCGAGACCGAGGCCGCGCGCTCCGCCTTCCGTCCCCGCCGGCGTGAAGCCGATGCCGTCGTCGTGGATGGTGAGGAGCAGGCGGGAGCCGCGGCGCGCGAGCCGGACCGCCACCTCGCGCGCCCGGGCGTGCCGCGCGACGTTGGCGAGCGCCTCCTGCGCGATCCGATAGAGGTGGAGCTCGCGCTCGTCGTCGAGAGGCTCGGCGAGCGGCGGCGTCGAGACGCGGGCGGCGAGGCCGTGGCGGCGCGCGAACTCGCGTACGTACGCCCGCAGCCCGTCCTCGAGGCCGAGGCCGAGCAGCTCGGCGGGGTGGTATTCGCGGCACAATCGCGCCACCGACTCCGTCATGCCGCCGATGGTCGCGAGCGTCGTCGAGAGCGCCGGCCGCATCCCGTCCGCGACGGCGCCGGGCGTCTGGGCGAGGGTGTGGAGGAGCACGCCGACGGTCGCCACCGCCTGGCCGACGTCGTCGTGGAGCTCGCGGGCGACCCGCTGGCGCTCGGCCTCCAGGTTCTCCAGCATGCGCCGCGCGAAGCTCCGCTGCACCGCCTCGATCCGCTTCCGCTCGCTGATGTCGCGCACGACGCCGAACAGGTAGGCGTCGCCGCCGACGTCGATGCGCGCGAGGCTCACCTCGGTCGGGATCGAGGCGCCGTCGCGGCGGAGCGTGCGCGCCTCGAACGGCGGCATTGGACCCCGCACCGCGGCATCCAGCATGGCGAACAGGCGGCTCCGCGGGAGCTCGGGCTCGAGGTCGAAGAGGGTCATGGCGAGGAGCTGCTCGCGCGCGTAGCCCGTCAACGTGAGCGCGCGCTCGTTCACGTAGCGCAGGTGGGCTGCCGCGTCGGTGAGGAAGAACGCCTCGTTCGACATGTCGGCCATGCGGCGGAAGACCTCGAGGTCGAGGGGCGCGACGAGGCCGGGCAGCGGGGCGGACGGACGGCTCACGGCCGGATCGAGAGGGCGCGTCGCCACGGACGGACGCTACTGCCGTCCGTTTCCGGGGGTCAAGGCGGGATCGCCTCCCGGGGAGTGCGGGCGCGCCTCGCGGGTCATTTCTCGAGGACGATCACCCAGCGGACGGCGTCCGCTTCTTCCGAGACGACGTGATGCCCCTCGGCTTCCGCGGCGCGCGGCAGGTCGCGGGCGCCGCGCGGGTCGTCGAGGACGAGCTCGAGCAGGTCTCCGGGCGCCAGATCGGCGAGGACCACCTTCGTCTTCGCCCACGAGAGCGGGCAGGGAACTCCGCTCAGATCGAGTCGACGCGGCGTCGTCATCGCACTCGTTCCCTAGCAAAGTCGAGCAGATGCCGCGACCAGGCAGCGCGCACCGGCGGCCGCGCGCGCTTGACAGGCTACCGGTCGTGCCGGGATAACCCGTCGATGACACAGAGCGCCATCGAGGCGGAGCCGCAGGCGGGCCAGGCCGTCGCCGCGCCGAACCTCCGGATCCGTCCCGACGTCCGCAACATCGCCATCGTCGCCCACGTCGACCACGGCAAGACCACGCTGGTCGACGCCTTGCTGCACCAGAGCGGCATCTTCCGCGCCAACGAGGTCGTCGCCGAGCGCGTCATGGATTCGAACGACCTCGAGCGCGAGCGCGGCATCACGATCCTCGCCAAGAACACGGCCGTGACCTATCAGGGCACGACCATCAACATCGTCGACACCCCGGGCCACGCCGACTTCGGCGGCGAGGTCGAGCGCACGCTCCTCATGGTCGACGGCATCCTGCTCGTCGTCGATGCCTCCGAAGGGCCGCTGCCCCAGACGCGCTTCGTGCTCAAGAAGGCGCTCGAGCGCGGCCTCCCGGCGGTGCTCTGCATCAACAAGATCGATCGCGCCGACGCCCGCATCGCCGAGGTCCTCGACGAGGTCTACGACCTCTTCATCGACCTCGGCGCCGACGAGTCCCAGCTCGAGTTCCCGGTCGTCTACACCAACGCGCGCGCCGGCCGCGCCCATCGCGCGCCCGACGGCACGGAAGAGAACCTGAAGGTGCTCTTCGACACCATCGTCGAGCGCCTCCCCGGGCCCGCGTTCGATCCGGCCGCGACGACGCAGTTCCAGGTCAACAACCTCGACTACAACGACTACGTCGGGCGGCTGGTGATCGGGCGGCTCGTCTCCGGCGAGCTCGCGGCCGGCGGGCAGTACACGCTCTGCCGCGCCGACGGCCGCCAGGTGGCCTGCAAGATCACGCAGCTCTACGCGTGGCACGGCTTGCACCGCAAGGAAGTCCCGAGCGCGAGCGCCGGCGACATTCTCGCGATCGGCGGCATCGAGGAGATCGGCATCGGCGACACGGTCGCCGATAAGGAGCACCCGGCGCCGCTGCCGCCGATCCGGGTCGAGGAACCGACCATCGCGATGATCTTCGGCGTCAACACGTCGCCCTGGGGCGGGCGCGAGGGCCAGCACGTGACGTCGCGGAAGATCCGCGAGCGGCTGTTTGCCGAGGCGCGGAAGAACGTGAGCCTGCGGATCGAGGAGACCGGCTCGCCCGACTCGCTGCGCGTGGCCGGCCGCGGAGAGCTCCAGCTCGCCGTCCTCATCGAGACGATGCGCCGCGAGGGCTACGAGCTCCAGGTCTCGAAGCCGACCATCATCACCCGCGAGGAGAACGGGCAGGTGCTGGAGCCGATGGAGACCCTCTTCGTCGACGTGCCCGACGACTACATCGGCATCGTCTCGCAGCTTCTCGCCGCCCGCAAGGGCGTCATGACCGGCATGGAGCACCACGACTCGGGCCGCGTCCGGCTCGAGTTCAGCGTGCCGTCGCGCGGGCTGATCGGCTTCCGCTCGTACTTCCTCACCTCCACGCGCGGCACCGGCATCGCCAACGTGCTCTTCGCCGGCTACGCGCCGTGGGCCGGGCCGATCCGCGGGCGGACCAACGGCGCCCTCGTCGCCGACCGGGAGGGCGCTGCGACCCCGTACGCCATCTTCCACCTCCAGGAGCGCGGGACGATCTTCGTGAAGCCCGGGACGCCGGTCTACGAGGGCATGGTCGTCGGCGAGTATTCGCGCGACAACGATCTCGACGTGAACCTCACCAAGGAGAAGAAGCTCACCAACATGCGCGCCACCGGCCACGACGAGGCGACGATCATCACGCCGCCGCGCGAGATGGGCCTCGACGCGGCGCTCGAGTGGGTCGCCGAGGACGAGCTCGTCGAGGTGACGCCCGAGAACGTGCGGCTGCGGAAGAAGGTGCTCAAGAAGGGTACACGTCCGAAGGAGTGAATGCCGCGGTGCGCGCCACGCCGCGAACGGGCGTGTGGCGACGCGAGCACGATGCGCGTAGGAGGCTGCCGGTCCGCGGGCATGGGGAGCTCGCCTCGTCGCTCGATCGGAAATCCCCAGCGCGTAGAGCCCGACCCAGCTTCTCCGACTAGCGCACACGCGAGCTGGGCTCGCTCCTCACCGACTCCCCCTGCCCGCCGAACGATCGCTCGCTGCGCATCGTGCTCGAGCATGGCGCTGGATGCGGGAGGGCAGCTCCGGCGTGCGACGGGGCCGGCGTCGGGGCGGGTCGGGGATCGCTTCGGGGAGCGCCAGCATCGCCGCCCGCCTGCGCGAGCCCGCATTTCTCACCGGGTCGACGTCGCTCGCGTAGCGACCTGGTGAGAAATGCGGGCTCGCCGGAGAAGCGGAGTCGGGTCTTGTGCGCTGGGGATCACGGACCGCGCGACCATCCGAGCGATTCCCGACCCGTCCCACGGCAGCGGCGGCTGTTTCGCCGAATCGGCGCCGACTTCGCAGCTTTGTGACCGTCGCTACCCGACCGCGCGCTCGAGCGCGGCGCGCAGGTGGCGCTCGAAGTCGGCGTACGACATGCCGAGGGCCCGGTGGAAGGCGGCGTCGCTGCCGTCGGCGGTCGCCATCGCTTCGAGGAGGCGGCGGACGTTGTAGGCGCCCTTGCGGTCGAGGAGATACTTCGCGGCGAAATACGCCTGCGCGTAGGCGAGGCTCGCCTGGTCGCGGTCGAAGCGGGTGAAGCCGTTCTCGAGGTCGCCGAGGGTGAGGAGGCTGCCGGCGGCGACCGCGATCCGCAGCCGGTTGGTGCGCCCGACGTCGTCGGTCTCCTCGGCCACCTGCGCCAGACCCTCGTTCAGCCACACCGGCGCCTTGCCCTTCGAGAGCGTGACGATCGCGGCGTGCGCATACTCGTGACGGACGGTGCGCGCGAGCCGCTCGTTGCCGCGGGCGAGCCCGCCGATCGGCATCTTGATGCGGCCGTCGTAGATGCCGCCGCTCCAGTGCGGCGAGCCGGTGACTTCGCGAAACGTCTCGTCGGGATAGAGCACGACCTCGAGGCGCTCGAGCGGGTAGTACGCGAAGCGGGCGCCCACCCTGCGATACGCGTCCTCGAGCGCGTTCAGCACGGTGCGCGCGGCCTCCGTGGCCGTACGGCCCTCGATCTTGATGACGAAGTGCGAGCTGCCGAGCGAGTGGTAATCGACTTCGGTCGCGGCGTCGCGTTCGAGGCGGGCGATCGTGTCGGCGAGCCCTGGCGAGTCGGCGCCGGCGACCACGGCCTCCTTCAGCATCGCGAGCGCCTTGGTCTGGTCGTGGCGGTCCAGGTGGATGCGCCCGAGCGTGAGGTACGTCTCGGCGTCGGCGGCGCCCTGCGTGACGGCGCGCTCGAGATTGGCGCGCGCCTGCTCGGGCTCGTTCGTCCGGTAGTAGGCGTATCCGAGGCCCCGCCGGATCTCGCCGCGATCGCCGAGCGCGAGCGCCTCGGTGAAGCGCGGGATCGCTTCGCGAAAGCGCTCGTCGCGAAGCTTCGCGTAGGCGGCGTTCACGAGGACGGCTTGCAGGTTCGTCCGGTAGAGCTCGTTCTCCGGCGCGAGCCGGCGGGCGTCGCGCAGGAGATCGGTCGCCCGATCGAAGTCGCCGGCGTCGGCGAGCGCGACCGCTTCGCGGTTGCGCCGCTCGGCCTCCGGCAGCGGGACGTCGTCCGCCGACTCCGCGGACGCGGCGCGCGCATCGCCGTCGGGGGCGTCCTCGTCCGCGACGACCGCCGGCACGGCGGGCGGCTCCGCGTCGCCCTGGCCGGGCGCCGCGCTCGGCCAGGGCGTCCCCGGGACGGTCGCGCGGCCGCCGATCCAGCCGCCCGCGACGCCCGCCGCGCCCACCAGGACGAGCCACGCGAGTCGACGACGCATATCCGGGGAGGCGCCGCGGTTAGTGCACGTTGCGCGGGAGATCCGTCGCTTCCGAGATCGGGCCGAACGCCGCCTCGTAGCGCTGGACGTTCTCCTGCAGCGCCCGCACGATGCGCTTGGCGTGCTCGGGCGTGGTGATCACGCGCGAGCGCAGCGCAGCGGTCTGGTTGGCGCCGGCCTGCTGCGGCGGCACGAAGAGGAAGTCGAGGATGAACTCCTCCTTGCGGTGGCTCACCATCATCAAGTTCGCGTACACGCCGAGGCTCGTCGCCGGGTCGGCCTGCACCGCCATTTGATGGTGGTGATGGTGGTGCGCGGGACTCCCGCTCTTCTCGTCGTCGGCCATCAGGAGGCTCCTCGCTCGAGCAGGCGCGCGAACCGCTGCGCATACGTCGGGCCCGTGCCCCGCTCCTCGTGTTTGAAATAGACGTACGCCTCGTTCCATCCCGCGCCGGCCGCGCGCGCGGCCCAGTCGGCGAGCGTCGCGTCGTCGTAGTCCGCACGCCGCAGGCGAAGGTAGCCGAAGGGGGCGGTCACCTCGAGCGGCGTCGTGCGCTCTTCGCCGTCCGCGACGCAGAGCGCGACGCCGAAGCGCTTCAACACGGCGTAGGTGTCGTCGGCGAGCCACGACGCGTGGCGGAACTCGACGACGGGCCGCAGGTCGGAGGGCAGCTCGTGCAAGAACACCTCGAGCAGCTCCAGGTCCTTCTTCATGAAGGGCGGCAGCTGGAAGAGGACCGCGCCGAGCGTCGGTCCGAGGGTCTTCGCGACCGAGCAGAAGGAGGTCAGGGTGTCCTCGACGCTGCGCAGCCGCTGGTCGTGCGTGATCCGGCGCGGCGCTTTCAGCGTGAAGCGGAAGCGTTCGGGAACCTCGGCCGCCCAGTTCGAGAGGATGCGATGCGTCGGCATCCGGTAGAAGGTGTAGTTGATCTCGACGCTCGCGAAGCGCCGCCCGTAGAACGCCAGCATCTGCTTGTCGGAGATGTCCTCGGGGTAGAAGGTCCCCTTCCACTCCGGATAGTTGTATCCCGAGGTGCCGACCCAGTAGTCCGCCATGCTTCCCTTCCGTATCGTGCGATCACGCGCGCCGTCGTCCGACGCCCGGCAATACTGTCGGGTCGTCGCGACCCGTTCAAGGTAGCCGCGCGTCGGATGCGGGACGCGGCGTGCGCTCGCCGACCGGCGGCGGCACGACGACGCGCGGCGCCCGCCGCTCGGCGTCACGCTGGTTCGGCGTCTTCGGCGGCGTCGCGGAGAGACAGCTCGCAAGCGCGCAGGCAAGCAGCACGGCGGCGGCCGCGCCGGCGGCGGGTGGACGGCGCCCGCGCCGAGGCGCGCGCAGCGACGAGGACTCGGGCGGCATCGCGCGAGGGTGACGCCGTCGCGCGGCCGCGTCAATCGCTCCGCATCCGCCGCGAGTTGCAATCCCGCGGGAGGGCTCGTAGTGCGGGGCGATCCAGCGGGGACACCCGAGAAACGAGCCGTCGATCCAGCAATGAGGCGCTACACGCTTCGTGGCGAGCCGCGCGCGCCGGCCACGCCGTTTCGCATCCCGTACGCCGACGAGCTCAATTCCCGCCAGCTCGAGGCGGTGACCACGCTCGACGGGCCGGTCCTCGTCGTCGCTGGGGCCGGAAGCGGGAAGACGCGGACGCTGGTGTACCGGGTGGCGCGGCTCGTCGAAAGCGGCGTCCCGCCGGGGCAGATCCTCCTCCTCACGTTCACGCGCAAGGCGGCCGAGGAGATGCTGCGGCGGGCGAGCGGACTCGTCGGCGGCAGCTGCGCCCAGGTCGCGGGCGGGACGTTCCATTCGTTCGCGCACCAGGTGCTGCGCCGCTACGCGTCCGAGGTCGACCTGGCGTCGAGCTTCAGCATCCTCGATCGCGGCGACAGCGAAGACGTGATCGGACTCGTGCGCGGCGAGCTCGCGCTCGACCGCAAGGAGCGGCGCTTCCCGCGCAAGCAGACGCTCGGCGAGATCTTCGGCATGGCGGTCAACACGGGGACGACCGTCGCCGATCTCGTCGCGACCGCCTACCCGCACCTCGTCGAGGAGCTGCCCGATATCCTGCGGGTCTACGCGCGCTACACCGAGTTCAAGGAGGCAAAGCAGCTCCTCGATTACGACGACCTCCTGGTGCGTCTCAGGAACGCGCTCGCCGAGCGCGCCGCGCTCGCCGCGCGCCTCGGCCGGCAGTACCGCTATCTCATGGTCGACGAGTACCAGGACACGAACGTCCTCCAGGCGGACATCGTCCGCCTCCTCGCCGCCCCGCACGGCAACGTGATGGTGGTCGGCGACGACGCCCAATCGATCTACGCGTTTCGCGGCGCCAACTTCCGGAACATCCTCGGCTTCCCGGCGCTCTTCCCCGCGACGCGCGTCGTCACGCTGGAGCAGAACTACCGCTCGACGCCGCCGATCCTCGCGCTCGCGAACGAGGTCATCAATCGCGCCCCGCACCGCTACACGAAGAACCTCTTCTCGGAGCGCCCGCCCGGCGAGAAGCCCGGCCTGGTCCAAGCGCTGACGGAGCCCGAGCAGTCGCGCTTCGTCGCGCAGCGCATCCTCGAGCTCCGGGAGGAAGGGGTGCCGCTCCAGGACATCGCGGTGCTCTTCCGGTCGAGCTTCCACGCGTTCGACCTCGAGCTGGAGCTCGGCCGCCGCGACATTCCGTTCGTGAAGCGCGGCGGGTTCCGCTTCATCGAGACGGCGCACGTGAAGGACGTGCTCGCGCACCTGCGGGTGGTCGCGAATCCGTCCGACGCGGTGTCGTGGAACCGCATCCTGCTCCTGCTCGACGGCATCGGCCCCAAGAAGGCGGGCGAGATCCTCGGGGTGCTGGCGGGCTCGTCGCCGTGGGAGCGCCTCGCCGAGGTGCGGGTGCGCGGGGCGTCGGCCGGGGAGCTCGCGCGGCTCGCCGAGCTCCTCGGCGACCTGGCGCGCGCGCCAAGCCCCGGCGAGCAGGTGAGCCGGGTGCTCGCCTACTACGAGCCGGTGCTCCGCCGCGTCTACCGCGACGACTACCCGAAGCGCGAACGCGATCTCGAGCACTTCGCGGCCATCGCGCTCCGCTACCGCGCGACGGGTCAGCTGCTCGCCGACATGGCCCTCGAGCCGCCGACCGACAGCGTCGGCGGCATTCTCGCCGCCGGCGACGCGGACGAGGGCATGGTGACGCTTTCGACGATCCATTCCGCCAAGGGCCTCGAGTGGCACACGGTGTTCGTGTTGTGGGCCGCCGACGGTCGCTTCCCGTCGATGTACACCGTGAGCGACGACGCCGACCTCGAGGAGGAGCGGCGGCTCATGTACGTCGCGGTGACGCGCGCCAAGGACCTCCTGTACCTGACCTATCCGATCGAGATCTGGGACCGCGGCGTCGGGGTCGTGCTCGGCAAGCCGTCGCGCTTCGTCGCCGACCTCGACGAGTCGATCCTGGAGCCGATCGCCCTGATCGAGGAGGATCCGTGAGGCGCCGCCCCCGGGTGGCGTGGCGTGGGCGACCGATGGTAGGCTCGGCGGCGCCTCGGGAGGACGAAGTGGGTCGACGCATCCTATCGGTTGTGGTGGCGGCGGTGGTCATGACCGGGGGGCCGTGCGTCACGCGGGTGGCCGCCGACGTGCTGGCCGTGCCCGCGGGCGTCCGGGCCTTGCGGGCGCCCCGGGAAGAGACGCACGCGCTCCGGTCGCCGGGCGGTGCCGTGGTCGGCGAGCAGCGCGCGCGGGCCGCGGTCGCGGACGATCGCCTCACCTTCGAGGTGACGACCCGCTTCACGAACGGGGACGCATGGGACGAGCGCGGCGTGATGGACCTCGCCGCGGGGTTCCGTTCGCGCCGTTTCGACAAGGTCGCGCGTCGGGACGGCCGCATCGTGGCGGAGCAGCACGTCGACTTCACGACCGGCAAGGTGGCCTGGCTCGTGGACGGCGTGCACGCCGAGCGCACCATGACGTTTGCTCCCGACACCTACATCGGGCCGATGCTGGCGGTCGTGCTCGCCGGGGTGCCCGAGCGGACGCCGGCGGTGGCGCGCTTCGCGGCGCTCGTGTTCCGACCGGATCCGGTCGTGGTGACGCTGCGCGCGGACGCCGTCGACGAGGAAGAGCATCCTCTGGGGACGCGGATCGCGCTCGCGACCCGGCTCCGTGTGAAGGCGGATCTCGGTCCGGTGAAGAACGCGCTCTTCGGTCGCCTGATCCCCACGCACTACTTCTGGTTCACGCGCACGGATCTGCCGGAGTTCGTGGGCTTCGAGGGTGCGCTTTCGAACGGACTCGAGGTCGTCATGACGGCGGCGACGCCGGTGACGGCCACCGCGCGCCTCGACCGCCGCTGAGCGCCGGCGTCAGGCGCGGAGGCTCGCGCGCTCGCGCGGCTCGTCGGCGAGCAGGACTGCGCGCGGCTCGTCGATCGCGAGCAGCAACGCGAACGTCGAGCCGACGCCCGGCGTGCTTCGCACCGCGATGTGTCCGCCCATGGCCGCCGCGAGCCGGGCGCTGATCGCGAGGCCGAGGCCCGTGCCCTCGTGCCGGCGCGTCGACGACCCATCGAGCTGCAAGAACGCCACGAAGAGCCGCCGCAGATCCTCGGCGCGGATGCCGACGCCGGCGTCCCGGACCTCGACGTGCAGGTACTCCCGGCCGTGGGCGCCGGGGCCAGGATCGGGCACCACGCGCTGCCACGGTGTCGCGTGCAGCGCGTCGCGGCGGAGAACGAGCTGTACCGGACGTCCGCTCGAGAACTTGAGCGCGTTGGCCGCGAGGTTCGATACGATCTCCTCGGCGCGCGCGGCATCGGCGCGTATCGTCGGCACGTCGGCGGGGACGACGGTCTCGACGACGGCGCCGTCGTTGCCGGCGATCGCGCGCATGTCGCCCGCGACCTTGGCGAGGATCGACGGCAGGTCGACCGGCTCCCGCGCGAGCGCGAGCGCGCCCGCCTCGACCTTGGAGAAATCGAGCAGCTGCACGATCAATCGGTAGAGGGTGAGCGCGTTCTCGTGGATGCGTCCGAGCCAGCCGCGCTGCTCTGGAGTCGCCCCGTCCAGGTAGTCGACCAGCATCTCGGTGAAGCCGAGGATCGCGGCGAGCGGCGTCCGCAGCTCGTGCGTGACGTTGGCGAGGAACTCGTCGCGATGGCGACCGGCCTCCTCGAGCGCGAGGCGCTGCAGGAGCTCGCGGCGATGGGCGCCTTCCCTGGCCCGATGGCTCACCACCATGATGAGCGCCGTCGAGCACAGAAAGACCAGGTTCTGGACGAAGACTGCCGGCTCCGGGATGCCTCCCCAGAAGACGCAGACGGCGGCGTAGGTTCCAATCAGCGCCGCCGCCGCGGTGAGCGACCAGCGCACCTCCCACGGCAGCAGGACCGCCGCCAGCATGACGAGGTTGATGCCGGCGTAGTAGCCGCTCGATCCCCCTCCGTGGACTCCGGTCATGAGCGCGACGCCGAAGCCCGTCTGCCAGACCATGAGGAGGCTGAGCGGCATGACCCACGTGCGGCCGAGCGCGGTGCGGAGCGCGAGGAGGGCGGCGACGTAGCCGCACACCATCAGCACGCGGATCAGGAGGAGCGGGCGCAGCGCCTGCGGGTGCAGCAGGAGATCGAGCAGGAAGAACGTCGGGACGAGCACGAGCCCCAGGCGGCACGCCAGGTGGATCCGGGCCAGCAGGAGCGCGCGCACCTCCGCCGCGAAGCGGGGGCCGACCTCCGGACGCGCGGCGAAGGCGCCCTGCGCCGATGGGGAGCGCACGGGGGCTCAGGACTTGCGGATCGCGAAGGACGCCGAGGCCGGGTTCGGCACCGGCGGCACGGGAGCGGTGTAGCGCACGAAACGTTCGTGGAGCGGCTTGGCCGCCGTGACGGCGGCGGGTGCGGCCGCGCTCTCCTCGCACGCGAGCTCGCGCTCCCAGCGACGCAGGCGTACGCACTGGAGGACGGCGCGCACGGTCGTCAGGTGCGATACGTCCTCGGGCGACAGGGTGATGTCGAAGGAGCGCTCGAGGTTGGCCGCGAGACGCCGCTGGACCTCGGGTGAATCGATGCCGGGAAGAGGGGTTCGTGATCGCGCGGCGCGCAGGTCCTCGCCGCAGCTCATCGACACGATCTCACGGACGTTCTCGCCGAAGTGCATGTGGAGCGACATTGCAATTTGAATGCCAGCGTGAGGCGGGGGCCGCCCGGACGGGGTAGCTTCTGTGCAATCTGATGATGTTCCAGCGAATTACACTGTCGAGCGTGGGGCGTGCGATGGCGCTGCTCCGGTGTCCCTCGCGTCGGCGCCTCCCGCGTCGCTCGATCGGGCGACACCCGAGCGACGCATCGGCATCGAAAGGACGGCGCAGACGCCCGCGCACCCGCGCCGCCGGCGGACGCCCCGCGCGGCCGGCGCTCAACGGCCGACGAAGCGGGGCGGGCGTTTCTCGAGGAAGGAGGAGACGCCTTCCCGGAAGTCCTGGCTCGGGAAGCTCGCGAGCATCTCCCGATCGGTCTCGGCCGAGGCGGTGGCGAGGTCCGTGAACTGGTGCGTGTAGACGAGCCGCTTCATGACCGCGATCGAGCGGGGCGAGCTCAGGGTCGCGAGCTCCGTGGCGCGCTCGTAGACGTGCGACAGGAGCTCGTCGTGCGGCACCACCGCGTTCACGAGCCCGATCGTCTTGGCCTCGGCGGCGTCGATCACCCGTCCCGAGAAAAGCAGATCGCACGCGTGCGCCGGTCCGACGAGCCGGGGCAGCATCCAGGAGCTCCCGTGCTCGCTGACGAGGCCCCGGCGCGCGAAGGCGGTCGTGAAGCGGGCCCGGTCCGACGCGATGCGGACGTCGTAATAGAGCATGTGGGTGAAGCCGAGCCCCGCCACCGGACCGTTGATGGCGGCGAGCACGGGCTTCGGGATGCTCTGCGGGTAGGCGTAGGGCGTGTCGAGGGCGGGGTGGAGCGGCGCGATCGACGCGGCCGCGTCGGGGTCGCGGGCCGGCACGGCCTCGTCGGCGCCGGCGGCCGGGCTCGCGCTCTGGATCTCTCGGAGGCTCTGCATGTCCGCGCCGGAGCAGAATCCCCGCCCCGCACCGGTCACGACGATCACCCGGACGTCGTCGTCGGCCGCCGCGGCGGCGAAGGCCGCGTAGAGCTCCCGACCCATCTGCGGGGTCCAGGCGTTCAAGCGCTCGGGACGGTTCAGGGTGATGGTCGCGATACGTTCGCGCAGGTCGTAGAGAATCTGCTGGTAGTCCATGGCGCTCCCTCCGGGCGGTCTCATAACGTCCGGGACCCCTCGAAGGAAGCTCCAGGGCCGTATGCGGGCGACGGCGCCCTGCCGCTTGCGTCGTCCCGGATCTTCCTCCCCACCGTCCGACCGCGTTAAGATCCGACCCCCGTCACCCGGGGAGCCGTTCATGCGGGGCGAGACGATCCTCTTCACGCGGCAGCGCCGCGCGCGCATCGCGCGCCGCTTCGTGCCGTTCGCGATCGGTTGGACGGGAATGTTGCTGGTGTGGGTCGGCGTCTTCGCGCTCGACGGCCGGCTCACGCCGGGCGCGATCGCGGCGGCGGGCGCGGGCGTAGCGATGCTGGCGGCGGCCGGGCGGGTCGCGGCGGCCACGCCGCCGAGTCCGTGGATCTTGCCCGTGACGGTCGCGACCTGCGCGGGGCTCGGCCTCGGCGCCGCCGTCATGGTCCACGCCGTCGGCGGCTACGGAGAGATCCTCGCGTTCCTGCTGCTGACGCTCTACCTCGTCACGGCTCTGGTCTTCGGGTGGGGGTGGCGCGTCGAGGCGGCGCTGCTCGCGAGCACGCTCACGCCGTGCGCGCTCGTGCTCGCGCGTTTTCCCTCGTTCGTGTCGCGGCTGGAACTCGGCGCCGCCGTTGCCATCGGGGCGGCGGTCGCGATCGCGCTCGCCGAAGGCGCCGCGCGCGACATGCGGCAGGTGGCGCGGCGCCGCCGCGCTCAGGAAGCGGCCGTGGCGGCGCTGCAGACGTCGCGCGACGCCTATCGCGATCTCGCGGAGCGCGCGCCGGACATGATCTGGACGTGCGACCTCCAGGGCCGCTTGACGTACGTCAACGAGGCGCTCGCCGCCTTCGTCGGGCTGCCGGCCCGGGAGATCCTCGGCCGGGCCGCCGTCGACTTCTGGACCCCCCACGCCGACAACCCGGATTTCGCGACGCTGCTGGCGTCCGGTCGGGCCCCCGACGGGCTGATCCGGGCCCAGTGCACCACGCCGCGCGGGCCGCGGTGGGTCGAGTTCTCCGCCTCGGCGGTCCACGACGAGCACGGCACGCCGGCCGGCTTCCGCGGGGTGAGCCGGGACGTCCAGGAGCGCCACGACGCCGAAACCGCGTTGCGGGCGAGCGAGGAGCGCTTCCGCCGATCGTTCGACCACGCGCCGATCGGCATGGCGGTGGTCGACCCCGACGGCCGCGCGGTCGAGGTGAACCGCTCGTTCGCGACCATGCTCGGGTACGCCCCCGAGGCGTTGGTCGGCCGGCCGATGGACGCGCTCGCGCACCCCGACGACGTCGCGCGCTCGGCCGCCGAGGCGCGCCGGCTGCTCGCCGGCGAGATCCGCGCCTTCGAAGTGGAGAAGCGCTACCTGCACCGCGACGGCCACGTCGTGTGGGGGCGGCTCGGCTGCTCGCTGACGCACGACGAGCGCGGCGCGCCGCGCCACATGATCGTGCAGGTCCAGGACATCAGCGAGCACAGAGCCGCGGAGGTCGCGCTGCGCGAGAGCGAGGCGCGCTACCGCGGACTCGTCGAGGCGCAGCACGATCTCGTCGTACGACTCGATACGGAGGGCCGATTCACCTTCGTCAACGAAGCCTATGCGGCGGCGGTCGGCCGATCGGCGGCGGCGTTGCTCGGCACGTCCTTCGTCGAGATCGTGCATCCCGACGACCATCCGCGGGTCGCCGAGATGATCGCGGCCATGATCCAGCCCCCGCACCGCGCCTACGCCGAGATCCGCAACCTGATGGTGGACGGCGTCCGCTGGGTCGGCTGGGAGGGCGGGGTCATCGTCGGCCCTTCGGGCGGGATCTTCGAGGCGCAGGCCGTCGGTCGCGACGTCACCGAGCGCCACGTCGCGGAAGAGGCCCTCCTTGCGTCGGTCGCCGAGCTCCGCCGCAGCGAGGAGAAGCTCCGGATGCTGGCGCGCCGCCAGGCGGCGATCCGCGAGGAGGAGCGCAAGCGGGTCGGCTTCGACCTCCATGACGACGTCTGCCAGGAGCTCGTCGGCATCGGCATCCTCGTCGAGGCGTTGCGGCGGAAGCTCGGGCCGATGCCGGCGGAAACGGGTGCGGAGTTCGAGCGCGTGGCGCGGTACGTCGGCGAGGTGGTCGAGCACCTCCGCCTCCTCGCGCGCGAGCTCCGGCCGTTCCTGCTGCGCGAGGTGGGGCTCGTCGGCAGCCTGCGCTCGCTGGCCGACGGCATGACGTCGCCGACGCTCGCCGTCTCGGTCGACCTCGAGACGCCGATCTCGCGCCTGGACGAGGAGACCGAGATCGCCGTCTACCGCATCGCGCAGGAGGCGCTGACCAACGCCGTCCGCCACGCCGACGCGCGCGCGATCACGATCGCGCTTGCGGCCGCCGCCGACACCTTCGCGCTGAGCGTCGGCGACGACGGGCGCGGCTTCGATCCTTCGACGCGGCCAGCCGCGGCGCTCGGCCTCGCCAGCATGGAGGAGCGCGCGCTCGCGCTCGGCGGCCGGCTCGACGTCCGCTCGGCGGTCGGCGTCGGCACGACGATCACGCTCCGCTTCCCGTTCGACGCCCGCCGCGGGACGCGCGTCAGGGAGCCTGCGGATTCGTCTCCCACACGATCTTCTTCTCGCCCTTCAGGAGCGACCACACCGCGAGCAGCGGCGCGAGATTGACGAGGCAGAAGTAGAGCGGGATGAACGCGCCGCGCGGCCGGATGCCGAGGCGGTCGAGCGCGAGGCCCGCGAGCGCCGCGCCGTAGAAGGCGATCTGCCCCACGAAGATCAGCCGGTAGAACCGGTGGTCGAGCAGGAACGCGTTCGCGACGAACGCGAGGATCAGCAGGAACGGGATCCCCCAGCGCAGGAGGCGGTGGGAGATCAGCTGGAAGAGAAGGAAGGGGTGGCGGAGCGGATTCAGCGCTTCGCGCATGAAGCCGACGCCGCGGATCCCGCGGCTCACGACCCGGGCGCGGCGCGTGAGCTCCTCGCTCATCCGCTTCGACTCGGCGACCTCCCAGCAGGTCGCCGAGTCCTCGACGACCGAGCGGTAGCCCTTCAGGAGCGCGCGCGCCGGTTGGACGAAGTCGCTGATCGCGGCCGGGTCGAGGCGGGTGTAGAGGCTCTTGCGCATCGAGTAGATGCAGCCGGTGGCGCCGATCACGGTGAAGATCCGACTCTCCCAGCGGCGGATCGACGCCTCGTAGCTCCAGTACATCTGGCGGCCCTTGGCGCTCGCTTCCTCGCCGTCGCGCACGTAGCGCACGTCGCCGCCGACGCTGCCGACCCGCGGGTCGGCGTAGTTCGCGACCATCGCCCGGACGGCCCCGCGGTCGTACATCGTGGTGGCGTCGGAGAAGACGAGGATCTCGCCGCGCGCGATCTCGGCGGCGCGGTTCTGGCCGACCGTCTTCCCGCCGCGCGGCAGGTCGAGCAGCGTGACGCGCCCCGGGTGCCGGGCTGCGTACTCCCGCGCGATGCGGTTGGTGCCGTCGTTCGAGCCGTCCGACGCCACCAGGATGTCGAGACGGTCCGCCGGATAGTCGAGCGCGAGCGAGTTCTCGAGCTTCTTCGCGATCGCCCGCTCCTCGTTGTACGCCGCGATCACCATCGTCACGGTCGGCGTGACCGGCGCCTTGGCGACGCGGCGCCGCACGACGCGCGACACCAGGAAGAGGAGCAGCGGATAGCCGACGTACACGTAGGCCATCGCGCCCGCACAGAGCCAGAAGAGGACCTCCATCAGGCGAGGTGCAGACAGTCGCGCAGGGGCGCGAACCGGAAATCGCCGAGCAGGCGGCGGAGCTTCGCTTCGGTCCGTCCGAGGTTCACGTAGTGGCTGCTGAAGCCGCGCCGCCCCGCCGTCTTCATGCGCGGCTGCTCGGGGTCGATCTCCCACGGGTGGATGTAGAAGACCGCACCCCGGCCCTCCCGGCGATTCACCCGCCGCATTCCCCACCGCATGTAGGCGTACGGGAAAATACGGAGCCAGCCGCCGCCGCCGAGCGGCAGGTTGCGGCCGAGGATCTCGGTCGTCGTGATCGGGAACTCGACGAGACGGCGGCCGTCCTGCTCGCGGATCACGTACGGAAAGCGCTCGGCGTCGGGCATGCCGTAGAGGGTGTCCTTTACCGGGAACACGCTCGAGTCGTAGCGGTACCCGAGGTCGAGCAGCACGTCGGGGCCCCAGGGCGATTTCGCCGTGAACGAGAACGACGGCGCCCGATAGCCGAGGACGGCCTCGCCGGTGAGGTCTTCCAGGGTCTTCTTGGCGCGCTCCACGTCGGCCCGGAACTGCTCGCGCGTCTGCTCATAGACGATCCGGTGGGCGTAGCCGTGCGAGGCGATCTCGTGGCCGGCGGTGTGGATCGTCCGTACGATCTCGGGCCAGCGCTCGGCGTTCCAGGTGAGGACGAAGAACGTACCCTTCACTCCGAACTCCTCGAGGAGGCCCAGGATCTTCTCGGTGCTCCGGTGTACCCGCGACTCGCAACGATCCCAGCTATCGAACGGGACGACCGCGTCGAAGTCCGCGACCTGGTACCAGTCTTCGACGTCGACGGAGAAGGCGTTCAGCGGTGCGGCGGACGTGTCTGTCGTCATTGCGGCGGGTTCCCGACCATAGCCGATGGCTCGGCGCGGCAACAACCCGGCAGTTCGTCGTGGTGTTCCGGAATGGCGCACGAAATCGGCGTCTCCGGGGGCGAGGGCGGACGGGTTTTCCGTGCGTCGCCGAGGCGTCGATGCTAGAGAGCATCGCATACCGCTTCGGACCGTTTTCCGTCGCTCGGGCGTTCGCTCTCGAAGCGGCCGCCGATGGTGCCGTCACCCGCATGGCGACGCGGCAGCGGTCGTCAGATGCAGACCAAGGAGGCTCCCCGCGTGTCCTGCTCCGTTCGCTCGAGGTCATCGCTGCTGGCGCTCGCCGCCGTGCTCGCCACCGCGCCCGCGTTCGCCGACGTCATCCAGGTGCAGCCGTCCAACCAGGACGCCTTCATCCGCAAGAACTTCCCGAACCGGATCGCGGGCGCGAATCCCACCAACCAGCGCATCCGCGTCCAGGCCTCGCCGCCGAACACCCAGGTGTGGCGCGGGCTGGTGCAGTTCAGCCTCGCCGGCATCCCGTTCGGCTCGACCGTCAATTCGGCGGTCGCCGAACTCTCGGCGGGCAACAACCCGAGCAACCCGGCGCTCGTCCACGGTCTCCACCGCCTGACCGCGCCGTGGCTGCAGAGCGCGGTCAAGTGGAACAACGCGCCCGCCTTCGTCGCGGCGCCGACCGCGACGGCGTTCGTCGGCACCGGGACCGGCTTCAAGGCGTTCACCGTGACGCCCGACGTGCAGGCGGCCGTGAATCTCTGCGCCGCCGATCACGGCTGGCTCGTGAAGGACCAGAACGAGACCGCGAGCAACGACCAGTTGAACTACGTGTCGCTCGAGGACATCCATCCGGCGCAGCTCCCGAAGCGGCCGAAACTCACCGTCGACTTCACGCCGCCGCCGTGCTCGACGAACGCGGACTGCGCCGACGGGAACTTCTGCACGACCGCCGAGCAATGCGTCGGCGGCAAGTGCGTGGTGACGCCGGTGAACTGCGACGACGGCAACCCCTGCACCGACGACATCTGCGATTGCAGCTCCGGGTGCATCAATTCCAACATCTGCAACGACGGCTTCACCTGCACGACCGACCTCTGCGACCCCGGGACGCTCGAGTGCACGAACGTCCCGAACGACGCGCTCTGTGACGGTCAATGCTTCGACGGGGTCTGCGACGCCGACCCCGACAGCACGACCGTGGACCCGGTGACCGGCTGTGAGATCACCGCGACCGAACCCGACGGAACGACCTGCAACGACGGCGACGGCTGCACGACCGCCGACGAGTGCACGGGCGGCGTGTGCGGCGGCGACCCCGTCGTCTGCACGGCGTTGTCACAGTGCCACGAGGCCGGCACCTGCACCGCGGGCGTCTGCTCGAATCCCTTCAAGGCGAGCGGCGTCGGGTGCGACGACGGGACGCTCTGCACCGCGCCCGACGAGTGCGACGGCGCCGGCACCTGCGTCGGCGGGAATCCGGTGGTCTGCACGCCGCTCTCGCAGTGCCACGACGCCGGAACATGCAATCCCGGCACCGGCCTCTGCTCGAACCCGCCGAGCCCGAACGGCACGGGCTGCGACGATGCCGATCTCTGCACCCAAACCGACGAGTGCGACGGCGCCGGGGCGTGCGTCGGCGAGAACCCGGTGGTGTGCACCCCGGTCGACCAGTGCCACGCCGCCGGCACGTGCGACAGCGGCACCGGCGTCTGCTCCGAGCCGCCGGTCGACAACGGGACGGGCTGCAACGACGGCAACGCGTGCACCATCAGCGACGCGTGCAGCGGCGGCGTCTGCGTGGGCAGCTCGGTCACCTGCGGCGACGGCACAGTGCAGGCCGGGTGCGGCGAGGACTGCGACGTCCCGGGCGGCGGTCCGAACTGCACGCCCGATTGCCGCTTCATCTGCGGCCCGACGCCGCAGGCGGGCTGCCGCGGCCCCGCGCTCGCGGGCAAGGGGACCGTCAAGCTCGCCGACAAGTCGCCCGACAAGAAGGACCAACTCAACTGGAAGTACGTGAAGGGCGCGGCGACGACGCTCGCCGATTTCGGCGATCCGGTGGCGTCCACCGACTACACGCTCTGCGTGTACGACTCGTCGGCTCGCCCGCAACCGATCCTTCTGGCCCACGCGCCGGCCGGCGGGACGTGCGGTACGAAGCCGTGCTGGAAGGCGATCAAGGGCGGCTTCAAGTACAACGACAAGCTCTACACGCCCGACGGCTTGCAGCAGGTTCTGCTCAAGTCGGGGGTGGCGACCAAGACCAAGATCCTGGTGAAGGGGAAGGGCATCGACCTCCCGATGCCGACCCTGCCGCTCACGACGATGGTCACGGTGCAGCTGAAGAGCGAGGGCGGCGTCTGCTGGGAGACGCGCTACTCGACGGCGCAGAAGAACTTCGCGGAGCAGTTCCGGGCGAAGGCCGACTAGTCCACCGCCACCCCGCGCCCGTCGCCGGGCGGCGGATCGGGGCCGCCTCGCGCCCGCTCGGCGCGAGGCGTCCGGCTCGATCCGGGGATTCCTCCGCGGCGGCTGAGGGGGGAGGGGGCGGGCGGTGACGCGAGTGGGGCGCGTCACCGCCCGCCTGGTTGCGGCGCTCGGCGGCGCGCGCTACTCGTGACGCCCCCGGCCGGGCGTTGCCGACACCGTGGAAGCGCATCGTCTCAGGAGCCGCGACGAGTTCCTCGCGTTGGTGAACGATCCCGCGTTCGCGCCGCGCTGGTCGTTGGAGCGGCACCTCGCGGAGCTCCATCAATACGAGACGCGTTTCGTGGTGGCGGGAGTCTGCGCGGTCTGCCGTCGCGGCGTCGACTTCGCGGTCGACTTCGCGGGCGCCTGGGAGGCCGGCGACGGCCTGCGGATCCCGAACTGGCGGGAGTCGATGCGCTGCCCGCGCTGCGAGCTCTCGGGTCGCCAGCGGCGGGTGAGCGAGCTCGTCGAGGCGGCGGTCGCCGATCGGCGCGGCCGCGCTCCGGTCGCGCTGTATCTCATGGAGGCGCTCTCGCCCCTCTACCGCTCGCTGTCGCGGCGCCTGCTCGACGCGAGCGTCGTCGGCAGCGAGTACCTGGCGGACGACGCGGCGGGCGGAGCGCGTCCGCGGAGCGTTCGCCACGAGGACGCCGAGCGGCTGAGCTTCGCGGACGCGAGCTTCGACGTGGTCGTGAGCTGCGACGTCTTCGAGCACGTGAACGACCCGCGGCGGGCGTTCGCGGAGGTCGCGCGGGTGTTGCGTGCGGGCGGCCGGGCCGTGCTCACGTTCCCGGTGGATCTCGACCTCGAGCGCCACCGGCGGCGCGCGGAGCGCGTGGGCGCCGAGGTGCGGCACCTCCTGCCCCCGATCCGCCACGGCAACCCCCTGTCGCCCGAGGGCGCGCTCGTCTACACCGATTTCGGGTGGGATGTGCTCGGCGACCTCCGCGACGCGGGTCTCGACGATCCGGTGCTCGAACTTTACTGGAGCTACGAGCGCGGATACCTCGGGCTGCAGTTCTGCGTGCTCGCGGGCAAGGCGTGACGGCACGGCGCGCGCGCACGCGTTCGCTGCTGGCCGCGTCGGCGGGCGCGGCGCTCTTCGGACTCGCCGTCGGGTGCGCCCGCGTGCGCGGGCTCGTCGAGGGCGAGCCGCCCGTCGTGCAGGGGCCCGCGGTCACGCTGCGCGCACCGGCCGGCCCCGACGCGCCCGACCTCGATCTGCACCACGAGTGGCGCGCCGCCGAGGTGCGCCAGCGCGTCGATCCGCGCCATCACGACTGGCCCTACCGCCCTTTCTCCGAGCTCGTGGTGGTGAACGGCATCGCGCATCGCGCCCTCCTGCTCCTGCCGTCGCTCTCCGGGAAGACGAGCCGGGCGAGCTTCCGGATCGACGTCCCGGCCGGAAGCGATCTGGAGTTCGTCATGTCGGTCGCGCTCGTCGCCAAGTTCGCGCCCGAGAGCGACGGGGTCGACGTCGCCTGGGCGGTCGGCGCCGCCGATGACCCGACGACGCTGCCGCTCGCGTTCGAGCATCTCGCGGGCGGCCGGCCGGCCGACGACTGGCGTGAGGTGCGCGTCGACCTCGCGCCCTGGCGCGGCACGACGGTGTGGATCGTGCTCGCATCGCGCGCGGGCGAGAACCGCCGCCACGACTGGGTGCTCTTTGGCGACCCGCGCGTCCGGGCCAAACCCTCCGGCGCGCCCCTCGTCGTCGATCTCCGCGCGGCGGACGCGCTGCCGCGCCGGCCGCGCGCGGTCCCCTGGCGCGCTGCCACCGTCTTCAAGACCTACTCGCTGTTCGGGGCCGACGGTCCGCACTACGGACCGCCGCAGTGGCTGCGCGCGTCGTTCCCCTGGCTCGAGTCGCTCCGGATCCTCTCGGCGCTCGGCGGCAATCACGGATCGACGCTCGGCGGCGAGGACGCCGCGCGCGCCCGGGCCGGCGAGGCGCCCGCGAGCTTCGAGGTCGGCGTCGCCGAGCGCTACGAGATCGTGCACGACGGCGCGGGCGCGGCGGACGGGCCTCCCGCCTTCGACTGGACGGCGTTCGACGCGTTGAACGCGAGCGCGGCCTCGGCCGGCCTCGACCTCCATCTGAACCTGGCCGCCGCGCCGGAGCGCTTCACCGGCGGGACGGGGAGCTATCCGACCTATCGCTTCAACGAGCTGCCGGTGGTCGATCGCGACGGCTGGCAGCGCTACGTCGGCGCGCTCTTCGGTCACCTCGCGGCCGAGCCCTGGTACCCGCGCGCGTCCTTCTCCTTCTTCAGCGAGGCGAACTGCGTGTGGGTGGAGCCCGACGGTACCGTCCGGAAGGTGGGCTTCCAGGGCGACGCCGAGACCTACGCGCGCCAGTACCTCTGGACCTGGCAGGCGATGGCGCCCGTGATCGGCGCCGCGCCGGTGTCGCTCGGCCCGTGGGTCGTCGAGAGCGAACGCGTCGCGGCCGCCGCCGACAATCTCGGCGAGTACCTCCGCGCGATCGCGCGCGCGTTCGACGCAGCGGGCGCCGCGCTTCCGCCATGGCGCGACTTCTCCTTCAACCTCTACGAGACTCCGCAGCTCACCCTCGACCACTTCGCGAGCGACAAGATCGCGGCCGCGCGGCGCGTGCCCCGCGCGGTCCTGGGCAAGGAGCTGCCGCTCCGCATCGAGGAGCTCGGGATCCATCCGCTCGTCACGCGCGCCTTCGAGGACGCGACCGGAACGCCGCTCGGCGCCACGCGCTGGGAGATGACGTGGCACGCCGAGACGGCGGCGCTGCTTCTCGAACAGGGGATCACCGAGGCGGCCTCCTGGTACCCGGTGCTGATGCTGTATCCTCCGAACCAGTCGCTGCGCGCCTACGCCGCGTATCTCTTCGCGAGCGTCGTCGCGGGCGCGGTCGACTGGTCGGCGGGCGACGGTGTCCTCGCGGTCGCGCCGCGCCCGGCGGACGCCATCCGTCCGGCCACGCTCGGCGTGCGGCTCGGGAGCCGGCACGCCGATCGCGTCGGCGTGCTCGCCGCGCTGCCGCCGGAGGCAGGCGGCGGACCGCGCCGGCTGGCGCTCTGGAGCTACCCGCGCTTCGCCGCGCTCGACGCCCGGCTGGAGCGCGGCGCGGCGCCCGCGCAGGTCGAGATCGCGCTGCCGCCGCGCCCGGACGGGACGTGGAAGGTCCGCATCCTCGCCTACGATGATGCGCGGCCGTTCGATCCCGCCGCCGACGTTGCGGTGCGGCCGCTCCGGCTCGCCGCCTTCGCCGGCCTCCCGCCCTTTGCGCTCCGCGAGCGCGAGGCGCGCGACCGCCTCGCGCTCACCGTCGCGCCCGGCGACCTCTACCTCGTCGAAATCGAGTAGCGCCGCCGTCCGCCAGGACGCTGGACGCCGCTGGACCCGGCCGCGCCGCCGCCGTCACGGCCGCGGCACCGCGACGGGCGCGAAGCCCGCGTCGGCGTCGAGGACGACGTGCGCCGGATCGAGCGGAGGAATCGCGGCCGCGAGCACGGCCCGGTCGTAGATCCGGACGGGAAGTCCCGGACGGCGCAGCAGGAACTCGAGCATCGGCGCCTTGTCGTCGGCCGCGAGCGTCCAGCGCCAGAACGGCACGTCGTGCGTGACGAGCGAGAGGGAACGGAGCGCGCTCCCGCGGTGGGTGTCGACGAACGGTGCGATCTCGCGCGCCCGGGCGGCGGCGTATTGCCAGTCGTAGATCGCCCAGTGGTTGCTCGCGAAGCCGCCGACGATCGCGAGGGCGACCGCCGCCGCCGCGACGCCCCGCCAGCGCGCGCCGACGGCGCTCCACGCGATCGCGAGCGCGATCGCCACGCCCGCGAGCGGCTCGTAGGCGTAGTAGATCTGGAGGTTGCGGACGAAGAGCGGCGGCGCGAAGAACGCGGCGATCCATACGGCCGCCGGGGCGAGCGCGCGCCCCCCCATGCGCGCGCGCGCCGCCACGACGCTCGCTGCGAGCGCCGCCACGAGCGCGGCGCCGACCGCGGCGTCGATCGCGTCCGCGGCGCTGCCGCCGGCGACGCCGGGCGCAAGCCGCGCGACGAGGGCGCCGATGCCGCTCGCGCCGGTCTTGTCGTGCCAGCCGTAGGAGGCGTTGGTGAGCGCCGAGAGCAGGACGAGCGCCTTGCGTCCGACCTCGTCCGCCGAGAAGCGCGGCGCGTACGTGGGATGGGACCAGGGCATCGCGCCGACGACCGCCCAACGGAGCGCGATCCGCAGGACGGCCACGAGCGCGAGCGGCGGGAGCCAGGCCGCGAACGCGCGGCGGCGCGCCGGGGCGGGATCGTCGAGAACCCGGACCACGACGAAGGCGGCCACGACGGCGACGGCGACGACGCCGTAGTCCTTCGTGAAGGCGCAGAGGAGCGTGAAGCCGAGCGCGAAGACGCGGTCGCGACCCGCGCCGGTCGCGTTCCAGCGGAGCGCGCAGAGCACCGCCGCGAGCAGGAACGTCAGCATGAGGATCGAGTCGAAGATCATCAGGTAGCCGAGCGTCGTGAGGTGCACCTTGGAGGCGGCGAAGAGGCCGAGCGCGAAGATCCGCGCCGCGCGCACCGGCGCGACGCGCAGCAGCACCCGGTGGAGGAGCGCCAGCGCGACGACCGTGAGGACGAAGTTCCTCACGTGGTAGCCGAACGGATCGGGCGGCAGCAGGAAGTACCAGGGAAGGCTCGCGGCGAAGCAGACGGGCTTGAAGAACGAGACGTCGCTCGGGCTGAAGAGGGCCGTCCAGAAGCGCTCGTGCGCGCCCCAGTACTGTCCGAGGTACAGGAAGGCCTCGCCGAAGAACCAGGCATGGAAGGCCGGCCGGGAGAGGAGGAGGACGAGCGTCGCGCCGCCGATCGTGGCGAGGACGGTCTCGCCTGCCGCGATCGGCGTGGCTCCGGCCGGGGCTGCCGTCGCCGTCGTCCCGGTCTCCGCGCGCCGGCGGCTCACGGCTCCGGCCACGTCGTGAAGGTCCGCAGCGCGATCGCCTCCGTCCCGGCGACGCCGTCGATCGCGAGCGGCGCGAGCTCGGTCGGGGTCGCGGCACGCGTGAAGGAGAGCGCATTGCGCTCGCCGGTGCCGCGCGCCCGGAGCTCGAGCACGTAGTCGCGGCCCGCCGAGTCCGCCTCCGCCGGCAGGTCGATCGCGAGCCAGTCGCGATCGGGCGCGACGCCGGCCCAGAGCTCGCGCGTCGCGACCGCGTCGCCGCCGGCGTGTCGCACCGTGGCCTCGAGGCGGTGATCGAGCGCGAGACCGTAGGTGACGGTGTGGACGTCGACGCGGAAGAGCCCGGCGCGCCGGCACGTGAAGCGCTGCGCGAAGACCCGGTCGTCGCCGAGCGGCGGCGAGACTCCGGCGCCGGCGGCCGCGCGGAGGTCGGGCCGCGCGGCGGGCTCGCGCGCCGCGCGCGCGACCTCGCCGGGATGCATCGCGACGAGCTCGCGCTCGGCGCGTGCGACCCGTCCGAGGGCCGTTCCGCGCGCGCGCCGGAGCCCGGCGACGACGGTGCTGAGGAACGCCGCCAGCGGACGCCCCTGGGCCGCGGGCGCGAAGCGCATCGCGACATCGGCGCGCGCGGTCGTTCCGACGTGCGCCGCGCGCTCCGGGTGCGCCAGCACGGTGTCGAGCGCGTGCTCCCAGGCGGCGTCGTCGGCGGCGATCCAGCCCGTCACTCCGTCGCGGACGGCGTCGCAAAACGCGTCGGTCGGGCTCGCGATCACCGGAACCGAGACGGCGGCCGCCTCGAGGAACTTCACCGCGCCCTTGGCGGCGACGAAGGGATCGCGCCATTCGAGCGGCGCGAGGCTCGCGACGCACGTCGCGATCAGGTCCGGAAGCTCCGTCCATCCGACGAGGCCGCAGCGGACGACGCGCTCCGCGTGGGGCACCAGCGCGGCGGGCAGCGTCACCGGCCCGGCGACGAGCAGCTCGACGTCGGGGTGGCGCGCGAGCACTGCTGCGAGCGGCGCCGCGATGGCCCCGAGGTCGTCGTCGTGCGTCGCCGTGCCGCTGAAGTACCCGAGGCGCGGGCGCGCGGCGGCGCCGGCGGGGCGCGCCGCCCGCGCGGCGGCGCCGAGCGCGAGCTCGGCGGCCGAGACTCCCTGCCGATGGAGCGCGGTCGGCAGGCCGAGCTCGCGTCCGACGGCGGCGATCGGCCCGGTCGTCGCGAGGAGCGCGTCCGAGGCTTCGAGCGTCCGGCGGTAGCGCCGGATCCCGTCGTGCCAGAGGCGGCGCTCGGCGGCGCTCCGGCGCCGCAGCGGCGGCGGGTCGGCGAGCTCCGGCGCGACGATCAGGTCGTCGACCGCGAAGACCGCCGGCCGTCCGAGGGCCGCCGCGCGCCCGAGGAGGTGCCGGATCCAGCCGCCGTCCGGCACGCGATAGAGCACGAGGAGGTCGTGCGACTCGAGGTCGGCGGCGAGGCGCGGATCGGTGTGCGCCCACACGGTCGACGCGATCCCTTGCGTCGCGAGCTGCGCCGCCCAGTGCAGCGGACCGTAGCGATGGCAGAAGCCGTCGATCCCGCTCGCCATCAGCACGCGCATCGCGGGGGTGTTTGCGCATGGGCGTGGACGACAATCAAGGCGGCGCGCGGCGCTGCGGCGTCGGCGCGGTGGTGGCGGTGGGGGGTCGCGTTGCGGCTTCCGGTTCCTGGAGCCCCGCGCGTACGACCCGCCGGTGGCTCCATGTGTCGGGGTCAAGCGCGCCGTCTGTCGCCCGCCAAGCGACCCACCACCGCCGTCGGCGGCGAAATGCCGCGCGGCCTCCTGCCGGCTGGTGATGGCGCGCGGCTGCGAATCGGGTGCGCGGTTGCAAGGGGCGACCTCGGCAGGAATAGTCGCGGCGTGAAACGCGAGAAGAAGCGTGTCGTCGCCGTCGGCCTCGTGCAGATGCGGTGCGCGGTCGACCCCGACGTGAACCTCGCCGCCGCCGTGAAGCACGTGCGCGCGGCCGCGAAGCGCGGCGCCGAGATCGTCTGCCTGCCGGAGCTCTTCCGCTCGCGCTATTTCTGTCAGTCCGAGGACCACGCGAACTTCGCGCTCGCCGAGACGATCCCGGGCCCGTCGACGACCACGCTCGGGACGCTCGCCCGCGAGCTCGGCATCGTGATCGTGGTCTCGCTCTTCGAGCGGCGGGCGGCGGGCGTCTACCACAACACCGTCGTCGTGCTCGACGCCCAGGGCGCGATCGCCGGGACGTATCGCAAGATGCACATTCCCGACGATCCGCTCTTCTACGAGAAGTTCTACTTCACGCCGGGCGACCTCGGCTTCCGCGCCTTCGACGTCGGCGCGGCGCGAGTCGGCACGCTGATCTGCTGGGACCAGTGGTATCCGGAAGCGGCGCGGCTCACGGCCCTCGCCGGCGCCGAGATCATCGTCTATCCGACCGCGATCGGCTGGCACCCGTCGGAGAAGGCGGAGCACGGCGAGGTGCAGCACGCGGCGTGGGAGACGGTGCAGCGCAGCCACGCGATCGCCAACGGCGTCTTCGTCGCGGCGCCGAACCGGGTCGGCCACGAGCCGCACCCGGGCGGCGACGGCCTCGAGTTCTGGGGGCGGAGCTTCGTCGTCGATCCGGCGGGCCGGGTCCTCGCGCGCGCCAGCGCCGACGGCGAGGAGATCCTGGTCGTGCCGTGCGATCTCGGAGCGATCGAGACCGCGCGCACGCACTGGCCGTTCCTGCGCGACCGGCGGATCGACGCCTACGGCGGCATCACCCGCCGCTACGCGGATGGACCATCGTGACCGACGCGATCTCGGACGCGGACCTCCGGTTCCCCGGCGACGGCGCCGCGATCGACGGCTACGGCGCCTGGCCGACGGGCGGCACGGGGCTCTCCGGCCTCGTCGTCGTTCCCGACGTGCGCGGCCTTACCGAGCATTATCGCGACGTCGCGCGCCGCTTCGCGCGCGAGGGCTTCTTCGCGCTCGCCGTCGATCTCTACAGCCGCGAGGGCGCGCCCGACCTGCCCGACATGCCGTCGGTCTTCGCGTGGATCGAGTCCTTGCCCGATCCGCGCATCCTTGCCGACCTCGGCGCGGCGGTTCGCTACCTCGCGAGCCGTTCCGAGGTGCGGCGCGAGCGGGTCGGCATCACCGGCTACTGTATGGGCGGGCAGTATGCGCTCATGGCGGCGTGCAGTGTCCCCGGTCTCGCGGCCTGCGTCGCGTGGTACGGCATGCTGCGCTACGCCGAGCACAACGAGCGGAAGCCCGCGAGCCCGCTCGAGCTCGCGCCCGGCCTGGCGTGCCCCTACCTCGGCCTCTTCGGCGCCGAGGACGCGCTCATCCCGAACCCCGACGTCGACGAGCTGCGGACCATCCTCGCACGTGCGCGCAAGACGTTCGAGATCGAGAGCTATGCGGGCGCCGGCCACGCCTTCTTCAACGACACGCGTCCCGACGCCTACCGGCCGGTGGTTGCGGCCGTTGCCTGGCCGCGGGCGATCGAGTTCCTGCGGAAGCACCTGGCCGGGACGTGACCGATCCCACGCCGCGCGCGCTCGGGTTCCGCATGCCGGCCGAGTGGGAGCCGCACGCAGGGACCTGGCTCTCGTTCCCGCGGCCGGAGGGCATCAGCTTTCCCGGGCTCTACGAGCGGGTGCCGGCGCTCTGGCTCCGCATGATCGAGGAGATCTCGACCGGCGAGGACGTGCACGTGAACGTGCTCGACGCCGACGACGAGGCGCGCGTCGCGGCGCTGCTCGACGCGGCGCCGCGCGTGGCGCGGGCGCGCGTCCGCCTGCACCGCATTCCGACGAACGAGCCGTGGTGCCGCGATCACGGCCCCATCTTCGTGACCCGGCCGGGCGAGGTCGCGGTCGTCGACTGGGGCTACAATGCGTGGGGCGGCAAGTACCCGCCCTTCGACCGCGACGACGCGGTGCCGGCACGGGTGGCCGAGCTCCTCGGGCTGCGCGCGTTCCGTCCCGGCCTCGTGATGGAGGGCGGCTCGCTCGACGTGAACGGACGGGGGACGTTGCTCACGACCGAGTCCTGCCTCCTCAACCCGAACCGCAATCCGACGTTCGACCGCGCCGCGATCGCGTCCCGCCTCGGCGAGTTCCTCGGCGTGCGGCACGTGATCTGGCTCGGCGACGGCATCGCGGGCGACGACACCGACGGGCACGTCGACGACATCACGCGCTTCGTCGCGCCCGACACGATCGTGACCGTCGTGGAGCCCGATCCCGCCGACGAGAACCACCGTCCCCTACGGGAAAACCTCGAACGGCTGCGGGCCGCCCGCGACCAGGACGGACGGCCGTTCACGATCCTCGAGCTACCGATGCCGCGGCCGGTCGTGCGCGACGACCAGCGCCTCCCCGCGAGCTATGCCAATTTCTACGTCGCCAACGCGGTCGTCCTGGTGCCGACGTTCGCCGACCCGAACGACGAGGCGGCGCTCGCCCTTCTGCGGCGCTGCTTTCCGTCGCGGCGCGTGGTCGGCGTCGACAGCCGGGACCTGGTCTGGGGCCTCGGAGCGTTCCACTGCGCGACGCAGCAACAGCCCGAGAAACCAGCTTGACCCGTATCTGACCCGCGCCTAGGTTCGACGGGACACGAGGATCCCGCCACGCGCTCCGCTCCGCCCACCCGTTCCGTGACTGCCGCCGCGCTCGCCGTCCTGCTCCTCGGGACGTGCCTGGGCCGGACGGCGCCCGCGCGCGCTCAGCTCGCGGATCCGGCCCAGGCGAAGGCGGTCGTCACCTGCGGAAAGAACGTCTCGGCGGCCGGCCGGACCTACCTCGCGAACGGCTCCAAGGCGCTCAAGAAGTGCGTCGACGCCGTGTTCGCCTGCGTGCAGCTGAAGCCCGGCGACCCGAACTGCCTCTTGAAGGCGCAGGCCACCTGCGACAAGCAGTTCGCGAGTCTCGACGCGCAGGCGCTCAAGCTCGAGCTCGCCGTCGACAAGAAGTGCGCCGAGGAGCTGATCCCGTTCGCGACGCTGCGGACCGAGCTCGCCGCCAACATCGACGCGCTCTTCACCGATTGTCGGCCGTACGTCGCGGCCCTCGGCTCGCTCGACGACTACAAGGACTGTCTCCGGCTCGCCTACCAGTGCCGCGTCGGCGAGCTGCTGCGGTTCGCGGCGCCGCGCGCGAGCGAGATGCTCGGCCTCGTGCAGCGGAGCCTGGTCGCGTGCCCGACGCCGACGCCCGGCTCGACGAGCGCGACGCCGACGCGCACCCCGACGCCGACGCGCACCCGGACGCCGACGCCCACCCGCACGGCGACGCCCGCCGGCCCGCCGGCGACGTTCACGCCCTCGCCGACGCTCACCCCGAGCGCGACCGCCGCGACGCCGACGGCCACGGCGACGCCGACGCCGACCGTGACGGCAACCCCGCAGTTCAACCGCGCCTTCGTCACGTCGACGCTGCAGAAGGGCGACTTCGGCGGGGTCGCCGCGGCCGACGCCATCTGTGCCGCGCGCGCCGCCGCCGCGTCGCTGCCGGGATCCTGGGTCGCGTGGCTTTCGACGTCCGGCGTGAATGCCATGACCCGTCTCGGCGCGGCGCAAGGCTTCGTCCGCGTGGACGGCAAGCCCTTTGCGAACGCCGTCTCGGACATCCTCGCCAATGAGATCTACTCTCCGCTGCGCCTCGACGAGAACGGCGTGGACGTGTCGATCAATGCCGCGCCGACGTCGAGCGCGCTCACCGTGTGGACGGGCACGACCAAAGACGGCGTCGTCGCCATGACGACGTGCGGCGACTGGACGTCGATGGACGGCTCGGCCGACGGCAACGTCGGACGCGCGACGGGAGGTCCGGTCGCCTGGACGGCGCGCAGCAACGCCGGTTGCGACACGGCGCGACGCCTCTACTGCTTCCAGATCGACCACACGTCGAACCTGGCGCCGCCGCCCACGAGCGGCAAGGTCGCGTTCGTGAGCACCAAGGCCTTCCTGCCGGGACCGGGCGTCGATGTGGCGGACGCGGACGCCCTCTGCGCCGACAACGCGGCCGGCGCGGGACTCGTGGGGACCTTCAAGGCGCTGCTCGCGACCTCGACCGCGAGCGCGGCGTCGCGGGTGACGTTGGCGCCGCTCTACGTGCGGCCCGACGGAACCCCGATCGCGATCGGTGCGACCGTCGCCGCGGGGAGCCCGCTCGAAAGCGGGATCTGGCAGCGGGCCGACGGGACCTACGTGCCGTCGGCGGGCGACCTCGCGTATACCGGCGCGCCGCTGCCCTCGGCGACGGGCACGCTCGCTTCGACGTGCGACGACTGGAGCGCGCAGACGTCGACGACGGCGACGCTCGGCGCTTCGGCGTTCGCCGACTCGACCTGGTGGGCCCACGCGACGACCGGCAGCTGCGCGACGACGCTCGCGGTCTATTGCCTCGAGCAATAGCTCCCGGGGCGCCTCGACCCGCGCCTGCGGGGCGTTGAAACCCGGATGCCCGCGGCGCTATGCATCGTCCATGGGTCGAGCGGCGAAGCCGGGAAGGGCGCGCGCGCGCGCCGGGCGCGTTCCGCGTCGCGCGGCGCGCCGATCGGCGACGCGGCGGGGCAAGCCGGCGGCGCCGGCGCTCCTCACCCGCGCCGAGGTCGTGCAGGCCGTCGTCGAGCTCGCGAACAAGCTCGCGCCGGCCGACGTCGGCGACCTGCTGGTCGCCGAATCGTCGATCCGCGAGCGCGCCGCGAAGCTCCCGGGCGTGCCGGGGCGGCGGCTCCGCGCACAGCTCGACCTCGCGCTCTTCTGCCTGAAGGACCATGCGGCGGGCCGCTGTCCGCAGATCCCGTACTTCGCGATCAGCCTGCTCGCCGCGGGCGTAGCCTACCTCGCCGATCAGCTGGATTTCGTGCCCGACTTCCTGCCGCGCCTCGGGATGATCGACGACGCGCTCGTGATGGCGGTCGCGTGCGATCTCGGCCGCGACGGGCTCGAGCGCTACTGCGTGTGGAAAGGCATCGCGTCGGCGCTGGCGCGCCGGGCGCCGCGCCACGCCGCCGTGCCCGTTCGCTACGGAATCGTGAGCGGAGAGGTCGGACCGCCGTCGACCGAGAAGGTCTGACCGGTCACGAAGCCCGCGGCCTCGGAGGCGAGGAAGACGCACGGCCAGGCGATCTCCTCGACGCGTCCGAGGCGATTCAGCGCGGTGGAGGCCTCCACCTGCTTCTTCATCTCGGGCGTACCCCAGCTCCGCGTCGCCGCCTCCGGCGTATCGATCGGGCCGGGCGCGATGCAGTTCACCAGTATGCCGTACTGCGCCCACTCCATGGCGAGCGTGCGGGTCAACTGCTGCACGCCGGCCTTGGCGGCGGCGTAGTGCGACATGCCGGGCGCGCCGTAGATGCCGGCCTCCGACGACATGGTGATGATGCGGCCGCCCTGCTTCCGCTCGATCCAGCGTCGCGCGACGGCGCGGGCGCAGAGGAAGGCGCCGTTCAGGTTGATGGCGACGATGGTCGCGAACCCGTTCGGGCTGAGCTCCTCGGCGCGCGCGTAGAAGCTCGCGCCGTGGTTGCTGATCATGACGTCGACGCCCCCGAACGCCTGCTCCGCGCGGTCGACCATGGCTTCGACCTGGTCCGGGTCGCGGACGTCGCAGGTGACGCTCTCGACGATGCCGCCGTCGTCGCGGAGCGCCTTCGCCACCGGGCCGAGATGCTCGCCGTTGCGGCTCGCGATCAGGACCTTCGCGCCGCGCTCGCTGAAGACGCGGGCGATGGCGGCGCCGATGCCGGTGCCGCCTCCGGTCACGATGACGGCCTTGCCGGCGACGCTGAAGGGATCATGGGCGGGATTCATCATTGCTTTCCTGCCGGATTGCGCGGCGCCGGCGACCAGCGGCCGTCGCGTTCGATCGTCCGGTCGATCTGGCGCTGCGCGTCTTCCATCTCGCGCGTCCAGTCGCGGGTCTTCTTCGGGGCGTTGCGGAACTCCTCGTAGAGCGGGCGCGCCAGCTCGCGCCGGCTGATGCCTTCCGGCGCGACCATGATGTCGACCTGCGCGCTCGGGAGGTCGAAGCCGCTGTGCACGATGTCGTCGGCCGCCAGGCCGAAGGCGGCGAGGATCTGGCGGAGCTCGGCGGCGTTGGTGCCGAAGCGGCGCGCGACCTCGTGGATGTTCTGGATGCGGTAGCCGCCCTCGGGCGTGATGGCGAGGTGATAGGCGCAGAAGAGCTCGAACGGATCGATCGCGCCGGCGGAGGGGATCGCCCCGGGCGCGGGTGGACGCGGCGACGGGCGCGCCGCGGCGGAGCGGCCGCGCGGCCGCTCGTCGCCGCGGAAGCGGCGCGGACCCGGCGACGGCGTCTCGCCGCGGCCGTCGTAGCGCGCGCCGCCGATCGGACCCGGCGCCGACCGGGCGCGCGCGCCGCCGCCCTGAGCCCCCCCGCGCTCGCCGCCGGAACGCGACGCGCCCCCGCGGGCGTCCTGGCCGACGCGCGCCGCCTGTCCGTACGGTTGGGTCCGGCCCGCGTCCGGCCCGCGCCGTCCGTGGTGCGGGCCGCCGTGCGGGCGGTGATGCTGCCAGCGCGTCAGCGGCGACGGGGGAGGCGTGTAGGCGTTCGGCGGCTGGGAGCGGCGCTCGTCCGGCCGGCCGTCGGGTCCGACGCGCGGTTGAACGTCGTGCTCGGGTTCCTCACGAGAGTCCTTGGGACGGCGTCCCCTCCGCCTGCGCGTCATCGACGTCGCGACTATGCCTCATGCGCTCCGAGTCGTCGAGGGTGCGGCGGCTTCCGTGCGTGGGAGCGGCGCGCTATGAGCGCCGACGATGCACGGGGACCGCGCGCGCGCCGCCGATCTCGCGGCGCTGACGGTGATGGTCGCGCTCGCGCTCGCGTGGCCGCTCGTCGCGCCGCCGATCGGTACGCACGGCGAGGCGCGCGAGGGGCTCGTCGTGCAGGACATCGTCCGGCGCGGCCACTGGGTGCTCCCGGTCCGCAACGGCGAGATGCCGTCGAAGCCGCCGCTCTACCATTGGATCGCCGCCGCGGGCGCCGCGCTGCTCGGGCTCTCCGACGCCGCGGTGCGCCTCCCGTCGGCGCTCGCGGCGTGGGCGGTGCTGGTGGCGGTGTACCTCGTCGGCGCGCGGGGCGGCGGGCGCGCGTGCGGCTGGCTCGCCGTCGCCGCCCTCGCCGGCATGCACGGATTCGTCGAGGCGGCGAGCGAGGCGCGCGTCGACATGGTCTTCGCGGCCGGCGTGACGATCGCGCTCGCCGCGTTCCTGTGCTGGCACCGGACGGAGAACGCGTGGGCGCGCGCCCTCTGCTACGGGGCCGTCGCGGCGGCGGTGCTGACCAAGGGGCCGGCCGGCGCCGTGCTCGTCGGCCTCGTGATCGTCGCGTTCCTCCTCGTCGAGCGCCGGCTCGACCGGCTGCGCGCGCTCTGGTCGTGGCGGCTCGCCGCGCTCGTGCTCGTCGTCGACCTCGGGTGGTACGCGGCCGCGACGTGGATCGGCGGCCGCGAGTTCCTGGCGCGCCAGATCCTGCACGAGAACGTCGATCGCTTCGTCGGGCGCGGCGTCTTCGGCATGCACGGGGGCCGCTCGCGGCTTGCGATGGTCGAGAACCTCGCGACCGATCTCCTGCCGTGGAACCTCGTTCTGGTCGCGGCGGCGGCGCGGTGGTGGCGCGGTGCGCGCGAGGACGAGATCGGGCGGTTCCTGCACGTCTGGTGGGTCACGGTCGTCGCCGTCTTCACGGCGGCGTACGGGAAGCGCGGCGTCTATCTGCTGCCGCTCTATCCGGCGGTGGCGCTCCTCGCCGGCCGCGCGCTCGGGTCGGTCCTCACGGTGTGGCGCGATCCGGCGCGCGTTCCGGAACCGATCGTCGCTGCGCTCGGGCGGGTGGGGGCAGGGTCGCCGGCGCGCGCGCTCGTCGTGCTGGTCGTCGCGATCGACCTCGGCGTCCTCCTGATCGGGCAAGGTGTCCGCGTACGGCGGGCGGGCCGCGGTTCGCTCGTGCCGTTCGCGGACGAGGTGGCGGCGCGGGTGCCGGCGGGATCGCCGCTCGTCGCCGACGCGTCGCTCGACGAGAGCGACCTGCTGGTGCTCGCGTATCGGCTCGGGCGGCCGCTGCCGCGCGCCGCCTGCCGCCCGGGGCGGCACCGGCTCCTGACGCCGCGGCCGGGAGTGCCGGCGGTGGCGGCGCTCGTGGCGGCGCGGCGGCACGGCGTCCCGGTCGCGCTCGTCCGGGACACGGAGGCGACCTGTGCGCTTGCTCTCGATCGTGAGGACGATAGATAGGCGGCGTCCATGCCGACCCCGAAGAGCGCGCCGCCGAAGATCATGCTCGGCTTCGTCGTCCGCCAGTGCGCGGTCGCGCTCGGTCATCGTCCGGCGCCCGAAGAGCTCATGGCCTGGGCGAACAACCAGGGCGAGGGCCGCCGGCGCCACTGCCTGTTCGGCCGTCCGATCACCCTCGCGGAAGCGCGCGTGATCCTCCGCCACCCGGGCCGGCCGGTGACGGTGCGCAGCACCGACCCGTACCCGATCTTCGCCCTCGCGCACCGCTGAGGCAGATTGCTGAAAAATGGTCCGCTGCGCAGCTGGCCCATTTTCAGCAACCTGCCGGGCGCGGGGGACGGAACGTCGCGAGGCGTTCCTCGTTCGGGTCGCGGCTGCCGGCGCCGACCAGGCGGCAGCGCAGGCTGCCGTCGCCGGCATGGCGCCACACGCTCACGGATCCCTGGCGCAGGAGCGCGAACGCCAGGTCGGCGACCTTGGCGAGCGCCGCCGGCGGCTCGCGGCCGCGATCGACGTACCATTCGGCGAGTCGCCGGCGGATGATCTCCGAGCCGTGCAGATGGGACGGGCCCGCGAGCTCGCGGCGGACGCTCACGCGAGAATGATCGGCGACCGGACCTTGTCCTCGAGCCACTGCGACAGGTCGGCGAGGCTCTCGGCGCTGATCTCGTGGCCCATGTCGTACTCGCGATACGACGCCGGCACGCGCAGCGTGCGCAGCGTCTCGATCGACTGCTGGGCGCGCGCGACGGCGATGATCTCGTCGGCGGTGCCGTGCTGGACGAGCGTCGGGAGCTCGTCGCGACCCTCGGCGGCCGGGAGCGCCGCCGCCATCTGTGGCGGAAGCCACGAGCTCAGCGCGACGAGCCCGGCGAAGCGCCGCGGCGCCGCGAGCGCCAGGCGGTACGCGAGTACGCCGCCCTGGCTGAAGCCGAGGAGCACGAGCTTGCGCCGATCGACCGCGTAGCGCGCGAGCACGGTCTCGAGGAAGCGCTCGAGGCGCGCCGCCGCGTCCTCGACCGGGCCCTCGATCGCGGGCTGCGTCGCGCTCAGCGGGAACCACCCGAAGCCGACCGCGCCCGCCATGCCGAGCGGCACCTCGAGCGGCCCCTGCGGACAGATCACCTGGAAGCGGCCGCCGCCGAAGTACGGCGCGAGGCCCATCAGATCGAAGGCGCTGGCCCCCCACCCGTGCAGGGCGACGATCGTCGGGTGCGGGCCGTCGCCCTCCGGTTCGTACAGCGTGTGCGCGAGATCCACGAGTGCTCTCCTGGCGTTGGTGGCGCGGCTCGCCTCTGCTAGCCTTTCGCGGTGCATGTCCGCAAGGCGGTGTCGTGAAGCTCCTGCTCTTCGATCTCGACGGAACGATCCTGCACGCGCGCCACACGGCCGGGCGGGTTCCCTTCGATCTGGCCATGCGCGACGTCTTCGGCGTCGACGTGTCGATCGGCGCGATGCGCCCCGACGGCAAGACGGATCCGGCGATCGTCGCCGAGCTGCTCGCCATGGCGGGCGCGTCGCCCGAGGTCGACGCGGCGGCGCTCGCGGCGGTGGAGCGCGCGCTCAGCGCGCGGTTCGCCGAGACGCTCGCGGCGGGCGCGACGACGGTCGAGCCCGTGGCGGGCGTCCGCGCGCTGCTCGAGGCGGTCGCCGCCGACCCGCGGTTCGCGAGCGCGGTCCTCACCGGCAATCTCGCCGGCGCGGCGGCGCTGAAGCTGCGCGCGGCCGGGCTCGCCGACTTCTTCGCGGTCGGCGCCTTCGGAAGCGATCACGCGCTGCGCGCGGCGCTTCCCGACGTGGCGCGTGAGCGCTTCCGGCACCACAGCGGGCGCGCGGTGCGGCGCGAGGACTGCGTCATCCTCGGCGATACGCCGCTCGACCATGCCGCCGCCGCGGCGAACGGGATGCCGGCGGTGTTGATCGCGACCGGACGCATCCCGCTCGCGGAGCTCGCCGCGCTCCGGCCGGCGGCCGCGTTCGCCGACTGGAGCGACGGCGCCGCGATCCACGCTGCGCTCGCCGCTCTCGCCGAGCGAAGGGACACCGCATGAGCGCAGCGAAAGGCCCTCGATGAGCGCCGGCTATCGCGTCGTGGTGCAGAAGGACTACCTCAAGTTCTCGGCCGCGCACTTCATCGCGTACAAGGGCTTCCGCGAGCCGCTGCACGGGCACAACTATCAGGTGTCCGTCGCGATCTCCGGCGCCGTCGGCGCCGACGGCTACGTGCTCGACTTCGGCATCGTGAAGCGCGCGACGCGCGCCGTCTGCGAGGAGCTCGACGAGCGCGTGCTGGTGCCGGAGCGCAGCGACTGCCTGACGGTGGTGCGCGAGGGGCCGAGCGTCGTGCTGACCTACGAGGACGGGGCGCGCTTCCTCTTCCCGGAGGCCGATTGCGTGCTGCTCCCGATCGTCCACGCGTCGGCGGAGGAGCTCGCGGCGTACGTGCTGTCGCGGCTGCGCGCGGAGCTCGACCCGCACGCGGTGCGCGGGCTCGCCGAGATCGAGGTCGGCGTCAGCGAGGCGCCCGGCCAGGCCGCGTACTGCCGCGCCGCGCTCTGACGGCGCGTGCTTGTCAACCCGCACCGATCCGGATAGCCCGGGCCGCGCATGCGGAGGGTGCGTCGGTTGGTGGTGCTCGGCTCGGTGGCGGTGATGGCCGGCTGCGCCCGGGCCCTCCCCGACGCCGACTCGCCGGGCGCGCGGCTCTATCAGGGCCGCTGCGGCACGTGCCATCCGTTGCACGAACCGCGGTCGCTCACCGCCGCGATGTGGGAGATCCAGGTGCAGAAGATGCGCGAGACGATGCGGCGCGGCGGCGCGCCGCCGCTCAGCGAGGACGAGGAAGCCCTGCTGCTCTCGTACCTGCGGGCCCACGCCACCGACGCGAGGGGGGCCTCGTGAGGATCCGCCTCAGCGACGCGGCGCCCGAGCGTCTCGAGGCGGACCTCGTCGTGCTCGTGGTCGCGAGCGACAAGTTCGCACGCCTGCGCACCGTCAAGGCCGCCGGTCCGGCCGTGATCCGGATGCTCGAGCGCCAGCGCTTCACGGGCGCGGAGGGGACGTCCACCCTGCTCCGCGCGGTCGGCCGGAGCGCGACGCCCCTCGCCGTGGTCGGCGTTGGCGCGAGCACGCAGCCGAACGTCGCCGATGCCTATCGCCGCGCCGGCGACCAGGCGGTCGCGCGGGCGCGCGACGCGCGCGCGCGCGCGGCCGCCGTCGTCTTCCTTGCCGAGCCGACGCGGCTCCCGGTCGCGCGCCCCGAGGCGGTCGCGGCGTTCGTCGAGGGCGCGCGCCTCACCGGCTACGCCTTCACGCGCTACAAGCACGACCGTGACCGGGTCGCGCTCGCGACGCTCACCCTTGCGGGGCTCGTCGGTCCGCGCGATCCGGCACTCCGCCGCGGGGTTCGCATCGGCGAGATCCTCGCCGACGCCACCAACCAGGCGCGCGACTGGATCAACGAGCCGGCCGCCGTGATGACGCCGGCCGCGTTCGCCGGCGACGCGCAGCGTGTCCTGCGGCGCGCGGGGCTCAAGGTGCGGGTCGCCGGTCCGGCGGGGATCCGCTCGCTCGGCATGGACGCGCTCCTTGCGGTGGCGCGCGGCAGCGCCGAGGAGCCGCGCTTCGTCCGCGTGGTCTATCGGCCGCCGGGTGCGGACGAGGCGGCGGCGTCCGGCGCCGCGCCGCCGCGTCCGCGCCGGCTCGCGTTCGTCGGCAAGGGCATCACCTTCGACAGCGGCGGGCTCTCGTTGAAGCGTCCGGACGGCATGGAGCACATGAAGCGCGACATGGCGGGCGGCGCCGCCGTGCTCGGCGCCATGCTCGCCATCGCGGCGCTGAAGCCCCCGGTCGAAGTGCGCGCCTACGTGCCGGCGAGCGAGAACATGCCGGGCGGCGCCGCCCTCAAGCCGGGCGACGTGCTCAGGATGCCGTCCGGCAAGACCGTCGAGGTGCTGAACACCGACGCCGAGGGCCGGCTCGTGCTCGCCGACGCGCTCGCGGTCGCCGCCGCCGACCGGCCCGACGTCCTCGTCGACGTCGCCACGCTCACGGGCGCCGTCCGGAGCGCGCTCGGGAGCCGCGTCGCCGGCATCATGGGGAACGACCGCGCGCTCGTCGCCGCGTTGATCGCCGCCGGCGCGCAGGGCGGCGAGCGGCTCTGGGAGCTGCCGCTCGTTCGCGACTACCTGTCCGACCTCGAGAGCGCGGTGGCCGATCTCGCCAACGTCGCCGAGGGCGGCCACGGCGGCGCGATCCACGCCGGCCTCTTCCTGCAGGAGTTCGTGGGCGCGCTGTCCTGGGCGCACCTCGACATCGCCGGTGTCGGCTTCACCGACCGCGACCTCCCGAACGCGCCGCGCGGCGGGGTGGGCTTCGGCGTGCGACTGCTCGCCCGCTTCGCGCTCGCCGCCGCCGCGCGTTGACCGCCCGTGCCGCCTCCCCGCTCCCGTCGCCGGCCGGCCGCGCGCCGCCGCATCGCGCCCGCGGCGCTCCCATGATCCGGCGCATCCTCGCGCTCCTGGGAGCGGTCGCGGCGGCGGTGGCCGCGCTCGTCGTCGTCGAAGGCCTGGCGAGCCTCGCGATCTCGGCGGGGCTCTTCTTCGGACCGAGCGGCCACGTCGCGCTCGACCGCTTCGCGCGCTACGACCCGGAGCTCGGCTGGGCGGGCGTCCCGAACGTCGCGCTCCCCGACCTGTACGGTCCGGGCGTCGGCTTCCACACGAACGCGCACGGGTTCCGCGGCCGCGTCGACCCGGCGCCGGCGCCGCCGGCCGGCAAGACGCGTATCGTTTGCAGCGGCGACTCCTTCACGCTCGGTCCGGGCGTCGCCGACGACGCGACCTGGTGCGCGCTCCTCGCGTCGCTCGACCCGCGTCTCGAGTCGGTGAACATGGGACAGGGCGGCTACGGCGTCGACCAGGCCTTCCTCTGGTATCGCCGTGACGGCGCCGCGCTCGCACCCGCCGTACACCTCTTCGCCTTCATCGACGGCGACTTCGAGCGCATGCGGAGCGCCCGCTTCCTCGGCGACTACGGCAAGCCGACCCTGGCCGTGCGCGACGGCGCGCTCGTCGTGGAGCACGTGCCGGCGTGGCGGCGTCCCTTCTGGATGCCGACGGTGCGCGTCCGCGAGATCGTGAAGCGGACGAAGACCTACGAGCTCGCGGAGCGCCTCGGCCGCCGCCTCTCCTCCGGGGCGGCGGGGCCGGCGGTCGATCCCGCGGACCGCGCCCGCGTCGTCGACGTCGCTCTCGCGGTCTTCGCGGAGCTGCGCGCGATCGCGGAGAAACGCGGCGGGACGCTCGTCCTCGTCTACCTGCCGACGCTCTTCGATTGCCGGCTGCCGGCGACGGCGCCGAGCGGCCTCGCGTGGTGGCCGGCGATCGGCCCGCGTGCGGCGGGCGCGGGGTTCCGGGTCGTCGATCTCTCGGCGGCGTGCCGGCGGCTGCCGGCCGCCGAGCAGGACGCGCTCTTCTTCCCGGAGGGCGCCCTCCAGTTCTACGCGGCGGCCGGCCACTACACGGCGGCGGGCAACCGGTTCGTCGCCGAGGCGCTCCACCGCGAGCTCGCGCCCGTGCTCGCCGCGGTCACGCGCTGAGGCCGTCGCGCTATTCGACGTAGCCGAGCGCGCGGAGCGCGGCCTCGTGCTCGGCGCCGAGCGCCGCCGCGTCGGCGGCGCGCGCCGCGTCGGCCGCGCCGCGCCGCCAGAGCGCGAGCGTGCTCCGGAGCGCGTCGGCGGTCGCCCGGGCGCTCGGCGCGACGTCGTGGCGCTCGCCCGCGTCGATCCGCAGGTCGAACAGGCGCTCGGCCGGGGCGTCGAAGAAACCGGTCATGAGCTTGTGCGTTTCGGTGCGGACGGCGGCGAAGTCGAACGGCTGCAAGCCGGCGAACGCCGGCACGGCCGGCAGGAAGCCCGGTGGGCCGCCGACCAGCAGGGACGAGACGTCGCGGCCGGCATACTCGGCCGCGAGCGCGCCGGCGCCGAAGCCGGGCGGTGTCGGGAGGCCGGCGAGCGCCAGCAGCGTCGGCGCGACGTCGAGGAGCCGCACCTGCGCGTCGATCGTCGCGCCGGCCGCGACCCGCGGCGGATAGCGGACGACGAGCGGCACCCGGATGCTCTCGTCGAAGAGCGCTTTGTGATGGCCCTTGCGGCCGTGCTCGAAGAACTCCTCGCCGTGGTCGGAGGTGACGATCACGAGCGTGTCGGCGGGCGGCGCGACACGCTCGACCTCGGCGAGGATGCGGCCGAGCCATTCGTCGGTGAAGCGGACGTCGCCGTCGTAGAGCGCGACGACGTGGGCGAGGTCGCGCGCGTCCATGCCGGCGTGCACCTGGGCGCCGGTCTCGAAGTCGTCGCCGGTCACGCGGCCGCGATAGTCGGGGTCGAAGAGGGTATCGTAGGGCGGCGGCGGGTTGAAGTCGTAGTGCGCGTCCCACATGTGCAGGAAGACGAAGAACGGGCGCGCCGGGCGCGCCGTCTTCCAGTCGGCGAGCCAGCCCGCTACCGCCGCGTTGAGGGCGGGGGAGGTGTGGCCGCGGTGCGTCTTCGCCGGCGCCACGCGCACCGCGCTGTAGTCGTCGTAGTGGTCGAAGCCGCGCGCGAAGCCGTAGCCAGCGTCGAGATACGGTCCGGAGACGAACCCGGCGGTCGCATAGCCCTGGCGCTGCAGGATCTCCGCGAGCGTGACGACGCCCGGGCCGAGCCGGAAGCGGTCCTCGCTGACGCCGTGGATCTCGGGCGGGAGCGCCGTGAGGAGCGACAGGTGCGCGGGGAGCGTCCACGAGGTCGGCGAGACCACGGTGGTGAAGCGGGCGCCGGCGGCGGCGAGCGCGTCGATGGTCGGGCTCGTGGCGCGCACGTAGCCGTAGCAGCCGAGGTGATCGGGGCGCAGTGTATCGATCGAGACGAGCACCACGTTCGGTGCGCCCGCGGGTGCGGCGGGGCGGACGTCGTGCGGCCGGGCGGCGCGGACCGCGAGCGGCGTGCCGACGAGTGCCCAGGCGAGGCCCGCGAGCGCGGCGCCGCGGCACGCGGCGACGAGCCGGCCGGCGGCCGCGGCGGCAACGAGGCGGCGCGCGACGAGCCAGGCGGCGGCGGCGAGGGCGAGGCTCGCCGCGGCGACGAGGCGGCCGTCGGCGTCGGTCCAGAGCGCCAGGCGGTGCGCCGCGATCGGCGCGACCGGCGCCGTCAGGACGGCGGTCGGGAGGCCCCGCGGCGTCCGTCCCGGCGCCCCGGCGATGCGGCGCGCGAGCGGCACGACGGCTGGCGCCGCGAGCGCCGCGACGATCCAGGCGCACGCGAGGTAGCCGAGGAGCGCAGGCGCCGCGAAGAGCGCGAGCGCGGGCGCGGTGTGGAGGTCGAAGGGCGCGTGCACGAGGGTCGGCAGCCCGGCGAGGAACGGGACGTCGAGCGCGTCGAGCGCGACCCGCAGCGCGGCGAGCGGCCGGAGATCGCGGATGCGCGCGACGTCGCGGGCGAGCGCCAACGAGGCCACGTTGGCGAGCGCGACGACCACCGCGGCGGCGCCGCTGCACGCGAAGAGCGTCGTCGTCGGGCCGCACGCGATCGCGGGCGGGCTCGCGCCCCCGCGTCCGGCGCGCGTCCGCGTGCGCGCTCCGGCGGCGGGCGGCTGGTGCGTCGGACGCGGCCCGTGGGCCGCCAGCAGCCCATGGACCGCCAGCAGCCCGTGGGCCGCCAGCAGGCACGCGATCGGGATCAGCACGTGATGGAAGCGCGGGTCGCCGTAGATGGCGCTGAAGAGCGCGATCCAGACGACGACGAACGCGGTCACCGGGCGCCAGGCGGGGCGTCTCTCGCGCGGCCGCAGGAACCACCCCGCGACGGCGAGCGCGCCGAGAGCCGCGTAGGCGGCGTTCCCCCCGCGGGCGAGGAGGCGCCGCGCCGCGGCCGAGGACGCCCCGCGCGGCGTGCCGGGGCCGTACCAGGCCTGCCAGACGTGGTCGCCGCGAAAGAGGTGCCAGGCGCGCCGCGGGGTGAGCGCGAGCTCACGGCCGGGATGCGCGAGGGCGAAGGCGATCGCCTGCCCGCGCAGCACGCGGTCGACCGCGAGCTCGCCGGAGGGAGTCGTCGGCGCGACGCCGGAACGCTCGATCGCGCGCGCCATCGCGTCCTGGATCGTTTGCGTCATGCCGCCGGTCGCGTCGGGGTTGTGGCCGATCCAGAAGGTGCGGCCGAAACCCGTGCTGGTCGGGACGAACGCCCCGAACACGCGGGCGTTCCGTAGCGTCCACGGCGCGAGTGCGAGCAGCGCGCCGAGGAGCGTGGCGGCGAGGACGCGGACGGCGGTGCGGCGCTCGCCCGCGAGGGCCAGGCTCGCCGCCGGCACGAGCACGAGCACGACGCCCTCGGCGCGTACGAGGGCGGCCGCGCCGACGCCGAGGCCCCAGGCGAGCCAGCGGAGGGGCCGCGCTCCGCGCGCGTCCGCGAGCCACGCGACGGCCGCGAGGAGGAGTCCGCAGACGAGGCACGTGAAGAGCGTCTCCGACAGCACGAGCGCCGCGAAGAAGACGTGGCCGGGGTAGCAGGCGAGGAGGGCCGCGGCGACGAGGCCCGTGCGCGCGCCGCCGAGCCGGCGGCCGAGGCGCGCGACGAAGAGGCACGCGAGCGCGCCGAAGAGCGCGTTCATCGCGATCGCCGTTGCCGGCGCCGCGCCGGCGAGGCGATAGCCGAACGCCAGCAGCAGCGGATAGCCGGGCGGCCAGGCGGCGCTCGGCTGGCCGGTGAGCGGGTTCGTGTAGCCGCCGCCGCTCGCGAGCGTCGTCGCGGTGGCGTGGTACCAGAACGCGTCGTCGAACGCCGCGCCGGGCGTCACGCCGGCCGCGAGGCCCCACGCCAGGCGGATCCCGAAGGCGAGAAGCGCCAGCGCGAGCGCCGCACGCGCGTCGACGGTCCGGGCGCGCACCGCGGGCATACCGCTCGGGGTTGTAGCACGCGCATTCGTACGACCAATAGACGCGGACGGCTTCATCGCGGCGCGCGCACGGGATAGGGTGGACCCTCGGAGGTGCGACCATGCGAACGGTGGCGATGGCGGCGGCGGTGCTCGTGCTCGCGGCGTTCCCGGCGGGGGCGGGCCTCGACTGCGCGCGCGTGAAGGAGATGAAGCACCAGGGCGCGAGCGCGGTCGAGATCGCGCGCGCGCTCGGCCTCACCACCCCCGACGTCCAGGCCTGCCTCGCCGACGCCGTCGACGCGCCGCCGATGGCGAACCCCGCCGGCGCGTTGCCGCTCGCGCCGCAGCGGCCGGTCGGCGACGGTCCGATCCGGCGCGCGCCCGCCGGCCAGAATGAGTAGACGGCCGCTCGCGCCGATCGCGACGCTGCAGCCTCCCGTCTGGGGGGGAGCGGCGCCGGCGAGTGCAGCGGCGGCGCTGCTCGACGCCTTCCAGGCCTGGCGCCGGCAGTATCTGCGGGCGCTCCGGCTCGGCGACGAGATCGCGGCCAAGCGCGCCCGGGCCGGTCTCGGCGGTGCGCGTGCGGCCGCCGCCGAGATCCTCGCGCGGCCGCGTTTTCGCCGCGCCTGGGCGGCGATCGAGTACACCGAGGCCTTTCTCATGGAGGAGCGGGCCTCCGAGGACGAGGCGCACCACGACCCGACGCTCTGCTACCTCTGCGACCCCGGTGCGACGCTCGGGCTCTCGCTGCCGCGCGCCATCGGGTACGCCACCGCGTCGTTCTTCCAGATCGAGAACGGCGCGCAGGTCGACGAGGATTTCTTCGCCGACTGGGACGAGCTGCGCCGCGCGCGTGGGGTGCGGATCGTGCCGATCGCCGACGTGCCGGCGTCGCCCGAGGCGTACGACGACCTGCTCGCGTTCCTCGCCTGGGAGCTCGAGGGCGTCTGCCGCGACTACGTGCTGCCGCACGTACGCCGGTGGCAGACCCTCGCGCTGGAGGCGTTCGACCTCGACCGCCTGATGGCCGACCTCACGATCGAGGCGCGGCGCTACTGGCTCGTCGGGAACACCTTCAGGAACGGCTTCAGCTCGACGCGGTTGTAGATGCCGTTCACCACGAAAGGATCGCGCGACACGATCGCCCACGCGTCGGCGAGCGAGTCCGCCTCGAGCACGATCAGGCTGCCGCTCCCGTCGGTGAAGGGTCCCGCGAGGGGAACGCGGCCGTCCGCGGCGAGGGGTTCGAGGTGGGCGAGGTGGTCCGGACGGTGCCGGGGGCGCTTCTCCTTGGAGTCCGGGGCGTCGTGGCCGATCATCACGAAGAGTGGCATGGGCGGCCCATAGCACATGGCGCACGCGTACGAGCCACCGCCGGCCCTCGCGACGCTGATCACGCGTCTCGGCGAGCTGGCCGTCGTCGTCGGGCCGGCGGCGGCGCCGCGCCTCGACGCCGTCCGCGACGGGTTGGCGCGCGCGCTCGGGCTCGAGGCCCGGGGCGACGTGCCCGGGGCGATGCAGGCGATCGGCGGCGCGATGCGCGAGCTCGCGGCGATCGCCGCGGCGCTCGATCCGGCCGAGGCGGCCGTCATGCGCGCCGCCGCCGAGCAGTTCGGCGCCGCGATGCGGCGCGGCGAGGCCGGCGAGATGCGACGCACGAGCGAGATCATGCGCGAGCGGTCGGGCGCGCGTCCGGTCGAGAAGAAGTGAGCGCCGGCGCCGCGTGGGACCGCTGCCGCTACGCGCGCCTGTTGCCGCTCGCCGCGCGCGATCCGCGCTGGGGCGGCATCTACGCCGCGCTGGTCGCGGCCGTCGAGTGGCGGCGCGATCGGGGTCGCCGCGCCGCGGCGACCGATCGCATCGCGCGCTGGCTCGCGACTACGTCCGCCGACGCGGCGCGCGTCCACCGGTCGAGCCTCGCGTCGGAGGCGCGCGAGGAGGCCGACGCCGCGTACTTCATGCGGCGGTCCGACGCTCTCGCTGCGGCGTTCGCCGTCCATCCCCTGCCGCTCCCGGCCGAGGATGGGCCCGTCGTCTATGTCGGCCTGCACCTTGGCAGTCCGGTGCTCGGCTACCTCGACCTCCGGCGGCGGCTCGCGCCCGAGCTTGCCCTCATCGCTCGCGGCATCGACCCGGCGAATCCCATGGCCGCCGCCAAGCGGCACTTCGCCGAGCGCAAGGTCGCCTGGACCGAGGCGACGGCGGGGCGGCCGTTCTTCGCGACCGACGGCGCGTCGATGCTGGGTGTGCGGCGGCATCTGCGCGCCGGGAAGCCGCTCTATCTCCTGGCGGACGTCCCGGGGGACGCGGTCGGGCGCGCGACCACGTGCACGCTCTTCGGCGAGCGCGTGCGCCTCGCCGCGGGGCTGCCGACCCTCGCCCGCATCGCCGGCAGCGCAGTGCAGACGCTGGCGATCACCCGCGATGCGCGCGGGTTCACGGTGCGCGCGGGTCCGCGCGTGCCCGCGGGCGAGGTCGAGATGCCGGCGGTGCTCGACGCGCTCGTCCCCTTCGTGCGCGCGCATCCGGAGCAGTGGTGGATGTGGCCGTACCTGCCGCGCGCCGGCGCGCGCGGTTGACAGACCCGAGCGCCGACGGGACAACGGCCCGCGGATGGCGACCTCGGATCTCGCGGTGCTGATGGCCCTCCGCGTGCATGGCCGCGGCGACGCGGCGCGGGTCGCACGCGCGGTCGGGTGCGACCCGGCCGCGGCGGACGCGCTGCTCGCGGCGCTCGCGGCGCGCGGCGCGACGGTTCCGGTCGCGCCCGCGCCCGGCACGCCGCCGCGCGCCGTCCCGGCGCCGCTCGTGACGCTCTCCGACGACGGGCGGGCCCTGCTCGCCCGCATCGTTGCCGAGGAGCCGATCGACCGCGGCGCGCTCGTCGCGCTCTACGACACGCGCTTCCCGGCCGCGGATCGCGGGCTCAAGGAGGCGATCACCGCGTGGCAGCTCGCCGCGGACGCCGCCAAGCCCGCGGCGCAGTCCGCGGTGATGGCGGCCGCGGCGGCGGTCGGCGGCGTCGCGGCCGCGCTCGCGGCGGTGGCGCCGCGTCTCGCGCCGTATCCACGGCGCATCGCCGACGCCGCGGCCGCGATCGCGACCGGCGATCTGCGCTTCGTCGCCAGCCCGCGCGTCGACTCGCTGCACCAGATCTGGTTCGAGCTCCACGAGGACCTGCTCGTGACGCTCGGACGGAGCCGCGGCGCGTGAGCGCGCCCGCGCCGCGCGCGCTCCGCGCGATCCTTTTCGACTTCGACCACACCCTCACGGATTTCGGCCGCTGGGTCGATTGGGCGGCGGCGCGGAGCGACGTGATGGAGCTCTATCGCGCCGAGGGCCTCGACCCGGAGCGCGTGACGCGGCGGAGCTACGCGTTCGGGCTCTTCGTCGCGCTCGACGAGGCGCTCGCCGCACGCGCCTCCCGCGTGCATGCCGACGGCATCCGCGATCGGGCGCTCGCGATCCTCGAGCATCACGAGCACACGGGCGCCGCGCGGGCCGACTGGCTGCGCGGCGCCGCCGCGCTGCTCGAACTCGCGGCCGATCGTGACATCGCCCTCGGCATCGTGAGCGCCAACGGCGAGGCGCCGATCCGGGCCGCGCTCGCGCGCCTCGGAGCCGCCGATCGCTTCGGCGCAGTGCTCGGCCGCTCCCCGCTCTTCCCGCCGAAGCCGGCGCCCGACATGCACCGCGAGGCGCTGCGCCGGCTCGGCGTCGACGCCGCGAGCGCGCTCGGCGTCGGCGACAGCCCGAACGACATGCGTGCCGCCCGTGCGGCGGACATCCTGACCGTCGGCGTCCTCGGCGGCGAGGGCAGCGAGGAACGTCTCTTCCAGGCGGGCGCCGCCTGGGTCGTGGAGGACCTCACCGTCCTGCCCGCGCTCCTCGAACTCTGGACGTCCGCGGTGTGAGACCGCTCGTGCGAGGAGCGCCGGCATCGCGGGCGGGGCCTCGGGCAGGGGCGTGATCCGCATCCCGTCGATCGCGGAGTCGTCCGGGCTCGCCACGCTGTATCCCAGCGAAAAATCGGGCTTTGACACTCCCGCGGACGCTGTGTCACGCTCGCAGGGGCGACCATGAAGCTGGTGATCCAGATCCCGTGCCTGGACGAGGAGGAGACGCTCCCGCGGACGCTCGCCGCGCTGCCGCGCCAGGTCCGCGGGTTCGACGAGGTCGAGGTGCTCGTGATCGACGACGGCAGCCGCGACGCGACCGCGGACGTCGCGCGCGCCCACGGCGTCCACGAGGTCGTGCGCTTTCCGAATCACCAGGGGCTCGCGCGCGCCTTCGCGGCCGGGCTCGACCACGCCCTCCAGCGCGGCGCCGACGTCATCGTGAACACCGACGCCGACGACCAGTACGACGCCCGCGACATCGAGGCGCTGGTGCAACCGATCCTGCGCGGCGAGGCCGACATGGTAGTCGGAGATCGCGACCCCTCGCGCCTGGCGCACTTCAGCGTCGCCAAGCGCGCGCTCCAGGGGCTCGGCAGCTGGGCGGTGCGGCAGCTCTCCAGCACCACGATCCCCGACGCGACGAGCGGCTTCCGGGCGGTCAGCCGGGCCGCGGCGCTCAAGATCAACGTCCTCTCCGACTTCACGTACACCCTCGAGACCATCATCCAGGCGGGGAAGAAGCAGATCGCGGTGACGCACGTGCCGGTGCGCGCGCGTCCGACCGAGCGGCCGTCGCGGCTCTTCTCGGGCGCGTCGCACTACATCCGGCGCTCGGTCGCGACGCTGCTCCGCATGTACGCCTTCTACGAACCGTTCAAGTTCTTCTTCCTGATGGGCGGCGTGCTGATCGCGGCCTCGACCCTGATCGGCATCCGCTTCCTGTACAACTACGTCAGCGACGGCGGCGCCGGACACATCCAGTCGCTGATCCTCGCGGGCGCGCTGTTGATGATCGGCGCGGTCACCTGGCTCTTCGGCGTGCTCGCCGACCTCGTCGGTCGCAATCGGCAGCTCTCCGAGGAGATCCTGCTGCGCATGCGCCGGCTCGAGCTGCGGGCCGGCAGCGGTCCCGAGGCGCGCGGCGCGCCGCCGCGCGAGGACGAGGCGGCGCCGCGCCGCGTCGCGGACCGACGGCCGCGATGATCCGCGCCGTTCTGTTCGGAACCTACAGCGCCGCGCACCCCGCCAACCGCCTGCTCGCCGCCGCCTTCCGGGCGGCGGGCATCGCCGTCGACGTGTGCCATGAGCCGCTCTGGGAGCGGACGCGCGACAAGCACGCCGGCTTCTTCGGAGCGCGAAGCCTGGCCCGTCTCGGACTCGCGTACGTCGGCGCCGCCGCGCGCCTGCGCCGCCGCTTTCGCGCCCTGCCACCGCCCGACCTCGTGGTGACGGGATTCAACGGGCAGCTCGACGTGCTCCTGGCGCGCCTCGTCGCCGGACGGCGGGCGCGCCTGGTCTTCGCGCCGCTCGTCACCCTCACGGAGACCCTGGTCGACGACCGCCGCGTGTACCGGCGCGGCGGCGTGAGGAGCCTGGCGGCGCGCTGCCTCGACCGCTGGACGCTCGAGCGGCCGGATCTCGTCCTCACGGACACCGAGACGCACCGGACGTGGATCGCGGCGCGGCTCACGGCCCGCGCGCGCACGGCGACGCTCTACCTCGGCGCCGAGCCGGCCTTCCGACCGACTCCGGCGCGCGTACGCGGCCCCGGCGAGCCGCTGCGCGTCCTCTTCTACGGGCAGTACGTGCCGCTGCACGGCACCCGGGTGATCGTCGAGGCGGCGGCCCGACTCGGGCGCGAGGGCGGCGTGGCGATCACGATGATCGGCACCGGTCCGGAGCGCGAGGCGACGATGCGCGCCGCCGCCGCGCGCGGGGCCGCCGCGCTCGAGCTCGTCGACTGGGTCGCGTACGAGGAGCTGCCGACGCGGCTCGCCGGGTGCGACGTGGCGCTCGGCATCTTCGGGACGACGAGCAAGGCGCGCATGGTCATCCCGACCAAGGTGTACCAGGCGGCGGCGTGCGGGCGCGCCGTAGTGACCGCCGACTCGCCGGCGCTCCGCGAGGTCTTCACCCCGGGCGAGGACGTGCTGACGGTGCGAGCCGGCGACGGCGGAGCGCTCGCCGCCATGCTGCGGCGGCTACGCGACACGCCGGACCTCGCGCCGCGCGTCGGCGCCGCCGCGGCCCGGCTACTCGCCGAGCACCTCGATGCGGGCGCGCAGGGCGTGCGTCTCGGCACGGTGCTCGCGACCGCGTTTCCCGATCTCGGCGCGCGCCTCGCCGCGGGGGACGCGGCGCCCCTCGCGACCGCGCTTGCCGGCGCGCCGGTCGCCTGAGGCATGGCGGAGCCCGCGCCGATCGGCGTCGTCATGCCGACGTGGAACCGCGCGACGGCGGCGGCCGCGGCCGTCGCGTCGGTCGCCCGGCTCGAGGCCGGGGGGCCGGTGCGCACGTTCGTGGTCGACAACGGTTCGCGGCCGGCGGAGCGCGACGCGCTCGCCACGGCGCTCGCGGGCCGGGCGGACGTCGAAATGATCGCGCTCCCCGAGAACCGGGGCTTCGCGGGCGCGGTGAACGTCGGGCTCGCGGCGGCCTTCGCGCGCGGCGCGGCCGCGGTCCTCGTGCTGAACGACGACGCGGAGGTCGCGGCGGATCTCCTCGCGACGCTCGGGGCGGTGGTCGCGCGCGACCCGCGGGCCGGCATCGTCGCGCCGCGGGTCGTCGATGCCGCGAGCGGACGCGAGGTGTCGCGCGGCGAGCGCGTGTGGCTGCCGCTCGTCTGCCTGCCGCGGACGTGGCTCCGCGTCCGCGGCGCGGGCACGGCGCCCGTCGAGGTGCCGAGCGTCCTCGGCGTCGCATTCCTCGTGACCCGCGCCTGCTTCGAGCGGATCGGCGGGCTCGAGGAGAGCTTCTTCGCCTACTACGAGGAGGTCGATTACTGCCTGCGCGCGCGCGCGGCCGGCGTGCGGGTGGTCGTGGCGCCGGCGACGACCGTGCGGCACGCCGGCTTCCGCGGCTTCGTGGGCGGCTTCACGCCGCTCGCCGCCTACCTGAAGGCGCGGAACCTCCCGCTCCTCGTCCGCCGCCACGGCGGCGTCTTCGCGTGGTGCCTGTTCGCGCCGACCTACGCGGCGCTGCTCGCGGCGAGCGCGGTCGCCTACGCGCTCCGCGGCGAGGCGGTACGCGTCGTCCCCGCGCTCGCGCGCGGGGTCGCGGACGGCCTGCGCGCCCGCGGCGGTCCGCCGCCCCTCCTCGCCGCGCCGGCGCCGGGGAGCGCGTGAGGCGCGTCGCGATCGGCGCGGTCGTCCGGACGCTCGGCGGACCCGCGACCTACGCCATCGAGCTCGTCCGCGCGCTCGCCGAACGGCGCACGCCCGGCGTCGAGTACGTCGTGCTCACCGACGGACCGGAGGCGTTCGACGGCATCCCGGTCGCCGTCGAGCACCTGCGGCTTCGCACGCCGTGGGCGCAGCCGCTCTGGGACCACGCGCGCGTGCCGCGCACGCTTCGCCGGGTCGGCGCCGACCTCTACCACGGCACCAAGAACGCCGTGCCGGTGCGCTGTCCGTGTCCGTCGGTCGTGACGATCCACGACCTCGCCGTGTACCACCACCCGGAGACCTTTGCGCTCGCCCAGCGCTGGCACCTGCGCGTCGAGACGCCGCACGCCGTCCGCGTCGCGCGGGTCGTGCTCACCGTGTCCGAGCACTCGGCGTCCGACCTGCGCGTCCGCTTTCCCCGCGTCGCCGGCAAGGTGCAGGTGGCGCCGAACGGCGTGAGCCCGCGCTTCCGCCCGGTGAACGACGCGGCCGCGCTCGGCGCGTTCCGCGCGCGCCACGGCCTCGGCGACGGCCCGTTGATCGCCTACCTCGGCACGCTGCAGCCGCGGAAGAACGTCGAGCTCCTGGCGGCCGCCTTCATGCGCGCCGCCCCGGCGCTGCCCGGCGCCGAGCTCGTGCTCGCCGGCCGCATCCGGCCGGGGTATCGGCCCGATCTCCCGCGCGAGCGGGTGCGGCTCATCGGTCCGCTCGCCGACGCCGAGCTGCCGCTCTTCTACGGCAGCGCCGCCGCGCTGGTGAACCCGTCGCTCTACGAGGGGTTCGGCCTGACGCTCGTGGAGGCGATGGCGTGCGGATGCCCGGTGATCGCGCTCCGCCGGAGCGCCGTGCCCGAGGTCACGGGCGATGCCGCGCTCCTGATCGACGAGCCCACGGAAGCGGCGCTGGCGCAGGCGCTCGTCGCCGTGGTCGGGACGCCCGCGACCGCCGCCGCGCACCGCGCCCTCGGCCTCCTGCGGGCGACCGAGTTCTCCTGGGAGCGCGCCGCCGCGGCGGTGGAGGCGGTCTACCTGCGCGCGCTCGATCCCGTCCCGTAGCGGAGCCGGAACGCGACGCGAGTCTCAGAGAGTCGACGGGTCGGCGCCGTCGGTCGCGATGCCGAAGGCGGCGATCGCTTCCCGGAGCCGGGACGCTTCGATCCGGCCTCGGCGGACGAGCTCGGCGAGGGCGGCGACGCAGACGCTCTCGGCGTCGACCTCGAAGAAGCGCCGGAGCGCCTCGCGGGTCTCGCTCCGGCCGAAGCCGTCGGTGCCGAGCGCGCGCAGGCCGGCGGGAACGAACGGCGTGATCTGGTCGGCGACCGCCTTCACGTAGTCGGTCGCGGCGACGATCGGCCAGGGCTCGGAGCCGAGCGCGCGCTCAAGCCACGACGTGATCGGCGGGTCGCCGGGGTGCAGCCGGTTCCACCGCTCGCACGAGAGCGCATCGCGCCGGAGCTCGGAGTAGCTCGTGACGCTCCACACGTCGGCGGCGACGCCGCGCGCGGCGAGGAGCTCCTGGGCGCGCAGCGCCTCGCGCAGGATCGCTCCGCTTCCGAAGAGATGGAGGCGCGGCCCGAGCGCCGGGTCCGCGGCGGGGCGCACCTTGTAGAGCCCCTTGACGATCCCGACCTCGGCGCCCTCGGGCATCGGCGGCTGGAGGTACACCTCGTTCATCGCCGTCAGGTAGTAGAACGCGTGCTCGCGGGCGCCGTACATGCGCCGGATGCCGTCGGCGACGATCACGGCGAGCTCGTAGGCGTAGGCGGGATCGTAGGCGCGCACGGTCGGCACGGTGCTCGCGAGGAGATGGCTGTGGCCGTCCTGGTGCTGCAGCCCCTCGCCCGCGAGCGTCGTCCGGCCCGCCGTGCAGCCGACGAGGAAGCCCTTGCCGCGCGCGTCGGCGTGCGCCCAGATGAGGTCGCCGATCCGCTGGAAGCCGAACATCGAGTAGAAGAAGAAGAACGGGATCGCGTTCACGCCGTGGGCGCCGTAGGCGGTGCCCGCGGCGGTGAACGACGCCATGGCGCCGGCCTCGGTGATGCCCTCCTCGAGGAGCTGACCGTCGGTCGCCTCGCGGTAGTAGGCGACGACGTCCGAGTCCACCGGCTCGTAGCGCTGCCCGGCCTGCGAGTAGATGCCGAACTTCCGGAAGAGCGCGTCCATGCCGAAGGTGCGCGCCTCGTCCGGCACGATCGGGACGATCAGCCGACCGAGCGTCGGGTGGTTCATCAACGTGCGCAGCATGCTGACGAGCACCTGGGTGGTCGCGACCTCACGGTCGCCCCCGGCGCGGAACTCGACGAGCAGATCCTCCGGGAGCTGGGCGAGCGGCTCGGCGCGGACGTGCCGCCGCGGCACCGGACCACCGAGCGCGGCGCGCCGCTCGCGGAGGTACGCGATCTCCTCGGCGTCGTCGGGCGGGCGGTAGAACGGCATGCCCTCGAGGTCGGCATCGCCGATCGGGATGCCGAGGCGGTCGCGGAACTCCCGGAGCTCCGTTCCGGAGAGCTTCTTCGCCTGGTGCGCGATGTTGCGTCCCTCCGCCGTCGCGCCGAGCGCGTAGCCCTTGATCGTCTTGGCGAGGATCACGGTCGGCTCGCCGCGATGCGCGGCCGCGGCCGCGTACGCGGCGTGGACCTTCTCGGGGTCGTGGCCGCCGCGCCGCATCCGCTTCAACTTCGCGTCGGTGAGGCTCGCGACGAGCGCCGCCAGCCGCGGGTCGACGCCGAAGAAGTGCTCGCGGATGTAGGCGCCCGACTCGACCGTGTATTTCTGGTAGTCGCCGTCGACGACCTCGCCCATGCGGCGCACGAGGAGGCCGTCGATGTCGCGCGCGAGCAGGTCGTCCCAATCGTCGCCCCAGACGACCTTGACGACGTTCCAGCCGGCCCCGCGGAACGCCGCCTCCAGCTCCTGGATGATCTTGCCGTTGCCCCGCACGGGACCGTCGAGGCGCTGCAGGTTGCAGTTCACGACGAAGACGAGGTTGTCGAGGTGCTCGCGGGCGGCGAGCGTGAGCGCGCCCATGCTCTCGGGCTCGTCCATCTCGCCGTCGCCGAGGAACGCCCAGATGCGGCTCCGGCTCGTGTCGGCGAGGCCGCGCGCGTGGAGATAGCGCGCGAAGCGGGCCTGGTAGATCGCCGAGATCGCGGCGAGGCCCAGCGACACCGTCGGCCACTCCCAGAATTCCGGCATGAGCCACGGGTGCGGATACGACGAGAGTCCGCCGCCCGCCGCGAGCTCGCGGCGGAAGTTGGCGAGCCGGGCCTCCGGGAGCCCGCCTTCGAGGAACGCGCGCGCGTAGACGCCCGGCGCCGCGGGGCCTTGGAAGTAGACGAAGTCGCCCGCGGCCTCGGCCGTGTGGGCGCGGAAGAAATGATGGAACCCGACCTCGAGGAGCGTCGCGAGCGACGCGTACGTCGAGATGTGGCCGCCGATCCCGCCCGAGTGCTTGTTCGCCTGCACCACCATCGCCGCCGCGTTCCAGCGGATCAGGTTCTTGATCCGCCGCTCGATCTCGCGGTCGCCGGGGTAGGGCGGCTGCGCGCTCGCCGGGATCGTGTTCACGTAAGGCGTATTCGCGCTGAACGGGGCCGCGACACCGTGCAGGTGGCCGTATTCGATCAGGTGTGCGAGCAGCTGGCGCGCGCGCGCCGTCCCGCTCTCGCGGATCACCGCGTCGAACGACTCGAGCCAGCCCTGCGTCTCCTTGGGATCGGTGTCCTCTCCGGGTGCCATGTCCATGGGGCGAGGATACACGGTGGAGGAGGCGGGTCGATACGGCGTGGCGCGAGGGGCCGGCGCATCGGTTCTCGCGCGTCCCTCGTGGCGGGGGGGGTACGCGCTTTGCCGCGGCTTACGCGTCGAAGGAGAGGCGCAACCGCGTCGCGGCTTCGTGGAGGCGGCGGCGTCCCGCGGCCGCGCTCGTATCCGAGCCGCCGAGTTTGGCGAGGCGGCGCGCGGCCTCGGCGGCGATCAACGCCTCGAGGCCCGCGTGGATGAGGGCGGCGAGTCGTTCCCGGACGGAAAAGCGGCCGCGCGATCAGAACTGCCGCTCGTAGCGCGCGACGTCGACGGGCCGCGGCTCGCGCTTGATCCAGTGCGACGCCTTGCCGTCGCCGAGCGAGCGGTCGAGCGGGTCGCGGAAGAGGCGCATGACCAGGCCGACCGGGGTCATCACGAGGTAGTACAGGACGGTCAGGATGATGCGGGTGTTGACGTGGCCGAGAACGGCCGCGAACGCCATCCAGCCCCGCTGCACCGGGCCGAGGACCGCCGGGAACAGGAGCCCGGGCACGAACAGCGCGGCGCCGAGCGTCCACAGGACGCGCGGGGGCAGCTCGTGGCCGCGCCACCAGCTGATTCCGCCGAGCGCCGCGAACGCGGCGCCCACCGTGAGCCCGAACGTCCGGAGCTCCGTCTTCGACACGGCCGGGGACACCTAGAAGATCGTGTAGACGAACGGCGCCAGGGCGGATCCCTGGGTGAAGACGATCAGCGAGCCGAAGAGGGCGAGGATGATGACGATGGGGGCGAGCCACCACTTCTTCCGAACCCGGAGAAAGGCCCAGAACTCCCCGGCGAGTGCGACCATTCCCGAACGTGCCATGCGTTGGCGCTCCTGTGGATCCCGCGAATGCGGCGGGGCGTGCTGCGGCAGGACGTAGCACAGCGCCGCGACCGGGTGGAACCCGGGAGGCTCTGCGCCCTCCGGTCCCGGCCTCCCCGTGGTCAGGTTCCGAGCGGCGCGCACGTGCGCTCGATCAGCTCCTGCTTCATCTCGGGTGAGAGATCGTCGAAGTACGCGGAGTAGCCGGACACCCGGACGAGCAGGCCGGGATGTCGTCCCGGGTGATCGCGCGCCTCGATGAGGAGGTCGCGGTCGATGACGTTGACCTGGAGCTGCATTACGCCCGCGCGAAAGCCCCCCGCGACGAGCGCCTGGAGGCGCGCGGGGCCCTCGCCGCCCGAGAGCGTCCACGGCGGAAGCATGAGGTTCAGGTTGGCGCCGTTCTTCGCCACGCGCAGCGGCAGGCTGGCGACGGATTGGAGCATCGCGGTCGGACCCTTGCGATCCATTCCGCTCGCCGGCGAGATCCCGGAGGCGAACGGTCGCCCTTTCGACCTCCCGCTCGGGAGCGCGCCGACCAGCGCCCCGAAGGCCTGGTGCGCGGTGACGGAATAGAAGCCCGCGGCGTATTCGCCGCCGCGGGCGTTCGTGTGGCCGGCGAGCGTCTGCGCGAACGCCTCCATGACTCTCGCGACAAAACCGTCGGCGGCGCGGTCGTCGTTCCCGTACTTCGGCGCGTTGCGCAGGCGCGCTCGCAGCGCGTCGTCTCCCGAGAAGTTCCGGCGGCAGGCCGCAACGACCTCGGCGAGCGTCGCGGCCTTGCGCCGGAACACGACCTCCTCGATGGCGGCGAACCCGTCGCCGACCTCGCCGGCGCCGACGCCTTGGATGCCGCTCCCGTTGTAGCGCGCGCCGCCCCAGGTCGCGTCCCGTCCGGCTTCCAGGCAGCCCTCGACGAGCATCGACGTGAGGGGCGTCGGGTGGAACCTCGCGTTGGCGCGCTCGATCGCGCGGATCTCGCGCAAGAGCCGCGTGACCGCGCGCCGGAGCTGCGCGAGGAAGAGGACGAACAGCTCGTCCGAGGAGGCGCACCGCTCCGCCGGCGGGGTGTCGGCTCCCACGCGTCTCCAATGACCGAACCGTCGGCCGCGATTGAGCGCGAGCTCGAAGCAGAGCGGAAGGTTGAACAGCGCGGCGTCCGTCGACAGGAAGCTCTTTCCGGCGGCGACCGGCTCGACGCATCCCACGTTCGCGTAGTCCCGGGCGTCGGCGGGCGCGATCCCGCGCGCGACGAGATTCGGGACGACGATCTCGTCGTTGTACAGCGCGGGCGAGGCCGAGCCGCGCGCCAACACCTCCGCGACCTCGGCCCGGAACTCCGGCGGCGATCCCTCGTGGAGCCTCGCGTGGTAGTTCGGTTGCCGCGTACGCAGGCGGTCCATGAGCGCCACGAACAGGTGCGAGAGCTCGTTGGTGGCGTCGTCCCCGCGTTCGTCGGTGCCGCCCACCACGACGACCTGGCCGTTGAACATTCCGCCGTGGAATCTCGTGATCCGGCGCGAGAACACGGGGACGAGCTCCGAGAGCTTCACGGCGAAGCAGCCGAGGAGCTCGAACGCGCGCGCGCGATCGAGGCGGCCGGTCGCGAGGTCGTTCCGGTAGAGCGGCCAGAGGATCTGGTCGAGTCTGCCCGGGCTCACCGAGTTGTCGAGCGACTCGAGGTTGAGCGCGATCTGGGCGAAGAGGATCGACTGGAGGCCCTCGCGAAAGGTTGCGGCCGGATGCTTCGGCACGCGTTCGCACACCGCGGCGATCTCGTGCAGCTCGCGCCGGCGCTCCGGACTCGGTTCGACCGCGGCGAGCTCGAGGGCGCGGCCGCGATACGCGGCGGCGAAGGCCTCGAGGGCGCGGCACACTTCCTCGACGGCGCCCCAGAACGCCGCGGTGTCGGAATCGGGCGGCGCCACGGCGCGCCGCGCCTCGGCCTCCCGCCGGAACGCTTCGGTGCCGCGCTCGAGGAGCGCGCGATAGTTCGGCACGAAGTGCGAGACTCCGGCGCCTTCGTTGATGAGGTAGAACGTCGGCGCGAGCTGGTCGAGCGAGAACCGGACCGCCTGAGGGAACGGCATCGCTCGCAGGACGAGAAAGCGCGTGAGCCAGTAGGGAAACACCTCGCGCCGGAGCGCCCGCGCCTCCTCGCGGGACACCTCGATGGGGTTCGTCGAACGCGTCCGGAAGCGCCCGAGGTCCTCGAGCATCATGAGGCCGTGGAGCTCGGGGAACAGGCCTCCGCCGACGCGGTGCGAGGTGAACGTACCGACCAGGAGCTCTCGGGGGTGGATCGCTACCCGCTTGTTGCGCAAGACGTAGGCGAGCGCTTCGCCCTTCTTCGTGATCATCGGCTTCCCGGGGTGCGCATCGGCGGCGCGAAAGTAGCGCGTGACGAGGCGGGCCCGTTCGGCGCACAGCCGCCGCGGGGCGTGCAGGACCTCCTCGTGCAGCGCGCGCAGGCGCTCGGAGACGACGAGCGCGTCTCGCGGGTCGCGCGGCGAGCCGTTCGGCGCCCGCGCCGTCGTCGGCGGGATCATACCGCCACCTCGATACCGCACTCGGCGAGCAGCGCCGCGGCGCGCGCGACGGCCCGTCCGACATCCCCGGCGCCCATCGCCAGCGGTGCGAGGGGATAGCCGAGCCGTGCGAGCTTCGCTTCGCCCATGCGGTGGTAGCGCAGCAGGTGGAGGGACGACGCGCCGATCTCGCGGAGAAACGCGGCGGCCGCCGAAAGATTGTCGAGGTCGTCGGTGATGCCGGGAACGATGGGCATGCGAAACGTCACCGGCGCGCCGGATGCGGTCAGGAGGCGCGCGTTCTCGAGGATGACCGGATTGTCCGCCCGCGTGAAACGGCGGTGGCGCTCCGGGTCCATCAGCTTGAGGTCGAAGAAGATGCGGTCGAAGGAGCGAAGGTGCGGCGCGAAGGCGTCGAAGCGAAAGGCGCCGCACGTCTGGAGGAGCACCGGCACGCCTTCGCTCCGGCATCGCTGCGCGAGCGCTCCCATCGCGGACATCTGAAACGTCGGCTCGCCTCCGGACAACGTCACGCCGCCGCCCGAGCTCTCGTAGAACGAACGATCGCGCAGGATCTCGGCGAGGAGCGCGTCGAGGGGAACCTCGCGCCCCACGCGCTCGAGCGCGCGGTGCGGACATGCGGGCTCGCACGCCCCGCAGGCATCGCAGCGGTCGCGTCGAATGCGATCCCCACGCGCCGAGACCGCGTCGCGGGGACACGCGGCCGCGCAGGCGCGCGTGTCGCGGCAGCGGTCGGCGAAGAACGCCATCTCTGGGTGCGGTCCGAGCGACTCCGGATTCTGGCACCAGGCGCAGCGAAGGGGGCAACCCTTGAAGAAGACGGTCGTGCGAATGCCGGGCCCGTCGTGCAGCGAGAAGCGCTGGACATCGAAGATGGTTGCCGAGTCGGGCGGACGCACGGCACACCACTGAAGGAGCGACGGTCGCGGTCGATGACGTCGCTCGGCATCGGTGGTGACTGACGTCATCGTGCGCCCGGACGGCGCGGCGGACGCTCCGCGCCACCATGCCGATGCGCTGGCGCGCCCCCACCCGCGCGCTCTCGAAGGAGCGGGGAACTCCGATCGCGCCGCGGCGACATCGAGGCCGCGCGGGCTCCGGGCGGGTGGACGGCCGGCGCGCGCCGGGCCTCCGCATGGCCTTGCGGCTCGGGATGGGCGCCCTGATCGCCGCGCTCGGCCTTGCCTCGGCGCCGCGCGCCGCGGCGGCGCTCGCGTGCGCGCCGCTCTCCCTCCAGAAGACGACGCTCCGGTTCGGACCGGCGGACCGCGACGACCGCCTGGGCGTCGCCGGCGAGTTCACGCTGCCGCCCGGAGGGTCGATCGACCCGGCGACGGAGACGACCGTCCTCAGTCTGCTGGACCGCAGCGGCCCCGTCTTCGTGGGCGCGATCGCACCGGGGGCCTTCCGTCGCGATGCGGCAGGCCGCACGTGGCGGTTCTCGGACCCCGCCGGGCAGCAGGCGCGGGGCGTGAGGTCCATGCGCATCTCGTCCACCGACGGCGTCCACTTCCGCTGGAAGGCGCAGGCGAGGAACCTCGAGCTCGCCGCCGCGAGCGAGCTCGACCTCGAGGTGGTCGTCGCCGTCGGCGGCGATTGCGCGCGCGCGATCGAGCCGTGCGCCCGGCAGCCGAACGGACGATCGCTCGTGTGCCGGCCGCCGTCCCCCGGAGCTCCCGCCGCCGACATCGAGGTCGCGACGCGCGGCCGGTCGTTGCCGCTCCCCGAGGTCGTCGGCGTCGGGACGCTCGGCTGGGATCCGCGCGCACCCTGGGCGACGCTCCAGCCGTACGCGCCGGCCGCGCACCTGGGGCTGGTGCGGCTCTACACGCTCGATCCGTCGCATCTCTTCGACCGGACCTCGACGACGGCCCCCACGCCCGCGGAGTGGGCGGCGGCCGAAGACCAGGTGCGTGCCTGGGCGCGCGACGTGCGGGTGATCGCCGCGGCGGGCTATCAGCCGGCGGTCCATCTCTGCTGCATGCCGCGCTGGCTCTCGCTCCGCCCGAGCGACGAGTCGGTCCATCCCAACGGCGCGTGGCTCCTCGCCTGGGCCTACGCGCCGCCCGCGAGCCTGAGCGGCTGGTACGACCTCGTCCACCGCCTGGTCTCGGTCATCGCGAGCGAGGGGCTGCACCTCCCGTATCAGGTGTGGGACGAGCCCGACTGGATGCACTACGGGACGCTCGAGGACTACGTCGACCTCTACGAGGTCAGCGCGCGCGCCATCCGCGCGGCCGATCCGCTCGCGCGCGTCGGGGGTCCGGGGCTGAGCAACTTCGCCAAGGGAAAGGACGTCGGTTGGGCGCTGCCGCAGCACGCGCCGGAGGGCACCCCGCTCTTCCTGCCGGCCTGGATCGCGGAGGCGGGGCGGCGCGGTGCGCCGATCGACTTCGTCGATTGGCACTTCCCGACCACGGATCCCGACGACGGCCGGATCGACTCGATGGTGGGAAACGTCCGCGTCTGGCTCGCGGCCGCCGGCTACGATCCCGCGGCCGTCCGTCTCCGCATCGGCGAATGGCTCGACGAGAACTGCGGTGAGGAGGCGGCGAGCCTACCGTCGGCGGCCGAGATCGTGCCGATGCTGTCCCGGCTCGCCGCGGCCGGCGTCGCGTCGCACGCCCACACCAGCTTCACCGATCAGGCCAACTGGTCGGACGGCTGCTGGACGCACGTCGGGCTGTTCTCCGGCGGGGAGCAGCGCCCGCGCTTCCTCGTCCGCGCCAAGCTGAACGTCTTCCGCCTGGTCTCCTGGCTCGGGACGACCAGGCTCCCGGTCGCCCGCCGCGATCCGTTGGTCGAGGCGATCGTCACGGAGAGCGACGCCGGCTACGAGATCCTGCTCGCGAACGCGGCGTCGACGGCGGGAGCCGTGCGCGCGTCCCGCCGGGCGGCCGGGGAGCTCGCGGCCACCGGCGAGATCGGCGCCTCCGCGTACGACGCGCTCCTGGCCTGCTGGGACGCGACGCTCGCGGCGACGGTCGTGCGGCCGTCGGGGACGCTGCAGGCGTGTCTCGCGGCCGCCGTCACGCCCGCCGAGCTCACGCGCCTCACCACGCGGACGAGCGAGATCATGGCCGCGGCCGCGGCGCGCCAGGGGGTGGACTGGTCGGGGACCGTGCGCGTCGCGGGACTCCGCTCCGGAAGCTACGACGTGGAGCGGGCCCTCGTCGACCACGGCCACGGCAACGTGTGCGCGTACAACAAGGCGACCGAGCCGGTGCCGTCGAGCGACGCGTGCGGCGCCGGCGGCGCGGCCGACCAGGCGTGGGCGGCGGTCCGAGCCGACGCCGAGGAAGCGGCGCGCGCCGCGCTCCGCGCCCGCGGCTACGCGGAGGGCGAGATCGCCATCATAGAGGCGGATCTCGTCGCGCCCTGCCGGGTGGCGAGCGCGACGCAGGGGGCGTTCCTGGCCTGCGTCGACGCCGGCCTCCCGGCGCTCGCCGCGCAGCTCGGCCGCGCTCCGGGGGCGATGACGGCGGACCTCCACGCCGCCCTGGCCGCGTACGACGCGACGCTCGATGCGGGCGAGCTCGCGGCGGCCGCGGCTCTCAACGCGCTCCCCGAGGTCACCAGCCGGCTGGAGCCAGCGGGACGCGCCGTCGCGGCGGACGGGCGACTGGATCTGGCGGTTTCACTGCCGCCGGACGGAGTCCTGCTGCTCAGGCTGCGACCCGCCGAGTGATCCCGGAAGCCTCGTCGAGGAGACGCGCGGGCCCGGAGCGGGCGATCGAAGAATGCCGGTGCTCGAGGTCGTGGCGACGACGACCCGTGATCGGTGTCATTCCGCCGATCGATGCGTGGATGCGTAGATCGCGCTGACGCAGAGGCCGACGACGCCGAGCGCGTAGATCGCGAGCGCGACGATCGTGAGCGCCCGAAAGCCGTACGACATCGCCACGATCACCGAGAGGATTCGTAACGACGACCGAGGCGCAGTCGTTCACGGCCCATGTCCAGGGGACGTTCGCGTCGGGTCGAGGGAATGCGTTCGCCAGATCGGGTCGAACTCACTGGAGGCCCTAACCCGGGACGCCCCGGGTTCCAAAACGCAGAGTTAGGACGGCGAACGCGTAGAGGCCAAGGGCGAATACGAGAATCGCGCGGAAACCGAACGTCATCGCGAGTATCGTACTCAACATGGAGCCGGCCACCGAGAAAAACCCATTCACGGCCCAACCCCAAGCAACCAGTTCTTGCGAACCCACGCGTGCCACGAGTCCAAGCCCATAGGGCATGAAAGTTCCCAGGCAAAAACCCATGGGCGCGATGATCCCAATCGCCAAGGCGAGACGAAAGGGAAGGCTCATTCCGCCGAACTGAGCGACGATGTCGGGAAGGAGGAACGTGTAGATCAGCGTTGCGATCGCTAACGCTCCCAAGGCGACGGTCACGGCTGCGCTGCCGTGCCCTCGCCATCTCCCAGTCATGAGACTTCCGAAACCAGCAAACACCAACAGTGCGAACAGGGTGACCGACAACGAGTACGTCGGGTATCCCAACAGGAGGGTCAACATCTGCATCAACGTGACCTCGTAAAACATGAAGCCGATCCCTATGCAGGCGAAATAGAGGGTGGTCATCCGCTTGTGGGGCACTGACTTCCAGCTCGGGACGCTTCCTACGAAGGGGAGAAGCATCCACACGGACGCGAAAGACGTTGCGAGACCCAGGAGCACCACCAGTACCCGCTCTCCGATGAACGATTCCGCGTGCACCGGAAGGCCGCGCGCGCGCGCAGGACGGAAGGCGTCGCGAAAACGCACGAAGTGCCAGAAGAACGGCGAGTCGTCGTAAACGGCGGTCAGCTCGTAGGGGTGGGTCTTCTGCCAAGCCCGAAGCGTGTACGCATCATCGTTCAGGACGTGACCAAGCGGCCCACGGTCTGACGATGGGGTTGCGCCATCGTGTCGCACGATGCTGTCGGGCAACGCCTCGGTAGTGGTCACGAATCGGGCGCGTTCCTCCCTGGTGAACGGCGTCGCCTTCACCAAGACGGTGGAGGTGTACATGTCGGATCCAGCTTGCGTGGCAACCAGGACATGGTTTGCAACATCCTGGACGTGTCGCGCCTCCAGCGCCGCGCGGGCCGTGGCGACATAGCGCGCTGTTCTATTGGGGTGTTGTTCGTACTCCAACTCGCCGAACTGAGCACAGAGGATCCCGTCCGTGGCAAGGTGATCGATCGCGTCCGCAACCATCTCCACGGTGTAGAGATAGCTTTCGGAGAGTACGAACGCGCCTGCGGTGGCTGCATTCATCGCGGCATAGCTGTCGGGCGCGACCAACCAGATGAGATCGTAGGCCGCCGTCGATCGGCGGAGGAACGAGCGACCTTCGTCGTTGATCAACGTGACGCGCGGATCGGACGCGATATGTCCCGTGAAGTCGGCAAAGTAGTCTGTCAGCAGCGATATCGTGACGGGATTGAGTTCGATACCGGTCACGCGTGCGGCGCCGAAGTAAAGACTCGCGAGCAGCTCGTGACCGCCAGCTGCGCCGATGACCAGGACGGAGGGCTTCCGGTTCAGTACGGCGAACGGCAGCGAGCGCGGATCGTTCTTCAGCGAAGTGACATGCTCGAAGGTTCCGTCGAAAGCATGAAGCGCGGTGCCCAGATGCCCATCGTGGTGGATCCAGTAGTCGACACCGTGGGGCCCAGGCTTATGGGTCACGTCGATGCGGAAGACTGGGTTCCAGCGGGAGAATACTCTCGGGCCCAAGGCGTCTGTGGCCAAGGTCTTGCTGTCGTCGACCCTTGGATCGGGGAGAATTGACGGGGTGGCGATCGCGAGCAGCAGCGCGGCTGCCAGCATGAACATCGGCAGGCGGCCCTTCCAAGAAGGGCGAGTGTTCGCGTTTGCGCAGTTCCACGCAGCCATGAGCATCAACAGGGAGCTCGCCATCACGCATCCGGGGGGCGTGAGGGGGCCGATCAGCAGTGCGCCCGTGATGCAGCCAAGCGCGGCACCCAAAAGGTCGATGCCGTAGAGCCGACTGATGTCGTCTGCGTGTCGAGAGAACAACACCGCCAGAACCATGCCCGCCAAAAGAAACGGCAAGAAAAGGATCCCGATCAACCCGAGGAGCTTCACTCCTTCCCCGATCAGCGCGGTCGCTTGGAATGCGGACACCGGAGCAAGCGCCATGACGAGGTAGCCGATGCCCACGGCTACGCTGGCGCCGAGGCACAACGCAGAGAGGTTCGCGGCTCGTGCGGCCCGGAGCCGCGCCGACATGGTCACCAGGACGCCCCCGGTGCCCAGGCCGAGCAGCGCCACCCCGATGATGAGATAGCTGAAATAGTAGTGAAACTTGAACGAGAAGACTCGAGTGTACGAGATTTCCAGGATCACGATCGCCAGGGCGAGGAGAAAGACAGTAGCCGCGATGTGACGTTGGGAAAGGGGCGCGTCGTTCGCCTTCATCGAGGACGTGTAACGTTCGAGTCGAGCATGCGTCAAACTCACGAGGCGCAAGGGCCCCACGAACTTCCAGCTTCGCCGACAACGCAGGACATCGGTTCACCCGGGCGAGCAGTGACCATGATCCCAATCGCTGGGTATGTGGACGACGTCACGACAGCCGGCGCACGAGCGCCAGGACGCCCTGCTTGAGCGCCGAGCGGTGCGGCGAGGCCGTCCTCGCGGCGAGCACCTCGGTTTTGTGGGCGCGGTACCAGTCGTAGGACTGGCAGAGCATCTCGTCGTTCGACCAGCGCGAGCCCCAGCCGAGCTCGCGCTTCGCCTTGGCGACGTCGAAGTAGAGGCTCCGGCCGTACATGAGCGAGTGGTAGGGGCCGAGCGGCGAGAGCCCGAGCGCGCTCGTGACGCGCATGGCGGCGACCGCGAGGCCCATCGGCACGGCGTACACCCGGCTGCCCGTGCCGGCGTGGCGGCAGAGCGCTTCCAGCACCTCGCGCATCGTCCCGAAGCGCTCGGCGCCGATGTTGTAGACGGTGCTGCCGGGGCGGTCGGCGGCGCGGATGCAGGCGTCGGCGAGATCGTCGGCGTGGACGAACTGGTAGCGGTTGTCCCCCGCGCCGAGCACGGGAATGCTCCGGCCCTCCTCGACCCAGTTGAAGAGGATCTGGAAGATGCCGAGGCGGCCGTGTCCGACGATCGTGCGCGGGCGGATGATCGTGACGTCGATGCCGTGCTCGGCGGCGAAGCGGGTGACGAGCCGTTCGCCGGCGAGCTTCGCCCGGCCGTACTCCTCCATGGGCGTCGGCTCCGTCGCTTCATCGACGGGATTCTTCTTCGGGACGCCGAAGATCGCGCTCGTCGACGTGTGCACGACCTTGCGGACGCGCGCGTCGCGGGCCGCGACCAGGAGATTCTCGGTGCCGCCGTGATTCACGGCCCAGAAGAGCGCGCGGTCCTTCGCGAGCGGCACCTGCGCGACGTTGTGGTAGACGACGTCGACGCCGTCGCACGCGCGCCGCACCGCGGCGGCGTCGCGGATGTCGCCGCCGACGTACTCGATGCTCGCCGGCCGGTCGTCGACGTCGACCAGATCGAAGATGCGGACGGCGTCGCCGCGCGCGACGAGGCGGTCGCGCAGCAGGCAGCCGAAGTAGCCGGAGCCGCCGGTAACGAGGGCGCGCATCAGATGTGGTGTCCGTTCGCGAGGCACCACTCGATCGACGTCGCCATGCCGTCGCGGAGCGCCACCGCCGGCGCGTAGCCGAGCTCGCGCTCGGCCTTCGCGATCGAGCACGCGATCGACTGGTGCATCTCGCCGAGCACGTGGAGTTTCTGCTGGTAGAGTCCCATGCCCTGGAGCGCGCCGTCGACGACGCGCGCGATCTCGCCGACCGCGCGCGGCAGCCGCATCTGCTTCCGCTTGCAGGCGAAGCCGAAGGATTCCAGCACCTCGGTCACGGTCTCCACGATCTCGTTGATCGTGTAGGGCCGCGCGTCGGCGATCCAGTAGGTCTCGCCGTTCGCCTGCGGCGCCGCGGCGGCGAGCAGCAGGCCCTGGCAGATGTTGTCGACGTACGCCATCGACCGCCGCTGCGTGCCGTCGCCGAGGACGGGAAACTTGCCGTCCTTGATCATCGTGAAGAAGAGCGTCTGGCGCGGCGGCTGGTGCGGTCCGTAGAACCAGGGCGGCCGGATGATCACGGTCTCGAGACGCCCGCGCGCCTGCACCTCGTGGACCAGCGCCTCCATGCGCTGCTTCGAGCGGCCGTAGCCCATGTACGGGTCGTACGGAGACGACTCGTCGAAGACGTGCCCGGGGACGAGCGGGTTGCAGCCGAGCGGCGAGTTCGAGGAGACGACGACGGCGCGCCTGACCCGCGCCTCTTCGGCGGCGGCGAGGAGCGCGCGCGTGCCCTCGGCGTTCACGCGGTCGAAGTCGCGCGTCCAGAGGCGCGGGTGGATGAGCCCCGCGACGTGGAAGAGGGTCGCGCCCTCGGCGTCGCGGCAGAGGTCGCGGAGCGAGGGCGGATCGGTGAGGTCCCCGGGCGAGAGCGTCAGCCGCTCCGACAGCCGTTCGAGGCCGCGCGCGTCGTCCGACGGGCGGACGAGGCAGCGCAGCACGCCGCTCGTCGGGCCCTGCATGAGCGTCTCGGCGAGTCGCGTGCCGAGCCAGCCGGGGGCGCCGGTCAGGAGGTAGGCGGGGCGCGCGGTCGTCGCGGGGCGGCCGCGCGCGGGCAGCGAACGTCGCTCGTGCATGAAGTGCTCCGAGTTGCGGAACGCGATCGCCATCGTCGTGCCTTGCGGGTTCACGCCTGGGGCGTCGGGGATGAGGCTCGCGTCGTTGATGTAGAGGTTGCGAAGGCCGTGGACCTTGCCGAAGGAGTCGGTGGCGCAGACGTCGCGGTTCTCGCCCATCGGGCACGTGCTGAAGGCATGCACGTTCGAGAGGGCCATCGACCCGAGCGGGATCGGCGCCTTCACGAGGCCCCGGCACTGGTCGGCGGAGCGCAGGATCGGCGCGCCGGTGAGCGACGGATAGACGGCGCGCGCGCCCGCCGCGAAGAGCAGCTCGCCGAGGAGCCCGAGGCCGGTGCTCAGGTTCTCGCGGTCGGCCTCCGAGAGCCGGTAGCGGATCACGACCCCGTCATCGAGGCCGCGGATGGCGCGCACCGAGCCGCGCACCATGGCGCGCGTGCCCGCGTAGTAGAGGCCCATGCGCGGCCAGTCGGGCATCGCGTGCTGGTAGGCCTTCCAGCTGTCGGCGAGGATCATTGCCAGGAAGCCCGGCGTGAAGACCGCGCCGCCCATGGTGATCGTCGGCCAGAACTCCTTCACCTGATAGACGGGAAGCGCGTCCTCGTGCGCATCGACCTCCTCGTCGAAGAGCGCCGCGGCCTTGATCATCGGGTGGATGCGGAGGCTCTCGCCCACGTTGCGCTTGACGCCGCTGCGGCGGAGCAGCGCCGGCGTCTGGATCGCGCCGCCGCAGAGGAAGACGGTCTCGGCGCGGATCTCGACGCGGCGCCGCGCGCCGTACGGGTCGCGGAGCACGTGGACGCCGACCACGCGATCGCCCTGGGTCGCGAGCTTCGTGGCCTTCGCGTCGGCGAGGAGGCGTGCGCCCGACGCGAGGGCGCGCGGGATGTAGGTTCGTTGCATCGACTGCTTGGCGCCGGGCGCGAACTGGCTGCCCGAGTTCTTCTGGCAGCGCGGCACCTGCTGATACTCCCAGCCGAGATGTTCGATCCCCTTGCGGAAGAGACGCGAGCTCTTCGGGATCTGGTTTTCGGGAATCAGCGACACCGAGAGGTCGCGCTCGATACGCTCGAAGTAGGGCGCCATGCCCTCCGGCGAGAAGTCGGCGAGCAGCACGTCGGCGCGCCAGCGGTGATAGGCGTCGTCCGGGAGGCGGTGCCAGAGACCGCTGTTGATCTCGGTCGAGCCCCCGACGCAACGGCCCTCCACGAACGCGACCGTCTGGCGCCCGAGGATCGGAGTCATGCCGCCGTTCCGGTAGAGCCGCGTGATGGCCTCGGTCGAGTTGGTCGCGATCCGCGAGGTGTCGGCCGCGGGCCCCTCTTCGAGCAGCAGCACCTCGTGGCCGGCCTCGGCGAGGGCGGCCGCGGTGACGGAGCCGCCGGCGCCCGAGCCGACGACCAGGATCTCGGTCTCGAGGCCGTGCGCGCCGTGCGGAACGTCGACGCCGATCGTCACGAGACAGCACCCACGTGCGGTGCGGGCACGGCGGCGTCGACCGCAGGCGGCGCGATCTCGGGAGCCGCGGCGCCGCGTGCCGCCTGACGGTGCAGCGCGTCCTGCAGCGCCGGATGGTCATAGAAGGCGAGGAGCGCACAGCTGCGGACGAGCTTCACGAAGTTGCGGGTTACGCCGAGCGGCGACTCGGTCCAGAGCTCCACCCAAGCCCGCTGCCGCGCGGCGTCGAGCGCGACGAAGCGCCGGCCGAAGCGCAGCACGGCGAGCCATTCGAAGGCGACGAGCGCGAGGCGATACGGGTAGCGGAGGAAGTCGGGCAGGGCGCCCACCTGCGACACCGCGAAGGCCGTCACGTCGGCCAGGACGACGGCGCGTGTCGCCGGGTCGAGGCGGGGGAAGTCGGGGGCCAGGCACTCGGCGATCGCCACGACCGTCCGGTCGGTGGCACGCGCGGCGACGTGGCAGAGCGTCGGCCTCGAGGTCGGGGCCCGGCCTTCCGGGCCGATCGATTGGGGGTCGGTGTGCGTCACGATGCGGCGTTCGTCGAGGCGAGCTGCCGGCCCGGGTCTCGGTCGACAGGGCACCGTAGCACGTCACCGTGGGGGCGACGACCACCCAGACGACGACGGCATCCCCGTCGTTCAAGGGGTCGTCTTCGGATCGGATCCCACCGTCGTGCCGGTTCGCCGCCTCGTGGGTGTGCGGACACCGCGACCGCTCCACAGCTCGGTGACGTCGAGCTCCGGAGCGATCGCGATCAGCGCGGCCCGGCCCCTCTCGGCGCGCAGTCGCCAGCCCCTGCCGCGCGCGAGGGCTTCTCGCCAGACCGCGTTGAATGCCGCCGCTTGGGCGCTGGCGAGAAAGTACGCGGCCAGGCTACCGACCTGGAGGAGGTCTTTGCGTGCCTTCGTTCGTTCCCGCATCGGCCGTTCGCCGTGCACGATTAACTTGTGTACGGCGAAGCGTTCCGGTGCGGGTACGTTGACGACGCAGGCGCCGGTGCGGGCGATCAGGCATGCCTGGGTCGTATCTTCGAGGATGAACTCCATGAACTTGAGCGGCTCGAGCGCCAAATTCAGATTGGGCATGACGACTGGGCCACTGCGGCGCACCATGCTCGTCACGAAGTCGATGCGGAGCTCCTCGTCCTCGGGGTTCCGGTACTGTGCGCCAACCCGTCCATCGAACTGCGTGATCGGCAGCAGTCCCATCTCGAGGGATTCGAGGGCGCCATGCACGTCGATCCGAACCGTCGCGGGCAGCGCAATCGAGACATTACGGCCGGCGTGGGCGAAGTCCACGTCCAGCGTCGTCGAGCCATCGGTCCAGCGCACGCCGAGCAGATTCCCGAGCGCAATGAACGCATGGATCCCGATCAAGACGCCACCGGCGCGAAAGAAGCCGTACTCTGCCAGGCGCTTTATCACCCGGAAATGTTTCGGCGCGGTCCGTGTACATCCGAGCGCAAGCGCCGACTGCGCGGAGGCGGCGAGGGGCTTCACCCGGCGAACCGCGGCAAAGCGCTCGACCAAGTCGCGCACCCGCGGTTCGTCGGGGCCGACGTAGGCCATTCGAACCCGTTGATCGAGATCGCGGTAGGCAAAATACCAGTAGCTCGTCTTCTTGCGATTCATCCGTTGAAACGAGCCTCTGAGGCCCGCGAGCGCATTGGACAGCTCGAGCGCCCGTGCCTGCTCGGCGAGCTCGGCGTAGGCGGTCTGGGCCGCGAGAGGCAGCTCGACGAAGCGGACCATGGCGTCGCCAGTTGCTAAACATTTTCTCGTGCTGTTTAGCAACCCCTCCGGGCGAGCCGACAGCCGGCCTCGATCGACCGGGTACCATCGTATGCGTCCGCGGGATGGACGACCGCCCACACGACGGGCGGCGATGGCGACTGGTAGGCCCCCGAAGGCGCATGCTACGACGCCAGGAGGGTGCCGATGCTCTCGGGAACGCGCGTGCCGGCCGACGGAATACCGCTCTGCGTCGACCTGGACGGGACGTTGCTGCGCACCGATTCCTTGTTCGAGGTCACGCTCCTCCTCCTCAAGGGAAGCCCTTCGGTCGTGCTGCGCCTGCCGTTCTGGTTGCTGCGCGGCAAGGCGGCGCTCAAGGACGAGATCGCGAAACGCGTCACCGTCGACCCCGCCGCGCTGCCGTACCGCGACGAGCTGCTCGAGTTCCTGCGCGCCGAGCGCGCCAAGGGGCGCCGGCTGCTCCTCGTCTCGGCCGCCCACGAGTCGATCGTGCGCGGGGTCGCTCGGCACCTCGGGATCTTCGACGACGTGATCGCGACCGATGGGGCAACGAACCTGAAGGGACCGAACAAACGGGCTGCGCTCGCCGAGCGCTTCGGCACCGGAGGCTTCGACTACGTCGGCGACAGCCGCGCCGATCTGCCCGTCTGGGAAGCCGCGCGCGGCGCGATCGTCGTCAGCAACGACGCCCGCCTCGCGCGCCGCGCCGGGGCGCGCGTCGAGCGCGTCTTCACGTCGCCGGTGCGGCGCATGGCGGCGCTCGCCGGAGCGCTCCGTGTGCAGCAGTGGGTGAAGAACTTCCTGGTCTTCGTCCCACTCCTCATGGCGCCCGAGGCGCGCGAGCTGCCACTCTTCCTCGACGCCGCCCTGGCCTTCGTCGCGTTCAGCCTCTGCGCGTCCGCCGTCTACGTGGCGAACGACCTCCTCGATCTCGCCGCCGATCGTCGCCACCGCACCAAGAGCCGTCGGCCGTTCGCCGCCGGCGACCTGCCGCTCGCGAGCGGGCTCGCGCTCATTCCGGCGTGTGTCGCGACGGGCTTCGCGATCGCGTACCTGTTCCTGCCGTCGGTGTTCCTCGGGGTGCTCGCGGTCTACCTCGCGGTCACGACGGCGTACTCGGTCCGTCTGAAGCACGTGCCGCTCGTCGACGTCATCGTGCTCGCGATGCTCTACACCGGGCGCGTGATCGCGGGCGCCGCGGCGACGCATGTCTGGCCCTCGCCGTGGATCCTCGGCTTCTCCATGTTCTTCTTCCTGAGCCTGGCCTTCGTGAAGCGCTACGCGGAGCTCTACGCGCTGCGCGGCGAGCCGCCGGAGCTCCGCGTCCGCGGGTACTACCCGACCGACCTCCAGCTCGTCGCCGTCAACGGGGCGGTGAGCGGCTACATCTCGGTGCTGGTCGCGGCGCTCTACATCAACAGCGACCGCGTCGTCGGCCTGTACGCGCGCCCCGAGCTGCTCTGGCTGATCTGCCCGCTGCTTCTCTACTGGATCAGCCGCATCTGGATGCTCGCGTTCCGCGGCCAGCTGCACGACGACCCGGTGCTGTTCGCGATCACCGACCGCGAGAGCTGGGTCGTCGGCTCGCTCATCGCGGTGGTGCTGCTGCTCGCGCGCCTCCTATGATCGGAAACGAGCGGGCTCGGACCGAGTTGGCGAAGAAAAACAGTGCGATAGGCGACTTTCGATAATCATGATAATCGAAAGCAATGATTTCGCGGGTATTGCAGCTGGATCCGCGGCCCCTCGATTCCTTCTTCCTTTGGGGGCCACGTCAGACGGGGAAGAGCTCGCTCCTGCGCGCGACGTACCCGGACGCCCTTCGCATCGACCTCCTGAGCTCGGACGAGTTCGTGCGCTATACGCGGCGACCGTCGGTGCTCCGCGACGAGCTCGCCGCGCGTCCGGCCGACCTCGTGGTGATCGACGAGATCCAGAAGGTCCCCGCGCTGCTCGATGAAGCGCACTGGTTGATCGAGAACCGGGGCACGCGCTTCGTGCTCTGCGGGTCGAGCGCGCGGAAGCTCCGTCGTGGCCACGCCAATCTCCTCGGCGGACGCGCGCTTCGCCGCGAGCTTTGCGGTTTCGTCTCGACCGAGCTCGGACGGGAGTTCGACCTCGTACGAGCGTTGAACCACGGCGGCCTGCCCCGTCACTACCTGCGTGACGCGGCCACGCCTCTCCTCCGTGCCTACGTGAACGACTACCTGAAGGAAGAGATCGCCGCCGAAGGCCTCGTGCGCAATCTTCCGGTGTTCTCCACGTTTCTCGGGGCTGCGGCGTTGGCGGACGCCGAGCAAGTGAGCTACGCGACGATCGCGCGCGACTGCGGCGTGTCGGCACCGACGGTACGCGGCTACTTCGAGATCCTGGTCGACACGCTGCTCGGTCGCTTCCTCCCCGCCTTCACCCGTCGTCCCAAGCGACGGGTGGCGCAGACCCCGAAATTCTACTTTGCAGACGTCGGCGTGGCTGGGATTCTCGCCAAGCGCGGGCGGATCGAGCCGGGCTCGCCGCTGTTCGGCAAGGCGCTCGAAAGCTGGATCTTCCATGAGCTTCACGCCTATTGCGCCTATCGCGAGCTGGACGTCGAGCTGTCGTACTGGCGTCTCGCCGGCGGAACGGAGGTCGATTTCATCCTCGGTGAGGGCCGGTGCGCGATCGAGGTCAAGGCCACGGCCCACGCCCACGTCGACCATCTGAAGGGACTGCGTGAGCTCCGGGTCGACCACCCGCGCATCGGCCGCCGGATTCTCGTGTCCCTCGATCCGCGCCCACGACGCACGGATGACGGCATCGAGATCCTTCCGGCAACCGAGTTCCTCCGGCGGCTCTGGGCGGACGAAATCATCGACTACTCGTAGCGTAGCGCGCGAGCGGCCTGGCTCGTACCTGGAACGCCGTGGTACCGTCCGAGATCGTGAGCCAGGAACCGCGCGGGCACGAGCCGGACGAAGGCCGGATGTCGATCGCCGAGTGGGCAGACCTCCCCGAGGACGAATCGGGCGAGCTCGTCGACGGGCGCCTCGTGGAGGAAGAAGTGCCCGACATGGTGCACGAGATCGTGGTGACGTGGCTCGTCTGGACGTTCCGCTCGTGGCTGGCGGGCCGGGGCGGATTCGTTGCCGGCTCGGAGGCGAAGTTCGCGGTGGCTCCGCGGCGCGGGCGGAAACCCGACGTCAGCGTGTACGTGCCCGGTGGGGCGGTGCCGGAAGCTCGCGGCGCCGTGTACACCCCTCCCGATCTCGTGGTCGAAATCGTCTCGCCGACGCCCCGGGACGCGCGGCGCGATCGCGTCGAGAAGGTATCCGACTACGCAGCGTTCGGTATCCGGTTCTACTGGATCGTCGATCCGGTGGAGCGAACCGTCGAGATGCTCGAACTCGGCGCGGACGGGCGATACGCAGGGGCGCTTGCCGCCGGCCAAGGACGCCTCGAGACGGTCCCCGGCTGCGACGGGCTCGTGCTCGACCTCGACGCGCTGTGGACCGAAATCGACCGGCTCGGACCGCCAGTAGCCGACGAAGGCCCACGACGTTGACCATGCGGGATCGGACGAGCGCGGGCGGCGGCACGACGGGCGCGCGCCCCCGATGAGCGAAGGCGCGCGACGTTTCCCGCGTGTCGGTGCCTTCGGGCTGATCGCTGCCGGCGCGGCCGCGTTCTGGTGGTTCCGCATCATCCGTCCCGCCTGGGACCACCCGTTCGTTCCGGGGTTCGGAAACGCCGATTTCTTCATGCAGATCTACCCGATGTCGTTTCGGGCAGCGGCGTGGATCCGCGACGGCGTCTTCCCGCTCTGGAACCCGTATCAGTTCGCGGGTCATCCGTTCCTCGCGGCGACGCTGTACGGCGTCTGCTACCCGCCGAACCTTTTGTATCTCTTCCTACCGACGGCGGTTGCGATCGAGGCGGTGGTCGTGCTGCACCTGGCGCTCGCTGGGTGGTTCACCTATCGCTACGCGGCCGAGATCGGGCTTGCGCCCGTCGCATGTTTCGGTGCGGCGGCCGTCTACATGTTCTGCGGCTTCATGGCGAGCCTGATCAACTGGTTCCCGCCCGCCGTTGCGTCGTCCACGTGGCTGCCGCTCGCTCTCATCGGCATCGAACGGATCGTCGTGTCGGGTCGTCCATCGCATGCTGCGCTGCTCGCGGCGCCGATCGCATTCACGCTGCTCGGCGGCTGGACGCAGTTCTGGCTCTACACGACGTACGTCGTAGTGCTCTACGCGGGGCTGCGGATCGGCGCGCGCGCGTGGGCGGGCGCGCCGAGAGGGGAGCTCGTGAGAATGGTCGCCCTGCTCGGCCTCGGCCTCGGCCTCGGCCTTGCCGCGGCGGCGGTGCAGCTCCTGCCGGCGCGCGAGCTCCAGATGCTCGGGCCGCGGCGGACGGGCGGGCTCACGCTGCAACAGCTCACCCCGTTCTTGTCGTTGTCGCCGCAAGGATTGTTCGACGAGACGCTCGCGTGGAGCACCACGAAGCCGTTCATCGGTCCGTTCTACCTGGGACCGATCGTGGTCACGCTCATCGCGACGTCGCTCGTGGCGACCGGGCCACGTGTGCCGCGCGCCGTCTTCTGGATCGTGCTCGTCGCGGGCTGGCTGATCAGCCTCGGGCCGCACACGCCGTTCTTCGAACACGTGTACTTGCACTTGCCCGGCGCTCGCTTGTTCCGTGAGCCGCGGCGAATCGCGTTTCTCGTCGCGTTCTCGGCCGCGCTCCTCGCGGCCTTCGGGCTGGACGCGCTCTCGGGCGATCGGCCCGCGCGCCGCGTGCCGAAGCTCGTGTCGGGATGGGGATTGCTCGCGGTGGGGGCGATACTGTCATGGCGTCGATCGTCCCTGGGGACCGCGGATCTCATATTCGTGGTCGGCGCGGGGTGCGCGACCGGTGCGGCGGTCTTCGTGTCCGATGCGCGCCGACGTCGCGCGTTCGTGATCCTCGCCGCCGGCTTCGCGGTCGCCGATCTCGTGCACGGGTCGACCAACGTATTTCGGCACCCGTTCCACGGTGTCGAGATCCTTCATCGGCAGGACCGGATCTTCGAGTACATCCGCGCCAACCAGGGGCTCGGTCGAACCTATCTCCATGATCCCATCGGTTTCGATTACTCGGTGACGGAGAAGCAGGGGACGCTCCGCGAGATCTACTCGATCACCGACTACGAGCCGCTGAGTCTCGTGCGCTTCGAGGGGCTCTTCGATTCCGTGACGAGGACGCCGCGGGTCATGCCCTTCACGGGATTCGTGGACGTCGATCCGGGAAGCCCGCGGCGCAAGGTGCTCGACGTGCTGAGCCTACGGTACTGGGTGGAGCACAAGGCGAGCGGCGGACACGGGGCGCTCGGCGCGCCGCGCTCGCCGTGGCGCCTGGTGCCCGAGGCGGCGGGTCGGGACTACCTCCTGTACGAGCACGCGGCGCCGTTGCCGCGTGCGTACGTGGCCACCGATGTCGTGTACGTCGCCGACGCGGCGGCGAGCCTCGCGGCCGTGCTCGCGCCCACGTTCGATCCGCGGAGCACCGTGATCGTCGAACGCGCGCCTGAGCCGGTGGCGTCGGTTCCCGCGGGGGCGGGCGCAACGCCGGTGGTGCCCGCGCGCGTCGTCCGCTACGAGCCGCGAGAGGTGGAGATCGAGGCGGACGTCGGCGCCCCGGGATACCTCGTACTGACGGACACGCACTATCCGGGATGGCGGGCGGCCGTCGACGGGATACCGGCCCCGATCTACGCGGCGAACCACGTCGTTCGCGCCGTGCCTGTCGGAGCCGGTCGCCACGTCGTGACGTTTCGCTACGAACCGACGAGCGTGCGCCTCGGGATGCTCATCAGTTTCGTGGCGTGGTGCGCGGTCGGTACGCTCGTGGTCGCCGACCGAGGGGGGTGGATCTCTCGGGCGGGGCGCTTCGCCCCCCCTCGTGCGCTGCGATGAGAGCGCGACGCTCGAGATCGATCGAAGCGTGGATGTTGGTGGTGGTCGTCGTGATCGCCACCAACGGACTCGCGGCTTCCCGCCTCACCGATCTGCTGCTCCGGCCGACATACGAGCACCCGAACGATCCCCTGCGAGACCGCACGGGCGGGCAGCACATGCAGTACGTGTTCGACATACTCGATGCGACGTACCAGCCGGACGCGCCGTACTTCTTCATCGTCGGCGACTCGACCGTCGCTCACGCAATGCCGAAGCCGGGGGCGAACCTGCCGTTCCAATGGCAGCGCGCGCTACGCCGCGCCGGATTGCCTTCGGCCAAGGTCGTCGATCTCAGTCATATCGGGCTGCATGCCGAGGACGCACTCGTCCTCGCCGCGGAAGCCCTCGCATACGCGCCCGCCCTGGTCGTCTATGCGGTCAATCCGCGCATTTTCAACACGAAGGATGGCGGGGCCATGCTCACCGCCGATCGGGCCGCGTCCCTGGCGGGCTCCGTGGGGAGCTTGCGGTACCTGCCACTCGTGTATCTGGTCCGCCGATACGGGCTCGAAGAAGTCGCGGCCAGCTTTTCGACGTCCCATCTGGTGATCGCGCGGTTCGCGCCACGGATCCGCGAGCTGCTGTGGGAATACTGCCAAGAGGCGCGGCCGGGGAGGCCGCTTGCCTATCTCTGCGAGAAGCTCGTTCGACCTCCCGTCGTCCAACCGCCGGTCCAGCCTCCGGCGGTCGTCCGGCCGTATGTGTTCGATCGAGCGCAGATCGCCTTCGACGACGCCAACGCGCGTGCGTTCGAGATGCTGGTAGCTCTCTGCGAAGAGACTGGGCGCTGCCTCTTCTACGAAACGCCCCTGAATCCCGCCTGTCCGGTACAGTTCGAGCCCGGCATCGTCGAGGATGCCAAGGCGTATGTGGCGCGCGTCGTTGCCGGGCGCGTCCCGCTGATCGACCTGTCGCATGCGGCCGGGCCGGAGGCTTTTCTTCCGGGGGTGTATCGCGAGTGTGATGGGCTGCACCTCGACGAGCACGGAAGCGATCTGCTGGCCGGACGGCTCGCCGCCGAGGCCATTCGCGCGCTCGCAGCTCGATCGAGCGGACTCGGCGCTTCGCCTCCGTCTCCCAGCGCGGGCGGTCGGTCGTGAATCGTCCGATCGTCATCGTCGTTCCGTGCTTCAACGAGGCCGCGCGTCTGGACGGCGAGGCGTTCCTCGCCTACGCGTGCGGGCATCCCGACGTAGGATTCCTCTTCGTCGACGACGGCAGCCGGGATCGCACCGCGGACCGGCTGGAGCAGCTCCGTGCGCGGGAGCCGGGCGCGATCGCGGTCCACGGCATGACGGAGAACTCCGGCAAGGCCGAGGCGGTGCGCGCCGGGGTGCTCGCCGCGTTGGGCGCGGGCTGCGAATCCGTCGGCTACTGGGACGCCGATCTCTCCACCCCGCTCGACGAGATCACGCGATTCCGCGACGTCCTGCGCGACAATCCGGCAATCCTCGCCGTGCTCGGATGTCGGGTGCGGCGGCTGGGAGCCGACGTCCGACGACGGAACGCGCGCCACTATCTGGGGCGCATCTTCGCCACCGGAGCGTCGCTCGTGCTCCGGCTTCCCGTCTACGACACGCAATGCGGCGCGAAGCTCTTCCGGGCGGATACCCGTGTCCGCGAGGCGTTTACCGCTCCCTTCGCGAGTCGCTGGGCCTTCGATGTGGAGGTGCTCGCCCGGCTGCGGTCCGGACTCGACGACGCCCGAGCGGAGGGGCTGTTCCACGAGGAGCCGCTCCGCCGCTGGACCGACATCCCCGGCTCGAAGCTCGGGGCGCGCCACATGCTCGTCGCCCTGCTCGACCTGTTGCGTCTCTGGGGGAGCCGCCGCTGATTTCGCGTGTTGTCGGCCGACTACGCAACGCATTACATTAGGCGATCGCCATGCTCTCTCGCTCGCGGGTCGAGGTCGTGCTGGTCGCCGTCCTGGCCACCGCGGCGCAGTTGCCGACGTACGCCCTGAGCCACGTCCCGCTCGACGAGGGACAGATCGTCCAGATCGGATCCCGGCTCCTGAACGGCGAACGTCTTTACGGCGACATCTATACCGGGATCTTTCCGGGCATCTATTGGCTCGCCGCCGCGCTCCTGCGCTGCTTGGGAACGGACGTCGTCGTCACGCGATGGGCGGCGGTCTTCGTCAATACGGCGACGATGGTGGTCGTCTGGGACCTCACCCGCGCGCTCGCCGGCAGGAGCTGGGCGTGGCTGACGACGGTGCTGTACCTCGCGCTGGCGGTGGTGAGCTTCCCCGCGTTCACGATGCTTGCCTATTCGTCCGTCTCGCTGCTCTGCGCGCTCGGGGCCTTGTGGTTCCTTCTGCGCTACCTCGAATGGGGACGCGTCCGCGACGGCGCGGCGCTCGGGGCGCTCGTGGTGCTGTGCGGCGTCTTCAAGCAGAACTACGGGGGGCTCGTATTGGTTTCCGGCTTCGTGTCGCTGCTGTGGAGCCGCCGGGATAGCGCGCTGGCCGGGCGTTCCATGCGCGACGTGATGGCGGCGCCGGTGGCCGCCGGGCTCGCCGTCGGTCTTCCCGTCGTCGGATATCTGGCCTGGGTCGGCACGTTCGGAGCGTTTCTCTTCGACACGATCTTCGTGATCGCGCGGTCACAGCTCGACGCATACCGCCAGCCCGTTCCTTCGATATTCGGTCGGAATCCCATGGAGGATGGTCGCTTCATTTTTCTGTACGCGCCTCCGCTGCTCTTCAACTACCTCCTCCGCGGGACGTCCTACGCCAGGCCCGAGATCCTCCTCGTGCTCATCGGATCGAGCATCCGCGTCGGCTACGGGGTGGCGTTCCTGGCGTTGGTCGCTGCGCCAGTGCTGCTCGCGGATCGTCTGCGGTCGGTCGACCAGGGAGCGCGCCACGCCGGCCGCGTCGTGCTGCCCTTCGCGTGCGTGTTCTTCGTGGGGCTGTTTCCGTCGGCGATCTGGTCGCACCTCGCCGTCGTCCTGGTGCCGTTGCTGATCGTCCTCGCTCTCCTGGCCAGACGCATTGCCGATTTCACGGACCGAATCGGGGCGGCGAGCCTCTGGCTGCGGCGCGCGGCGGTCGCTGCGATCGCGTGCGGGGCGCTGGCCGTGCTGATCAAGGGATCGAAGAACCTTCGCGACTGGCATGCGGAACCGATGAACCTCGCGGGCGCCTCCGTTCGGGTCGACCCGCACCAGGCGGAGCTGTGGCGCGAAGCCATGGAGTTCCTGGATGCGTGCGCCGAGGGTGACCGGACGATCTTCGTGGCGCCGGACATGCCGCTCCTCTACGTGCTGACGGGGAAGCGCAACCCGACGCCGTTCGACCTCATCATTCCGGGAAACGTCGAGGACGACGTCATCGTGGCCAGGCTGCGAGCCGCGGGAACGCGGTGCGTGGTCTACAACCCGGCCATGTACGCGCAGTTCAGCGCCTTCGATCGCCTGTTTCCGGAAACGGCGGCCTATTTCATGAGCGCGTTCGAAGTGAAGCGACGCATCGGTTCGGGATCCCACGAATGGCTGGGCCTGGAGCGCAAGGAGGCGGACGATGGCGCGTGACGCGCGCACCGGCCGACGCTGGGATCTCCTCATGTCGGCGGCGACGACGCTCGTCGTTCTCATCAGTACGGCGATCGTGTTCCGTCGCGGCCTCTTGCTCGGCGACGAGGGCTACATCCTCGGCCAATCGCTCGCGATCGCCGACGGGAAGGTTCCGTACCGCGACCTCGACATGTTCGTCGCTCCGGGCATCTGGCTGGTGAACGCCGCGCTCTTCAAGGCCTTCGGTCCGTCCGTGCTGTTGTCGCGCGTCCCGGTCGCCGTGTCGTACCTGCTCACCGTCGGGACCGCGTTCTGGATCGTGCGGACCACGAGCGGGCGAACGTGGGCGCTCGCGGTGGTGGCGCTCTTCGTCGCGTTTCTCCTGTGGGCGTTCCCGGCGTGGTCGTTTTCGTTCTACTCGCCCGTCGCCGCCTTGTGCGTGGTGGTGGCGATGGCGCTGCAGCTCGCGTGGGCGCGACGTCCGACCGCCGCGAAGCTGATCGCCACCGGAATGGCTGTCGGCGCCGGCGTCGCGTTCAAGCAGAACTACGGCGCCTACGGCGCCGCGGCGGCGGTCGTGGTCGTCGTCGCCGTGACGATCGGGGGCGCCGGCGCGACCCGCGCCTCGGGACGCCGCGTGCTGGGTCGGCTCGCCCTCCTGGCCCTGGGCGGCCTGTGTGTCGTCCTGCCGCTCGTGGCGTACCTGTCCGCGCGCGGCGCCGGATGGGCGATGGTCGACTCGCTGCTGATTCGCCCCTTCCATGGGTTTGCGGACCAGCACACCATCGACTACCTGCCGTTCGGCGATCTCTGGCGTCAACAGCGGATCATGGCGTCGGGAGGACTCGTGTACCTGCCGCCGCTGCTGTTCGTGACGGGGGGCCTGCTGGCGTGGCCGGCGTGGATCCTCACGACGGTGAGAGCCCTCGACGTCCTGCTCTACTGGCTGCCGGTGGCGCTTCTCGCCGGCGGCCTGATCGTGGGCCTCCGGTCCCGCCGTGGCGGCGAGCTCGATCGGCCCCTCCTCGTCATCGTCACCTTCGCCGCGTTCCTCTTCCTGGGGGTCTTTCCGCGGGCCGACTTCAATCACCTCGTCAATGTCTATCAGCCGCTCTTGATCCTGGCCGTCGTCCTGGTCCAGCGGCTCGCCGCGCGTGTGGAACGACCGATGCGATCCATGGTGATCGCGCCGACGGCGCTGCTCTTCGCATGCTACTGCGCCTGCGGCGCGGTCTGGCTTCGCGACGTCCGTCGTATGCTCGGCGCTCCGCTCGCCTCCGTGCGCGGCGGCGTATTGCTCGATCCCGTGGCGGCGCTGCTGGTGAACCACCAAGTCGGCGTCATACGCGCGCTCACGGCCCCCGGGGATGCGGTGCTCGCCATGCCCGGGCTCGCGGCGCTTCCGTTTCTCGCGGCACGGACCATGGCCACCGGCTACTACAACTACTACGCGGTGCACGTCGGCCACGACGGCGGCGAACGGGCCGCATCCGAGGCGGAAGCCGATCGGACGAAGCTCGTCGTCGCCGACTACAGCAACTTCTTCTCTGATCCCGTCGGCATGCTGACCTATGCGCCGCGACTGACGGAATACGTGCGCCGCAACTTCCGCGAGGTCTTCTCTGCGCCTCCCCGTCAGCAATCGTTTCTCGTCCGCCGCCCGGAACCGTTGCCGGTCCGCAGGAAGATCGATCTCCTGGCGGACTGTCGGACGGCGTCGCTTCCGACGGACGCGGCGTTCGTGGTCGAACACGTGCTGTTCCGTTCCCTCTACCAGAGCATCGCGCCGGATGAGCCCGCCGTTGACACGTTTTGCGGAGCGACGGTGCCGGAAGACGGCGACCTTCGCTTCGCGCTCGGGATGAGGACGCCGGACACCGCGTCGCCGGATGCGCGCGTCGTCGCGGAGATCTGGGTGCTCCCGGAGACCGGCACACCGTTGCCGGCTGCCCGCGTGTTCCACGCGGAGCGGCCCGTGGTGCCGATAAGCGCTTCGGTAGGCCCACCGGCGGCCGAGAGCACGGTGGATCTGCGCCGCTACGCGGGACAACGGGTGGTCTTGGTCTTTCGCTCGCGACTTCTCGGGGGGGAGGTGGCGATGAATCCGCTTGCGCCCTGGAAGTTCGGCGTGGGGTGGGACGGACCGCTCCTCGAGACTCCGGCGCTCGCGGCGCCGGCCTCCGGGGGGCCGGCGATCGGCGGCCCCTCGCAGGATCGTCCGACCTCGTAGATCATCGAACGTAGCCGAGCGCGCGTAGCTTCTCCTCCCGTTCGGGATCCACGGGCGCCGGCCTCGGCTCCTCGGTTCTGGCGCCGTCGGCAAGGAGGAGTTGCGCGCGGTGCCGGGCGGCCACCTCCTGGTACGCGTCGAGCGTTGCCGCGAGATCGGTGGGTTCCGACGTGGCGCCCGCGCACAGGTTCGCTCGCTCCGCGGGGTCATTGGCGAGGTCGTAGCACTCGGAGCGCGCCGACCCGTCCCCGTTCCGGTAACGCGCCGCCTTTCGCTCGCCCTGGCGGACGGAGAAGGCGGGCGCGAAGAACGCGATCGGCGCGCCGCCGGGACCGTTCGCGACGGCGCCCCAGGACTCGGTGAAGTAGAAGGCGCCGTCGAGAGGAGAGTTGCCCTCGCGCAACGTTCGTCGCAGATCGACGCCGCGCGCGCCGCGCGGAGGATCGACGTCGAAGAACGATGCGACCGTACGCGCGAGATCGACGTGCCCGACGGGGAAACTCACGCGAAGGCCATGCGGGATTCCGGGACCCCGCATCAGCAGGGGGACGTGGGTGACTTCTTCGTAGGCGAAGGTGCTGTGGCGGAGGAAGCCGTGCTCGAGAAACGCCTCCCCGTGATCGGACGCCACGATGAAGACGGTGTTCTCGTCCAGGGCGAGCTCGCCCATCGCGGCGAGCAGCGACCCGAGCTCATCGTCCACGTAGCGGATCTCGCGATCGTAGTTCGCGGCTTCCCGGACGTGCGACGGCGCGTCCGCGCCGAGCGCGCGGCCCTGATCGTCCGTCGGGAACAGGCTCGCGTACTTCGCCGGCGGCGCATAGGGGTCGTGGACCTGGAAGGTGTGGAGGAACAAGAAGAACCGCTGGTCGGCATGACGCGTCAGCCATGCCTTCGCCGCCCGGAACGTCTTGTCGACCTGACCCGCGGGTTCCATGACGTCGGCGCTCTTGTTCTCGCGGTATTCGTCGAAGCCTCTCCCGAAGCCCGCCTCCGCGCCGAGCCAGCCGTCCTCGGTGACGGCGCCGGTGGCGACGCCCGCGGCGCGGACCTGCTCGGCGATCGTGAGGATCGCCGGGTCGAGCACTTCCGTACCGGCGGTGATTCCGTGCTCGAGCGGGTACAGTCCGGTGAAGATCGACATGTGCGCTTGCGGCGTCGATGTCGCGGCAGCGACGCAGTTGTCGAACACCGTGCCGCCGAGCTCGAACGCCCGGGCGAGCACGGGGGCGGTGTCGCGGAAATATCCGTAGGTCGGAAGATGCCCTGCGCTCAACGTGTCGATCGACAGCAGGACGACGTTGGGCGCCGATCGATCCGACTTCCCGGGCACCAGGATCGTCGGATTCGCCCACACCGGGAGCGAGAACTCCTCGGCGGCGGCCGATGACAGCTCCGACCGGAAGCGGAGGCTGACGGTCTCGCCGGCGTATGAATCCAAGGCGACGGACGCGTCTCGCCAGCGTCGATCCGACTCCCGCGCCGGATCCATGAGGGTTTCGTAGAGGGGCGCGCACGCCTGGCCTTCGCAGGCTTCCACAACGAAGCGCACCGGCCCCTGACGCCAGCCCGGCTCGAGGATGCCGGTGGCGAGCTCGAGCCGCGCGTTCTTCGGGAGCGCCAAGGGCGCCGTACGAAGCGAGATCCGCGGTCCCCAGTCGATTGCCGTCGCCCTGACCACGAGCTGCTCGACCTGCCGGCCGGCCATGGCCTGCGGGAACTGGAGATCGACGGTGACCCGGGGCTCGCCTCCGCGGTCATCCACCTGCGCGATGCGAGCCGGGAGCTCCGTCCATGCGGCGCCGAGCCGGGCTCGCGGCGTCAGCAGGACGCGCGAAGCTCCGGCCAGCGCCTCATCGACGGGCACGGTGTCGCGCAACGCGCCGGTCGGCGCGATCGCGAGCTGCCTGCGCATCATCACGAGCGCGCTTGGCGGCGCCGCCAGGACGAGGCGGGTGTCGTCGTCGATCTGGGCGCGCGGATGATCGAAGGTCCCGGCGCGGGTCGCCGGCACCGGCGAGGGTAGGGGCGGCCGAAGGGGAGCGGGCCCTCGCCCGAAGTCGGCGACCATGCGCGCGCGATGGTCCGGATCGACGAGTCGCTCGACAGGGCCGCGCGGCGCCGCGGATCGACAGCCGAGCGCGGACACCAGGAGGATCAGCGCTGCCGTGCTCGAGCGGCGGGAGCTCGTTCGACATCGCAACGCACCGTCAGGTCGCGCGTCGTCACGTGCGCTGGCGGCGGCGTGCATCCGACGCTTCTGCCGACAACCTCCGGTCACTGCAACCTGACTCCCGCGCCATTCGAGCCCGCGGACGGCGCTGGATTTCGAGCGCGGTCGAGGTTACTCGGGGGCTCCGTCCCCCCGCGCGGAACGCCCATGCAACCGGATGACATCGAGGACATGTACGTCACGGAAGCCTCCCATTGGTGGTTTGCGGGCAAACGTCTTCTCATGCGCCGCCTACTCGGGGAGCGGCTGGGACGACCGGGACTGCGGATCCTGGACGTCGGCTGCGGCGCCGGAGCCACAGCCGCCGACTTCAGCGTCAACGGATGGGTGTGCGCCTGCGATCGGAGTCTCCACGCGCTGCGCTTCGTCGGCAAGCGCGGCATCGCCACCCGGGTCGCAGCGGATGCGGGCGGGCTTCCGTTCCGCGACGGCGCCTTCGATATCGTGCTCGCCTTCGACGTGCTGGAGCACGTGGCCGACGACGCGAGGTTTCTGCGGGAGCTTGCGCGCGTGCTCGCTCCCGGCGGGGCGCTCGCGATCCACGTTCCCGCCTGGCCCTCGCTCTGGAGCCGTCACGACGAGGTGCTGGAGCACAAGCGCCGCTACACGAGGCGGAGCTTGAAGGCGCTGCTCGCCGCGTCGCCGCTGCGGATCGCCTATCTGGGCTGGGCAAGCTGCGCGATCTTCCCCGTCACCCTCGCGATTCGCTGGGCGCGACGCTTCTTTGGCGAACGGACGGAGGGCGCGGATCTCGGCGTGGTTCCGGCATGGCTCAACCGCCTGCTCGGGTCGGTGTATCGCGTCGAATCGGCAGTGGCCGTCCGGACCGGACTGCCGTTCGGAGTTTCGCTCGCGGCGATCGTTACCCGTCCCGAGTGAAGGCGTGCGGTCGAGCTTTCCACGTCAGGGGTGGGCGTGTACAAGCCCCCGATCGAGCAACGCGGTAGCGACTACTGAAGGCGAGACGATCTTCTGGCGCCCCCTATCCTGAATCGACGGCTCGTGTGGTCGGTCTTCGCCCGGCTGTGCATCGGAGCGATGGGGGCGAGCATCGCGGTCGCGGCGATTCTGGCTTCGCTCACGGCCGCGGCCATCCCGCAGCCTGCCATCACGCTGGACATCGCCCGCGACATGCCCGCACGCATCTCCCGTGTGGCGCGCGGATTCACCGCCGGCGGCGCGCGCATCGTCGTCTTGGGCGACTCGACCGTGGTGGCGTACGAGCAAGGTCGAACCGTGATCGATCGCCTGGATCAGACCCTGCGCGCCTCGAGCGAGCGTCCCGTTCGTGTCGATAGTCTCGCGGCGCTCGGCATGTCGATGCTCGAGTACTACCCGATCGCGAGGCGCATTGCCGACGCTCGGCCTGACGCGGCGGTGCTCGCGTTCAACTTGCAGTGGCTTTCGGAGCGGTGGCGGGACAGTCTGGCGAGACCGGAAATGCTCGCGCTGCTCCGGCCGCGAGACCTGCCGCAAGCGATCGGAGAGCCGCTGTACTGGTGGGGCATCACCTTCGATCGACTGCTGCTCTATGTGGCGCTTTGGCAGGGCGGTGCGGTGGAGCCGTGGCGCGACTATCGCATCGAACAAGTGCGCACCGGCAATGGCCTGGACGCGCTGCGAGGCGCGGCCCAGAGACGCTGGGAAGGGCTCCCGGCCGATGCGAAGGCCGCCGGGATGCCGCCGATTCCGTTGTCCCTCGCCGAAGGGCGACCCGATCGACTCAACGCGCGAGTGCTTCGCGACTTGTACGGGCCGGCGCTCGAAGGCGTTTCGGCCGACCACCCGACCCTCGCGCTGCTCGCGGCGTTCCTGGATCGGTTCTCCCGCGAGAAGGTCCCGATCCTCGTCTACCTGATTCCGGCGAACATCGAGTACATGCGCGTGGTCGGCATTCTGGACGAACGGGGACTCGCGCGAACGATCGGAACCCTGCGGGCGATATGCGATGCCAATGGCGCCGTGTTGCTGGATCTCCACGCGCTGTTGCCGGACGCCGGCTTTCGCGACGGCGGTGGACATTTCGCTGCCGACGACCTCCACGACGGTCCGCTGATGGTCGCGCAGAAGGTCGCGCCCGCTCTCCGGAATCGCCTCTCGGCGGCGGGAGTTCCTGCGAATGCTGTTCAATAGCTTCACGTTCGCGCTCTTCTTCATCGTGGTCGCCGTCGTCCTCTGGACGGCGCCCGCGCGCATGCGCAACGGGTGGCTGCTCATCGCGAGCCTGGTGTTCTACGCGAGTTGGATCCCGCAATATGTTCTGCTGCTCCTCCTGGAGGTCGGCGTAAGCTACGTCCTGCTCCTCGGCATCGTACACACCGCTCGCTCGAAGCTCTTCCTCGCGATCTCCGTGATCTTCAGCCTTGGAATGCTCGCGTATTTCAAGTACGCGGACCTGCTGGTCTCGTCCTCGGCTCCCATCCTCGAGCGGATGGGCGTCGCCGCGCCGCAGCCGCCGCATGTCCTGCTCCCTCTCGGGATATCGTTCGTCACTTTCATGATCATGGGATTGGCGATCGACGCCTATCGGCAGCGCGGCTCATGCGCACGCTCGCTTTCCGAGTACGCACTGTTCGTCACGTTCTTCCCGCACTTGATCGCCGGACCCATCCTCCGCGGTCCCGACTTGATTCCCCAGTTGCGCAGCGGGGGCCGTCTCGACGTGGTGCGCGCACGGAGAGCGCTCTGGCTCATCACGTCGGGGATGACGAAGAAGATCGTGTTCGCCGACACGCTGCTCGCCCCGTATGCGAACCTGGTGTTCGCTTCGCCAGGCTTTGCCGGCGCTCCGGACCATCTGCTCGCGATGTATTCGTTCGCGTTCCAGATCTACTTCGATTTCTCCGGCTATACGGACATGGGTCGCGGATGCGCCCTTCTTCTCGGATTCGACCTTCCGATGAACTTCCGCGAGCCGTATCTGTCGCGCGATCCGAGCGAGTTCTGGCGTCGCTGGCACATCACGCTTTCGGAATGGCTCCGCGACTATCTGTACGTTGCGCTCGGGGGCAACCGTGTCCGTCCGCTTCGCGTGTACGTCAATCTCTTCCTCACCATGCTGCTGGGCGGCCTCTGGCACGGCGCGGGCTGGAACTTCCTGATCTGGGGGGGATTGCACGGACTGCTGCTGGTCGGTCACCGTGTGGCGGGCGGGCGCCGCCGTGATCCCGAGCGCCCGCTCGCGGCGACCGATCTCCCGCGCATCGTCGTGCTCTTCCACGCCGTCTGCGTCCTGTGGGTCTTCTTCCGCGCGCCGACGTTCGAGGGCGCGGTGGCGTTCCTGTCGCGGCTGGCCTCCGGTCCATGGGACGGCCCCTGGCCCGCCGTGCAGTGCGGGGTGATCGCGGCGTGCGTCGCGCTCCATTGGATCGAGCGCGTGCTCAGAGAGCACCGGGGGCGTCTGCAGGCATGGACCGCGACTGGGCTGCCGGCCGTGGCCGAGAGCTTCGCGATCGGGATCGCTGTGGGTGTCGTGCTGCTCTTCGGGGGCTTCGGCGGCGAGTTCATCTACTTCCAGTTCTAGAACTCCGTGTAGATGAACTGCACGGGAACGTCCGGCGAGAACAGGAAGCAGAGGAGTATCAGCGAAATGTACACGATGGCCTTGAGGCAGATACGAGTGAAGGTCATGGGTGGCTCGCTACGGTATGGGGAGAAGAAGCATCCTGCCGATCACCCTCGTCGCGGTGGCGGCGCTGAGAACGAAGTACATCCATCCGATCACGACGATGTGGAACGTGAACAATGTGGCGATCACCTGGCGAGTCCGCGGAAGCACGTTCCGCATGCCGGGGAACGTGCGATCCCGCCATTGGCTGTATGTCCGCTGAATGCAGATGGCGGCGCCGTGGTAGAAGCCCCAGACGACGAAATGCAGGGCGGCGCCGTGCCATAGTCCGCAGAGACTCATGGAGACCACGGTGTTGATGGTGGTCCTCCGGGCCCCGTGACGGTTCCCCCCGAGGGGGATGTACAGATAGTCGGTGATCCACGACGTCAGAGACATGTGCCAGCTCCGCCAGAATTCGCGGATGTTGGGTCGCAGATAGGGCCAATTGAAATTCTCCTCCACTTTGAATCCGAGAAGCTTGGCGCTGCCGATGGCGATATCCGAGTATCCCGAAAAGTCCGTGTAGATCTGTACGGCATACCCGTACGCCGCCAACCAGAGGATGCCCGAGTCGTATCGGAGCGGATCCTGCCAGACGGGCGCCGTCAGCCGAGCGACCGAATCCGCGACGATCAGCTTCTTCGACAGGCCGAAGAGGATCCGCTCGAGGCCCTCTCCGACGTCTTGCCAGTCCAGGCGTTTGTCGAAGTCGAGATAGTTGGCGAAATTCTGATACCGCTTGATCGGTCCGGCGACGAGTGTCGGAAAGAACATGATGAACAGCAGGAAATTGCGGAAGGTCGCCGCCACGTTGCCGCGATAGACTTCGATCAAATAGTGTACGAACTCGAAGGTGAAGAACGAAATGGCGAGTGGCGGACGAGTGGTCGGAGGATTCGCGATCGCGGCGCCAAACGCCCGCCCGAGGGCGGCAAGGGCGTCGTAGAGAAGGGGTTGGTACTTGAAATAGGCGAGCGCTCCCAGGGTGACGACCAAGCCGATGATGAGCCCGGCGCGCTTGCGAACGCCGGCGCTGTGCTGAAGCAGGACGCCGAGACCGAATGTGAAGCCCGCGAGGCCGAGAATGAGCAGCAGGTGCGGAGGGAAGTAGTTGGCGTAGAAGGCGATGCCGGCGAAGATGAGCCAGTGGGGGCGCAGCCGCGGCCACGGGAGCGCCCAATACACGACGAACACCGTGGCCAGGAAGTAGCCGTAGAGCCAAGTATTGAACAGCATCGCTCCAGGACTTCGATCTCCGAACGTGTGACGTGAGCTGCGTGCGAACCCAGGGCGTGACGAACGTCGCGCGTACCGCGTGCTGCCCGGGAGAAAAGCGGGCGGAGTATATCCGACAGCCGAGCGGGGTTTCTACACGCGGACAGCGGTCGGCCTCGGTTCGGATGCGCGGGGGGGACGTCGGCAAGATGTGTCACCGGGAGCATGCCGGTCCGAGCGAGGGTGCGTGATCGCGTGAAGTACGGTGTGGCGAGCGTGGCGTTGGTGGCGCTGTTCGTCGCCTTCCGCGTCGCGCTCTTGGTGTCGTCGTACGACGAGACCAACAACTGGGAGGAGCCCGTCTTTCTCTTCAGTGGCCTCGAGCTCGCCCGCGAAGGCCTCGCGAACGTGCTCGACCACCAGGACGATCTGAACCACGGCGGCTCGGTCGTGTTGCTCGTGCTCGCGGTGCCGTGGATCCGCCTCGTGGGGACGAGCCTCGTTGCGCTCAAAGGGCTGGCGTTGCTGTGGTCCACCCTGACGCTGATCGCGTTCCTCGCCGTCGGATGGCGTCACTGGTCGCCGCGGGTGGCGCTGTGGTTCGGCCTCTGTTTCACGCTGGCGAGTCCGGCGTTGGCTCGCCTGAACGTCACCCTGGTCGGGTCGCATCCGGAGTCGTTGCTGCCGGTCGCGGTCGTCCTCGATGCCTACCTGACGTGGAGTCGGGAACGACGCGAGGGCCGGCGCGAATCGGCCTGGTGCACCCTTCGTTTGGGTTTGGCGAGCGGGTTGGCCCTCTGGATGTCGTACGTGTCGGCGCTGTTCATCGCCCCGATCCTGGTTCTCCGGACGGTGGCGCGTGCCGATCGCGCCCGCCTGGCGCTCGTGGGGTTCGGGGCGATCGCCGGCATCACGCCATGGGTGGTGCAGAATCTGTGGCTGCGGCCACACGGCGCGTGGATGTGGCGCACGCATGTAAGCAACCAGGCTCCGCGTGACTGGCTCCGCGACGGCGGACGGGTCCTCGCCGAGCTCGCCGCGTCGTTCGGATGGGCGCCGCCCGGCGGCGCGTGTGTCCTGGCGGTGTGCGGGGCCGCGTTGCTCGCGCTCACGACGGCGCTGGTTCGCGGTCGGGACGCACGCGTGCGCGATCGGTTCTGGGACCTTCTGCCGTTCGCGGCCGCGCCCTACCTTGGCTTCCTCATGCTGGTGGCGGCACGCATCTCGCCGTCACCGGCCGAAGGGTACTACTACGCGCGCTTCTACGTGGCGGTCCAGGTGGCGCTGTTCTGGGTGGCGGTGCTGGTCGCCGAGCGCTGGGCCAGGGCGATACCCGCGGGCGTCGTCACCGCGATCGTGGTCGTGCTCGCGCTCGGGGCTTCGGCGGGACAAGGGAAACTCTTGGGTCGAGGGACGAGCTACGCGGCGGATCTCGAGGCGGACCGCGCGAAGGGATGCATGATATTCGGGATTGCCGAGGCGGATCGCGCGCGAGATTGGCCGAGCGCGACGGCCCGCCTCGGCGCCCTCGAGGGTGCGCGGTGTCGCGATCGCGCGTTCGCCGGTTTGGGATGGGGGATGGCGGTGCGTTTCTTGGCCGACCATGATCCGGAGGCCGCGGGCGCCGCGCTGCGATCGATTGCCGATGCTCGTCTCCGCTGGGCTGCCTGCGGCGGGTTCCATTTCGTCCTTCACGATGCCGCGTCGTTGCGGAGCCCGGACAGCATGGAGCAGGTCAGAACCATGCTGCGAGCGACATGCGAACGGCCGCCCGGGTGAACGCGAGGCGCGCAATCGGAGCCGGGCTGACCATCGTGCTCGGCCTCGTCGGCGCCGGCACGGCGACGAACGGGTGCCGATCGGGTGCGCCGCCACGGCCGAATCTCGTCCTCGTCAACGTCGATACCCTGCGCGCCGATCACCTCGGCTGCTACGGCTACGGGCGCGACACGTCGCCGTTCATCGACCGGCTCGCCCGCGAGGGCGTGCGGGTCGCGGACGCGCGCACCAACTCCTCGTTCACGCGCGAGGCGGTGGCCGCGCTCTTCACCGGGAAGCTGCCGTCGACGAGCGGCGCCATCGGGTGGGCGGCGAAGCCGGCGCCAGGCGACGAGACGCTGGCGCAGATCCTCGAGCGCGCCGGCTACGCGACCGGGTTCTTCAGCGCCACGACCGTGCTGACCGACCCTGGCTTCGCACGCGGGTTCGGCGTCGTCCGCCATCTCACGGAGGCGTGGGGCGCGAGCGGTCTCGGGCCGAAGCTCTCCGAGGAGGCGCTCGGCTTCGTGGCCCGTGCTCCCGACCGTCCGTTCTTCCTCTACCTCCATTATCTCGACCCGCACGGCCCGTATGCGCCGAGCCCCGCGCGCTACCGGAAGTTCGCGGCGACGCCGGTCGCCGATCCGCTGAACATCTATTCCGACGTGCGCCCGAGGCTGAACGAGCTCCGGGCGGCAGGGTTCGGACCGGGTGATCCGCGTTTCGAGGATCAGGTCGCGCGCTACGATGCCGAGATCGCCGATACGGACGACGCGATCGCGGCGCTGTTCGCGGGTCTCCAGCGACTCGGCGTGCTGGATCGGACGCTCGTCGTCCTGACGTCCGACCACGGCGAGGAGTTCCTCGATCACGGCTTCGTCGAGCACGCGTGGACGCTCTACGACGAGGTGCTGCGGGTGCCGCTCGTCCTGTGGCCGGCGTCGGCATGGCCGGCGTCCGCGGCGGAGCGCCGCGCCGCGACGGTGGACCTGCTGCCGACGATCCTCGACGCGCTCGGGATCCGCGATCGCCCGCCCGGCCTCGACGGTGCGTCGCTCGCCGCCGCGTCGGCGGCGCGCCCGTTCGTCGCGGAGCTGCTGATCGCGGAGCGGAACACGCTGCGCGCCCTCATCGACGGTCGCTGGAAGTACGTCGCCGCGCAGCGATGGCTCGATCCTGCGGCGCGGCCCGCCGCGGCGCGCGCCGAGAACGAGCTCCGCGGCTCGGGTGCTCCGCCGCTCGACCCGTGCGGAGCCATCGTACACGAGGAGCTCTACGATCTCGGCGCGGATCCGCGCGAGCGCCAGGATCGCGTGCGCGATGCGGCCGACGTCGCGGTGCGCCTCCGCGCCGCGCTCGCGCCGTCGCTCGCCGCGTGTCGGCGGAGCGTCCGCGGGGTCGATCGGCCGACGGGCGCGGGGTTGGACGAGGAGGACCGCCGGAAGCTGCGCGCGCTCGGGTACGTCGAGTAGCCGATGTTCCGATGGCTGCTGGCGTTTTCGGGGTTGCCGCCCCCGCAGGCCGCATGGCAATCTCGCAAGCGTGGCCGCGGGTGCTCGTCATCGTCCTGGATTGGAACGGCGCCGATGACACGCTCGCGTGCCTGGAGAGTCTCCGCGGGGTGGACTACCCGGCGTTCGATACGCTGGTGATCGACAACGGCTCGCGCCACTCGGTGGTACGGAGGGTGCGGGAGTCGTTTCCGGCGGTCGACTGCATCGAGCTGCCGATCAACCTCGGGTACGCGGGAGGAAACAACGTGGGGCTGCGGCGGGCGCTCGAGATGCGATACGACTTCGCATACGTTCTGAACAACGATGCCTTCGTGGACCAGGCGGCGCTGCGCGCGGCCGTCGCGGCGGCCGGAGCGGCTGACGTGGCGGCCGTCGGCGGAAAGGTCCTCGCGTTCGACGATCCGACCCGCCTCTGGATGACCTACGGGCGGATCGACTACCGCCAGAGCCTCGTGCAGCTCGCCGGCTGGGGCGAGCGCGACACCGGGCGGTACGACCAGCCCCGTGACGTGGAGTGGATTCCCGGGTGCGCGCTCCTGATGTCCTGCCGGGCGCTCGCGGAGGTCGGACTCTTCGACGAGGAATTCTTCGCCTACCACGAGGACGTCGATTGGTGTACTCGCGCCCGCGAGCGGGGCTGGCGCATCCGCTACGCGCCGGACGCGATCGTCCGCCATCGCGGCAATCGCACGCTCGGCGGGCCGAGCTACGTCAGTCCGCGGAAGTATCTGAGCGCCCGCAACACCGTGCTCTTCGCCCGCAAGCACGGGACTGTGCGGCAACGGCTGAAGCTCATGCTCAGCATCTTGATCACCCTGCCGTTCGTCTTCGGGCGCCGCCTCGTCACCGGAGAGGCGCGCGGCGTGTGGCTCAAGGTGCGTGGATGGATCGACGGGCTCCGGCGCCGCGAGCCGCCGTACGAAGCGCTCGGGCTGCGCTGACCCTCCGGAGCACGCACCCTCATGAAGAGAAAGATCGTCGTCATCCCGACGTACAACGAGCGCGGCAACATCACCGCGATCGTGCCGCAGCTCCTCGCGGCCGATCCGGAGATCGAGGTCCTGGTGGTCGACGACAGCTCGCCTGACGGCACCGCCGACGCGGTGACGCAGATGTCGCGCTCGATGCCGCGCGTCCACCTCCTGCTCCGGGCGGTCCGTCAGGGCATCGGGCCCGCCTACATTTCCGGCTTCCGGCGGGCGCTCGAGATGGGCGCCGACCTCGTCGTACAGATGGACGCCGATTTCTCGCACCCGATCGTCGCGTTGCCTGACCTCTTCCGGGCGACCGAGGATGCCGACGTCGTCCTCGGCTCCCGCTACATCAACGGCATCACGGTCGTGAATTGGCCGATCGAGCGGCTCCTGCTGAGCTACTTCGGCAACGCCTACGCGCGCCGGATCACGAAGATGCCCGTGCGCGACATCACGGGCGGGTTCAAGTGCTGGCGAAGGAGCGCCCTCGAGATGATCGACCTCGATCGCGTGCGCTCGAACGGCTACGCGTTCCAGATCGAGATGTCGTACCGGCTCTGGCGCAAGGGCGGCCGCATCAAGGAGCTGCCGATCATCTTCGCCGATCGGACGGTCGGCGAGTCCAAGATGAGCAAGCGCATCAGCATCGAGGCCTTCTGGATCGTGTGGTGGCTGAAGATGCAGGACCTGCGCGGGAAGCTCTGAGCGTGGCGGCGAATCGGCCGCAGGTGTTCGTCCTGAACGAACGCGACATCGCGAATCCTCTGGCCGGCGGCGCCGAGGTCCACCAGCAGGAGGTCTTCGGCCGCCTGGCGGCGCGCGGATTTCCTGTGACCCTGATCTGCGCCGGATATCCGGGCGCCGCCGCGATCGACGTCCAGCGCGGCGTGCGCGTTCTGCGGATCGGCAACCGCTACTCGTTCTACGTGCGCGGACCGCTGCTCGCGCGCCGGCTGGTGCGCGACGTCGGTGATCGCGCGCTCCTCGTGGAGAACCTGAACAAGCTTCCCTTCTACGGACCGCTCTGGTCTCCCGTGCCGGTGCTCGGGATCGTCCACCACCTGTTCGGGACGACGGCGTTCCGCCAGGTGAGCTTTCCGGTCGCGGCGATCACCTATCTGAGCGAACGGGGGATCCCGGCCGTCTATCGGAACGTCGCGATGATCGCGGTCTCGCCGAGTACGCGTGACGATCTGATCGCCCGTGGCATTGCGCCCGACCACCTGACATTCATTCCGAACGGCCTCGACCATGATCTGTACCGTCCGGCGGACGGCGCGCCCGGGCCGATCGTGCTGTCGCTCGGCCGCGTCGAGCGCTACAAGCGGATCGACGTGGTGGTCGACGCGATGCCGCGGGTCCTCGCCGCGGTTCCCTCGGCGCGCCTCGTGATCGTCGGCCGCGGCGATGCCCTGGGGCCGCTCGGGCAGCAGGTCGCGAGGCTCGGCATCGGTGAGGCGGTGCAGTTCCGCGGCTTCGTGGACGAGGCGGAGAAGGTCGCGCTCTATCGAGCGGCGCGCGTGTTCGTGAACCCGTCCGAGAAGGAAGGCTGGGGGCTCACCGTGCTGGAGGCGGCCGCGTGCGGCGCGCCGGCGGTCGCGAGCGACTCGCCGGGTCTTCGCGATTCCGTGCGGCACGACGAGAGCGGCGTGCTCGTGCCGCACGGCGATCCGAGCGCGTGCGCGGCGGCGCTGGTGCGCCTGCTGACCGATGATGCCGAGTGGCGGCGTCTCCGCATGGGCGCGCTCGCGTGGGCGCAGCGCTTCACGTGGGACGGCGTTACCGACGAGATCGAGGCGGTGGTGGAGCGGGTGGCGGGCTTCGGAGGAGCGCGTGGCTGAGACTCGGCGGTCTTTCCGGCTCGCCGCGCCGCCGCCGTGACGACCCCCGTGCGCCGCGCGGCGATCGCCGTCGCCGCCTTCGCCTACACGCTCGCCTATCTGCTGCCGTTCCGCGCGTACGGGCTGAACGTCGAGGACGAAGGGACGCTGCTCTACCAGATCGTCCGCGTCGTCCGCGGCGAGCTCCCCTACCTCGACTTCAGCACCGGCTACACGCCGGGGTTTTTCGCATTGAACGCGGGCATCTGGCGTGCGGCCGGTGATCTGGTTGCGTTTCGAGCGTGCCTCGCGCTCGTACACGCGGCGACCGTCGCCGGTCTCGCCGCGCTGCTCGCGGGGATGGTGCGGCCGTGGATCGCGCTCCTCGTCCCGGCGCTCTATCTCGCGTTCATTCCCGTCTACCCGGGCGAGTTCTGCGCGTTCAACATCGCGTATCCGGCGTGGTTCGCGACGGCGGGGTGGCTGGCGACGGCCGGGGCGGTCGCCGCGTTCGCGAACGGCGGCCGCCGCGCGTGGCTCGCGGTGGCGGGAGTCGCCGCCGCCGCGACGCTCGCGATGAAGCCCAATGCGGGGGTGTTCGCGCTCGCGGCGGCAGCCGCGAGCGTCCTCGCCGCCGAGCGCGCCGCCGACGGCGCGGGCGGCCGAGTGGTCGCCGCGCTCTGGGCGCTCGTCTTCGGCGCCATCCTCCTCGGCGTGGTGGTGGTGTTCGGCATCGTCCCGCGCCCGCTCGACGTGGCGATCTACCTCGTTCCGCTCGCCCTCGTGATGGCCGGGACGGCGACGCGCGGCCGCATCCGCCGCGTCGGAGCCTTCGGCGATCTCCTGGTCCTCGGCGTTCCGTTCCTGCTGGTCTCCGCGCCCTGGCTGGCGTTCTTCTGGCGGCGGCTCGGGACGGCGGGCTTCCTGCGCGAGGTTCTGTTGATCGGGTCGGGCGCGGCCGACATCTACTACGTTCCCTTTCCCCGGCCGGAGCCGTGGGGGGCGTTGGCGACGGTCCTCGCGGCGGCCTACGCTCTCGCCGCCCTGCTCGCGAGGCGCTGGGTCATGCCGCGGGCGACGTTCGCGGCGATCGTAGTGGCCGTCGCGGCGGCGGTCGCGGCGGTGGTGCGCTTCGGCGTCATGCCGGAAGGGCTCCTGTGGTCGATGATCTGGCAGCTCCAGAGCGCGGCCTTCACGCTCACGCTCGTCGCGCACCTCGCGGGTGTGTGCTGGCTCTGGCGGCGCCGGCGACGCGCCGGACGGTCCGCGGACGAGGGGGTTGCGGTGGTGGTGCTCGTGTTCGCGAGCTTCATGTTCCTGCAGCTCTACCCGCGCGCCGACTTCATGCATCTGCTGATCGCCGCGCCGCTCTCGCTGGTGTTCGCGGGTTTCCTGCTCGAGCGCGTGCTGCGCACGTGGGAGCACGCGCTCGCGAGCCGCCACCGGCGGGTGCTGCGGGCGGTCGTCCTCGGCGCCGTCGCGGTGCTCGCCGCCGCCGTCGGCGTCGGGGTGCTCCCGGGGGCACAGGCCCTGCGCTCCGGTCCGCGCTTCGTCCTGCCGTTCGCAGCGGCGCCGGTCGGTGTGGAAGAGGCACGCGCCGCGGACCTGCGCGCGCTCGCGGCCGCCGCCGGCCGCGTGGCCGCGGCGCTTCGCACGGCGGACGCGACGGTCGGGTTTCCCAGCATCGGCGTCGTGCCGTTTCTGACCGGCGGCAGGAACCCCACCCCGCACGACTATTTCTTCCCCGGCCGGCCGGACCACCGCGAGGAGGCCGAGATCCTCGACCTGCTGGTCGCCGCGCGGCCCCGGACGCTCACGGCGCTCAATCGGCAGTTCACGTTCTTCGACGCCGCGCCGGCGTACTACTTCCTGCTCCGCGGCTTCGTGCGCGCGCAGTTCAGGCTCGCCGAGCGGGACGGGAGGTTCGACGTGCTCGAGCGCGCGGCGGCCCGGACGTCGGCGCCGGGGCAGGGCGCCGGCGGCGCGCGCCCACCGTCGTCGATCGAGGAGGCGCCGCCGTCGGTGCCGCCCGAGGAGGCGCTCGTACGGGCGGCGCGCGGCGACGGCCTCGCGGCGCGCGTGCGGGCGATCGCCGCGTTGGCGACCCATCCCGCGCAGGCGACGGCCCCGACGTTGCTCGTGCTCGCGAGCGATCCCGACGCCCTCGTGCGACGCGCGGCCGTGAGCGCCCTGCTCGCCGCGGTCGCCCGCGAGCCCGCGCGCGGGCTCGAGGCCCACGTCGCCGCGGCGGGTCTCGATCGGCGCGCCCGCATCCTCCTGCTGCGCACCATCCGCGATCTCCGCGATCCGCGGGCGGCCTCGTATCTCTTCGCGGAGGCCGGGTCGGGCGATGCCCGCGTCGTGCGCGACGCGCTCGGGGCGATGAAGGTCACGCGCGCGCAGGCCGTGGCACGCGCCCGGCTCTGGGCCGGGCCGGAGCCGCCGGCGGCGTGGCCGGGAAGGGCGGCGCTGGTGGCCGCGGTGCGGGCGACGCTCCTCGATGCCGCCGCGCCCGCCGAGGCCGCCGCCTTCGCGGCCGAGCTAGCGGGGATCCTCGAAGACGAGGCGACGATCGAGCCGCTCCGCGTACGTCTCCGCGCCGGGATCCCTCGACAGCCGGCCGGCGCGGCGCTCGCGGATGCCGCCGTCACGGCCTCGGCGGCGGGTGCGCTCGCGGCCCTCGCCCCGGACGCGCTCGCCTGCGAGCTGACCGCGCTGTCGGCGCGCCGGGAGGCGCCGATCGCTGAGCTCGTCCCGTCGCTCCTGCTCGACCTCGCTGCCGCAGGCGCCTCCTCGCGCGCCGAGGTGGTGGACTGTCTGCGCCTCGCCATCGCCGAAGGCAGCGAGCCCGCCCTCTGGACGGCGGCCGCGCTCCGGGAGCCCGGGCTCGCCGCCGGCGTGCGGGCCGCGCTCGGGAACGCCGCCGCCGAGGTGCGGCGCGCCGCGGCCTGGGCGCTCGGGGAGCTGCCCGCCGAGCCCGAGGCCGCGCGGCTGCTCGCCGCCGCCGCCGATCGCGACGCGGACGAGATCGTGCGCCGTCTCGCGCGCAAGGCCTATAGCAAGCAGACCGGGGCGGCGCCGCGCTCTCTCGAGAATGTCGGCGATGCGGCCTTTTCCCGGCGGGCTGTCACGGGCTACAACACCACTCCGCGAGTTCCCCCCGTGGATTCAGAAGGACCGGCATGACCCAGGCGGCGGTTTCTCCCGTGCTCCACAGCGGCGAGCGTCCCGGCTACGGCGACGGATTCGCCTACGACGAGGCGCGGCACCTCGCCGCGTACCTCTACGCGCGCGAGCTCGCGCGCGACCGGCAGGTGCTCGACGCGGGGTGCGGCGAGGGGTTCGGCACGGTGCTGCTCGCGGAGACGGCGCGGCGGGTGACGGGCGTCGACTACTCCGCGGCCGCGGTCGCGGCGGCGGCGGCGAAGTACCGGCGCCCGAACCTCGAGTTCCGCCGGCTCGACGTGTACGAGCTCCCCGGTCTCGACCTGCGGTTCGACCTCGTGACCAACTTCCAGGTGATCGAACACCTCGCCGATCCGGTGAGGTTCCTCACGGCCGTGCGTTCGGCGCTCGGGCCGGGTGGGATGCTGATGTTGACTACGCCGAACCGGTCCGCCTCCGTCTCCGAGAACCCCTATCACCTGCGCGAGTACGTCGCCGACGAGCTGCTGGCCATGCTCCGACCGCTCTTCGGGCGCGTCGACCTCTATTCCATGATGGGCAACGAGAAGGTGCGCGCCTTCGACGCCGAGCGCGCGCGGCAGGTGCGCGGCATCCTGCGCTTCGATCCGCTCGGCCTGCGGAAGCTGCTGCCCGACCCCATCGTTAAATATCTGTTCGGACGCCTGGCGGTGCTGGTGCGACGGCGCGTCGCCGCGGCCGACGGGGAGAGCCGGTCGATCGCCCCCGGCGATTTCCACGTGCTCGAGGCCGTTCATCCCGAGGCGCTCGACCTGATCGCATTGTGCCGGCCGTAGCGCAGGAGCGAGCGGCCGGGTGCGCGGACGCCGCGCCGGTTCCCTGCGCGCTCTGTGGCGGGACCGATTACCGTTGCGTTCACGACATGGGGTGGCGCCGGATCCTCCGCTGCGCGAGCTGTCGCCTGGTGCGCGCCGATCCGCTCCCGTCCCTGGCGGAGAAGGCGGTCATCGAGACGCAGGGCTACACCGACGAGACGGCGTTTCCCGAGGTGCGTGACTTCTTCGCCAACTGTCATCGGAACTTCACCGAGGATCCGGTCATCCGCGAGATGCGCCGTCATCTCGAGCTGCTCGAGACGACGACGGGCGGGCCGGGGCGCCTGCTCGACATCGGCGCCGGGACCGGCATCCTGATGCACCTCGCGCGCGAGCGCGGCTGGCGGATCGAGGGGATCGACATCTGCTCGCTCACGGCCGAGAAGGCCGCGCGCGAGTTCGGCGTCGAGATCGTCGTCGCGCCGATCGAGGAGCACGGGTTCGCCGAGCGCTTCGACGCCGTCACCATGCTCGACGTGCTCGAGCACGTCGTCGACCCGCTCGCGACCCTGCGCCGCGCCTACGACCTCCTGCGTCCCGGCGGCGCGCTCGCGATCGCGGTCCCGAATCAGCGCTGTCTCCTGACGTCGCTGGTGGGCATGTGGGCGCGCATGCTCGGCCCGGCGGCGAACGGATTGCTCTTCCGGCTCTACGTGCCGCAGCACCTCCACTACTTCACGCCGCCGACCCTCCGGCGCATGGTCGAGACCGCGAAGTTCCGCATCGTCGAGCTCCGCCAGGGCGCCGTCTACCTCGGGCGCTACCGCATGTCGCTCGGCATGCGGATCCCGCTGGAGATGGTGCTCGCGGCGGGCGCGGCGATCGGCATGAACGCGCGCCTCGCGCTGCTCGCGGTCAAGGAGTAGGCGCGAGGGCGTCGAGACGCTTCGTCACCGACGGCGCTCCCGCGCGTGGCGGCCGCGGTTCCCGTGGCTGCCACGCCGCGGTCACGGGTCGGTGCGCTCCAGGACGACCACCCGGCCCGTTCCCGGCGCGAGCCAGCGCGTGTACGGCAGGGACCGCCGTACGACGTATCCCGGCAGGGGCCGGAAGCTCAGGACGTAGCGGTCGTCGACGACCCACCACCAGCTCTTCCGCGTCGGCGGCTGGCCGGGGCGCGCCTCGGCGTCGGTCGGCCAGCGATCGAGGCCCGCGGCGAGCGTCCAGCCGTTGAACTCCATGCCGCCGTCGATCTCGGCCGGCGTGACGCCGGCGGCAGCGAGCTCCGCGAGCCCGGCCCAGCGGGCGCGATTCCACGCCAGATAGTCGTGCGTGCCCGCGATCGCGTACCACGCGAGCAGCGCCGCGAGGGCGAGGCTCGCCTTGCCGAGCTCGACCCGGCCCGCGGCGGCGAGCGCGGCGAGCGCGAACGGCAGCACGACGAGGAGGTAGCGGTCGAAGTAGTACCGGGTGTGCACCAGGCTGCCGAGGAAGAGCGCGGCGGTCGCGACGAACAGAAAGCACACGGCCGGCTCGGGTCGGCGGCGGAGGCCGTCCACCCACGCCGTGAGGAGGATGCCGGCGGCGAGCGTCGCGAGGAGCGTGAGCGGCAGGCCGAGCGCCGGCCCGAGCTCGACCGGCTGCCGCAGCGCCAGGAACTGCGTGTCCCGGAGCGACGACGCGCCGAGGCCGAGGTCGTACATGACGTTGGTGAGATAGAACATGCGGGCCCCCGTACGCAGGAAGAGCAGTACGGCGAGGATCGCGAGCAGGGTCGTCGCGGCGACGAAGAGGCGGCGGTGGCGGGTCAGGACGTCGCGGCGGAGCGCGAGCGCGAGCGGCGCCGCCAGGAACGCCAGCGTCTCGAGCCCGCGGAAGGCGGCGTTCACGACGCCGGCCGCGTGCACGCGGCTCGCCTCGCCGAGCTTCGTCGCCACGGCGAGCGGCGCGCCGTGGATGGCGAAGAGCCAGACGTGGAAGCCGAGAGAGGCGGCGAGGGCGATCGCGCCTGCGGCGCACGCGTCCGCGATTCGCGCGCGCCACGGACGGTCCGGCGCGACGAGGGCGGTCAGGCTGGCGGCGGCGGCGACGAAGATCCCGTGCTGGCGGACGAGGAGCGCGGCGGCCGCGAGGCACGAGCCCGCCACGAGCCAGGCGCGGCGCCGGGTGGCGAAGCCGCGCGCGTAGCAGGCGCCGGCCCACACGGCCGCGACCGTGAACGGCACGTCGGTCATGAAGGTGAAGGCGAGGTTCACGTAGAGGGGATCGAGCGCGAAGAGCGCGGTGGCGAGGGCGCGCGGCGCGCCGCGGACCCCGGCCCACCCGAGCAGCGACCAGAAGCCGGCGGCGCCGAGGGTCGCGAGCACCAGCGTCGAGGCGCGCAGCACCTCGAACGAGAAGCCGAACGTGCGGCAGAGCGCCGCGCCGTACCACGTCTGCAGGAGCAGGCTCGCGCCGGTCCACGGCATGAAGCGGAGCGCGCCGTCGTCGCAGAGCGCGCGTACCGACCAGGCGTAGGACCAGTCGTCGCTCAGCGGAAAGTCGCCGCGGACGCCGACGAGCGCGGCGACGGCGGCGCCGGCGGCCACGATCGCCGCGATCGCGAGCGCGTCTCCGCGCGCCCCCGGGCGCGGCGTCACCGCAGCGATCGGATCACCCACGCCAGGAAGCCGAGGCCCGCGAGGAGTCCGGGGACGACGACGAACGGCAGCCAGCGCCGTCCTCCCGGCGACTGCTTCAGCAGGGCCCCGAGGGCGACGCCGAGCGAGAAGTACGCGAGCGCGATCGCGATCGCGCCCGCCGCGCCGGCGTTCGGGAACGAGGGGCCGAGCGTCGGCCAGAGGCCGGGGGGCGCGAGGGTGACGGGGACCGCGTGCGGGGCCGCGGCGGGCGCGGGAGCCGGGGCCGGCGAGACGGGAGGCGACGAGCTCGGCATGCGGAGCGTTGCTTACACCGATCCCGAGGGGAAGATCACCCCCGGGGCCAGGATGCCGCGCGGATCGAGCGCGCGTTTGAGCCGCCGCATGGCGGCCACCCCGGCGTCGCCGTAGAGCGCGCGGAGCAGCGTCTGCTTCACTGGATGGCGGCCGACGCCGTGCTCGGAGAGCGGGCTGCCCCCGAGCGCGATCGCCGCGCGGCCGATCGCGAGCTGCGCCGCGGCGGCGCGCGCGCCGTCGCCGGCGCGGCGCGGCAATACGTTCGGGTGCAGATTGCCGTCCGAGAGGTGCCCCCAGATCGCGTGGTCGAGGTCGCGGGCGGCGAGCTCGGCGCGCGCCCGCTCGACGAGCTCGGCCAGGCGCTCGGCGGGGACGATGAGGTCGCCGCCCGACTTCGCGAGCGTCGGGTCGAGCGCGCGCTGCGCCTGGCCGACGAGGCGGTTCACGGCCTGCGGCACGGCCTCGCGCAGCGCGAAGAGGCGTTCCCTGCCGGCGTCGTCGCCGGGGAGGGCGGGAACGGCGTCGGCGAGCGCGCCGTGACGCTCGAGCAGGCGACAGAGGCGGCCGAGCATGGTGTCGCTCGTCGGGTCGTGGGCCCGGGCGACGTGCGCTGCCGCCGTGCCGGCGTCGAGCTCCGGGGGGAGAGCGACCTGCAGAAGCACGGCCGACGCCGCGTCCGGCGGCAGCGGCGACGCGAGGCGGGCGGTGGCGGCGTCGGTGCGCACGAGGCCGAGCGAACGCGCGTCCAGCCACTCGACGGCCGCGACGTCGACGAACGCGGCCGCCGTCGCCGCAGCCGCGCGCCGCAGGTCGTCGGCGAGCGCGAGCGCGGCCGCCTCGCTCCGGCACGGCACCAGCGCGACGAACCACGCGGGCACCTCGTCCCCGACCGCGAGCGTCGCGGAGGTGACGACGCCGAGCGTGCCCTCGGCGCCGACGAACATATCGACGAGGTCCATCCCGGGCGCCGCGTAGTAGCCGGCGGCGAGCTTGCGGACGGCGGGCATGCGATAGGCGGGGACGTCGAGGCGGCGCGAGGCGCCGTCGACGGCCACGATCTCGAAGTGGCCCGCCGGGCTCGCCGTGACCTCGCCGCGGGCGATCTCGAGGACGCCGCCGTCCGCGAGGACGACCGTGAGCGCGCGCACCCAGGCGCGGGTCGCGCCGTACTTGAAGGTCGCGGCGCCGGCGGCGTTGGTGGCGATGCTGCCGCCGACGGTGGCGCCGTCGTAGGTCGGCATCGGCGGGTACCATTGGCCGTGCGCCGCGAGCGTTCGCGCGAGGTCCGCGAGCACGGCGCCGGACGCGACGGTCACGCTCCCCGGGGCGACCGGACCGATCGCGGTCAGACGGGCGGTCGAGAGCAGGTGCTCGCCGCGCGGGGTCGCGCCGCCGGTCAGCGACGATTGCGCGCCGACGACCAGCACGGGAGCGTTCGCCGCGAGGAGCGCCGCCACGGCCGCCTCGCTCGCGGGGAAGGACACGGCCGGGCTGTGGCCGCCGGACACGCGGGCGGCGTCGCTCAGGTAGGAGGCGAGTCGCTCGGGATCGCTGGTCGTGACGACGTCCGCGGCGTCTCCCCGCGGCGGCCGGCAGCGCGCGACCCACGACGGCGACGCGGACGCCATCGCCGGATGCCTAGGCGGCGCGCTCCGCGTCTCGAGGGAGGGTGGATCGCACGCGTCGTCCGAGTGCCAGCCCTTTATCGGTACCAGCTTCGGCGCCCTCCAAGGCCTTGCGGGCGCGGCGGTCGAGCGTGCGCCGCGCCGTCAGCATGAACACGCAGGCGTGCGTGTCGAGGACGTAGCTACGCGCCACGCCGCGCCCGTCGCGAACCGCGCGAGCTCCAGAGCGACCGCCGCTGCGTCCTTCGGCATGTATGCAAAATGCCTCGGCGTGCATACGGCAGCAATAGCAAGGTGCCGTCTCCACTGCCCGCGAGTGCGCGAAGCGGATCTACTCCTGCCGCGGCGCGGGGTCGGCGCTGGTTCCTAGGGCGCGGCGGCGGCTTCCAGGCGGCGTCGCATGAACCCGAGGCCCTCGCGCGCGCCGACGAGGCGCGTCGTGCGTAGCAACGCCTGCGTGGAGCGATTGGCGACCCCGCCGCGCAGCGGCCGGGCCGCGGGCTGCCGCAGCTCCGGGGTCGTCACCGGCACGAGGAACGCGTCGTCGTGGCCGAGCACCTCGGCCGCGAGGCGCGCGAAGTCGATACGGGTCAGGTAGTCGGGGCCGACCGGGTGCACGATGCCGCGGTGGTCGGACGCGGCGAGCTCGCGCACGGCCGCGGCGAGGTTCGGGGCGTAGGTCGGGGTTCCCCACTGGTCGCTCGGCACCCGCATCGCCTCGCCCGCGGCGCCGAGGCGCGCGAGCGCCATGACGAAGTTCTTGCCCTCCGGCTGGTAGCCGTAGACACCGCACACGCGCACGATCAGGTGGTCGGCGACGGTTGCGCGCACGAGCGCCTCGGCGGCGAGCTTGTGGCGGCCGTAGACGTTGATCGGGTGCGGCGCGGCGTCGACCTCGTAGGGACCCGCTGTGCCGTCGAAGACGTAGTCGCTCGAGAAGTAGACGAAGCGCGCGCCGATCCGCGCCGCCGCCCGCGCCACGTTGCCCGTGCCGTGGACGTTCACCCGCTCCGACTCCGCCGGATCCGTCTCGCAGCGGTCGACGGCGGGCTCAGCCGCCGGCAGGAGGACCAGCGCCGGCCGAAGCCGGTCGACGAGGGCGTCGACCGCCGCGGCGTCCGTGATGTCGAGCGGCAGGAGACCGGCCGCCGGGTGCCGGAGGTAGGTGCCCGTCGCCGCGGGGAGCTCGGCGCGGAGCGCGCCGCCGACGAGCCCGGAGGCGCCGACGATCAGCGTCCGCACGGGCGAGACCTCACGGGGACTTCGTGGTATCGAGGCCGGCGCCCCATGCTCTTCGGCCAACGCATCGTCGTGGTGTTGCCGGCGTATAACGCCGAGCTCACACTCCGGCAAACCCATGCCGAGATCCCGCGCGCCTACATCGACGACGTCCTCCTCGTCGACGACGGGAGCTCGGACCGCACCGTCGAGGTCGCGCGCGCGCTCGGCATCCCGACCATCGTCCACGCGACGAACCTCGGCTACGGCGGCAACCAGAAGACCTGCTACCGCGCCGCGCTCGAGCACGGCGCGGACGTGGTGGTGATGCTCCACCCCGACTACCAGTACACGCCGAAGCTGCTGGTCGCGATGGCGTCGCTGGTCGCGGTCGGCCAGTACGACGTCGTCCTCGGCTCGCGCGTCCTGTCGGACGGGGCGCTGGTCGGCGGCATGCCGAAGTACAAGTACGTCGCGAACCGCGCCCTCACGTTCGTGCAGAACGTGCTGCTCGGGAAGAAGCTCTCCGAGTACCACACCGGCTATCGCGCCTTTTCGCGCCGCGTGCTCGAGACGCTGCCGCTCCTCGAGAACTCCGACGACTTCGTGTTCGACAACCAGATGCTGGCGCAGATCGCGTATTTCGGCTTCAGCATCGGCGAGGTGTCGTGCCCGGCGAAGTACTTCGCCGAAGCGTCGTCCATCGATTTCCGCCGCAGCACGGTCTACGGACTCGGCGTGCTGCGGACGTCGGTGCAGTTCCGTCTCGCCAGGTGGGGCCTGGGGCGGGCGCGCATCTTCGCGTCCGACGGGGCGCGACTCGCGCCGCGCCTGTCTGCGGCGTCGACGGCGGCGCGTGACTGATCCGGCCGTCGTCCTGCGCGCGGCGATCCTGCTGGCGCCGTTCGCGCTGGCGGGGATCGCGCTGGCGCGGCTCGGGCGCGGGCCGGTGGACCTCTTCTCGATCGTCTGGTGGGGACTCGCGACGACCTCGATCGCGGCGGTGGTGCTGGCGCGGGCGGGCGCCTTCTCGCTCGGCGCGCTCGCCGCGGCGCTCGGCGGCGCCGCCCTCGCCGCCGCGGCCGTCGGGCTCCGCCGCGGGCGCGCGTCGTCGGAGCCGCCGCGCGTGTCGGCCCGGCGCGTGCGCGCCCTCGCCTGCGTCGTCGGGCTCCTCGCCTGCGCCTGGTCGTGGCCGCCGTTCGAGACCTTCATGGCGGCCTCCGACTCGACGATGTACGTCGATGCCGGCGTGCACCTCGCGCGCACGGGAACGATCGAGGTGCGCGACGGCGTCGGGCCGGGCCTGCCTCCGGCCCTCGCGCAGTCGCTCTTCATGAGCGTCGGCTTCCTCGATCGCGGCCCCTACGTCCGGCTCGCCGGCGGCCTCCTGAAGGACCGCCGCGATGCGCCGACGGCGATGCCGGCCTTCTTCCCGCTCCTCTCGAGCTGGGCCGGCGTGCTGGCGGCGATCGGCGGCGCCTCGTGGGCGCCCATGGTCGCGCCGCTCACGATCGGGCTCGGGACGTGGGCGCTCACGCTCGTCGCCGGGGAGACCTTCGGCGCGGCGGCCGCGCTCCCGACGGCGCTCGTGTTCCTCGGCAATTTCGCAGTCTGGTGGTTCGGTCGCTTCGCGATGTCGGAGCCGCTCACGATCGCGTTCGTCTGGGGCGGACTCGTCTTCCTCGGCCGCGGCGCGCCGTTCGCCGCCGGCGTGATGTTCGGGCTCGGCGGCGTCGCGCGCGCGGAGACGGCGCTCTTCACGTTCGCGGCGCTCGTCTGGTGGGCGCTCACGAGCCCGGTCGCGCGGGGCGAGCTCGCCGCGGCGATCGCGGGCGCGGCCTGCGCCTGGGGGCTCGCGACGATCGGGCTCTTCGGCTCCCCGAATCATCACGTCGCGTATCTCCTGAACGATCTGGCGCTGGCGCGCGCCCGTCTGACGCTCTCGATGCTCCCGGCGCTCGGGGACGGCCGCATCCTGAGTTTCCTCGTCCTGGCGCCGGTCGTGCCCGCGGTGGTCGCGCTCGCGGCCACCGCGCGGGGGTGGCCGGTCGGCCGTACGACGCTGCGGTCCCTCGCCGCGGGCGCGACGATCGCGGTGGTCGCGCTCTATCTCCGGATCGGGGGCCGCATGGACAGCGTACGCCATCTCGGATGGCTCGCGGGGTCGCTGTCGCCGCCCGGCTTCGCGCTCGCCGTCGCGGGGCTCGGCGTCTCGTGGTGGAGAGGCGGACGGGCGGGTCGCTTCGCCGTCCTGCTGGTGCTCCTGGTGGCGCTCGTGTTCGTTCCGAGCCCGCGGGTCGCCGACTACCAGCCGTGGTCGATGCGGCGCTACCTGCCGATCGTGCTCCCGGGCGCGGCGTTGTTCGCCGGAGCCACGCTCGCCGCGCTCCGGGAATCGCCACGACGGGCGTGGCGCACCGCGGCCGTCGCGCTCCTCGGGGTCACGTTCGCGTGGCAGGTGCGCCCGATCCTCGCCCTGCGGGCGGCGCCCTACTTCGCGGGAAGCCTCGCGTCCGTCGGTGCGATCGCGGAGCGCCTTCCCGGGAACGCCGTGGTGGTCGTGGACGGCGGCTTCGCCGATCTCCAGATGCAGGTGGCGCTCTGGCTCGTCTACGGCCGCGAGACCATCCTCGCGACCGGCGGCGGACCGGCCTGGAGGGCGCTCCTCGATCATCTCGTGAAGGGCGGCCGGCCGGCCTATTGGATCCAGAGCCGCTATGCCCCGGCGCCGCACGTGTCCGGACTCGCGTTCACGTCCGTCGCGGCGGACGCGGATCTCGCGATCCATCTGCCCGATTCGCCCGCCAACACCCCGCCGACGACGGTGATCCGGAAGCTCGTGCCGCTCGCGATCTACGGGGTGACGGCCGGGTTGGGTGACCCGGCCCAATCGGGATAGCGCGTCTTCAGCTCCTCGATCGTCTTCGCGTCTTCCTGCATGCGGTACGCGTAGTCGACCGGATGGTGGACGAGGATTCCGAGCTCCATGAACGCCGTGGCGCCGGTCGCATCCTTGGCGCGCACCATGACGTCGAGGTTGCCGAGCTTTTCGAAGCGGTGCTTGATCACCTCGCCTGTGCCTGGCGGAGAGCCGTCGCCGAAGTCCCAGGTGAAGCTGAAGGGCGGCGTCCCGTTCAGCGCCTTCGCCTTGAACGTGACGATGTTGCCGCGCGGCATGTAGAAGGTCGTGGCGCCGACGTCGATCTCGAAATCCGTGCCGCTTGCCTCTTCCTCGAAGTTCCACTCGAAGTCGGCGGTGTCGGAGAAGTCGTTCATGTCGGTCGCGGCCGCAGGATTCGCGGTGGCCGCCGGCGCTTCCGGTGGTGCTGCAGGCGCCGGGGCGGCGGCCGCGGTGGTGGCGACGACGACGGGCGCGCTCGTGGCGTTCGCGGCAGGCCGCGGAGCCTCGCTCGGTGAGCAGGCGAACGCGCCGAAGGAGAGCAGGAGCACGGCGCACGAAACGAAGCCACCCGCCCGTGGACGGGGCGGGTGGCTCGTGTAGGACAACTGAAACGAAGCGATCAAGCGCAGCGAGTTACGGGAGGTAAGTACCCATGCTCGCGAACGGGTTGCCGTTCGGATCCTTCACCAGGACCGCGACCACCTCGATCGTGGTGCAGGGCGGAAGCGCCGGCTGGCTGAGGGCGTTCAGGATCACGGAGGCCGAGGTCTTCTTCGAGATCTTGCCCGCCGCCGCCGACACCCCGAACGAGGTCGGGAAGTCGATGACCGTCATCGGACCGAGGGCGGACTCGGCGCGATCCGGGAAGGTCGCACGCGCGACCGTCCCGACGCTGCCGTTGCTGGTCGCGAGACCCGAGTTGTCAGTGATGTCCGCCATCTTCAGCTGGATGAAGAGGTCGACGGCCCCAGCCGGGTTGAGCGGACACTCCGGCGCGACGCACTTGTTCTTGCCCGCCTTGAACGAGATGTCGCCCTTGCCCTTCGGGCCGAAGACCCAGCCGAGCGCAGGACTGCCGGCGTTCTGGTGGTAGGTCTCGGACGGATAGCAGGTCGGGACGGTGCCGCTCTCCGTGGTGGCGTTCGGAACGTTGCCGCCCGGGTTGTTGCAGGACACGAACGCCTGCACCAGGCTCGACTTGATCTGCTTGGCGCTCGCCGGGTGCGGGTAGGTGACGGCGCACGGCGTGGCAGCAGCGCTGGCCAGGCTGGCCATACCGAGCAGCAGCGCCGCAGCGCCCGCTGCGAGAATGTGCTTCTTCATGGGTACCCTCCTTCGTCGGGTTGGTTGGGGACGGCCGAGCCGTACGCGAGGTGGTGCTGTCCACGACACACCGGAAAGCTCGTGCATGCTCATGACCATCGGGGGATTCGTAGCGGCTTCCTAACGTTATTTTTTCTAACTGAAGGTGATGATCCGAACCAGCAAGCGAACGGCACGCGAGTGCTTCATCCAAGTCGCGAGATCGACATATAGGAGCCCCGTCGGAGCCTTGTCAAGAAAAATAATCATCGTGAACATCGGTGAACTTCAGAGTTTTCATGCACTTGTGCGAGATCATGGCAGTCTCGCATGCGGGATGCGTGGCGCCTCATGGTGTGGCTTTCGCGCTCCGCACGACAGGGTCGCCACGGCGCGCGGTCGCGTCGACGCATCATCATCCTCGCGTCTCGATCATGCAAACTGCGGGCCGCGATCGCCAATGAAAAGCATACGAGTTTTCAGCAGTTTGCCATATGACAGCTGCCGTCGGAGCGTCGCCGATGTCGATCGACCGTCCATTTGTCGTACACGGTGACAGCTTTTCGGCGCTCCGCGCGCGGCCTGATTTGCCCGCCGCGAGAAGGTCTCGATAGCATCGGCGCCCCGATGTGGCGGACGCGGATGCGGTGGGCCGTGCTCTTCTTCGTGCTCCTGGCCCCGGCCGGCGCGGCCGCCGTTCCGCTCGATGCGCTGGACCCCGATGCGGTCTACGCGCTGGCCGCCGTACGCATCGAGGGTGCCGAGACGGTCTCGGTGCGTGCGCTGCGCTCCGTGATGCGCATGCATCCGACGCCCTGGTACCAACCCTGGAAGCGCTGGCTCGAGCCCGCGATCTTCGACCCCAATCTTCTGCGGAGCGATCTCGAGCGGATTCGAGCGTGGCTTCGCGAGGCGGGCCGCTACGAGGCCGCCGTCGACTGCGATCTGATACTGGACGGCAACCGCGTGACCGTCGTTGTGGTCGTACACGAGGGGCCGGTCGTCGTGCTGAAGAGCGTCGCCGTCGAGACCGTCGATTTCTCGCCGACTGGCGCGGAGGAGGAAGCCCTGCGCGCCGAGGTCCCGTTCGTCGCGGGCGCGCCCTTCACCCAGGCGGCCTACGACGCCGGCCGCGACCGGATTGCGCTCCGGCTCGAGCGGCGCGGCTTCGCGTACGCGCGCGTCGAGAAGGCGGCGCGCGTCGATACCGGCACCCACGAGGCCGAGGTCCGCTACCTGGCGACGCGCGGGCGCGCCGCCGTCTTCGGCATCACCTACGTCGAGGGGACGAGCCAGGTCGCGATGCGCCTCGTGCGCCGCGAGATCGCGTACCGGCAGGGCGATCCGTTCGATCCCGGGAAGCTCGACGAGACGCAGGCGCGCATCTTCGGCCTGCGCCTGTTCCGTTCGGTGCTCGTCCGACCGCGCAACCTCGACGAGCGGAGCGGCGTCGTCGACGTCGCGGTCACGGTGGTCGAGGGGCCGCCGCGCGAGATCCTCGCCGGCGTCGGCTACGGTCTCGAGGACGGCGTTCGCGGCCAGCTGCGCTGGCAGCACAACGATTTCTTCGGCGGCGGCCGGCAGCTCGGGTTTCGCCTCAAGGGGTCCGAGATCGAGCAGGTGGTCGAAGGCGAGTTCCGCCAGCCGTACTTCCTGCACCCGCAGCAGACCTTCATTGCGCCGCTCACGCAGCTGCGCGACGACGAGCCGGGCTTCACGGTGGCGCGGATCCGCTTCGCGCCGCGGATCGAGCGCAAGCTCCCCCGACGCCTGACCGTCTCGGCCGGGTACAGCGTCGAGTACGACGATCTCAGCAACGTGCCGAGCGCCACGGTCGCGCGCCTCGACGGCGGCCGCGACGCCTACGTCGGCCGCGGGATCGTCTCGAGCCTGACCGGCGTGGTCGAGCGCAACACGACCGTCGACCTCCTCGACCCGCGCGAGGGCAGTGTCGTGACCCTCGCGGTCGAGCAGGCGGGCGGGCCGTGGCAGGGCGCGTACTCCTTCTACACGGCCGTCGTCGACGCCAAGGCCTACGTGCCGCTGCCGGGCGGGCGCACGCTCGCCGGCCGCGTCCGCCTCGGGACCGGGGACGGCTTCGGCCAGAGCCGCGACCTCCCGATGTTCCGTCGCTTCTACGCCGGTGGCATCACCAGCACGCGCGGCTACGGACGGCACATGCTGGGGCCCTTGAACGACGACGAGGATCCGGTGGGCGGACGGAGCCTGCTCGAGGCGAGCCTCGAGCTGCGGACGCCGGTCTACGGGCCGTTCGGCGGCGCGATCTTCTTCGACGCGGGAGAGGTGCGACGGCGGGTCGCGAGCTGGACGCTCGGCGATCTCGAGTTCGGGACCGGCGTCGGGGTGCGCTACCACACCCTCGTCGGTCCGCTGCGCGTCGACTTCGGCGTGCCGCTCGACCCGCCGAAAGGCGAGCGGCGCTGGCAGGTCCACTTCAGCATCGGGCAGGCGTTCTGAGATGGCCGCGCGCGTGCGCCGGTGGGCGCGTCTCGGCCTGCTGCTGGGCGGCGTCGCCGCCGCCGCGATCGCGGCACTCGCCGTCGTGTCGCAGAGCGCGGCGTTCCGCGATGGGATTCGCCGCGCCGTGCTGGCGCGGGTGAACGCCGAGCTGAACGGCCGCCTCACGATCGGCGCTCTCGAGGGCCATTTTCTCGGGACGCTCGTCGCCCGCGACGTCCGCTTGGTGCAGGACGGCGCGCGCGTGCTCGCGGTGCGCCGACTCGCGGCGACCTACGATCTCCTCACGCTGGCGCGGGGCGGCGGCCTGCGGATCACGTCGCTCGTCGCGGACGGCGTTGCGCTCCGGCTGGTCGCGGGCGAGCGCGGGTGGAACGTCGAGCATCTCGTGAAGGCCGCGGAGGAGGAGCGGCCGTCGACGCTCGTCGTCGATCTGCGCGCGCTGCGCGTGACGAACGGCGCCGTGCGGATCGTGCGTCCCGGTCGCGGGTGGCGCCTGCGCGGCGTCACGTTGGCGGGCGCCGCCCGCTTCGCGCCCGGCGCGGCGCGGGTGGCGATCGACGCGCTCGCGTTTCGCGAGGAGGGGAGCGGGGTGCGCTTCGAGGAAGTCGCGGGTCGCGTCGCGGTCGAGGGCGGCGCGTGGACGATCGAGGATGTCCGCGCGCGGACCCCCATCTCGTCGGTCGCACTCATGGGTCGATTCGGCCCGGACGTGGACGGCGCGCTTCGTGTCGACCGCCTCGGGGCGGCCGACGTGCGCGGGCTTCTCCGTACCGGGTTGCCGCTGAGCGACTGGCGCGGGGAGCTGCGGGCGCGCGGGCCGCGCGCCGCCGTCGCGGTCGCCGGCGCGCTCACGGCCGAGAGCGCGGAGGACGCGGCAGCGCGCGTCGTCGGTCGGCTCGGCATCGAGGGGACGGTCGATCTCGCGGGCGCGGCGCCGGCCGGCGCCGCGCGCGTGGAGCTCGAGCGCGTCGACGTCGCCGCGCTCGCGAGCGCGGGACTTCCGGCCACCGACCTCACCGGGAGCGTCACGCTCGCGGCGCCGGCGGGGTCTCCGCGCGTCTACGACGTCGGCCTCGACCTCGGGGCGTCGCGCGTGGGGACGACCACGTTCGCCTCCGCGCGCGGGACGGCGCGCGTCGCCGGCGAGGCCGTGCGCTTCGACGTCGCGGTCGCGAGCGACGCGGGAGGCGTGCGCGCGTCCGGCGACGTCGCGCCGGGCGCGGAGCGATTCGCGGTCGAGCTCGTCGCGGCCGAGCTCGATCTCGGCGCGGTGCTCGGGCGCCGCGAGCTCGCGGGACGGCTGAACGCCACCGCGCGCCTCGCCGGCGTCGGCTTCGCGGTCCCGCCGACACGGCTCGACGCGAGCCTGGCGATCGCGCCGAGCCGCGTCGGCGGGGTCACGATCGCGCGCGGCGACGCGGCCGCGCGCGTCGCGGCCGGGCGCCTCACGGTCGAGCGTCTGACGGTCTCGACCGACGTCGGGGCGGTCACGGCCGCGGGCGACGCGGCGTTCGCGCGCACGCCCGGCGCCGCGACCGGCGGGATGCGGGCCGAGGCGCGCGTGCGCGATCTCGCGCCGCTCGCGGCGCTCCTCGGCCGCCCCGAGCTCCGCGGCACGGGAACCGCGCGGGCGACGCTGCGTGGGAGCCCGGCGGCGTTCGCCGCGGAGGTCGTGCTCGCCGGCCGGCATCTCGCCGGCGCCGGGTGGCGGACCGCCGCGCTCGACGCGCGCCTCGCCGCCCGCGAGCTCGGCGCCGACGCGGCGGACGTCGCGCTCAGCGGCACGGTGCGCGACGCCGCGCTCGGCCAACGGCGGTTCGCGGAGATCGCCCTCGAGGCCGGCGCGCGCGGCGCGCTCGCCGCGTTTCGGGGCGACGTGGCGGTGCGCGCCCGCGAGCCCGACGGCGCGCGGCACGAGCTGCGCGCCGAGGTCGCGCGCCGCGGCGACACCGCCCGGGCCACCCTGACGAACGTGCGCGTCACCCACCGCGGGACCACGTGGGCGGCGGTCGGCAGGCCCGTCCTCGAGCTCCGCGGCGCGCGGCTCGCGGTCCGCGACCTCGTCCTGCGCGCGGGTGACGGCAGCGTCCGCGCGCGCGGGACGCTCGCCGCCGCCGGCAGCGATCTCGAGGTCGTCGTCGACGGGCTCGATCCGGAGGCGCTCGCCGGGCTCGTGTCCGCCGAAGTGCACGGACGTCTCCGCGGCCGGGTCCGCCTCGGCGGCACGTTCGCCGCCTCGCGGATCGACGCCGAGGTCGACCTCGACGCGCCGACGCTCGGGGGCGCGCGCTACGACGCGCTGCGCGCGCAGGTGGCGATCGCCGCCGGGCGCGGCACGCTGCATGCGCGGCTCGCGCGCGCGGCGCAGACGCTGGTCGTCGACGCCGGCGCGCCGCTCGCATTCGCACTCGCGCCGTTCCGCTTCGCGCTCGGAGATCTCGAGGCGCGTGTGCGCGCCGACGGGATCGACCTCGCGTTCGTCGGCGCGCTTCGGCCGGGGCTCGTCGCCAGGGCCGGCGGCACGCTCGCGGCCGACGTGCGCGTCTCGGGACCGATCGGCGCGCTCGAGGCGCACGGGACCGTCGGGCTTGCGGGCGGCCACGCGTACGTCGTGCCGCTCGGCGTGACGTACGACGCGATCGACGCGGCCGTGCGTCTCGATGGGCGGGTCGCGTCGATCGATCGCCTGACGATCGCGAGCGGAAAGGGCCGGATCGCCGGCGGCGGCAGCGCGCGCCTCGACGGCGCCGGCGCATCCATGGATGCGCGCTTCGAGGTGAAGCGATTTCCGCTGTTCGTCAACGAGTACGGGCGCGGCGTCGCGAGCGGCTGGCTCTGGGTGTCGGGCACGGCGGCGGCGCCGGTCGTCGAGGGGTCGCTCGCGACCGACGGCCTCGTGCTCCAGGTTCCCGAGGCGTTGCCGGGGTCGGTGCATCCGCCCGATCCGACGATCGTGGTGGTCGGTCCGGGCGCGCCGCCGCCGCCCGCGGCGCCGGGCGCGCCGCCGCCGCCCGCGGCGCCGACGCTCTTCGAGCGCGCCGCCGTGACGGTGCAGCTCGCGGTGCCGCGCGACGCCTGGGTGCGCCGCTCCGACGCCAACGTCGAGCTGCAGGGATGGATCACCGCGTGGAAGAAGCCCGGCGAGGAGCTGCACCTCGCGGGCGACATCCGCGGCCTACGGGGCTGGTACGCGTTCCAGGGGAAGAAGTTCACCCTCGAGGAAGGGAGCGTCCGGTTCGGCGGCCAGGGGTTCGACCCCACGCTGGACATCGCAGCGACGCACCGGGCCGGCGAGTACCTCGTGCGCCTCAAGGTCGGCGGGACGGTCACCAAGCCGGCGCTCGCGCTCGAGAGCGAGCCCGCCCTCGATCAGGCGGACGTACTCGCCGTGCTCCTCTTCGGCGCGCCCGCGAATCGGCTGAGCGACACGCAGTCCGCGGGCCTTCGCGAGCACGCGCTCGGTCTCGCGGGCGGCTACGTGGCGTCGGAGCTCCGGGAATCGGTCGCCAACGCGCTCGGCGTCGACGACCTGCAGTTCGATACGGGCGCGAGCGGGCTGCAGGATGCGCGGGTGTCGGTCGGCAAGTACGTCGCCGACGACATCTTCGTGAGCCTCGCACACCGCTTCGGGCAGAGCGTCGAGGAGGTGCGGATCGAGTACGTCATCCGTCCCGGGTGGAGCCTCGAGACCTCGACGGATACGCTCGGCCGCAGCGGCGTCGATCTGTTCTGGAAGCGACGCTATTGACGCGTCCGACGCTCGACACCCGACGCGATACCCGTCATAACGCCCGGACGATGGCGACCAAGACCCCCGCCAAGAAGGCGCCCGCGCGTACGAAGAAGAGCGTGGCACGCAAGACCGCGACGCCGCGCGGCCGCAAGACCTCCGCCGCGAGGACCGCGAAGGCGTCGAGAGCCGTGCCGACCGCCGCGGCCGCCGCCGCCGGGCCGCGGCGCGTGGTCTTCATCGACGTCGAGAACACCAGCAGCGAGCATGAGCTCGCGCGCGTGCTCGACGAGCTCGCGATCGATCTCACGACCGGCGACACCGAGATCACCGCGATCGGGAACTGGCGCGTGGTCGGCCAACAGCTCGGCCGCTCGCTCGCGCAGCGCGGCGCGCACCTCGTCCACAGCGCGCCGGCGACGCGCGTCTCCGACTGGAGTGACCTCTGGATCGCCGTTCAGGCGGGCATCTGGCTCGGACGCTCGCGCCCCGGCGACGCGATCGACATCGTGTCGCACGACCGCGCCTTCGACGCCGTCGGCGACGCGGCCGCGCGGCTCGGGGTGACGTTCCGCCGCATCACGTACCGCAGCGCGGGGCCGGGCGCGGCAGCCGCCGAGCGGGCGGGCGAGGGGACCGGCGAGCGCCGCCGGCGGCGCCGTCGGCGCGGAGGTAGCGGGCGCGGCGCGGGTCCGACGGGGGCCTCGTCCGCGGCGCGTCCGGCGGCCGCGACGGCCCACGCGGCGCGTCCGGCGGCGCGTCCGGCGGCCGCGATTCCATCCACGGAAGAGGCTCCGCTCGCCGCCTCGCAGGAGCAGCTTGAGCACGTGATCGCGCGCCTCGCCGCCTCCGATCCGGCGCATACCGTGACGCTCGATGCGCTCACGGTCGCGCTCAAGGCGGCAGGCTTCCAGCGTCCGCCGGGATCGCCGCGGCTCGTGACGCGCCTGCGCCGCATGAAGGAGATCGAGGTCCTGCCGAATGGCCGGGTGCGCATGGTCGCGGACGCGGCGTCCGCGTCCGCGCCGACCGCGGCGTCCGAGGACCCGGCGTCCGAGGAGTCGACGGCGGACGGCGAGCAGGCGCCGGCCGGCGAGAACGGCGCCGCCGCCGAGGAGTCGGGTCGGCGGCGTTCGCGCCGGCGCGGCGGCCGGCGGCGCGGCGGACGCGGCCGCAAGACCGGCGCCGCCGCGCCGCCGGCCGCCGAGTAGACCCAGGCGCGGGGCGGCTCGTCCTCCGGACGACGGACCCGCCGCCACGGCGCGGCGGCGGACGGCGCGCCGGACTCGCGGCCCGCCGCGTCAACGCAGCTCGAAGTCGACGAGCCGCGGCGCGCGCATCTCCTCCCGGAAGCGATCGAACGTCCAGGGCCAGGCGATCGGGACGCCGTGCGGGTCGAGGTACCAGCTCTTGCAGCCGCTCTGCCAGATCGTCGATGCGGCCGCCTGCCGGCGCTCGTCCTCGAAGCGCCGCATCGCGGTGGGCGAGACGCTCACCTCGCGGCAGGAGCCGGCGCGGACCTGCTCGACGAGCTGCAGGATGTAGCCGAGCTGCAGCTCCGCGACGTCGATCAGCGAGAAGTTGCCGACCGGCCCGTTGGGGCCGTTGAGCATGAAGAAGTTCGGGAACGCCGGCACCGTGATCGCCAGATACGCGAACGGCCCCTCCTTCCAGACGTCGTCGAGGCGCGCTCCGCAACGCCCGCTCACCTGCATCGGACGCACGAAGCGATCGACGCGGAAGCCGGTGGCCAGGACGAGCACGTCGAGGGCGTGGAGCCGCCCGTCGGCGGTGCGCACGCCCCCGGGCTCGATGCCCGCGATCGCTTCGGTGACGAGCCGGGCGTTCGGACGCTGGATCGCCTCGTAGAAGTCGTCCGACATGATGAGCCGCTTGCAGCCGGCCCGGTAGTTCGGGCGGAGCTTCTCGCGCAGCTCCGGATCGCGCACGCTGTTCTCGAGGTTCGCCACGCAGGCCTCGTGGATTGCCTGGAGCTGCGGCGAATACGCGTCCACGACGGCGTTCGAGAAGCCGTCGGCGAACGCGCGCGCGATGTCCGCGCGGAGCTCCGCCATCTTCTCGGGGTGGATCCGGAAATCGTCGCGCTCGGCCGGGGTGTAGGGCGGGTTCTCCTGCGCCATGATCCACTGCGGCGTACGCTGGAAGAGCACCAGCTCGGCCGCCTCGCTCACGAGCGCCGAGACGACCTGGATCGCGCTCGAGCCGGTTCCGACGATGCCGATGCGGCGGCCTGCCGTCGTCACGCGATGGTCCCAGCGCGCCGTGTGCAGCGCCGGGCCCGCGAAGGTCTCGAGGCCCGGGATGTCGGGGTAGGCGGGATCGCGCAGCACGCCCGTCGCCGCGATCACGAAGTCGGCGACGTCGGTGGAGCCGTCGGCGAGCTCGATCTTCCAGCGTCCATCCGAAAACGTACAGCGCCGGACCTCCTTGCCGTACTGGATCAGCCGGTCGATGCCCAGGCGTCGCGCGACGGCCTCGAAATAGGACTGGATCTCGGCGCCCGAGGCGAAGCGGTGGCTCCAGTCCGGGTTGGGAGCGAAGGAATAACAGTAGAGGTGCGACGGGACGTCGCACGCGAGGCCGGGATACGTGTTGTCGCGCCACGTTCCGCCGAGGCGGTCGGCCTTCTCGTAGATCGCGAAATCGTGGAGGCCCGCTTCGCGCAGCTTGATTGCGGAGAGGATTCCCGACATCCCGGCGCCGATGATGACGAAGCGGCTGGATCCGTTCCGGCCGTGGCCGGCGGAGGGTGACTGGGCGGTGGTCATGTCGCCACTCGTGCCGATCTTTGCGCCCGTCCGCCATGACCGCGGTCATGCGCCGGCTGCACGAACCCTCCCCGGCGGGTCGCGGTCGATCGGGTGGCGGCGCGCGCGCCGTGTCGGCGCGGTCCCGGGCGCGCGCGGCCGATCAGCACGGGATTCCCGGCTTCGTCATGCGGAGCGGGTCGAGGAGGCGGGCGAGCTGCTCCTCCGGGAGCACCCGCCGCGCGCGCGCGATCTCGCGCACGGTGCGGCCGGTCTCGTACGACTCCTTGGCGATCGCCGCGGCGGCGTCGTAGCCGATGACCGGCGCGAGCGCGGTGCACATCGCGAGGCTCTGCTCGACCGCCGCGGCGGCGCGCTCGCGCTCGGGGCGGATGCCGACGACGCAGCGCTCGGTGAACGCGCGGACCGCGGCGGCGAGGATGCGCAGGCTCTCCAGCTGCTGATGCGCCATGACCGGCATCATCACGTTGAGCTCGAAGGCGCCGGACTGCCCGCCGAGCGTGACGGTGAGGTCGGCGCCGATCACGAACGCGGCCGCCTGCAACAAGGCCTCCGCCATCACCGGATTGACCTTGCCCGGCATGATCGACGAGCCCGGCTGGGTCGCCGGCAGCGTGATTTCGCCGATGCCGCAGCGCGGGCCCGACGCGAGCCAGCGCACGTCGTTCGCGATCTTGGTGAGGGCGACGGCCGTCGTCTTGAGCGTGCCGGAGAGCTGCACGACCGCGTCCTTCGCGCTCTGCGCCTCGAAGTGGTTCGCCGCCTCGCGGAACGGGAGCCCGGTGCGTTCGGCGAGGCGCGCGATCACCCGGGAGGCGAACTCCGGATGCGCGTTCAGGCCGGTGCCGACGGCGGTGCCGCCGAGGGCGAGCTCGTCGAGTCCGCGGCCGGCGGCGTCCAGGCGCGCGAGCGCGAGCTCGACCTGGCGCGCGTGACCGCCGAACTCCTGGCCGAGCCGGATCGGCGTGGCGTCCTGCAGGTGCGTGCGCCCGATCTTCACCACGTCGTCGAGCTCGCGCGCCTGCGCCGCGAGGGCGGCGGCGAGGCCGCGGAGCGCCGGCCGCAGGTCGGACGCGAGCGCCTCGGCGGCGGCGACGTGCATCGCGGTCGGGATCACGTCGTTCGACGACTGGCTCATGTTGACGTGGTCGTTCGGGTGCACCGCGACGCCGGTCGCCTTCGCGCGGTTCGCGATCACCTCGTTGGCGTTCATGTTGGTCGACGTGCCGGATCCGGTCTGGAACACGTCGACGACGAAGTGGGCATCGTGCACGCCGGCCGCGACCTCGTCGGCAGCCGCGCGGATCGCGGCGGCGAGGTCCGGGGGGAGCAGGCCGAGGGCCGCGTTGACCTCCGCCGCCGCCGATTTCACGAGTCCGAGGGCGCGGATGAAGCCGCGCGGAAAGCGCCAGCCGCTGATCGGGAAGTTCTCGACCGCCCGCTGCGTCGACGCGCCCCAGAGCGCGTCGCGCGGCACCGGCATCGCGCCCATCGAGTCGCGTTCGATCCGCGTCGTGTCGTCGCCCATGTCGTCTCCGACCGTCGGGATCGTTTTGACACGACGGGCGGACGATTCATATAAGCACGGCCCGTGATCGCGCCTGGATCAGCACGCGTCGTCGCGATCATTCCGGCGCGCTACGCGTCGACGCGTCTGCCGGGCAAGCCGCTCGCTCCGATCGCCGGCAAGCCGATGATTCAGCACGTGTGGGAGCGCGCGGCACAGGCCGGCGGCGTCGCCCGCACCCTCGTCGCGACCGACGACGAGCGTATCGCCGCCGCGGTGCGCGCGTTCGGCGGCGACCTCGTGATGACCGGGACGCACGCGACCGGCACCGATCGGCTCGCCGAGGTCGCCCGCGGCCTCGAGGCCGACATCCTCGTCAACGTCCAGGGCGATCTGCCTCTCCTCGATCCGGCGGTGCTGTCGGCGTGCGTCGCGGCCCTGGCCGACGCTCCCGAGGTCGAGATGGCCTCGCTCATGACGCCGATCCGCGACGAGGCGGAGCATCGCAACCCGAACGTCGTGAAGGTCGTGACCGGCGCGAACGGATGCGCGCTCTACTTCTCGCGCAGCCCGCTGCCGCACTGGCGCGGCGCGCGGCCCGCCGACGCGCCGCTCGGGCGGCGCCACATCGGGCTCTACGGATATCGCCGCGCGGCGCTGCTCGCGCTCGCGGCCGCGCCGCGCTCGCCGCTCGAATGCGCCGAGGAACTGGAGCAGCTGCGCGCGCTCGAGCGCGGGATGCGCATCCGGATGATCGAAGTTGACAGCGCGCCACCCGAGGTGGATACAGCGGAAGACCTCGAACGGGTACGGCGCTTGGTGGAGGGTCTGCGGTGAGCGCGAAGAAGGCCAAGACCAAGTTCATCTTCGTCACCGGCGGTGTCGTGTCCTCGCTCGGCAAGGGCCTCGCCTCGGCGTCGCTCGGCGCGCTCCTCGAGAGCCGCGGCCTCAAGGTCACGATGCTGAAGATGGATCCGTACATCAACGTGGATCCCGGGACGATGAACCCGTTCCAGCACGGCGAGACGTTCGTCACCGACGACGGCGCCGAGGCCGACCTCGATCTCGGGCACTACGAGCGGTACGTCTCGACGCCGATGACGCAGAAGAACAACATCACCACCGGCCGCGTGTATCAGAGCGTCATCGAGAAGGAGCGGCGCGGCGACTACCTCGGCGGCACGGTCCAGGTGATCCCGCACATCACCGACGAGATCAAGGCGCGCATCGCCGCCGCCGCCGAGGGCTTCGACGTGTTGATCGGCGAGGTCGGCGGCACCGTCGGCGACATCGAGAGCCTGCCGTTCCTCGAAGCGGTGCGGCAGTTCCGCGCCGACTACGGTCGCGAAAACGTGATCTACGTGCACCTCACGCTGGTGCCGTACATCTCGAGCGCGCACGAGCTGAAGACCAAGCCGACGCAGCACAGCGTGAAGGAGCTGACCGGCCTCGGCATCCAGCCCGACGTGCTGCTCTGCCGGACGGATCGCGCGCTCGACCAGAAGCTGAAGGCGAAGATCGCGCTCTTCTGCAACGTCGAGGACAACGCGGTGATCACCGCGCGCGACGTCGCGTGCATCTACGAGCTGCCGCTGGTCTTCCACGACGAGGGCTTCGACGACCGTATCGCCGAGCGCCTGAACATGTGGACGGGCGCGCCGAAGCTGGCGCGCTGGAAGAAGATCGTCGCCATCGCGAAGAACCCGAAGGAGCGCGTGCGGATCGCGGTGGTCGGCAAGTACGTCGACGTCGTCGACTCCTACAAGAGCCTGAACGAGGCGCTCGCGCACGGCGGGCTCGCCAACGAGTGCGCGGTCGACCTCGACTACGTCGACGCCGAGCTCCTCGAGAAGAAGGGGCTCGGCCTCCTGCGCGACGCCGACGGCATCCTCGTGCCGGCGGGCTTCGGCCAGCGCGGGACGGAGGGCAAGATCGCCGCCGTCCGCTACGCGCGCGAGCAGCACGTACCGTTCTTCGGCATCTGCTTCGGGATGCAGATGGCCGTGATCGAGTTCGCGCGGCACGTGTGCGGGCTCGACCGCGCCAACTCGGCGGAGGTGGATCCCGAGACGCCGCATCCCGTGATCGATCTGATGACGATGCAGAAGCGCGTCGACCGGAAGGGCGGCACGATGCGTCTCGGCGCCTACGCTTGCACGCTCGCGGACGGATCGCTGGCGGCGAAGGTGTACGGGAAGAAGAAGATCTCGGAGCGCCATCGACACCGCTACGAGTTCAACAACGCCTACCGTGACACGATCGAGTCGCGCGGGATGCGGCTCTCGGGACTCTCGCCGGACGGGTCGCTGGTCGAGGTGGTAGAGGTTCGCGACCATCCGTGGTTCATCGGCTGCCAGTTCCATCCCGAGTTCAAGTCGAAGCCGCTCGAGTGCCATCCGCTCTTCCGGGGATTCATTCGGGCCGCGCTCGCGCACCGGGCGGTGGCGGGCGACACGCTGCCGCTCGGCGGCTTGCGCGCGGCGCGCCGCTGATCCGTCGTCGCAGGGGAGGAACGGCGTCGTGAGCGAACGCACGGTCGCGGTCGGGTCCGTCGTCTTCGGCAACGCGCGGCCGGTCGCGCTGATCGCGGGTCCCTGCGTCATCGAGAGCCGCGACTCCGCGCTGCGGCACGCGGAGCGCATCCGCGACGTCGCGCGCGCGGCCGGCGTGCCCTACGTCTTCAAGGCGTCCTTCGACAAGGCGAACCGGACGTCGCGCGCGGGATTTCGTGGGCCGGGCATGGACGAGGGCCTGGCCATTCTCGCCGAGGTGCGGCGCGAGATCGGTGTGCCGGTCCTGACCGACGTGCACGAGGCGTCGCAGGTGGCGGCCGTCGCGGCCGTGGTGGACGTCATGCAGACGCCGGCGTTCCTCTGCCGGCAAACCGACTTCCTCGTGGCGGTCGCCGCGGCCGGGAAGCCGGTCAACGTCAAGAAGGGGCAGTTCCTTTCGCCGCCGGAGATGGAGCACGTCATCGCGAAGGCGAGCGCCGGCGGCAATCACCGGGTGCTCGTCACCGAGCGCGGCGCGAGCTTCGGTTACAACAACCTCGTCGCGGACATGCGCTCGCTCGCGATCCTGGCGCGCTTCGGCTACCCGGTGGTGTTCGACGCCACCCACAGCGTGCAACTCCCCGGCGGCGCCGGCGCCGCCTCGAGCGGACAGCGCGAGTTCGTGCCGACGCTGGCGCGCGCGGCGGTCGCGGTCGGGGTCGCGGGCGTGTTCATGGAGGTGCACGAGGACCCCGATCGCGCCATGAGCGACGGAGCGAACTCGCTGCGCCTGGACGATCTGCGGCCGTTGCTCACGACCCTCGTCGCGATCGATCGGATCGTGAAGGGAGTGTCCGCCGCCGGAGGGCCGCGATGAAGCGCCCCGCTCGCCCGCGCGCGGACGGGCGCGCGCCGCGGAGCGCGCCGCCGCCCGCGAGCATCGCGCACGGCCGCCGCGTGCTCCTCGTCGAGGCCGAGGCGTTGTCGGCGCTCGCGGCGCGTCTCGACGCGCGCTTCGATGCGGCCGTCCGCCTGATCGCCGACCGCGGCGGCAAGGTCGTCGTGACCGGTATGGGAAAGTCGGGGCACGTCGCCCGGAAGATCGCGGCCACGCTCGCGAGCACCGGAACCCCGGCCTTCTTCATCCACGCCGCGGAGGCGCTGCACGGCGATCTCGGGATGCTGGAGCGTCACGACATCGTGCTGGCCGTGTCGAACAGCGGCGAGACGGCCGAGATCCTGGCGCTCGTGCCGCACGTGAAGCGCCTCGGGGTGCCGCTGCTCGCGTTGATCGGCCGCGTCGAGTCGACGCTCGGACGGACGGCGGACGCCGTCATCGACGCGAGCGTCAGCGAGGAGGCTTGCCCGCTCGGTCTCGCGCCGACCGCGAGCACGACCGCCGCGCTCGCCATGGGGGACGCGCTCGCGGTGGCGCTCCTCGAGCACCGCGGCTTCCGCCCGGAGGATTTCGCGGCCCTGCATCCGGCCGGCGCGCTCGGCCGCCGGCTCCTGCGCGTGGCGGACCTGATGCATGTCGGGGACGAGGTGCCGCGCGTGACCGTCGGCAGCCGCATGGCGGACGCGCTCGTCGAGATGACGGCGAAGCGCCTCGGGGTGACGGCCGTGGTCGACGGCGACGACCGGTTGCTCGGCGTCGTGACCGACGGCGACCTCCGCCGGGCGCTCGAGGCGGGGGACGCCTTGACGACCCGGGCCGTCGGCGACGTCATGGGCCGCCGTCCGAAGACGATCGACGCCGAGGCGCTGGCCGCGCTCGCGGTCGCCACCATGGAGCGACACGCGATCACGGTGCTCTTCGTCGTCGACTCCCGCGACCGGCTGATGGGGGTGATCCACCTCCACGATCTCCTGCGCGCCGGCGTCGTCTGAGCGGGCGGGCTGGCACGCGTCGAGGCCTCCCCGCCCAGCCCACAACCAAATCAAACCTTTACTATCTCGTAGTGCATGGTATTTTTCTTGCATGCATCGATGGTCGAGCTCAGGATTGAACCGGCGGCGGGTACGCACCGTGCTCGCGGTCCTCATGGTGGTCGCCGTCGGCGCCGTGATCGTCCAGCTCGCCCGGAGCCAGTGGGCGCAACACCTGCGCAGCCTCCGGACGCGCGAGCTGGACTTCCTCCCCCAGGTCTCGCAGCGCATCCAGAACTTCCGGCGCGTCAAGATGGACGGCGAACGGAAGGTCTGGGAGGTCGCGGCGCGCGAGGCCCAGTACTTCGAAGAGGACAAGCAGATCGTCGTGGACGGCCCGGAGGTGAGCTTCTTCGTGAAGGACGATCAGGGGGTGGTGTCGGTGAAGGGGAAGCAGGGAAAGATCTTGCTGGACGGGCGCGAGATGGATCGGGTCGACCTCGAAGGGGGGATCGAGCTGCGGTTTCGCGACTACCTGGTCCAGGCGGATCGGGCCGTCTATCAGCGGGCCGACGACTCCGTGGTGTCTCCCGGGACGGTTCGGGTCACCGGCGACGGGCTCTCGCTCAGCGGCGATCGCATGACGCTCGACATGGGGTCGCAGCGCGCGCGGTTCGAAGGCAACGTGCGCACCGTCGTGGAACGGACGCCCGAGGAGAAGGATGCGAATCGGTCGTGACGTGACGGTTTGCGTCGTCGCGTTCCTCGTGGCGATCGTCGGACCCGGAGACGCGCAGGACGCGAAGCCGGCGGCGGCAGTCGCCAACCCGACCGGGGGCTTGTTCCAGAGTCTGTCGCTCGGCTCCGGCAAGGGGCCCGTGCGCATCGACTCGGACGCCCTCGAGCTCGACTACAAGAGCAGCAACATCCTGTATCGCGGCCACGTGCAGGTGACGCAGGGCGACGTCACCCTCACCAGCGACACCCTTTCGATCAGCTACGACCCGCGTGCCGTCAAGCGGACGACCGCGCAGGATCCGAAGGCCGTCGACGCCTCCGGGCCGGGGGCTGGGACCGACGCCGAGCGGATCAAGGAGGTCGTCGCCGAGGGCAACGTGAGGATTCGGCAGGGGACGAAGCTTGCCGAAGGTCGGCGTGCGATCTTCGACCAGGCCAAGCAGACGTTCACCTTGAGCGACGGCGCCGTGCTGCACGACGGTCCGAACCAGGTCGCCGGCGAACGGGTCATCGTCTACCTCAAGGAGGAACGCAGCGTCGTGGAGAGCGGGACGAACACCCGCGTGAAGGCCATCCTCTACCCGGGGAAGGACGATGCCGCCGCGGACGCCAAGGCGACGGCGCTTCCCATCCGCGCCGTCCCGACGTCGCCCGCGGGCGCGGGGGCGCCCCCTCGAGCCGCCGCGACACCGGCGTCCGTTCAGCCGTGACCGAGCCCCTGCTCACCGCCGAGCGTCTCGACAAGTCCTTCGGGGGCCGCCGCGTGCTCCGCGACGTGTCCGTGCGCATCTCCGCCGGCGAGGTCGTCGGGCTCCTCGGTCCGAACGGCGCCGGGAAGACGACGACCTTCTACGTGATCGTCGGCCTCGTGCGTCCCGACGCCGGACGCGTCGTGCTGAACGGCGCGGACGTGACCGATCTTCCCATGTTCCAGCGCGCCCGCGCCGGGATCAGCTACCTGCCGCAGGAAGCGTCGGTCTTCCGCAAGCTCACGGTCGAGGAAAACGTGCTTGCGATACTGGAGACGTTGCCGATTTCTGCCGAGGAACGCCAGGGACGGTTATGGCGCCTTCTGGAAGAGCTCAGCATCGCGCATCTGGCAAAGACGAAGGCATACGCTTTGTCAGGAGGCGAGCGGCGGCGGCTGGAGATCACCCGCGCATTGGTCATCTCGCCCGCGTTCATGCTGCTCGACGAGCCGTTCGCGGGCATCGACCCGATCGCGGTGATCGACATCCAGAACATCATCCGACAACTCAAGGAGCGGGGCATAGGCGTGCTGATCACTGATCACAACGTGCGCGAGACGCTCGGCATCTGCGACCGCGCCTACATCTTGAACGAAGGCTCGATCCTCGAGGAAGGCATTCCGTCGCACATCGCCCAGAGCCGCCAGGCGCGGGAGATCTATCTCGGCGAGCGCTTCAGTCTCTGAGCCATGGCCCTCGAAACCAAGCTCTATCAGAAGTTGACGCAGCAGCTGGTGATGACTCCCCAGCTGCGGATGGCGATCAAGATCCTGCAGGTCGGACGCATGGAGCTCGAGGCGCTCATCGTCGACGAGATGTCGCAGAACCCCGTGCTCGAGGAGGTCGCGGACGCACCCGAAGCGCCGCAGAAGGTCGAAACGGCCTTCGAGACGGCCGAGGTGCCGACGGTCGACGGGACCGTGGCGACCACGAGCGCGGACGAGTGGAAGCCGACCGAGGACGCGGCGCCCGAGGTGACGGCCGCGAACGCGCTCGGCGAGATCGATTGGAAGGACTACCTCGACAACTACGGCAACGACTTCCACAACGCGGCGTCCGGATCCTCCAGCGACCATGACGAGGACAGGCGCCCGGCGCTCGAGAACACGCTGGTGCGGACGAGCTCGCTCGTCGATCACCTGATGTGGCAGCTTCGGCTCTCCGACCTGAGCGAGCGCGAGCAGACCATCATTGGCGTCATCGTCACCAACCTCGACGGCGACGGCTACCTCAGGCTCCCGATCGAGGAGGTCGCGTTCATGGCCGGCGCGGACCTCGAGGAGACCGAGCGGCTCCTCAAGATCCTGCAGGGATTCGACCCGCCAGGCGTCGCCGCCCGCAACCTCTCGGAGTGCCTCCTCCTGCAGCTGGCGCAGCTCGGCCAGGGGGATTCGCTCGCGGCGATGCTGGTGCGCGACCACCTGGCCGCGCTCGAGGGCAAGCGTTTCGACAAGCTCGCGCGCGAGCTCAAGGTTTCCACGAGCGAGATCGCCGAGGCGCAGAAAGTGATCGCGACGCTCGAGCCCAAGCCGGGGCGCGACTACGGCGACGGCGACGTGCGCTACGTGACGCCCGACGTCTACATCCAGAAGGTGGGCGAGGAGCTCGTCGTCACGCTGAACGACGAGGGCTTGCCGCGTCTGCGCGTGAGCCAGTTCTATCGGCGCGTGCTCGGCCAGGGGGACTCCACCGAGGCCAAGGGCTACATCCAGGACAAGATGCGGGCGGCCGCGTGGCTCATCAAGAGCATCCACCAGCGCCAGCGCACGCTGTACATGGTGACGCAGTCGATCATCAAGTTTCAGCGCGAGTTCTTCGAACACGGGGTGTCGCACTTGAGGCCGCTCGTGCTGAAGGACGTCGCCAACGACATCGGCATGCACGAGTCGACCGTCAGCCGCGCGACGGCCAACAAGTACGCTCACACGCCGCAGGGCATCTACGAGCTCAAGTACTTCTTCACGTCGAGCCTCCGCGGCGCCGACGGCGAGGACGTGTCGGCGGAGAGCGTGCGCAAGAAGATCAAGGAGATCATCGGCGGCGAGGATCCGTCGAGCCCCTTCAGCGACCAATCGATCGCCGAGAAGCTCGCGAAGGACAACATCGACATTGCGCGGCGCACGGTGGCGAAGTATCGGGAGCTGATGGGAATCCTGCCGTCGTCCAAGCGCCGTCAGTTCGCCTGACGGGCGGGCGAGGGCCGCGCCGTGCTCGGCGGAGGCCCCGGAGGAGGGAGCATGCGAATCAACGTCACCTTCAGGCACATGGAGGCGACCGACGCGCTCCGCGAGTATGCCGAGAAGCGCGTGCGGCGGGTTGCGAAGTACGTGCATCGGCCGATCGACGCCCACGTGATCCTGTCCGTGGTGAAGCGGCGGCACATCGCCGAGATCGTGCTGAAAGCCGACCGTACCACCATGACGGTGGAGGAGGAGACCGGCGACCTCTACTCGGCGATCGACCTCGCCGCAGACAAGCTCGAGCATCGCGCTCGCAAGCACACCGGGAAGATCTCGAACCGCAAGCTCTCGCCGCGCTCGCGCCGGGCGCAGGTCGCCGCGCCCGATGCGCCCGCGGCGCGCGAGCTTCCCGGCCTCCGGATGCACGTGTTGCGCGCCGGAAGCTTCGGGCGCCGCAAGGGTCCGGAGGTCGCGCACACCAAGCGGCTGCCCGTGAAACCCATGTCGGTCGAAGAGGCCGTCATGCAGATGGACCTCATGAGCAACGAGTTCCTCGTGTTCCGGAACGCCGCGACCGATCTGCTTTCGGTCGTGTATCGGCGCAAGGACGGGGACTACGGCCTCATCGAGCCCGAGACGGATTGACTTTTGCCCGTGAGATCGGGCTGCGGTATACGCACTCGGGTCGCCCATGAAGATCATCGACATCCTCGCGCCGGCCGCGATCCTTCCCGCGATGAAGGCGACGACGAAACGCGACGCGCTGCAAGAGCTCGCCTCCCTGCTCGCGTCGCTCCACCCGGAGATCGACGGGGCGCGCCTGCTGCAAGTGCTGCTCGACCGCGAAGCCCTCGGCAGCACCGCGATCGGCGAGGGCATCGCGATCCCGCACGGCAAGATGCCGGGCGTGAGCAACGTGGTGGCGGCGTTCGGGCGCAGCGCCGAGGGGCTGCCCTTCGACTCGCTCGACGGGAATCCCACGCGCCTCTTTTTCCTGCTGATCGCGCCCGAGGACTCGGCCGGCGTCCACCTGAAGGCGTTGGCGCGCGTGTCGCGCCTCCTCAAGGACAAGAGCTTCCGCGACCGCCTCGCGACGGGCGGGTCGCAGGAGCAGCTCTTCGCGATCATCAAGGAAGAAGACGAGAAGTACTGAGCGCGCCGCCGCGTCGGCTCTACGGAACGCGGAGGGTGCGAGGCTCCTGCCAATGGTGACGATCAGCGAGCTGCTGCGGGCGCGGGGCGAGGCGTGGAAGCTGACGCTGGTCGCCGGCGCCGCCGGACTCGAGAACGGGGTGACGATCTCCCGCATCCAGAAGCCGGGCCTCGCGCTCGCCGGGTATCTGCCGCAGATCCATCCCGAACGGGTCCAGGTGATCGGCCGGACCGAGCTCGGATATCTCGCGACGCTCGGCGACGAGGCCGCGCGCCGATCGGTCGACCGCATGCTCGCCGAACGGATCGCCTGCCTCATCGTCACCAACGGCACGCCGCCGCCGGGGTATTTCGCGGAATCCGCGGAACGCCACCGCGTGCCGCTGGTCACGACCGACCTCAAGAGCTCCGAGCTCATCCGGAACGTCACGGCGTGGCTCGAAGACCGCCTCGCGCCGCACACGCTCATCCACGGGGTGCTCGTCGAGGTGTTCGGCCTCGGCGTTCTGCTGCTCGGCAAGAGCGGCATCGGCAAGAGCGAGGCGGCGCTCGATCTCGTGACGCGCGGGCACCGCCTCGTCGCCGACGACGTCGTCGAGGCGCGCGTCGTCGGCGCCGGCCGAGTGCTCGGCTCGGGCGCCGAACTCATCCGGCATCACATGGAGATCCGGGGCCTGGGGATCATCAACGTGCAGGACCTGTTCGGGATCATGGCGACGCTCCACGAGAAGGCGATCCAGCTCGTCGCCGAGATGTTCGATTGGACCAAGGGCGAGCGGGCGGACCGCCTCGGGCTCGAGGACGAGACCCACGCCATCCTCGGCGTCGCCCTTCCGAAGGTCCGGATTCCCATCCGCCCGGGGCGAAGCGTCGCCACGATCATCGAGGTCGCCGCGCGCAACCACGTCCTGAAGCGCCTCGGACGCCACTCCGCCCGTGAGGTCGCGGCGCGTCTCGACGGCGAGATCGCGCGCCGCCGCCGCGTCGCGGCCGACGACGCGCGTCCGCTCGATCCGGCCGCCAAGCCGGTCGGGCCCGTTCCGGGAGCGGGGGAGGGCTCGTGCACGTCGTGATCGTCACGGGCCTGTCCGGGTCCGGCAAGAGCACGGCCATCCGCGTGCTCGAAGATCTCGGGTTCTACTGCATCGACAATTTGCCGGTCGTGCTGACGCCGAAGTTCATCGAGCTCTGTCAGAACTCGGAGGAGGACATCCAGCGCGTCGCGCTCGGGATCGACCTCCGCGAGCGCGCCTTCCTCGGCGACTACGCGACGGTCCTCGACGAGATCCGCCGGGCCGGCCATCGCGTCGAGATCCTGTACCTCGACGCCGCCGACGACGTGCTGGTGCGGCGGTTCAGCGAGACCCGCCGACCGCATCCGCTCGCCGACGGCTCCAACGTGGCCGCGGGCATCGCGCGTGAGCGCGGCGGGCTGGCGGGGCTGAAGGCCATTGCCGACCGGATCATCGACACGTCGGCCTTCACCGTGCACCAGCTGCGCGACGAGCTGCGGCGCCTGCTCGCGGACGCCGCCGGCGCCGAAGCGGCGATGCGCGTTCTCCTGCTCTCGTTCGGGTACAAGTACGGGCTCCCGAGCGACGTCGACATCGTGCTCGACGTGCGGTTCCTGCCCAATCCCTTCTTCGTCGAGGAGCTGCGCGCGCTCGACGGAACCGATCCGGCGGTCGCGCGCTATGTCCTCGAGCGCACCGAGACCCAGGAATTCCTGGCGCTCACGACGGCGCTCCTCGACTTTTCGCTGCCGCTGTACGTTCGCGAAGGCAAGCGGTATCTGACGGTAGGCCTCGGCTGCACCGGCGGTCGGCACCGTTCGGTCGCGCTCGCGCTGGAACTGGAGCGACGATTGGCCGGGCACGGGTTCCCGGTGCGGGTGCAGCATCGAGACGCGAATCGCTCGTCATGATCGGCATCGTACTCGTCGGGCACGGGACCCTGGCTCCCGCGGTCCTGCGCAACATCGAAACCGTGCTCGGGCATCCCGTGCCGAACATGGTGGCGGTCGGCGCCATGCTCGACGATACGCTCGAGACGCTGAAGGCGAAGATCGCGGCTGCGGCCGCATCGGTCGAGCAAGGCGACGGCACGGTGATCCTCACCGACATGTTTGGCGACACGGCGACCAACGTCAGCGTGGCGCTCGCCCGCGAGGCGCGTATCCAGGTGGTGACGGGCTCGAACCTGCCCCTGATCGTGAAGGTGATCTCGGCGCGGCACGAGATGCCGGTCGAGCAGCTCGCCGCGTTCATTGTCGACTACGGGCGCGACCACATCCTGCGCGCGAGCTCCGCGGACGGCGAAGGAGGCGCCGCGCGTCGCCGGCGATGACCTTGCTCCGCAAAGAGCGCGTCGACGCGGACACGGTGCGCGCCGACGTCGAGATCATCAACCAGCTGGGGCTGCACGCGCGCGCCGCCGCACGCTTCGTCGAGACCGCGAGCAAGTTCGCCGCCGAAGTGACCGTCGCGAACGGCGACGAGTCGGTCGCGGGCAAGAGCATCCTCGGCCTCATGATGCTCGCCGCCGGGCAGGGGACGCAGCTCGCGCTCGTCGCGACCGGGCCCGACGCCGAGGAGGCGATCGACGCCCTGGCGGACCTGATCGCGCAGCGTTTCCACGAAAGCGCGTGACTCGCGCGGCGCGCGCGGAGGTCGCGCGGCCGGGTTTCCGCCTTGACGCTCCGCGAAACGCCTCGGTATAAGGTTCCACCCACCTCAGGAGGATTTTCGCATGCCACTCAAGGATTTCATGTTCACCTCGGAGTCGGTGTCCGAGGGGCATCCCGACAAGATGTGCGATCAGATCTCGGATGCAATTCTCGACGCGTTGTTGACCGAGGATCCGCAGAGCCGGGTCGCGTGTGAAAGCCTGGTCAAGACCGGGATGGCCGTGGTGGCGGGCGAGATCACCTCGAAGGCGGTCGTGCCGTATGCCGACATCGTGCGCCGCACGATCAAGGACATCGGCTACACCTCCTCGGACATGGGCTTCGACTCGGAGACCTGCGCCGTTCTGATCGCGGTCGACCGGCAATCCCCGGACATCTCCCAGGGCGTCACCGAAGGAGAGGGCCTGCACAAGGAGCAGGGGGCGGGCGATCAGGGCCTGATGTTCGGGTATGCCTGCAACGAGACCGACGAGCTCATGCCGTTCCCGATTCAGATGGCGCACCGCCTCGTCGAGAATCTCTCGGCGGTCCGCAAGTCCGGGAAGGCGGACTTCCTCCGCCCCGACGCCAAGTCGCAGGTCTCGGTCGAATACCGAAACGGCCGGCCGGTGCGCATCGACTCGGTCGTCGTTTCGTCGCAGCACTCGCCCGACATCCCGCACGAGAAGCTCGCCGCATTCGTTCTCGAGGAAGTCATCAAGAAGACGATCCCCGCGCAGTACCTCGACGCCAAGACGCGCTACCACGTGAATCCGACCGGCCGGTTCGTGGTCGGCGGTCCGATGGGCGATTGCGGACTCACCGGCCGCAAGATCATCGTCGACTCCTACGGCGGCTACGGCCGGCACGGTGGCGGTGCGTTCTCGGGCAAGGATCCGTCCAAGGTGGACCGCAGCGCCGCCTACATGGCGCGCTACGTCGCGAAGAACGTCGTCGCGGCGGAGATCGCGACCCATTGTGAGCTGCAGCTCTCGTATGCCATCGGCCTCGCGGAGCCGCTGTCGGTCCTGGTCGACACCTTCGGAACGGGCGTGCTGCCCGACGACAAGGTCGCCGCGCTCGTCCGCGAGGCGTTCGACTTCCGCCCGGCGTCGCTCGTGAAGACGCTCGACCTCAAGCGGCCGATCTACCGCGCGACGGCGTCGTATGGGCACTTCGGACGCCAGGCCGACCAGGGCCTCTTCCCGTGGGAACGCACGGACCGCGCCGAGGACCTGCGCAAGGCCGCGGGGCTCGGCGCCGCCAAAGCCGCCGCCGGCGGCCGGTAGACGGCGCGAACGACGTCGAACCGCGCGAAAAGCCGGCGGCCCCTTGCGGGGCTCGCCGGCTTTTCGCTTTTCGGGGCCTGGTCGCCAAGGTTCTCCGCAAGCGTGCGGCCGAGCGTCAGCACTCGCGAGTGCGAGCGAGCCGGAGGTCAAAGGGGGGAGAGATCCCCCTCTGCGATCAATATCTGTAGTGATCGGACTTGTACGGACCCTCGACGGGTACGCCGATGTACGCCGCCTGCTCGGGCGTGAGCCTGGTGAGCTTCACGCCGAGGTGATCGAGGTGCAGCCGGGCGACCTCCTCGTCGAGGTGCTTCGGCAGCATGTAGACCTTCTTCTCGTACTTGTCGTTGTGGAGGTGCAGCTCGAGTTGGGCGATCACCTGGTTCGAGAACGACGCCGACATCACGAAGCTCGGGTGGCCGGTCGCGCAGCCGAGGTTCAGGAGTCGGCCCTCGGCGAGGATCATGACGCTGTGGCCGTCGGGGAAGCGCCACTCGTCGTACTGCGGCTTGATGTTGATGCGCTCGATGCCCGCGACCTTCTTCAGGCCGGCCATGTCGATCTCGTTGTCGAAGTGGCCGATGTTCCCGACGATCGCCTTGTCCTTCATCTTCTTCATGTGCTCGACGGTGACGATGTCGACGTTGCCCGTCGTCGTGACGAAGAGATCGGCCGTCGAGACCACGTCTTCGAGCGGCTTCACCTCGTAGCCTTCCATCGCGGCCTGGAGCGCGCAGATCGGGTCGATCTCGCCGACGATCACGCGGCAGCCCTGGCCGCGGAGCGCTTGCGCGCAGCCCTTGCCGACCTCGCCGTAGCCGGCGACGAACGCGACCTTGCCGCCGAGCATGACGTCGGTCGCGCGGCAGATGCCGTCGGTGAGCGAGTGGCGGCAGCCGTAGATGTTGTCGAACTTGCTCTTGGTGACGGAGTCGTTGACGTTGATCGCGGGGAAGAGGAGCGTTCCGGCCTCCTGCATCTGGTAGAGCCGGTGCACACCCGTCGTCGTTTCCTCGCTGACGCCGCGGAGCGCGCCCGCGATCCGCTGCCACTGCTTCTTGTCCCGCGCCTGCACCGTGCGGAGCAGTTCGAGGATGACGCCCCATTCCTCGGGGTCCTTGTCCGGATCGAACGCCGGGACGGCTCCGGCCTTCTCGAACTCGAGGCCCTTATGAACCACGAGCGTCGCGTCGCCGCCGTCGTCGACGATCAGGCTCGGACCGCCGCCGTCGGGCCAGAGAAGCGCCTCGTTGGTGCACCACCAGTACTCCTCGAGCGTCTCGCCCTTCCACGCGAACACGGGCGTGCCGCGCGGATCCTCGACGGTGCCGCCGGTCTCCGGCCGCCCGACGACCACTGCCGCCGCAGCATGATCCTGGGTCGAGAAGATGTTGCACGACACCCAGCGCACGTCGGCGCCGAGATCCACGAGGGTCTCGATCAGCACCGCGGTCTGGATCGTCATGTGGAGGCTGCCCATGATCTTCGCGCCGGCGAGCGGGTTCTCGCCCCTGTGCCGGGCGCGCAGCGCCATCAGGCCGGGCATCTCCTGCTCGGCGAGGCGGATCTCGCGGCGGCCGAAATCCGCCAGCGAAAGGTCGGCGACTTTGAACGGCACTCGACCGTAGCGGACGGCGTCCGCGAACGCCGTCGGGGGTTTGGTGGCGGGCATGCTCATCGTGATTCTCCTTCGTCAGCTGTGGGTGGTGGGGATCTCCCGCGTCGCGGTGCGCTGAGCGGGGCGGGTGAACGTGGAACGCCGCGTGGCGGCGACGGCGAAGAGAGTGGGGCCCTGCGCGCTCGGGTCGGGTGACAATACGTGGATCCGGCCCGCCGTGAAGCCGGCGTCGGCCAGATAGCGCTGGATCTCGGCTTCCGAGAAGCCGAGCCATACGTGGCCCATCTGGTGGCGATAGGCCTCGCGGTCGTGCGGCATCATGTCGGTGAGGAGCAGCCGGCCGCCCGGGCGGAGAACGCGCGCCGCTTCGGCGAGCGCGCGCTCGGGCGCCGGTACGTGATGCAGCACGAGGACGCACGTCACCGCGTCGAGCGAGGCGTCCTCGATCGGCAGCGCTTCGAGGGCGCCGCGCCGGACCTCGACGGCGGCGAGCGCTCGAACGCGACGCTTGGCGGCCCGGAGCATCGCCGCGGACTCGTCGACCGCGATGACGCGCTTCACCCACGGCGCCAGAGCCTCGGCGATCTGTCCGGTGCCGCATCCGAGGTCGCCGACCGTCCAGTCCGGATCGAGCAGGCCGAGAAGCGCCGCCAGATGGAACGAGTCGCCGAAGAGCTCCTCACGGAGCTTGTCCCATCGTCCCGCGGAGGTCGTGAAGAACTGCTGCGACTTGGAGCGCCGCGCGCTGAGGACGCGCTCGAGCCGCCGGCCGTCCTGGAGCGCGCTCGGCGTGTTCGCGACCTGCTCGCGGACGAGCTGCCAGAGGCGCTGCCCCGACGGATCGATCACGTCGCGCCGGCCCCGGTATCTCCGGCTCGTGCCCTCCGCGCGCGCCGTCACCCAGCCGCCGTCGGCGAGCGCCTTGAGGTGCCGGCTCACCGTCGACTGGGGGGTCTGCAAGACCGCGCAGAGCTCGGCGACCGTCAGCTCCTGGCCATCGAGCAGGAGGAGGATGCGGCTGCGGGTGAGGTCGGCGAGCACCGGCAGATGCGCGAAGACGGCCGGGATGGCGGTGGCGTGCATGGGCTGAATATCCGTCGAGCCGGATGAAGGGATACATTCGGGGCGGACGAGCGTCAAGCCGCGATTCCGCGGCCGGGCGGCGCCGCACGCCCGGCCCGCGCTCGGCCCGCCCGGCGTGGCGGATCAGGGCGCGTCGTCGCCGCGCACCTCGCGCAGCATCGCGACCAGGACTCGACGGGCCTGCTCGCTCGACCGCACCTCGGTCGGGAAGTTGATGCGAAGGCCCTGCAGGCGATCGCCGGTGCGGGCGCGGATGCGGAAGCCGAGACGGTCGACGCTCGTCATGGCGGCGCTCTCCGCTTCGACGCCCGCGTAGTGCCGGCAGTAGACGACGAGCGCGTCGGCGTGGTCGTCGTTCATGTGGTCGACGATCGCGGCCTCGACGTCGACGAGCGGATCGGGTGAGGCCGCGCCGTACTCGGCGGCATCGACCCACCCCATCGCCCCGAAGCCGGCCACGTAGTAGACGTCGGCGACCTCCATCCGGAAGAACGCGAAGTCGTCGAAATCGACCCAATGCCGCGCGTTTGGGTGGCGGGTGAGGTACTCGTCGCGGACGAGCGCGCCGCTCTCGAGACGGCGCACCTCGCCGACGAGGGTGACGCGCGCGCCCGCGAGGGGATCCGCAGTCCAGCCGGGATGCGCCACGAGCAGGCTTGCGCGCGGATCGGTGAGGAGGTTCTGCGTGTGCATCGCCATCGTGCTGATCAGCAACGTCGGCCGACCCTCCGCGTCGAGGCCGTAGGGCATGACCGAGGCGAAGGGGAATCCGACGCGCTTGCGCGCGTGCGTCGCGAGTGCGCCGTGGCGGCCGACGTGGAGCAGGGTCCGCGCGCGCTCCGCGAACGGCGGCTCGGGCGCCGTACTCGCCGCCGGCGGTCCGCCGGCGTGCTGCGGGCGGGTTACCATCGCCGGGCTATTGCGTCACGCGGATCTCGAACTCGCGGTGCTTGGTGGCGCCCGCCTCCTTGCCGCCGTTCAGCGCGATCGTCACGTGGTAGCGCCCGAGCGGGTGCTCGCCCTTGGCGGGCGGAATGTGGAACTCGTACCGCGTCGGCTTGACGTTGGTGAGGTCCTGCTTCTGGTCGGCGATCACCTGGCCGCTCGGGTCCGTCCACTGGGCGGTGAGCGTCCCCTCGCCGGTCCCCTCGATGGCGATCGACGCGTAGATCGTGCTCGTCGGCGCGAACGTCTCGCGGGCGGAGCGCGCCTCGTTGTGCTCGTCGACCTCGTGGGTCAGGTCGACCTGCGTGATCTTGAGCGGCTCGGCCGGCTTGGAGCAGGCAGCCACCCCCATCAGCATCCCGACCATCCACACGGCGGCGTTCCTGCGAAGCGATGCGATCATGACGGCCCCCTTTCGTATCGACGCGTTATGTCATGAAAGGATCGGCGCCGAAAAGAGCGGGCGGGCCGTTGTGAGCCTCCGGTGCTGCAGCTAAGTAGGAGCCATGAGCTACGAACAGATCACGATCCGCCGCACGTGCGAGGCCATCCAGATCCCGCACGGCAACACCGTCACGATCGACGAGGGCACCCTCGCGATCATCACGCAGGCGCTCGGCGACACGTACACGCTGCAGGTGCCGGCGATGGGCGGGCTCTTTCGCGTACACGACCGCGATGCCGACGCGCTCGGCAAGGAGCCGCGGCGCGTGGAAGCCGCCGCCGAGGCAAGCGCGGACGAGCGGGCCAGCGAGGCGGCCGTGTGGGAGGCGCTCAAGAACGTCTACGATCCCGAGATCCCCGTGAACATCGTCGATCTCGGCCTGGTCTACGACCTCACGATCGCCGATGCGCCCGCGGGCGGCAGCACCGTCGACGTCCAGATGACCCTCACCGCGCAAGGCTGCGGGATGGGGCCGTCGATCGCGATGGATGCGCAGCGGCGGATCGAGGCGCTGTCCGGAGTCGCCGAGGCGCACGTGCAGGTCGTGTGGGATCCGCCATGGAATCCCAACATGATCTCGCCCGAGGGCAATGTCCGGCTCGTAATGGCGTGACGTTCGGCGGGTCCGCGCCGCGGACCCGTGCTGGTTGCGTCTGTCCGGCACCGGGCGCAGCATGGTCCGGATGCCGGCGGCCGCGGTCGACCTCCCCTGGTGTCGCGACTGGTTTCGTCGCAACCGCGAGCGCTCCCGGGCGTGGTTCGGTCTCGTGCGGGACGAGGCGTATCTCGCGCGTCCGATCAGCCTGCGCCACCCGGTGGTCTTCTACGAGGGCCACCTTCCGGCCTTCAACGTGAACACCGTCGTGAAGCGCGGCCTCGGCCGCCCGGGCGTGGATGCCGCCCTCGAAGCGCTCTTCGAGCGGGGGATCGACCCCGAGGACGGCGAGGACGGACCCGACGCGGCCTCCTGGCCGGCGCGTTCCGAGGTGGTCGCGTTCGCGGCCGCCTGCGATCGGCTGGTCGAAGGCGCCTTCGCAGACGCGGATCTCTGCCGCGCCGACGATCCGGTGCGACGTCGCGGCCTCGCGCTTTTCACGATCCTCGAGCACGAGGCGATGCACCACGAGACGCTGCTCTACATGTTCCACCGCCTCCCGGCGGCGGCGAAGGTGCCCCCGCGCGGCTATCGACCGATCGTCGGCGGCGAGCCGCCGGCGCCGCGCACCGTCGACATCCCCGCCGGCCGCGCGACGCTCGGCGCGCATCGCGACGAGGTCGCCTTCGGGTGGGACAACGAATTCTCGGCGCACGTCGTCGACGTTCCCGCGTTCGCGATCGACGCCTACGACGTCACCAACCGCGAGTTCCTTACGTTCGTCGAGGGTGGCGGGTACGAGGATCCCGCGCACTGGACGGCGGAGAACTGGGCGTGGCGCGAGCGGCTGGGACTCCGACACCCGAGCTTCTGGTCGCGCCGCGAGGGGCGCTGGCACTGGCGCGGGCTCTTCGCCGACGTGCCGCTGCCGCCGTCCTGGCCGGTGTACGTGAGCCACGCGGAAGCCGAAGCGTACGCGCGCTGGCGCGGCGCGCGCCTCTGCACCGAGGCCGAGTACCATCGCGCCGCGTACGGCGCTCCGACGGGGGGCGAGCGGGCGTTTCCCTGGGGCTCCGAGCCGGCGAGCGCGCGTCACGGCAACTTCGGGCTGCGCCACTGGGATCCGCTGCCCGTCGGCTCGCACCCCGAGGGCGCGAGCGCGTGGGGCGTCCACGATCTCGTCGGCAACGGATGGGAATGGACCGCGACCGTGTTCGCGCCGTTTCCCGGATTCGCGCCGACGCCTTCGTACCCCAGATATTCGGCCGATTTCTTCGATGGAGGGCACTACGTGATGAAGGGCGCATCTCCGGCGACGGCCTCCGAGCTCCTCCGGCGCAGCTGGCGCAACTGGTTCCGGCCGCGCTATCCGTATCCCTACGCGACGTTCCGCTGCGTGCGCTCATGATCGCGCCGGCCGAGCTGCGCCATCTCGCGTCGCGGCGCGCGGCTGCCGGCGACGCGCGTCGCGAGCTCGTTGCCGACGCGCGCAGCGCGTTCGCCGCCGACGTGCGCCGGGATCTGCAGCGGCGCCCGCGCCAGCTGCAGGCGAAGTACTTCTACGACGCGCTCGGGTCGCAGCTCTTCGAGGCGATCTGCCAGCTGCCCTGGTACCGCATCCCGAGCGCCGAGCGCGCCTTGCTGGAGGCGCATGCCGAGGCCATCGGCGGTTTGCTGCCGGAGCTGGCGACGATCGTCGAGCTCGGTTGCGGGAGCGGGGCGAAGCTTGCGCTTCTCGTCGAGGGCATGCGGCGCGCCGGTCCCATGCTCGTGCGGCTCGTCGACATCTCGGCGACCGCGCTCGAGCTCTCGGCGCGCACGCTCGGTCGGCTCCCCGGCGTCTCGGTGGTCGGCCATCGCGCGCCGTTCGGTCCGGGGCTGCGCGACGCGGTGACGCGTCGATCCGCGCAGGGCTCGATGCTCGTGCTCTTCCTCGGCTCGAACATCGGGAACTTCCACCCGACGAGCGCGATCGCGCTTTTGCGCGAGGTGCGCGACTGCCTGCGCCCCGGGGACGGCTTCCTGCTCGGCGCCGACCTCGTGAAGCCGGAGGAGGAGCTCCTCCTCGCATACGGCGATCCAGTCGGCGTGACGGCCGCGTTCAACAAGAGCCTGCTCGAGCGCATCAATCGCGAGCTCGGCGGCGATTTCGATCTCGACGCATTCGATCACGTGCCGCGGTGGAACGCCGAGCGCTTGCGTATGGAGTCGCACCTGGTGAGCCGTCGCGATCAGATCGTGCGGGTGCCGCTCGCGGACCTCGTCCTCCCGTTGCGCGCCGGCGAATCGATCTGGACCGAGAGCTCGTACAAGTACGAGCCCGACGGCCTGGTCGCGCTGGCGCGCGCGGCGGGGCTCGTCTGTCGCGGTCGATGGATCGAGCCGTCGGCGCGCTTCGCGCTCGCCCTCTTCGCCGGCTGACGCGAGGGGCGGGCGTCAGACGAGGCGCGTGAATATCGAGTCGGCGAGGAGCAGGCCGCGCTCGCTGAGGGCGAGCCGTCCGGCGCGCTCGACGAGGAGTCCGTCGGCGCGGAGCGCGGCGATCTCCGGGTGGATCTCCTCCAGGGGCCGTCCGAACCGCGCCGCGAAGGCGGCCGGCTCGATGCCGCGCATCTCGCGCAGGCCGAGGACCACGAACTCCGCGGCGGCTGTGTCGAACGTCAAGGTCTCCGCGCTCGCCGTCGGGTCGCCGCGGCCGGCGGCGGCGATGTAGCGTTCGGGGATCCGCTCGTTCGACCAGCGCCGCCCCCATGCGGGCAGGTGCGCGTACGAGTGCGCGCCGGCACCGAGGCCGAGATAATCGACCCCGCGCCAGTAGCTCCGGTTGTGGCGCGCCTCGTGTCCGGGCTGCGCGAAGTTCGAGATCTCGTAGTGCGCGTAGCCGGCGGCCGCGAGCGCGCGCCGCGCGTGCTGGTACATCCAGAGTTCGTCCTCGTCCCCGAGCGGAGCGAGCGCGCCGCGTGCGCGCAGCGTGTGGAAGGGCGTGCCCGGCTCGTACGTGAGGTTGTAGGCGGACACGTGCTCGGGGCGGAAGCGGACGATCTCGGCGACGTCGGCTTCCCACTGCGTGCGGGTCTCGCCGGGAACCGCGAAGATGAGATCGAGGTTGAGATCGTCGAAGCCGGCGACGCGCGCCGCGTCGATCGCCGCTCTCGCATCGTCGGGACCGTGGAGGCGGCCGAGCGTAGCCAGCAGGTCGGAGTGGAACGACTGGATCCCGAACGAGAGACGTCGGATACCGGCGCGGCGGAAGTCGGCGAGACGCGCGCGTTCGACGGTGCCGGGATTCGCCTCCAGGGTGATCTCGGCGTCGGCGGCGACCGGGCACGTCGCGGCGATGCCAGTCAGCAGCCGCTCGATCGTGCGGGGCCGGAAGAGCGACGGCGTGCCGCCCCCGAAGAAGATCGTCGCGACGCCGGCGGCGGCGAAGGGGGGCTCGGCGACGCGGTGCCGGAGCTCGGCGAGGAGCGCGTCGGCGTACGCGTCCTCGGGCCAGGTCGTCGCCGCGTACGAGTTGAAGTCGCAATAGGAGCACTTCGCCTGGCAGTAGGGAATGTGCACGTAGAGCGAGAACCGGCCGGACATCGTTCCGCTCTTACCCGATCCGGGACCGTCGCGACACGTGCCCCGGAGAACGGGAGCGTGCGCCGCGCCCTCAGAACCTCGCGAGCAGCGAGGCGAGGTCGTGGATCGACGCGATCGCGCCGTCGACCGGAACGTCGCCGGCGGAGGAGCGCTCGCCGACCAGCACCGTGCGCATGCCGAGCGCGCGTGCGGTGGCGAGATTGTCGGGACGATCGTCGACGAAGACGCAGTCCCGCCCCGCGGCTCCGAGGCGCGCGAGCACGGTCTCGAACGCGATCCGCTCCGGCTTCGGGACGTAGGCCACGCTCTCGAGGCTGAAGATCCGGGCGAAGTGCGTCCGGATGCCGAGGCACGAGAGGACTCGCTCCGCGTGGCCCGCGGAGCCGTTCGTGAACACCGCTTTCGGCTGCGCGAGCGTCGTCAACATCGCCCCGAGCGCGGCGTCGGGCGCGAGCAGCTCCTCGACCGCGATCTCGTGGATCGCGGTCAGATAGTCGTCCGGATCGATGGCGTGGTGGCGCATCAGCCCGCTCAACGTGGTGCCGTAGGCGTCGCGATAGCGCGCGCGCAGCGGGGCCGCGGCGTCGGGCGCGATGCCGACCCGCTCGATCATGTACCGGTTGATGCGGTCGTCGACCCGGTCCACGACGCCGCGACTCGCCGGGTAGAGCGTGTTGTCGAGGTCGAAGATGAGCTGCGTGAACGGCACCGCCCTCAGGCCGCCGGGCGCCGCCGTTGCGGCCGGTACTTCCGCATCACCGCCGTCACGACGCCCCGGATCTCCACGTCGCTCGCGCGCGCGATGATCGGCGCCAGGCTTTCGTTGGCCGGCTGCAGGCGCACCATTCCGCCCTTCTCGCGGTAGAACCGCTTGACGGTGGCCTCGCCGCGGACCAGGGCGACCACCATGTCGCCGTTGTCGGCCGCATGGCGCGACTGGACGACGATGAAGTCGCCGTCGAGGATGCCCTCGAGCACCATCGAGGTGCCCTTCACGCGCAGCACGAAGGTCTCGCCGCGCCCCACGAGCTCTTCGGGGACGGAGATCACGTCGTTCTGCTCGAGCGGCTCGATCGGCACGCCGGCCGCCACCCGGCCGACCAGCGGCAACTCGACCGCGGCCGCCTTGCGTTGCTGGGGAACGACCTCGAGCGCCCGACTGCGGTTCCACTTGCGGCGGATCATGCCCTTCCGCTCGAGGTTCGTGAGGTGCTTGTGGATGGTCGCGAGCGAGCTCAGCCCGAAGTGCTGTCCGATCTCCTCGAGCGTCGGCGCGTAGCCAGAGCGCACGATGTACGCGTCGAGGTAGTCCACCAGCTCCTTCTGCCGCTTGGTCAGCATCGGCCCCGTCATGCGCGCGGTCCTCCCGTCACGGTTGCGCATTGTAAGCGAAAGAAAAGCGAAGTCAACCGGAGAAGGGGATGGGGCGGCCGGGCCCGGACTCCTCAGCGCTCGCGGCGCTGGTACCGTTCGACGGCCCGGTTGTGCTGCGGCAGCGTCGCGGAGAACTCGTGGGAGCCGTCGTTTCGCGACACGAAATAGAGCGCCTCGGAGCGCGCCGGCGCGAGGACGGCGTCGATGGCCGCGAGGCCGGGATTGGCGATCGGCCCGGGCGGGAGCCCGCGCACGACGTACGTGTTGTAGGGCGTGGCGCGCATGAGGTCGGCGCGCGTCAGGTCGCCGCCGAAGGCCGGGAGGCCGTAGATCACCGTGGGGTCGCTCTGTAGCGGCATGCCGCGGCGGAGGCGGTTCGCAAAGACGGCCGCGACCAGCGGCCGCTCGTCGGGCTTGCCGGTCTCCTTCTCGACGATCGAGGCGAGCGTGACCACCTGATTCACCGTCCAGCCGAGCTCCGCGGCGCGACGGTGGCGCTCGCCGCCGAAGCGCTCGTGGAAGCGGCGGATCATCGTCTCCAGGATCTCGCCGGCGCCCGCCGTCGGCGCGAAGCGATAGGTGTCGGGGAAGAGGTAGCCTTCGAGCTGCGGGCCGGGAACGCCCGCGGCGACGAGGAACTCGGGATCGGCGGCGAGGCAGGAGACGTCCGCGCGGCTCGCGAGGCCGCGCGCCGCGACGAGGTCGGCGACCTCGTGGACCGTGAGCCCCTCGGGCACCGTGATCTCGACCGGCTCGATGCCCGCCGCGAGTCGCGCCAGCACGTCGGAGATCTCCGTCGCCGCCGCGAAGCGATAGGTCCCGGGTTGGAGGGCGCGGTCCCGACCGGACCCGCGGGCCCACAGGCGAAAGAGGAGGGCGCTGCGGACGACGCCCGCCGTCGCGAGCCGGCGCGCGATCTCGCCGACGCCGTCCCCTTCGCGGATCACCACGACGGCGCCCTCCGCAGGCAGGCGCGGGGCGGTCGTGAGCGCGCGCGCGGCCAACGCCACCGCACCGAGCACGCCTACGGCGACGAGTGCGACGGTCGCACGGCCTCGGACGTTCACGAGCGGCCGCGACCCTAACAGCGTGCGCGACGGCCCGCAACGCGCGGGCGCCCGCCAGCGATCACCGCAGCGCAGACGGCTTGACAACCCGCACCCTGGTTGGCAGGGTCGCCCGCGCCTCGCGCTCCTTCCACGGCGCGTTCCGAGTCGAAGCGGATGGACGAGCAACGAACCTCGACATCGCTACAGCGACGTTCATGGCTGCCGGCGGCATTGCTGGCGATCGCGTTTCTGTACGGCGCGCCCGAGACGCTGGCCTCCGGTGAGCTGCGCGCCGAAGCCCGGGGGAAGGCGCGCGGTATCGGCAAGACGCGGGGCGTCGGTGTGGCGGCGGCGACGGTGCCGGGGGAGGACGGGGCAACGATCCGGCACCTCGTCGCCGAGGGTGAGACGTTGGCCGGCATTCTCGGCGGGCACGGGCTTCCCGCCGCCGAGGTGAAGGCCTGGGAGCAGGCCGCGGCGGCGGCGTTCGAGATCGACGGGATGCGGGCGGCGCACGCGATCGAGCTCACGTTCGTGAAGGACCAGGGGCGGCTGCTCGGCCTCGAGTACGAGATCGACCCGCACTCGGTGCTGAGCATGCGCCTCGTGCATGGACAGATCCAGGCGCGCCTGAAGGCGATGCCGCAGCTGGCGGCGGTCCGGGGAGTCTCCGGCCGCGTGGACGCGAGCCTCGCGACGTCGGCGTCGGCGGCCGGCGTGCCGGTGCGCATGGTCTCCGAGCTGGCCGATCTCTTCGGCTGGCAGATCGACCTACAGCAGGACGTGCATCCGGGCGACGAATTCCGGCTCCTGTATGCGGAGCTGACCGACGACGACGGCAACGCGCCCCGGCCCGGCGACATCCTTGCCGCCGAGATCACGAGCGGCGGTCGTACGCTCACCGCGATCCGCTTCGAGAACGAGCGCGGCGAGATCGAGTACTACGATCTCGACGGCCGCGCGCTCGGGCGGCGCTTTCTCAAGTATCCCGTCGAGTATCGGAAGATCACGTCCAGCTACACGGGCGCGCGTTTCCATCCCGTGCTGCGCCGCATCCGCCCGCATCGCGGCGTGGACTTCTCGGCGCCGGCGGGCACGCCGGTCCGCGCGGTCGCGAGCGGCCTCGTCACGTTCGCGGGCCGCAGCGGGCGCTACGGCAACCACGTCGAGATCGAGCACCCGCAGCCGTACTCCACCTCGTATTCGCACCTGCAGAAGTTCGCGAAGGGGCTCCGCGTCGGGGCGACGGTGCGCAAAGGGCAGGTGATCGGCTACGTTGGCGCGAGCGGCATGGCGACCGGCCCCCACCTGCACTTCATGCTCTTCGAGAACGGCGTCTACGTGGATCCGCTCACGGTGAAGCTCCCGGTCGACGAGCAGATCTCGGGGGCTCGGTGGAAGCGCTTCGCGGCGCTCCGGAGCGATCTCGTCGCGCGCCTCGCAAGCCTCGGCGGCGCCGCGCTGCCGCTCCAGTCGCTCTCGTTCTCGCCGGTGTCGCTGCTCGACGTCCTGCGGCCGCACGCGAGTTCCTCGCTCCGCTGATCGAGGCGGCGGTGCGCTTCGGATTCGCGGGCGGAACGCCGCGACTCTTCGGACATCGCGGCGCGGCGGGCGTCGCACCGGAGAACACCGTGCCGTCGTTCGCGCGGGCGCGAGCGGACGGCGTCGACGTGCTCGAGCTCGACGTGCACGCAACGCGCGACGGCGAGATCGTCGTGCTGCACGATCCCACCCTGGAGCGTACCACCGACGGCGCGGGACCGGTGGCGGCCTTGACGTTCGCGGAGCTCGCGCGCCTGGACGCGGGCCATCGATTCTCCCCGGACGGCGGCTGGACCCACCCGTTCCGCGGGCAGGGGGTCAGGGTGCCGCGGCTCGCCGAGATTCTGCGCGCGTTTCCCGACGTGCCCCTCAACATCGAGATCAAGCCGGAGGGCGCCGAGATCGTCGCGGCGGTCGTGGCGATGGCGCGCGCCGCGTCGAGCCGCGTCGTCCTCGCCGCCGAGCACGACACGATCATGCAGGCGATCCGCGCCGCGGCGCCCGATCTGCCGACGAGCCTCGCGACGGGCGAGGTCGCCGCGTTCATCGGGGCGCTCCAGAGCGGCGAGCGGCCGTCGCTGCCGGCGGGGGCCGTCGCGTTGCAGATCCCTCCGACGTACGGCGACGTGACGCTCGTGAGCCGGGAGACCGTCGCGGCGGCGCACGCGCTCGGGGCGGAGGTCCACGTCTGGACGATCAACGACGCCGGCGAGGCGCGGCGCCTGCTCGATCTCGGGTGCGACGGCATCATGACCGACGTGCCCCGCCTGATCGCGTCCGTCGTCGCGGCGCGCCGCGCCGGGTCCGCCTGAATGCGTCGCGCCGCGCTCCTCCTCGTCGCGCTCGTACTCGGCGCGACGGTGCCGGTCGCTCGCGCGGGCGAACGCGTCGACGTGACGGCGATGGACGGCGTGCAGCTGATCGCGGAGCTCGACGGCGCGACCGGCCCCGGCGTCGTCGTGGCCCACGGCGCGGGCGAGGACGGACGGGTCTGGCGGTCCGCGAGCGAGGCGCTCGTCGCCGGCGGCTTCCGAGTCCTGCGCCTCGATCTGCGCGGCCACGGGGCCTCGGGCGGCGCGAGCGACCTCGCCGCCGCCGACCGCGACGTCGAAGGCGCCTACCGCTACCTGCTCGGGCGCAAGATCCGCCCGGTGTTCCTGATGGGGAAGGGCAAGGGCGCGGCGGCGGTCGCGGCCGTCGCGGGCCGCGTCGCGACCGCGGGGGTCGTGCTCGTGGGCGCGGCCGACGCCGACGCGGCGAAGCTCGCGACGCCGGTCCTGCGCCTCGAGACGGTATCCGAGCCGGAGGCGCTCGCGCGCCTCACGCGCTGGCTCGCGTCACCGCACTGAGGCGCGGACGGCGCGGAGGCGTGCAACGCCGGCTCGTCTCACTCCATCGAGGCGCGGACGGCGCGGATGGTGTTCAGGATCGGGCGGTGCAGGAGCCCGTTCGACGCGATCAGGCCCGGCAGCAGCGTGTCGGCGTTGTTGAAGCGGATCGCCCGACCGTCGGGGTCGGTCACCATGCCCCCCGCCTCGGCGACGAGCAGCGCGCCGGCGCACACGTCCCACTCGTTCTTGGGCGTGAGCGTGAAGGTCGCGTCGTGGCGTCCCGCCGCGACCAGCGCGAACTTGTACGCGACGCTGCCCGTGAGCTCGACCCGCATACGCGACTGGTAGGGCTCCCACTCGCCGCGCGCTTCCTCGCTGCGGCTCGCGAGCACGCTCGCGTGGCGGAGGTCGCTCGCCTTGCTCACGTGCACCGGCGTCCCGTTGAGCGTGGCGCCGCCGCCCTTGCAGGCGGCGAAGAGCTCGTCGCGCACCGGGTTGTATTCGACGGCGACGCGGGGCGTGCCGTCCTCGACGAGGGCGATGCAGACGCAGAACTCGGGAATCTCGCCGATGAACTCCTTGGTGCCGTCGAGCGGATCGACGATCCACACGCGCTTCTGCTTCAGGCGCTCGTCCGAGTCGGCGGTTTCCTCCGAGAGCCAGCCGTCACCCGGGAACGCGGCGAGGATGGTGGACTTCAGGATCTCGTTCGACTCCAGGTCGGCGATGGTGACCGGATTGTCGGCGCTCTTCTCGGAGACGCGATAGGCGCCGCCGTAGTAGCGCAGCAGAACCAGTCCGGCGGCCTTGGCGGCGCTGCGGGCGACCTCGAGCTCGCGTTCCATCAACATGACGTCATTTTCTCCGCGCCCGAGGGCGACCACGCCGCGCTCCGTTGCATAGGGTTTGCGGGGCTCCCGCCGCGCCGGGGCGTAAGGACGGCGCACTGTTAGCACTTTTGCCGGACCGAGACCAAGAGGCCGGAGGCCGTCGTGGATTCGTCATGCGATGTCGAAAGTACGTTGACATGATTCTCGACGCCCCGATAAGGTCCACGAGACTCCGAAGCACTCTCGAGCCTCTCGCATCAACTTCCCCGTACGCATGTCCCATCGCCTCCTTCGCCTTGGCGTTCTGATCGCCACGCTCGTCTGCTCGCTCGGCGCGACCCGGGCGGAAGCCGTCACGGCGATCTGCGGCCCCGACGCGCTGCAGAACACGCAGACGGTGCTCTGCGCGAACGGTACGTGCTCCGGCAGCGAGGTGCACCTCACCAGCGCGATCGACGTCACGGCGGGCGGCTGCGAGTTCGACCTTTCGCTCGCCGGCGTTCCCCGCGATCTCTTCGTCGAGAAGCTCGTTCGGATGGCCGGCAGCGGCTTCATCAAGGTCGTGAACGCGCGGGACATCTCGGTCGCGGGCGCCGGCCGTCTGCAGGCGCGTGGAGACTTCTACAAGCCGGAGGGTTTCATCATCCAGGGCGGACTCATTTCCCTGAGCGCCACGCGCCGCATCGTGATCGACGGCACCGGCTCCCTCGACGTGAGCGGCGACGGCGGGGGCACGATCTTCCTCGCCGCCGGCGGTACCGACACCACCGTCGGCGGGCAGCCGCGCGCCGCGATCCACGTCCTCGGCGGCGATCCGGCCGTGCGCGCCAACGGCATCACCTCCTTCAGTGATCTCGGTGATCGCTACACGGACGGCGGCGAGCTCTCGGCCGTCGCGCAGAACGGCAGCGTGATCGTCGACGCGACGCTGTCGCTCACCGGTCTGAACGGCGGCACGGGCGGCATCGTCGACGTGCAGGCCGCCGTGAACGTCGACGTCAAGAAGACGGTCGACGTGGGCGGCGGCGGCGGCGGCGGCGGCGAGTTCGTCCTGACCGCGGGCGACGACATCTTCGTGCGGCGGTCGATCACCGCCGACAGCACCGCGGGTGGCGGGGACGGCGGCTCGATGTCGTTCGCGGCCGGCGAGGACGGTATCGGCGGCGTCAAGCCCGGCGGCCAGCTCCTCATCGACGGTGACAGCACGATCAGCCTCCTGGTGCGCGGCAGCGCGACCGATGCCTTCGGCGGCTACGGTGGCAGCATCGACGCCACGTCGTTCGGCCTGATGCTGTTCGACAACGTCACGATGCGCCTCGATGCCGCTACCAATTTCGACGGCGACGGCGGCTTCCTCACGCTCGATTCGAGCGACGTCGACTTCTATCGCGTGAATGATCCGCTCGACGGCGACATGCAGTTCGTCGGCGGACAGATCTCGATGACGAGCGGCAACGTCGGCGGCGACGGCGGCTCGATCGATCTCACCGCCGGCCGCGATCTCCTCCTCGGGGCCGCCATCAACGCGCACGGCTTCGGCGCCGGCGGCGACGTCGCCGGCACCGCTGGGCGCGCGGTCGCGATCACCGGCATCCTCGACTCGACGGGAGGCAGTGCGAGCGGCGACGGCGACGGCGGCTACGTCGACTTCGAGTCGGGGCTCGCAACCGACGAGAGCGCCTCGGGGAACATTTCGGTCACGAAGGACGTTCTGGCGTTCGGGGGCGCGTTGAGCGGCACCGGTCAGACCGTCACCTTCGCGGGCTGCGGGCTCACGATCGGCAGCGCCGTCAAGATCGACGGCCACGGCGGGGTGAACGCGCAGAACGTCGCCGGCGGCTCGGACATCGAGCTCATCTCGCGGCGCGCAATGGCGCTCGGAAGCCTGTCGCAGTACCTCGCGAATCCTGGGGGCTCCATCACCGTGACCCAGCCCGCGGGCGTGACGCCGATCATTCCAGGCAACGTCGTGTTCAATCCGGCGAAGGGAACGCGCGTTCTCACGGAGGGCGGACCGAATTGTCCCGTGTGCGGCGACGGCAAGCGCCAGGCCGGCGAGATCTGCGACAAGGGCGCGGGCGCCGACGGCGCTTGCTGCAACGCGACCTGCTCGGCGTTCACATGCGCGACCGTCACGCCGACTCGGACAGCGACGCCGACGCGCACGCCGACGCCGACGCGGACGGCGACGTCGACCCGGACGGCCACGCCGACGCGCACGACGACCCCGGTCGTCGCGACGCCGACCGCCACGATCAGCCCGACGCGGACGGCGACGGCCGGGGTGACGACGAGCACGCCGACGGCGAGTTCGACCCCCACCGGAACCGCGACGCCGACCACCACCGCGACCCCGACCGCGACCGCTGCTCCGAGCGCGACGGCCACCCCGAGCGCGACCCGCACCCCGACCGCGACGGCCACCCCGACCGCGACGGCAACCCCGTCGGGTACGGCGGCCGCGAGCGGGACGCCGACGCCGAACGGGACGTCGACGGGCGCTGTCACGGCGAGCGCGACGCCGTCGGCCACGCCCGGCGATCTCCCCTCCGCGACGGCGACCGGTTCCCCGCTCGGCGGGCCGACGCCGACGCTCGTCCCGACGACGGGGCCGACGCCGGTCGTCGTCGAGCTCGGCGGGCTCACGGACGCGGCCGCCGCCAAGAACGCGGTCAAGTGCCAGCAGGCGATCGGCAAGGCGGGCGTGGGGTTCCTCTCCGCTCGCTTGAAGCAGCTCGATGCCTGCACGAACGGCATCGTCAAGTGCATCCAGACGAAGCCGGACGACGCCGCGTGCGTCGGGAAGGCGAGCGCCAAGTGCGCGAGCCTCGGCGGCGCGGCGTCCACGGCGCGCGCCAAGCTGCTGGCCGCCGTCGGCGCCAAGTGCGGCGACGCGCTCGTCGATGCCGACGATCTGCGCGGCGCGACCGGCCTCGGCTACCTCAACATCGACGCCGAGTGTGAGGCCGAGCTCAGCCATCCCGCGGCGAACGTCGCCGACGTCGCGGAGTGTATCGCGCGGCGGTACGGCTGTCGCGCGAGCGACGTGTACGGCGCCGAGGCGCCGCGTGCGGGCGAGCTGCGCCGGGTCGCCGGCGTCGCGGGCGACGCGTGTCTGCCCGATCACGACGGCGACGGCGAGGGCGTCGGCGACGCGGCGCAGGGGAAGGCGCTCTATGCCTGCGGCACGGCCATCACCAAGGCCGCGAGCGGGTTCCTCACGAAGAAGCTCGCGAGCGTCGTCAAGTGCGTGGACAAGGTCTTCGCCTGCATCCAGACGAAGCCCGGCGACGCGGCGTGCCTCGCGAAGGCGGACGCGGGCTGCGCGAAGGAAGGGGCGAAGATCGCGGCGGCGCGCGCCAAGCTCGGGCCGGCGATCGAGAAGAAGTGCGCCGGCATCGACTTCGACCAGAAGCTGCGCCCGGCGCGCGCCGCGAACCTCGACGCGCTGGCCGCCGTGCTGCCGGGCTCCGATACGCTCGCGTCGCTCGCGAGCTATCAGGCGGCGCTTCGCCTGCGCCAGGACTGCGTCGCCGACGATCTCCTGCGGGTGATCGCGCCGCGCGCGGCCGGCTTGCTGCCGGCCCTCGCGCCCTCGTTGCCGATCACCACCGCGGGTTGCGCGGCGCCCTGATTGCGTGACACGACCTGGTCCCGCGTGGACCGCGTCGTCCTCTTCCTCGCCAGCGGGTCGTATCTCGGCTACGCGCCGATCGCTCCCGGCACCTTCGGATCGCTGCTCGCCCTGCCGCTGCTCGTAGGGCTCGGGCACGCGAGCCTGCCGGCGTGGGCCGTGGTGGCGCTGATCGTGGCCGTGAGCCTCGCCGCGATGCCGATCTGCGGGCGGGCGGGGCGGATCCACGGTCACGCCGACAGCTCGCGGATCGTGCTCGACGAGGTGTGCGGCATGTTGATCGCCGGCGCCCTGGTGCCGCCGACGGCGCGCTCGCTGGCGATCGCGTTCGCGGCCTTCCGGTTGTTCGATGTCCTCAAGCCATTTCCCGCGGGGCATTTCGACCGTCACCTGAAGAACGGCGTCGGTGTCGTCGCGGACGACCTCGTCGCGGGCGTCTACGCGCAGATCGTGGTACGGGTGCTCGCGTGATCCAGGCCGCCATCATCAGCACCGGAGACGAGCTCACGACCGGACGGACGACCGACACCAACGCCGGCTTCATCGCCGACCGCCTGCTCGAACTCGGCATCGACGTCGTCGCGGTGCTGACCGTGGGCGATCGTCCCGAGCATCTGCGCTGGGCGTGGAGCGAGGCGCTTCGCCTGGCGCGCGTCGTGATCGCGACGGGCGGTCTCGGGCCGACGGCCGACGACCTCACGACCGAGACCGTCGCGGCGCTGCTCGGCCGGAACCTCGTCCACGACGAGCAGGTCGCCGAGCGCATCCGGGAGCTCTTCCGCCTCTTCAACCGGCCGATGCCCGAGAACAACATGAAGCAGGCGGCTTTTCCGGAGGGCGCGGTGATCGTGCCGAATGGGCTCGGCACGGCGCCCGGGTACCGCGTCGCGGTCGGATCGCCCGACGATCGCCGTCATCTCGTCGTGCTGCCCGGCGTGCCGCGCGAGATGAAGCCGATGCTCACCGACGCCGTGCTGCCATGGCTCGCGGAGCTCACGGGCGCGGCGCGGGTCGGGCACCGGACCTTCCAGACGTTCGGCATCAGCGAGTCCGGCCTCGACGAGATCGTCGCCGGGATCCCCGGCGAAGGGCGGTGGTCGTTCCGGGCGAACTTCCCCGAGGTCTCGGTCCGCGTGGTGGTGCGCGGCGACGACGTCGATCGGCGCCTCGACGCGTTCGGGCGCGAGGTGTACGCGCGCCTCGGCCAGTACGTCTACGGGGAGGGCGACGCGACCATGGAGCGCGTCGTCGGCGACCTGCTCGCGGCGCGCCGGGTCGCCGTCGGCTTCGCGGAGTCCTGCACCGGCGGCCTCGTCGCGCACCGCCTCACCAACGTGCCGGGATGCTCGTCGTACTACCGCGGCGCCGTCAACGCCTACGCGAACGAGGTGAAGGAGCGGGTGCTGGGCGTGCCGGCGGACCTCCTCGCGGCGCGCGGCGCGGTCAGCGAGGAGGTCGCGGGCGCGATGGCCGAGGGCGCCCGGCGCGTGCTCGGCGCGGACATCGCCGTCGGCGTCACGGGCGTCGCCGGCCCGGACGGCGGCACCGCCGAGAAGCCGGTCGGAACCGTGTGCTTCGGGCTCGCGGCGGCGTACGCGCCGACCGTCACCCGCCGCTATCGCCTCTGGGGCAACCGCGAGTGGGTGAAGCTCCTGTCGTCGCAGATCGCGCTCGACTGGGTGCGCCGTCATCTGCTCGGCGTGCCGCTCCTCGAGATCGGACGGGGCGGCGCCGCGCCCGCGCCCGCGCCCGCCAAGAGCGAGAGCGTCGCTCCGGGCTGATCCGGTGCCCGCGGGAACGGACGAGCGCTGGCGTTGTTTCGTCGCGATCGACCTGGAAGACCCCGCGCGGGCGGAGGTCGATGCGTTCCTCGGCGGCCTGCGCGCGACGATCTCCGGCGTCGCCTGGACGCGGCCTGGGAACCTGCACCTCACCCTCGCGTTCTTCGGCGACGTGCCGGCGTCGGCGATCCCGGAGCTGACGCCGCGGCTCGCCCGCGCGCTCGCGGGCGTCGAGCGCTTCACGGCGCGAGTGATCGGCGTCGGCGCGTTTCCGAGCCTCGCCCGACCGCAGGTGCTCTGGGTCGGGGTGGTCGCCCCGCCGCTCCCCGCGCTCGCGGACGCGGTCCGGAGGGCGGGCGAGGCGGCCGGCATCGCCCGCGAGCGGCGCCCGTTCCGGCCACACGTGACCCTCGGCCGGATGCGCGCCCGGATCCGCGGCGCAGCCTTCGATCCCGCGCTCTTCGCGCGCGATGGCGGCCGCGATTTCGGTGCGGCACCCGTCGCGCGGGTGATCCTCTACCAGAGCGAGCTTGCCCCGGACGGGGCCCGCCACTCGCCGCTCGCGGTATTTCCGCTCGACCGCGGCGACGGATTTCCTTGACGATTCCCGTCGATTCGCCTAATCTTCGCCCGATGCGAACGAGTCGGGTACACGGGCGCCGCGCGCGTCGCCGACAGCGGTTGCCGGACGGATATTCGAAGCCGTGCCCCGCGGTGTACGACGCACTCACCAGCGAATAGGACCTGCACGCATCGGGAGGACGACACCCGCGTCCGACCGCAATTCGAGGTGAAAGGGAGGGGGTATGGCAACCATGGCAGCAGAAGTGAATCGCGATCGCGCCATCGATCTCGCGGTCAGCCAGATCGAGAAGCAGTTCGGCAAGGGCGCCATCATGAAGCTCGGCGCCGACGCGCTCATCCGCGACGTCGAGACCATCTCCACGGGCTCGCTCGGGCTCGACCTGGCGCTCGGGGTCGGCGGGCTGCCGCGCGGCCGCGTCATCGAGATCTACGGGCCCGAGTCGTCCGGCAAGACGACGCTCGCGCTCCAGGTGATCTCCCAGTCGCAGAAGAAGGGCGGCATCTGCGCGTTCATCGATGCCGAGCATGCCCTCGACGTCGTCTACGCGCGCAAGCTCGGCGTGAAGACCGAAGACCTCCTCATCTCGCAGCCCGACCACGGCGAGCAGGCGCTCGAGATCGCCGAGACGCTCGTGCGCAGCGGCGCCATCGACGTCCTCGTGGTCGACTCGGTCGCCGCGCTCGTGCCGCGCGCCGAGATCGAGGGCGATATGGGCGATCCGCAGATGGGCCTCCAGGCGCGGCTCATGTCGCAGGCCCTCCGCAAGCTCACCGGCACCATCGCCAAGTCCAACACCATCGTCGTCTTCATCAATCAGATTCGCATGAAGATTGGCGTGATGTTCGGCAACCCGGAGACCACGACGGGGGGCAATGCGCTCAAGTTCTACTCGTCGGTCCGGCTCGACATCCGCCGCATCGCCGCCATCAAGCAGGCCGACCAGATCGTCGGCAGCCGCACCAAGGTGAAGGTGGTCAAGAACAAGGTCGCGCCGCCCTTCCGCGAGGCCGAGTTCGACATCCTCTACGGCACCGGCATCTCCAAGGAAGGCGAACTCGTCGACATCGGCTCCGAGCTCGGAATCGTGGAGAAAAGCGGGGCTTGGTACTCCTTCGAGGGTGAGCGGATCGGTCAGGGGCGCGAGAACACGAAGGAGTTCCTCAAGGAGAATCGCGAAACGGCCGATGTCATCGAGCGGAGGATCCGGGAGAAGTGCGGCCTCGCAACTCCGGCCAGCGCCGGGAATGGAGGAGCCGCGGACTGACCGGACAGACCGCATGGAACTTGACACGATTCTCGGGCACGGCATCGCGATCGCGGCTTCCGACGTCCATCTGAAAGTCGAACGGCCGCCCATGTTTCGAGCGCATGGGCGGCTCGTTCCGATGGAAGGCGCGGGAACTCTCAGCCGGGAAGACATGGGCGGCTTCCTCGCCCGCTTGCTCGACGAGCATCACGAAGCCCATCTGCGGGAGCGGTTGCAGGCCGACCTGGCGTACGCGAGCCCCGGGAACGGCCGGTTCCGCGTCAACATCTTCCACCAGCGCGGCGAGATCTCGATCGCGCTCCGCGTGATCCCGCCGCAGGTCCGTACGATCCGCGATCTCAAGCTGCCGCCGGTGGTGGAGCAGATCGCGCTCGAGCATCGCGGCCTCATCCTCGTGACCGGGACCACGGGCAGCGGCAAGAGCACGACGCTCGCCTCGATGATCCACCACGTCAACATCACCCGCGATCGTCACATCATCACCATCGAGGATCCGATCGAGTACACCCACACCGACGACCTCTGCATCATCAACCAGCGCGAGATCGGCTACGACTGCCGGACGTTCGCCGACGGGCTGCGCGGCGCGCTCCGTCAGGATCCGGACGTGATCCTGGTCGGGGAAATGCGCGATCTCGAGACGATCGAGACCGCGATCCTGGCCGCCGAGACGGGACATCTGGTCATGAGCACGCTGCACACCCTCGACGCGCGCGAGACCGTGACGCGCGCGATCTCGGCGTTTCCCGAGCACCAGCGCGACCAGATCCGCCTGATCCTCTCGTCGGTCATCAAGGGCATCATCAGCCAGCGGCTCGTGAAGCGCGCCGACGGGAAGGGCATGGTGCCGGCGGTCGAGGTGCTCTTGTCGACAGCCCTCGTGCGCGAGTGCATCGCGCAGAAGGAGCGCACGCACGAGCTCACCGACGCGATCGCGCGCGGCCATGCCACCTACGGCATGCAGACGTTCGATCAGTCGTTGATGGCGCTTTTCCGCGAGGACCTGATCACGTACGAAGAGGCGCTTGCGCAAGCGACGAACCCCGACGACTTCGCCCTCAAGGTCCGCGGCATCGCCTCCACGAGCGACGCCCGCTGGGATCAGTTCGACAAGGGCGAGCGTGCCGACAGCGGTCAGGGCGCGGCGTTCAAGATCGACCGCTTCTGAGTCCGAGACGCCGGCCGACCCCCACGAGGACGCGTGCGCGGCCGCGGCGGCGTTCCTGGCGCGGGCGGCGCGTTCGGCGGCGGAGGTGGCGGAGCACCTGACGACGCGCGGGACGGACGCGGACGTCGTCGCGGCCACCCTGGAGCGGCTGGTCGCACGCGGGTACCTCGACGACGCCGCCCTCGCCGAGCGCCGCGCCGAGGATCTCTTCCTCCGACGGGGCGCCGGGCGTGTGAAAGTCGCCCACGAATTGACTCGCAGAGGCCTCACCGATACCGTCATCGATCGTGCGATTGCCGGGGTGCTCGAAGGCCGGAGCGAGGTTGCCCTCGGACGAGCGGCGCTCGAGCGGCGGTTCGGCGCCGCGGCGCCGGTCTCGCGGGCGGACCGGGCGAGGGCGTGTCGCTTCCTCCTCGGTCGCGGGCATCCACCGGACATCGTGAGCGAGATTCTCGGAGAGGACGACTAGCGCCAAGTGCCGACCGGTAGAGAGATTCGCGCGGGCTTCCTGGACTTCTTCGCGGCCCGTGATCACCGGGTGGTACGAAGCGCTCCGATCGTTCCCGAGGGGGACCCGTCCCTGCTGTTCACCAACGCCGGGATGGTTCAGTTCAAGCAGATCTTCCTCGGGCAGGCGACTCCCACGCACCCGCGGGTCGTCGACGCGCAGAAGTGTCTCAGGCTCTCGGGCAAACACAACGACCTCGAGCAGGTCGGGCGCGACACCTATCATCACACGCTCTTCGAGATGCTCGGGAACTGGTCGTTCGGCGACTACTACAAGGCCGAGTCGATCGAGTGGGCCTGGGATCTCCTGGTGAAGGAGTGGAAGCTCCCCGAGGACAAGATCTGGGCGTCGGTCTACACGACCGACGACGAGGCCGAGAAGCTCTGGAGGAAGGTTACCCCGCTGCCCGCCGACCGCGTGCTGCGCTTCGAGCGCGAGAACTTCTGGGAGATGGGCGAGACCGGTCCGTGCGGTCCGTGCTCCGAGATCCATCTGGATCGCGGCCCGACGGCCTGCGATCGGCAGGGCAAGCCGCACGTCTGCCGTGTGAACGGCGAGTGCGCGCGCTACATCGAGCTCTGGAACCTGGTCTTCATCCAGTACAACCGGGAGGCCGACCAGAGCCTGCGCGAGCTGCCCTCGAAGCACGTCGATACCGGCATGGGCCTCGAGCGCATCACCGCGGTCCTGCAGAACGTCCTCAGCAACTACGACACCGATCTCTTCCGCGGCATCATCGACGCCACCGAGACCCTGGCGCGCCGGCACTACGGCGCCGATCCCGAGGCCGACGTCTCGTTCCGGGTGATCGCCGATCATGCCCGCGCCGTCAGCCTCATGATCGCCGATCACGTGCTGCCGTCGAACGAGGGCCGCGGCTACGTGCTGCGCCGCGTGCTCCGGCGCGCCGCCCGCCACGGCAAGATGCTCGGGCTCGACGGCCCGTTCCTGACGCGCCTCGTCGACGCCGTGTCCGGCATCCTCGGCAACGCGTACCCGGAGCTCCGCGAGCGGCAGGCCTTCATCGCCGAGGTGGTCGAGACAGAGGAGAGCCGCTTTGCCGAGACGCTCGACAAGGGGCTCGGGCTCCTTGAGGCCGAGATCGCGAAGCTGCCCGCGAACAACGGCGTGCTGCCCGGCGACGTTGCGTTCAAGCTCTACGACACCTACGGGTTCCCGCTCGATCTGACCGAGGACATCGTGCGCGGTCGTGGCCACACCGTGGACGACGCCGGATTCCGGCGCGCGATGGAGGAGCAGCGCGCCCGCGGGCGCGAGCACAAGAAGTTCGTGGCGCAGAGCGCGGCGAGCGGAGAGCATCGCTCCCGCTTCGTCGGCGACCGGATCTACGCGTGGGAGTCAACGGTCACCGCCGTCGGCGGCGCCGCCGGCGACCGCTCGGGCGGCATCCGGGCCGGCGAGGCGGGGGAGCTCGTGACCGAAGAGACGCCGTTCTACGGCGAGTCCGGGGGCCAGGTGGGCGACGTCGGTCGGATCGTGAGCGAGCGCGGCGCCACGATGGAGGTGCTCGACACGATCCGTCAGGGACCCGACCTCGTCGTGCACCGGGTCCGCGTGCTCGAGGGCGGCGTCGGGCCCGGCGATCACGTCCGGCTCGAGGTCGACGCCGCACGCCGCGAGCGGATCCGCTTGAACCACTCGGCGACCCATCTCATGCACGGGGTCCTGCGGGAGCGGCTCGGCGCGCACGTCCGGCAGGCGGGCTCGCTCGTCGCGCCGGATCGGTTGCGCTTCGACTTCAACCACACGGGCCCCATCTCCGCCGAGGATCTCGGCGCGATGGAGGACGAGATCAACGCCCGCATCCGCGCCAACGTCGAATGCGCGAGCGAAGAGATGTCCTACGACGACGCGATGAAGCGCGGCGCGCTCGCCTTCTTCGGCGACAAGTACGGCGACCGCGTTCGGGTGTTGCAGATGGGGGCCTTCTCGACCGAGCTCTGCGGCGGTACGCACGTGCAGCGGACGGGCGACATCGGGCTCTTCAAGTTCCGCACCGAGGGCGGCGTCGCCGCCGGGGTGCGGCGCATCGAGGCCATGACCGGCGGCGGCGCGCTCGATTGGGTGCAGGAACGCGAGGAGCGCCTGCGGCAGATCGGCTCCGCGTTGAAGGCGTCGGAAGAAGAAGCGGTCGAGCGCCTCGAGCGTCTCCTCGCGCAGAGCCGCGAGCTCGAGCGCCGCATCGAGAAGATGCAGCGCGAGCAGGCGAAGGCGCAGAGCGGCGACCTGCTTTCGCATGCGGTCGAGCGGAACGGGGTGAAGGTGCTGGCCGCCCGCGTCGACGGCCTGGACGACAAGGCGCTCCGTGAGCTCGCCGATCGCCTGAAGGAGAAGCTCGGGAGTGGCGTCGTGGCGCTCGGCGCAGCCCACGACGGCAAGGTGAGCCTGGTCGCGGCCGTGAGCAAGGACCTCATCAAGCGCCACCACGCCGGCGAGCTCATCAAGCGCATCGCGCCGCTGGTCGGCGGGAACGGCGGCGGGCGGCCCGACTTCGCGCAGGCCGGCGGCAAGGACGCGGCGCGCCTCGACGAAGCGCTTGCGATGGTCCCCGAGCTGCTCGCATGAGGCCCCCGCCGCCGTCCGCGCGCGCGGGCGCCGCCCCCTCGCCGGACGGACCCGCCGGAGCGCCGTCGGCGCGGCGCGGCGCGCTCGCGACCGGGCCGGACGTCGTAGAGCTCGAGTTCCAGGACCACCGGCTCTTCCACGAGCTCCTCGGCCGCCAAGACGAGCACGTGAAGGCGATCGAGAAGGCGCTCGGCGTCCGGATCGGCGTCGCCGGGAAGGCAGTCTCGATCGGCGGCGACCCGGTGGACCGCGAGCTCGCCGGCCGGGTCATGACGCAGCTCTACGGCGTGCTCGAGCGCGGCTTCCCGGTGTACGCGAGCGACGTCGACTACGCGCTCCGCATCCTCGCGAGCGACCATACCGCGAACGTCCGCGACATCTTCCTGGACACCGTCTACATCGCCGCGCAGAAGCGCGTGATCACGCCGAAGAGCGTGATGCAGAAGGCCTACATCGACTCGATCCGCACGCACGACATCGTCTTTGCGATCGGCCCGGCCGGCACCGGCAAGACCTACCTCGCGATGGCCATGGGCGTGGCCGCCGTGCTCAAGCAGGAGTTCACGCGCATCGTGCTCACGCGGCCGGCGGTCGAGGCGGGCGAGAAGCTCGGGTTCCTGCCGGGCGACCTCGCGGAGAAGGTGAATCCCTATCTGCGCCCTCTCTACGACGCGCTGCACGACATGGTGGACTTCGACCGGGCGCGAAAGATGTTGGAGCGCGGGACCATCGAGGTCGCGCCGCTGGCCTTCATGCGCGGCCGCACGCTGAACGACTCGTTCGTCATCCTCGACGAGGCCCAGAACACGACGCCGGAGCAGATGAAGATGTTCCTCACCCGGCTCGGCTACGGGTCGAAGGCGATCGTCACGGGCGACGTCACCCAGACCGATCTTCCCGCCGGCAAGATCTCCGGCCTGAAGGAGGCGCAGCACGTCCTCAAGGACATCGACGACATCAAGTTCGTGCGCTTCAGCGAGCGCGACGTCGTGCGGCATCGGCTGGTGCAGGACATCATCACCGCCTACGAGCGCGCCGAAGGCGCGTCGGCCCGAAACGAATCCTGACCGGTCCGCGGCGTTCGCATGCCCGTCGCTCTCGCCTGCCGTACGCCTACCGGCGCTGTCTGGAGCCGCTATATCGCGACCCGGGCCCGACAGGCGCTGCGCGCGCTGGGCATCCGCCGCAGCGAGCTCAGCGTCTCGCTGGTCGCCGATCCGGAGATGCGGGCGCTGAACCGCGCCTATCGCGGGAAGAACCGGCCGACGGACGTGCTCGCGTTCCCGCTCCATGCGTCGCCGGTGCCGTCGGATGCCGCGAGCCTCGGTGACGTGGTGATCTCGCTCGATACCGCGGCATTGGCGGCGCGCGAGCGCCGGCGTCCGCTCGCGGCGGTGCTCGACGAGCTCGTGATCCACGGCATCCTGCATCTCCTCGGATTCGATCACGAGCTCTCGCCGGCCGAGGACCGCCGCATGGCGCGGACGGCGCGGGCGGTACGGACGGCGATCGGCCGCTTGACTCCGCCCGCGCGCGCGCGCTCCGGGCGTCCGCCCGCGTCCCGGGCGCGCCGTCCGCGAGCGCGTGCGGCGCGCGTGAGGCGCGCGTGACCGGGAACGGCGGGCCACCGCACGCGCGCCGGACGACGATCGCTCCCGGGGCTCCGGTCTTCGAGGGACGGCGCGCGCGCGCGCTCGCCGCCATGAGCGGCGCCGGACTCGCGCTCGCCTTTCCCGTCGTCGATTGGGCCCCCGTCGCCTGGGTGGCGCTCGTGCCGCTCCTCCTCGCTGCCCTCGGGCGCGGCATCGGCGCGGCGTTCCGCGCGGGGTGGCTCGCGGGCGTCGCGTTCTATCTCGCGACGCTCTACTGGCTCGTGCTGACGATCGGCACCTACACGAACTTGTCGCCGCTGGTGAGCGTCGGTCCGCTCCTCCTCCTCTGCGCGTTCCTGGCGCTCGGGTTCGGGATCGTCGCCGCCGCCTGCGAATGGGCGCGGCGCCGCGGTATCGCGATCGCTTTCGTGGCGCCGGCGGCCTGGGTCGTCGTCGAATGGATCCGCACCTACATCCTCGGGGGGTTCCCGTGGGTGAGCCTCGGCTACTCGCAGTACCGTGCGATCTATCTCGTGCAGTTCGTGGAGGTGACGGGGATCTACGGCCTCTCGGCGCTGGTCGTGCTGGTGAACGTCGTCGTCTACACGGCGGTCCGTCGTTGGCTCGCGGGCGCGCCCCCGAACACGCGCGCGATGCTGGCGCTCGCGTCGCTGCTGGTGGCGCTCGTGGGGTGGGGCTACTGGCGCGTGGACGACCTCGCCGCGCGGCCGGCGCGGGGCACGCTCCGCGTCGGGTTCATCCAGGGCAACGTCGCCCAGGACGTGAAATGGGATCCGGCCCATCAGGCAGCCACCATCGATCGGTACGAGGCGCTCACGCGGAAGGCGGTTGCCGATGGCGCGGAACTCGTCGTGTGGCCGGAGACCGCCGCGCCGTTCTTCTTCCAGCAGGAGAGCGATCTCCGCGATCGCATCCTCGACCTCGCGCGCCGCCTCCACGTATGGCTGGTCGTCGGGAGCCCGGCGTTCAGCTACGATCACGCGACGCTCAGGATGCACAACCGCGTCTATCTGGTCGAACCCGACGGCGCCGCCGACCAGTTCTACGACAAGATGGAGCTGGTGCCCTTCGGCGAGTACGTGCCCCTGAAGTCGCTCTTCTTTTTCGTCGACAAGGTGGTGGAAGGCGTCGGCGACTTCCGGGCCGGCGACACGCCGGTCGTCTTCCGGACGGCGCGAGGCAACTTCGGAACGCTCATCTGCTACGAAGGAATTTTTCCGGACCTCACGCGCCGCTTCGTGGACGGAGGCGCCGACTTCCTGATCAACATCACCAACGACGCCTGGTTCGGCCGTACGTCCGCGCCCTACCAGCACCTGGCGATGGCGACGTTCCGGGCGATCGAGAACCGGGTGCCCCTCGTGCGCGTGGCGAACACCGGTTTCTCTGCTATGGTCGACGCCGACGGGACGATCCGCTGGCGTACCGGGCTCTTCGAGTCGGCGTGGCGCGCCGACAGCATCAGCTGGATCGGGATCCAGACGTTCTATGCCCGCTTCGGTGACGTGTTCGTGTACGGGTGCTTCGCGTGGCTCGTGCTCGTCGCGATCGTCGGCGGGAGCGGGCGCGCGGACGCCGCGACGGAGGAGACATGAGCACGACGCCGGAGGTCACCACCAACGAGCTGAAGGAGCGCCTCGCGTCGCTCGAACGGCGACTCGAGACGCTTCGGGGGCATCTTTGACGTCCCGGGAACGGAGGCGCGCCTGCGCGCGCTCGACGAGCAGGTGGGGCAGCCCGATTTCTGGAACGACCACGAGCGGGCGCAGAAGGTCCAGCGCGAGCGCGCGCATCTGACGTCGGCGCTCGACGGCTGGCGGAAGCAGCGCGGCGAGCTCGACGACGCCAACGTCTTCCTCGAACTCGCCGTCGAGGGCGATCCCGACGCGGTCGCCGAAGGCATCGCCAAGGCGCAGGCCGTGGAGGAGGGGATCGGCACCCTCGAGATGCGGCAGATGCTCGGGGGCGAGCACGACGCCGGCAATGCGATCCTGAGCATCCACCCCGGCGCCGGCGGTCTCGAAGCCCAGGACTGGGCCGAGATGCTCTTCCGCATGTACCTCCGCTGGTGCGAGCGGAAGGGCTACAAGGTCGAGGTTCTCGAGCAGCAGGAGGGCGAGGGCGCCGGCATCAAGAGCGCCACGATCACGATCGAGGGCGAGTACGCGTACGGCTATCTGCACGCCGAGTCTGGCATCCACCGCCTGGTTCGCATCTCGCCGTTCGACGCCAACGCGCGCCGGCAGACGTCGTTCGCGTCGGTCTTCGTCTATCCGGAGATCGAGGACGACATCGAGGTCGAGATCGACGAAGCGGACCTCCGTGTCGACACCTACCGCTCGAGCGGCGCCGGCGGGCAGCACGTCAACAAGACCGACTCCGCGGTCCGCCTGACGCACATGCCGACCGGCATCGTGGTCGCGTGTCAGAACGAGCGCTCCCAGCACAAGAACAAGGCGATGGCGATGAAGATCCTGCGCGCCAAGCTCTACGACCTCGAGATGGAAAAGCAGAAGGAGAAGCTCGACGCCTTCAGCAAGAGCAAGAAGGAGATCGGCTTCGGGAGCCAGATCCGCTCCTACGTGCTGCACCCGTATCGGATGGTGAAGGACCACCGGACCGGCTGCGAGATCGGCAACACCGACGCCGTGCTCGACGGCGACCTCGACCGGTTCATCCAGGCGTACCTGCTTTCGAAGATCGGCGGGACTGCGGGCTAATGTCCCGGTCGCCGCAGGTCGTCGAGCGCCGCCTCCATCGTGGCGAGCGCGAGAGCGATCTCGGCGCGGGTGATCACGAGCGGCGGCGCGAGCCGGATCACGGTGTCGCGATGGAGCGTCCAGTTGACGAGGAGGCCGCGCGCGAGGCAGGCCGCGGCGAAGCGGCGGGTCGCGGTCGGAGTCGCGAGTTCGACGGCGAGCAGGAGACCGGCACCGCGGACGGCTCGGATCACGGGATGACGGGCCGCGAGATCCTGGAGGCCGCGGAGGAAGGCGCGGCCGCTCGCGGCGGCGCGGCCGGGGAGGTCGCGGGCGATCGTCTGGTTCAGCGCCGCGAGCGCCGCCGCGCACGAGAGCGGATGGCCGCCGAAGGTCGTCACGTGAGCGAGGGCGGGTCGTTTCGCGAGCGTCGCGAGGATGCGCCGCGAGGCGAGGAACGCGCCGAGCGGCAGGCCGCCGCCGAGCGCCTTCGCGAGTACGAGCAGATCGGGGCGGATCCCGCATTCCTGAAACGCGAAAAGGGCGCCCGTGCGTCCCATGCCCGTCACGACCTCGTCGAACACCAGGAGCGCGCCGACCTCGTCGCACCGCGCGCGCAGGAGTCGGAGATACGCCGGATCCGCGACCCGCACGCCGCCTTCGGCCTGCACCGGCTCGATCACGACGGCGGCGGTGCGGCGGTCGATCGCGCGCAGCGCCCGCGCGTCCTGCCACGGCAGGATCGTCGTGCCCGGGAGGAGCGGCAGGAAGGGATCCCGGTACACCGGATTTCCGCCGACCGAGAGCGCTCCGAAGGTATCGCCGTGGAATCCGAGCGCGAAGCCCACGAGGCCGCGCCGTCCCGTGTGCTTGCGGGCGGTCTTGAGCGCGCCCTCGACGGCTTCCGTCCCGCTGCTCGTGAAGTAGCAGCTCTCGAACGGCGGACCGGCGAGCTCGACGAGACGGGTCGCGAGGTCGACTTGCGACGGCAACACGTACTCGCCGTACACCATGACGTGCAGGTGCCGGCGGAGCTGCGCCAGGCACGCACGAGTCACGGCCCGGTTGCCATGGCCGAGGTTCACGACCCCCATGCCCGCGAGCAGGTCGAGATAGCGCCGGCCGGTCGCATCCGTGAGCCACGTGCCCTGCGCCTTCGTGACGACGATGCCGAGCGGCGCGGTCGAGGTCTGCGCGACGTGCAGGCGGAAGTCGCGGGCGAGGGCACGCGCGCCGCGCGCCGCACCGCCCGGGCGTCGGTCGGGGCGGTGCGTCACGCGAAGGGAAGGGCCGGCGCCGCCGCGTGGGCGCCGGCGAGGAAGCTCGCGAGGCGGCGGTGTCCGCTCTGCCGCCAAGCGAACGGCGGCGCCTGGAGGCGCTCCAGCGGACAGAAGCGATGCGCCCCGGCCGCCGCGGCCGCCGCGGCCGCTTCCGCCAGACCCTCGATCGGTCCGGCGTAGCCGACCGCCTCGATCGTGCCGGCGAGACGACGCAGCGGTCCGCTCGCCGCGGCGAGCGTCGCGACGGGCGCCAGGACGAGGTGCCGGAAGCTCGGACCCGCCGACCAATCGGAGGTCCGGTCGCAGACGACGCTCCCCGCGCCGTCGTGGCCCCCGTGCACGGACACGTCTGCGCCTTCCTGCGCGCGCCAGCGTTGGCGTTCGAGCCACCGCCAGACGCTCGCGCGCTCGCCGAGCGACGGGGGAATGCGAGGCAGCTCGCGCTCGAGCGCGCCGAGCTCGGCCGCGACCAGGGCCGAGAAGGCATCGACATCGCGGCGGTCCGCGTCCTCCACGAAGACGACGCGCGGTGAAAGGCATCCCTGCTGGTCGTAGAGCGCGGTCTGGTACGCGAGCGCGCGGGCGGTGCGCGGACCGAGCGCGGCCCGGGCGACGAGGGTGGCGCTCGTGCGGTGGCCGTAGCGGAGGAGGCGCGCCGGCTTGCGGGCGGCGATGCGGGAGAGCGTTTCGTCCCGACCGTAGGCGAGTACGAGGTCCACGGCGCCGTACGCGGCCGCATCGAGCGCCGCGCTGCCGCCGCGCCAGGGGGCGACGGCGATGGCGGTGCGCAGCTCGGGCGCGAGGGCCGCGATCGACTCGACGAGGAGCGCCGGCAGGAACGGCTCGCGGGCGGCGGGCTTCACGAGGCTCGGGACGCCCGCGAGGAGCGCCGCCACGATGCCGAACACGCCCACGCCCGGGACGTTTCCGGCGAGGACGTGCAGCGCGACGTCCGGAAGCCCGCGGAGATCCGCGCCGGCGAGCTCGCTCGCGACGACGGCCTCGAGCTCGGGAGCGCGGAGCGCGCTCCAGAGATGATCGAGGGCGACGTCGATCACGGAGGCCGGGTGTCCCGTCGACATGGCGAGCTCGGTGCGGGCGCGGACGCGCCACGGCGAGTCGGCGGGGCGCCACGCGTCCGCGAGACGATCGATCGCGGCGATGCGCGCCTCCACGGGAAGCGCCCGGAGTCCCGTCGCGCCGGCGCGCAGCGTTTGCGCCAGCGCACGCACGCGCGTCGGGACGAGCGGCGTTCGTGTCGGCGTCAGACGCTCGTCGGGCCCGATCACGCGGCTCCCTCGTCGGCGAGGAGCGAGCACCCTCGCGCGACGGCTCCGGGCGCGCGTCCGAGCAACTCGATCCCGCCGTCGCGTGTGCGTCCGACGTCCTCGGTCTGGATCGCCAGGACCGAGCCGAGGTTCGCGAGGTCGAAGAACCGGAGGCACCCGACGACGCCCGGCGCGACCTCATGCCCGGTGGCCAGATCGCAGACGAGAACTCGCAGCCACGGAGGGGCTCGGAGCGGACCATCCCCCGTCGCGTAGAGCTGCGAGGCGAGCTCCGTCATCCCGTATTCGTTCACGATCTGCTCGGTCGCGACGTCGAGGACGCGCCGGTAGCGCGCGAGCACGTCGGTGCGCGCGAGGTCCCGCCCGTACCCCTTGCACCCGCCGGTGTCGACGACGAGGCTCCCCGCCGGGAGGGTGAAGCGTTGACGTCGCGCCTCGGCCCAGTCCGCGAGCCGCAGCAACGCCGACGTGACCGCGATCAGCACGATCGGTTCGCCGGCGCCGACCCGATCGAGCGTGCGCGCGAGCCGCTCGACGTCGACGCCGTCGGCGGTGAGGCACGACGGGACGCGGTCGGTGTCGTACGCGGCGCGCAGCCAGGTCACCATCTCGCCGAGAGACGATGCGGGATGGGTCGCGCGCTCCGGCGCGGCGACGACGAAGCGGCGGCGCGCGCCGGGCGGCAGGACCGCACGCGCGAACCCCGCGAGCGCCGAGACACGATAGACGTCCGCGTCCGGCACGTGGTGCGCGGCGCGCCGGTCGGGGCCGGCGGTCGTGCCGCTGCTGCGATAGACGCGCTCGGCCGGACCGCAGGCGAGCACGCTCATGCGGAACGCCTCGGCCGGGACGGCGGGAATCTCGCGCCAGGTGCGGGGCGCGGCACCGCCGCAGCGTTCCGCGAAGCGCCGGTACGCGGGATTCGTCCGATACTGGTAGCGATGCACGTCGAGCGCGAGGCCGTCAAAATCGTCGCGGGAGGTCTCCGCGATGAAGTCCCCTACACGCGCGCGCAGCGCATCGCTGGTCGGATCGGCGGTGGACGTGGTTTCGATCGTCGCCTGGTTCACGTTCGGCTCAGCGTCTCCGGCGGCCGCCGACGTGCGGGTCCGCTTCGTCAACGGCCGTGAGATCGTCGTTCGCGAGCATTGGTTCGCGGGATCGCAGGTGTGGTTCACGCGCCAACGCGGCGCGGTCGGAGTTCCCAGGACGTTCGTGGCCGCGATCGAAGCCGTCGACGCGCAGGGCCCAGCAATAGGGTCCGGTCCACGACCTGTCAACGCGGCGCCGCTTGTCGCTCCGAGGTCGATTCGTTAAGTTCGGAAGCCATGCCGAGCGCCGAAGAGCTCTACGATCTCGCCGTCGATCACGTGGCCGAAGGCCGGCTGGACGAGGCGATTGCCACGTATCGCGAGGCCCTCGCGGTCGCCCCCGACTTCACCGACGCCATTCTGGGGCTCGCGATGGCGTACGCCGACGCCCAGCGCTTCGACGAGGCGATCGAACAGGGCAAACGGCTCGTGGACCTGACGCCGGACGACACGCTCGCCCATACGAGCCTGTCGATGTTCTACCAGCGCAAGGGCATGATCGCCGAGGCCGAGGCCGAAGGAGCGAAGGCGCGCGTCCTCGACTGGAAACGCCAGCTGGCCGAGCAGAAGGAGCAGGAGAAGAAGTAGGCGGCTCGGGACGCCCGGCGATGGAGAGAGCAAACCGTCGCGTCAGCGACGATCTGCTCTCAGGCGCGCTCAGCGGCCCGCGCCGCCCCCCGCCGCGGCCTGCTTCTGGCAGGCGTCCTTGTCACGGGTGCAGAGCGCGAGCTGGCTCTTCAAGGTCTCGCGTTCGTTCTTTAACGTATTGACCTGCTCGGTCACCGCGGAGAGATCCCGTTGCAGCGAGCTCGCGTTCCCCCACAGCGTGTAGCCGATGAAGATGCCGGCCCCGATGCAGATGAGGATGATGACGGTCCAGCCCGCATACGTCCAAACGACGTCCTTGACTTCTTCCGCTTCGTGGCCTGCCTGTGTCATGTCGTGAACTCCCTCCTTACGCGCTCATGCTCGTCGAGGTCGCGACAAAGGTCTTCGCGCCCCCGACCCGGATCCGACGGTCGAACGATGGCGCCTCGCCAAGCGTGAATTCGAGTACTCGCTCGCCGACGGGATCACCCGCGAGGACGAAGCGGTCCGAACGGCGGGAGTCCACTAGCACGCCCCACGCGCCGGGGGGAAGAGGAGCCGGTGTCCGACGCCCCAGACCTGCTCCGCCGGAACGGGCGGGCTCCGGCTCGGGCCGCTCGTCCGCCGGGAGACGGGCCTCGGTCAGCGGGCGTGCGTCGACGGCGTCGGGGCACTGCGGGGCGCGGGCCCGATCGACGTGGTCGCCGATGGGGAGGGAGCGGCCGCCGATCGCGAGCCGCGCCCTCTTCGCACCCCGGCCCCGCGCGCCTCGGCGTCGATCCAGGCGATTCGCGATCGTCGCCCCGCCCTTTCGCGCACCCGCCATGTTCGCCGGGTCCCCAGCAGCCCCGTGGGAGGAAACGCAAGAAATTCGGCCGGTTGCCGAGGCGGAGGCCTTCCTCTATGGTCCGCCTCCCATGGCGGATACGGCGGGACGGTGGGCGCTCGTCCTCGGCGCGTCGAGCGGCTTCGGCGAGGCGACCGCGCGCGCGCTGGCGGAGCGCGGCATGAACGTATGTGGCGTGCACCTCGACCGTCGCGCCGGGATGGCCCATGTCGACGAGATCACCGCCGCGATTCGCGGGGCGGGGCGAGACGCGCTGTTTCTGAACGTCAACGCCGCCGATCACGAGAAGCGGCGGCAAGTCCTCGACGCGCTCGTGCAACGCATGGCGGAGAGCGGCGGTGGTGCGATCCGCGTGCTGCTGCATTCGCTCGCGTTCGGGAGTCTCACGCCGTTCGTCGGCGCCGAACCAGCCCGGCTCGCGACGCCCGCGCAGATCGAGATGACGTTGAACGTGATGGCGCACAGCCTCGTGTACTGGGTGCAGGACGCGGTTGCGCGCGATCTGCTAGTGCGGGGCAGCCGCATCGTCGCGATGACGAGTGCCGGATCGACGCGCGTTTGGCCGGGCTACGGCGCCGTGTCGGCGGCGAAGGCTGCGCTCGAAGCGCACGTGCGCCAGCTCGCCGTCGAACTCGGGCCGATGGGAGTTACGGTGAACGCCATTCGCGCCGGCGTTACCGATACGCCGGCCTTCCGGAAGATCCCGGGCGCGGACCTCATGGCCGAGCACGTCCGGACGCGTAATCCGAGCGGCCGGATGACCGAAACGGCCGACGTGGCGCGGGTGATCACCATGCTCGCCGGCGACGACGCGCAGTGGATCACCGGGACGGTGATCGGCGTCGACGGCGGCGAAGACGTGGCGACCTGACGCTCAGCCGACCGCGGAGCGGCGTCGCGCGACGCTGCGCTGCTGACCGACCATGCGCACCCGCGTCACGGGCCGCTGCCGCGCTCGCGTCTTCTGCGCCGCGTCGTTCACGCCCGACATCATGTTGTCGGCGAAAAGATCGGCCTTGCGCTCGGCGTCGGCCCAGAAGAGGTAGTGCCCGAACTCGTGGTGGACGGTGTGGATCCACTGGCGCATGGTGTTGTACTTCCGCCCGCGCTTCCAGTTCTCGGGGTGTACGAGCCCGATCTTGCCGTCGTCCCAGGTCCGGCCCGCGCCCTTGCCCCAGTCCAGGTATTCGTACCACTCGATCGTCGGCTGCCGGACACCGTAAAAGCGACAAATGGTCGCGACGAAACGTCGGAACTCCACAGTGCGATATGTCGCAAAGAAGTTTCGTAATGCGCGGTCGACGTCACGTCGCGCGCGCACGCTCGGAAGAATCATTCGCATGATCGGAGCCTCGAAGGTGTCGAACCGGAAGCGTGGACCGGCAAACCTTAGAGGGGTGAAAATTGGCTGTCAACTCTGGAGGCTCGATCGGATGATGCTATAGGCGACGCGGCCGCTTCGGAGCCGTGGAGCGGCGTGCCGGTTCGGAAATGGCGTGCTGGAAAACGGGGCGGGAGGGCGGGACCGGAGCGCGTCCGGCGCCGCCCTCCCACACGCTGCCCGTTCAGGAGGCGCGTACGTATCGGGTCCCGCGCCGGCTCCCCGTCCGCTTCAGCTTCTTCTCGTTGACCCAACCGGTGAGCCGCTGCGACAGGGTGCCCGCCGCGACCCCGGGGACGAGCGCGCGCACGTCGCTGGCTTTGAACGATGTTTTGGGCAGCTTCGCGAAGATTGCGTCCCAATCGACGCGCTTCCGGGCGCCGGCCGTGGTGCGCCGGCCGCCGCCCTGGCGGGCGGCGCCAATGCCGACGGCCTCGCCGATCTCCGCGAGGAGCGCCTGGCGCTGCTGGTTCAGGCGATCGATCTGACGCTCGATGGCCCGCACCTGCTGCATGCCGGTCCGGCGTATGCGACCCATCATCGCCTCGGCGCGTCGTCTCAGGACGGACAGTGTTCCCGTCGCCTTCCCTCGGGAACGAACGGCTCGCTTTTTCGTCGCCATAATCTGACCCCCATTGGCAATATGATGATCCACGAATGCCGGGCCATCGATACCAATGGGAGCGGTGAGAGGCAACCCGATAACGATGGATCATATATCTTCCGTGTTTGCCGCTAACGTTATTTCGGGTGGAGATGTTATTGGAAATGTCGGTATTTGCCGTGACGTGAAGCGGGGCGCGTAGGCGATGCCGGTTTCGATACCGGTGCGGTTGCCAGCCTCCGCCATCATGCAGCCGGGCGGGGCGGTCATGGGCCGCCATGGAGCCGCCTCCGTGGGGGGGTCGTCGGGTGACACGAGGGGTGGCTCGGGGCGCGCCCCGGGATCGAGTCGACCGGGGCGGCCGGCGTGACCGGGCGCCGGGAAGCGGCCTAGCTAGAGGAACCCGGGAAAACGGGGCCCGGTTTCGATAACCGTTTAGAATCAAAAGGACCTACCACCCCCTTGTCCTTGGCGTATAGTTTCGTCATCATGTGCTCGCGTCGCAGAGCGTCAAACGGATCGTAGGGTTTTGTGGCTGTAGGAACGAGTAGATTAGGAACGAGTGAAATGGAGGACACGATGGGGAAGGTTACGAAGAGAGGCCTCGCGGTGGCATTGTGCGCCGCCGTGGTTGGCCTCGGCAGTACCGTCTACGCCGACGGCCCCGAAGTCGGCGTGAACGCTGGCATGGCTTTTCCGCTCTCGAAGTATCGCCGCACGATCGACCCGGACATCGGCGGCACGGTTGGCATCGAGGGCGGGTATCGTTTCAACCTCACCGACAACTTCGCGCTTTCGATCATCGGCAACCCGCAGTTCTTCCTCTACGAGGGGGAGAATCACTGCTGCAATGGCCATTCGTCGAACGACGACCTGGCGAGCGTCTTCTCGATCACGGGCGGCCCGCGCTTCTCGCTGCTGACCGGCCCCGTCGAGTCGTACGTCGAGGCCAAGGGCGGGTATTACCGTGACATGAGCGGCGTCATGAGCGACGACGGCGCCGGCTTCAACGCCGGTGGCGGCATCGCGTTCGAAGTGGCGCCCAACACCACGCTCGGTTGGTTCGGTCGCTACGACTACGCCAACATGGTGGCGCGTCCGGGTTCGGACGTCGCGCGTCAGTGGGCGTCCACGGGCCTGACGGTGCAGCACGTGTTCCAGCCGGAGGAGGAGCCGGCTTACGTGCCGCCGCCGCCGCCGCCGGCGCCGCCGCCGCCTCCCCCGCCACCGCCGCCGCCGCCGGTCACCCAGCGTCGTGGCGGCTGAGCGAAGCGCGGTCGCATCGATCTGAACGGAAACACGACGGGCGGCGAGGGCTCGACGAGCCTCGCCGCCCGTTTCCGTTCTGACGACCGTGAGATCGCCGCCGTGAACGACGCGTCTCGAACGCCGCGCAGAATGCCTCCGGCATGAGACCCCGACGGTTCTCGCGCCTGACCACTCTTCTCGGTGTCGCGCTGCTCGTCGTCGCGGGGGCGGGGGGCTGTGGTCGACCCGATCCCAGGCCCGAGCGCCGGATCGTCGATGGCCTCGCGGCTCCGGCACCGCAGCCGTCGCGACGGACCACGTACCTGGTCATCCGCGTCGAAGCGCGACGCCTCGACCTCATGGAGGAGGACGCCGGCGCGCCGATCGCCTCCTTCCCGATCGCGGTCGGTCGTCCCGGCCACGAGACGCCCACGGGCCGCTTCCGGGTCGAGGAGATGGTCGAGCATCCCGACTTCCATCGGTTCGATCCGAAGGATCCGACCCGCGTCCTCGAGCGGGTGCCGCCCGGGCCCCGGAATCCGCTCGGCGAGCGCTGGATCGGGTTCGCGCACGGCGAGGGGTGGACGGTCGGCATCCACGGGACGCCGCACCCGGAACTGCTCGGCCGAGCCGTCAGCGGGGGGTGCGTCCGTATGCGGAACGCCGACGTGATCCGTGTCTACGACGAGGTCGCGCTCGGTACGCTCGTCATCGTGCATCCCTGAGCGGCGCACGTGCCCGGCGCCGGCGTCACTCCTCGACGACGACCGTCGTGCCGAGCTTCACGTGGGGGAAGAGGTCGACGATGTCCGGATTCGCCATGCGCACGCAGCCGTGGCTCACGGCCTGTCCGAGCACTTGCGTCTTGGCGGTGCCGTGGATGCCCACCTGCCAGCCGTGCGCGTGCGCGAACCCGATCCAGCGCAACCCGAGCGGGTTGTTGGGCCCCGGCGGGATGCGTCCGCGATCGGGCTTCTTGGGGTCGTTGAAGTCGAACGCCAGGAAGTCCGGGTTCTCGACCAACTCGTTGATCTGGAAGCGGCCGGTCGGTGTCGGCCATTTCGGCTGTCCTATCGCCACGCGATAGCCCTCGGTCGGGCGTTTGACCGCGTTCTCGACGAGGTAGAGCCGGCGCTCCTTGAGGCGGAGCAGCAAGTACGCCTCCGGCGCGGCGGTCGGTTGGGGCATCGGCGCCGGCGGCGCCACTCGCGGGCTCCCGAAGAGCCCGCATCCGGTCATGATCGATACCGACACCAGGGAGACCAGGAGCAATCCCGACCACCCCCTCCACCCACCCCTCGACTGGCCCAAACCCATGCCCCCCTATGCCAGACGGGCCCTCCGACGCCAAGACGCCACCGACGTTCAGAAGCGCCGGCGGCGCGGCGGGCCGAGGAGCGCGCCCATGAGGCTGCGTGTGAGCTGCGTCGCGACGGAGCGCGTCACCGGCGACTTCAGGATCTTCTCGAAGGTGCTCGGCTCGTCCTTCGCCCGCGCCGTCTGGCCGCGCGCGGGGGCGGTCCGCGGCGGCGCGTCGCTGGACGTCGCATGGGCCGCGCGTTCCGCGAGCGTCTCACGAGCGCTCTCGCGGTCGACCGCCTGCGCGTACTTCTTCACCTGCGGTGTTGCGAGGCGGGGCGCCAGCTCCGCGTCGGTGAGCGGGCCCATGCGCGACGCCGGCGCGATCAACCGGGTCGCGAAGGGCGGCGTCGGCGCGCCGTTCGCGCCGAGCACGGTGATCAGCGCTTCGCCGATCCCGAGGGTCGTGAGCGTCTCCTCGACGTCGTAGAAGCTCGTCTTCGGAAAGGTGCGGGCCGCCGCCTTCAAGGCCTTCTCGTCGTCCGGGGTGAAGGCGCGGAGCGCGTGCTGCACGCGATGACCGAGCTGGCCGAGGACGTCGGCCGGCACGTCCTTCGGGCTCTGCGTCACGAAGAAGACCCCGACGCCCTTCGAGCGCACGAGCCGCACCACCTGCTGCACCTGGTCGAGGAACGCCTCGCTTGCGCCGTCGAAGAGAAGATGGGCCTCGTCGAAGAAGAACACGAGCTTCGGCTGGTCGAGGTCGCCGACCTCGGGAAGCGTCCCGTAGAGGCGGGCAAGCATCCACATCATGAAGGTCGAGAAGAGGGCGGGCTTGTCCTGGACGTCGGCGAGTTCGAGCACGGTGACGAGCCCGCGGCCGTCGCGTTCGACCTGGAGCAGGTCGTCGAGGTCGAACTCGGGCTCGCCGAAGAAGGCGAGCGCGCCTTGCGCCTCGAGCTCCACCATCTCCCGGAGCAGGACGCCGACGCTCGCCTTCGACATGCCGCCATAGTCCTTCAAGTCGGCGGCGCCGTCGCCGGTCAGGTGCTGGAGCACGGCGCGGAGGTCCGGGAAGTCGAGGAGGAGGAGTTCGCGGTCGTCGCAGTACTTGAAGACCATCGTGAGGACGCTCGCCTGGGTCTCGTTCAGGCCGAGCACCTTCGCGAGCAAGAGCGGACCGAACGACGACACCGTGGCCCGGAGCTGCGCCCCCCGCGTCCCGCTCAGGCTCACGAACTCGATCGGGGAAGCCGCTCCTTGCCAGGGCCGGCCGGTCTCGCGGGCCCGCGCGGCGACGCGGTCGCTCGCCTCGCCGGCGGCGCCGAGGCCCGACAGATCGCCCTTCAGGTCCGCGACGAAGACCGGCGTGCCGGCGGCCGAGATCTGCTCGGCCATGAGCTGCAGCGTCTTGGTCTTTCCGGTGCCCGTCGCGCCGGCGATCAAGCCGTGGCGATTCAGCATCGCGAGCGGCAGCTGTACGAGCGGCTCCGGGTGGCAGGCGCCCGCGTGCAGCGGAGCGCCGAGGACGACGGTCTTTCCTTGCGCGGGAAACGCGGCACGGGCGGCCGCGACGAGCTTCGGATCGATCTCCATGGCGCCGGACTGTAGCCCTAGCGGATCACCGCCGAAAGCGCGTCCGCCGGGACACGACATCTCGTGGGGAGCGACGAAGGGTCGGTGGCCGTCGCGCGCCGCACGAGATGTCGTAGGCATCCGGGCGCGCCCTCCGACGTCGCCCGGCGCGTGCAGGGTAGCGAATTCTCTCGCGTCCCCGGTCGTGCGGGGATGGCGGCGCCCGCGCGATCGCAGCGCGGTGTTCTTCCTCGTGAGCCAGGAGCTGGCGTTCGTGCTCTTTGCGGATCGTCCCGCGCCGATGACGGTCGCGGGCGGTGTGCCGATCGTCGCAGGCGGGCTCGTGCAGCCCGGCGCGCGTTCCACGCCCTGACGCCGGTCACCAGTCGAGACGATAACGCTTGCGCTTCCGCCAGAGTGTCGTGACGTCGATGCCGAGGCGGGCGGCGGCTTCCTCGAGCGTCGTCGATTCCGCGAGCACGCGCTCGATGTGGCGCTTCTCGAGGTCCTCCAACGATCCGGTCGCGGAGTCCGTGGCGGCACCGGGCGGGGCGTGCAGGCGATCGGGAAGGTCCTCGGCCTCGATTTCGTCGCCCCGGGTGAGCACCGCCGCGCGCTCGAGCGCGTTGGCGAGCTCGCGGACGTTGCCCGGCCACGCGTAGGCGTGGAGTATGGCCCGCGCGTCCGGAGCGAGGCACAGCGCGGTACGGCGATCGCGCGCGGCGAGCCGTGCCAGCAGGTGATCGACGAGCGCGTCGAGGTCCTCGGGACGCTCTCGCAGGGGCGGCAGCCGGATGCCGATGACGTTCAAGCGGAAGAACAGATCCTCGCGAAAGCGCCCGGCGGCGATGTCCCTTTCGAGGGCGCGGTTGGTCGCGGCGATCACCCGGGTGTCGACCGTCGCGGTCGTCGTCGCGCCGACGCGCTCGAAGCAGTGCTCCTCGACTAGCCGGAGCAGCTTCCCTTGCAGCTCGAGCGGCAGCTCGCCGACCTCGTCGAGGAACAGCGTCCCGCCCGCGGCCGCTTCGACGCGGCCGGCCTTGTCCTTGTGCGCGCCGGTGAACGCGCCCCGTACGTGGCCGAAGAGCTCGCTCTCCAAGAGGTGCTCGGCGAGCGTCGTGCAGGCGATGGTGACGAACGGTCCGTTGGCGCGCCGACTCCAATCGTGGATCTGACGGGCGAGGACGGTCTTGCCGGTGCCGCTCTCGCCGGTGAGCAGCACGACGGCGTCGCTCGGAGCAGCGCGCCGAGCCGTGTCGAGCTCCTGCTGCATCGCCCGGTTCTCGGATGTCAGGATGGGCGATTCCCCGGCGGCGGCGCGGAGCCGCCGATTCTCGCGCCGGAGGGTCTGCAGCTCGAGGACGCGCCCGAGCACGGTGTCCACCTGATCGAGTCCGAAGGGTTTGACCAGGTAATCGTAGGCGCCGACGCGGATCGCCTCGACCGCCTGGGCCACCGTTGCGTACGCGGTCATGAGCACGACGGTCGTCTCGGGCGCGCGCCGGACGATCTCCGCGAGCAGCTTGAGGCCGTCCATGCGCGCCATCCGTACGTCCGAGAACACGAGGTCGAACCGACGCCTTCCGACCGCCGCGAGCGCGCCGACGCCGTCCTCGGCGGTCTCCACCTCGTGGCCGAGGCTCTGCATGTAGCTCGCCAGGTGGTTGCGGATGTTGGCTTCGTCGTCGGTGACCAGGATCGTCGCCACGTTCAGCTCCGCGGCAGCTCGAGGGTGAAGCACGTGCCCGTCGTCGGCCCGCTCTCCAGGTATACCCTGCCGCCGTGGGCTTGCACGATGTCGCGGACGATGGCGAGGCCGAGCCCTGCGGACCCGGCGTCGCCGCCGTGCTGAGTGAAGCGCTCGAAGATGCGATCTTGCTGCTCGGGCGGGATACCCGGTCCCGTGTCGTGCACGGCGATCCGTGCGAGGTCGCCGTCGGTCGTGGTCGTGACGTCGATGCGGCCGCCGCAGGGCGTGTAGCGGAGCGCGTTCGCGACCAGATTCGACAAGGCCCAGGTGAGCTTCGTCTCGTCGCCGTCGAGAATCGCCTCGGGTGCCACGTTGCTCGTGATCTGTACCCCCTTGTCCTGCGCTTGGATGGTGAAGAGCGACCGCACGCGCTCGACGAGGGTGCGGAGATCGACGCGCTCCCGGCCGACGGCGATCGCCATGGCGCGGACCCGCGCGACGTCGAGAAACTGCTGCGCGACCTCCTGCAGCCGCAGCACGTCCTCGTGCGCGGTATCGAGGAGTCGCCGCTGCTCCGGGGTCGCCTCGCCGGCGTCGCGGCGCAGGAGCTCGACGGCCATGCGCAGCGACGTGAGGGGCGTCCGCAGCTCGTGCGACAACGTGGCGACGAGGTTCTCCCGGCGGCGCTCCTGGTCGCGGAGGTACGTGATGTCCTGCAACGTAAGGATCAGGCCCGCCGGGCTGCCATCGCGGGCGAAGCGTCGCGTCGGACGGAGCACGTAGTGATGGTCCCGGCCGCGCAGGAAGAGCGTGATCTCCACGCGGTCCCGCTCGCGCTCCGGGTGCGCGAGCACCTCGCGGACGGCCTCGCGCAGGCGGAGGTAATGCGGGTGTGTCGAGGCGAGGTCGTCGAAACGCACGTGTAGCGAGTCTTCCCGGTCGACCTCCAGGATCGCGCACGCGACCTCGTTCACGTGCTCGATCGTGCCGTCGGTCGCGAGCACGATCAGGCCGTCCTCGCTGGCCTCGAGGATCGCCTCGGTCTTCGCCTGCGCCTCGAGGACCACGTCGATGCGGGTCCGCTCGAGCGCGATCGCCACCTGGTCCGCGATGGCGTCGAGGAGCTGACGCTGGTCCAGCGTCAGGCCGTTCGCGCGCGGACGGAGCCCGAGCACGCCGATCATGCCGCGGGCGCTTCTGACGGGCACGTAGATCCAGAGCTCGCTCGGCAGCGTCTGCGTGTCACGGCCCGCGGGCTCGTCGTGATCCCACACCCAGGTCGCCGCCGCGAGCTCGGTCGGCCCGACCTGCACGCCCGGCGGCTCGGTGGCGCGAACGCCGAGACGTCCCGCGTCCTGCGTGAAGACGATGGCGTCCGAGTCGAAGAGCGCCGCCAGGTGCCGCACCACGATCGGCAGGAGGTCGTCGAGGCCCACGGCGGCGGCGATCTGGCGCGCGAAGGTATAGAGGGCCGCAGTGTGCTTCTCGCGATGGCGCGCCAAGGCTGCCTGCGCCCGCGCGCGGGCCGTCAGCTGGCTCGTCAGGATCGCGACCAGCAGGAAGACGAGCAGCGACAGGACGTCCTGCGACTTCGTCACCGTGAAGGTGAAGCGCGGGTCGACGAAGAAGAAGTCGTAGACGAGGAGGCTCACGAACGACGCGACGATCGACGGTCCGAGCCCGGCGACGACCGCGACGAGCAGCACGCCCGCGAGGAACACCATGGCCGGGTCGTCGAGCCCGACCGCGAGCTCGAGGCCCTTGGCGACGAATCCGGACCCGAGAGCGGCCGCGAGCACCATGAGATATCCGAGGGCGCCCCGAGCCGTGAGCGGCGGCCGCTCTTCCTTCGGTGCCCGGCGCGCCTCGCCGAGCTCGCCAGTGATGAGTCGGACGTCGATCTCGCCGCTGCGGTCGATGACGTCGCGGATCGGGGACGAGGAGAGCAGCGTCCGCCACCACGAGCGATCGGGCTTGCCGAGCACGATCTCCGTGACGTTGCGCTCGCGCGCGTAGCGCACGAGCTCGTCGGCGACGCGCTCGCCGGTGATGGTCACGGGCTCGCCGCCGAGACGCTCGGCGAGGCGGAGCGTCTTCGCAAGCCCCGCCTTGGCGGCCTCGCTGCGGCGAGCGAAGGCGGGCGTTTCGACGAAGACCGCGAGCCACTCGACGCGCCGGCGCGCGGCGAGCCGGCGGGCGGCGCGCACGAGCCGCTCGGCGAGCGGGCCGTCGCTGATGCCGACGAGGATGCGCTCGGTCACCGCCCACACGCCGCTCACGGCGTGCGCCCGCATGTAGGCCTGCATCTCGTCGTCGACGCGCTCGGCCGCGTGGCGGAGGACGAGCTCGCGGAGCGCCGTCAGGTTCCCGGGCGTGAAGTAGTTCGCGAGGGCACGCTCGGCGCCGTCGCCGAGATAGACCTTGCCCTCCTCGAGACGGCGGATGAGGTCCTCGGGGGGCAGGTCGACGAGCTTGATCTCGTCGGCGCGCTCGAGGATCCCGTCGGGGACCGTCTCGCGCACGCGCACGCCGGTGATGCGCGCCACGACGTCGTTCAGGCTCTCGACGTGCTGAATGTTGATCGTGGAGTACACGTCGATGCCGGCGTCGAGGAGCTCCTCGACGTCCGACCACCGCTTCGGGTGGCGGCTACCCTCGACGTTGGTGTGCGCGAGCTCGTCGACCAGTACGATCTGCGGCCGGCGCGCGAGGATCGCGTCGAGGTCCATTTCGTAGAACGTGCGCCCGCGGTACGCGATCGCGCGCTTCGGGATCACCTCGAGACCCGCGAGCAGCGCCTCGGTTTCGGCGCGCCCGTGGGTCTCGACCACCCCCACCGCCACGTCCACCCCTTCGCGTTGGCGCTCGCGCGCGGCCTCCAGCATGGCGTAGGTCTTGCCGACCCCCGGCGCGGCGCCCATGAAGATGCGGAGCCGGCTCCGTCCGGCGCGGTCGGCGACGTGCAGCAACGCTTCCGGCGAGGGCCGGCGTTCCTCCGCGTCGTCTCGGGTCCCCATGCGTCAGCCGGGCACGCCGCTCATTGCCGCGTCTGGTTGCGCACCCGCGTCTGCGGAAGCGCGCGCCGGTGTTTCTGGACGTAGCAGATCTCGACGAGGGTCGGCCAGAGCTCGAGCGCGCCGCGGATGTCGATCACCACGTCGTCGACGATACGGCTCAGGTTCCGCTGGAAGAAGTCCGTTGTTCCGGAAGGTCTCGTCGTAGCGCTCGACGGTTTCGCAGACGTCGTGCAGGCGGTACGCCGGGGTGACGAAGGTGATCTCGGGGTCGAGGGGAAGGCTCACGGGTCCTGGTGGCCGTTCGACCGCGAGCTCTCGTCGATGAGGCGTTGGCGTCGGCGATCCCACGTCCACTCGCCGACCGCCGCCACCGCCGCCGCACCGAAACAGAGGGCCCACGCCAACGGCAGGTTCGCGTCGATCCAGGCGGGCAGGGCGGCGGGAGCGACGGGGCCAAGGGCCATGGTCCCGCCGAGGAGCGCCAGCACGTGTACCCACGCGATGCGCAGGCGGCGCACGGCTTGGCGCCGCAGGTGGGCGTCGAGGATGGCCCCGACGACGTCGAAGCCGCGGTCCGCCGCGACCTCGAATTGGATGAAGGGCTGAGGTGCCGCCACGGCGTCAGATCGCGTGTTCGCCGTGCGCGCCGGTCCGGATGCGAACGACCTCCTCCATCGTCGACACGACTACTGCTTGGTTCCGAGCTCGTCGACGGCGAGGTTCAACGGCAGCACGTCGACGACCGGCTCGCCGAAGAACCCCCACTGCCGTCCGCGCGTGTGCTGCGCGACCAGCGAGAGGACGGCCGCTTCGGGCACGTTGCGGATGCGCGCTACCCGGCCCGCCTGGTAGCGCGCCGCCGCCGGGCTGATGTTGGGGTCGAGGCCGCTGCCCGACGCCGTCACGAGATCGATCGGCACGGGTGCGGTGTTGCCGGGATCGGCGGCGCGGAGCGCCTCGATCCGGCCCTGCACGGCGGTCGTGAGGTCGTCGCTCAGCGGGCCGAGGTTCGAGCCCGACGATACGGCGCCATTGTAGGCCATGGGCCCAGTCGCCGAGGGACGGCTCCAGAAGTACTTCGGGTCGTCGAACGGCTGCCCGACGAGCGTCGAGCCGACAACCGCGTCGCCGCGGGCGATGAGGCTGCCGTTGGCCTGGAACGGGAAGAGCACTTGGGCGATGCCGGTCACGGCGAGCGGGTATGCGACGCCGGTCACGAGCGTCAGCATCACGAGCGACAGCACTGCGGGCTTGAGTTGGTTCATGGGCGTTCCTTCCTCCGTGGTCCCCGTCACGCGAGTCCGGACAGGACGAGCACCATGTCGATCGCCTTGATGCCGATGAACGGTGCGACGATGCCGCCGAGCCCGTAGACGAGGAGGTTGTCGCGCAGCAGCACCGACGCGCCGACGGCGCGATAGCGCACCCCACGGAGCGCGAGCGGGATCAAACCGATGATGATCAGCGCGTTGAAGATCACGGCCGAGAGAATCGCGCTCTCGGGGGTCGCGAGGTGCATGACGTTGAGGGCGTTCAGCACGGGGTACGTGCCGGCGAAGGCGGCGGGGATGATCGCGAAGTACTTCGCGACGTCGTTCGCGATCGAGAACGTGGTGAGCGCCCCGCGCGTCATGAGGAGCTGCTTCCCGATCTCGACGATCTCGATGAGCTTCGTCGGGTTCGAGTCGAGGTCGACCATGTTGCCGGCTTCCTTCGCCGCCTGCGTGCCGGTGTTCATCGCGACCGCGACGTCCGCCTGTGCGAGCGCCGGAGCGTCGTTCGTGCCGTCGCCCGTCATGGCGACGAGACGACCGCCGCGCTGGTACTCGCGGATGAGCTCGAGCTTTTTCTCGGGCGTGGCCTGGGCGAGGAAGTCGTCGACACCGGCCTCCGCGGCGATGGTCGCCGCGGTGAGCGGGTTGTCGCCGGTGATCATCACCGTCTTGATGCCCATGCGGCGGAGCTCGGCGAAGCGGTCCTTGATGCGGGTCTTCACGATGTCCTTCAGCTGGATCACGCCGAGCACCTGCGGGCCGTCGGCGACGACCAGCGGCGTGCCGCCCTCGCGGGCGATGCGCTCGACGTGGCCGCGGACGGGCACCGGCAATTGCCCGCCGCTCGCCTGGACGTACTCCTCGATCGCGTCGGCGGAGCCCTTGCGGATGTGGCGGCCGTCGAAGTCGACGCCGCTCATGCGGGTCTGGGCGCTGAACGGCACGAACTTCGCGCCGAGCGCGTGGATGTCGCGCTCGCGGAGGCCGTATTGCTCCTTGGCGAGGACGACGACGCTGCGCCCTTCCGGCGTCTCGTCGGCGAGCGAGGCGAGCTGCGCGGCGTCGGCGAGGCGGTCCATGCCGACGCCGTCGGTCGGAATGAACGCCGTAGCTTGCCGGTTGCCGAGGGTGATCGTGCCGGTCTTGTCGAGCAGCAGCACGTCGACGTCGCCCGCCGCCTCGACGGCGCGGCCCGAGATCGCGATCACGTTCGCCTGGATCATGCGGTCCATGCCGGCGATGCCGATCGCGGAAAGCAGCCCGCCGATGGTGGTCGGAATCAAGCAGACGAGGAGCGCGGTCAGCACCGTCATCGTCACGGGCGCCCCTTGGCCGACCTCGTTCACGGCGTAGATCGAGAACGGCAGGAGCGTTACGGTCGCGAGCAGGAAGATGATCGTGAAGCCGGCGAGCAGGATGGTGAGCGCGATCTCGTTGGGCGTCTTCTGGCGCTTGGCCCCCTCGACCATCGAGATCATGCGATCCAGGAACGTCTCGCCGGGATCGGTGGTGACGCGGATCACGAGCCAGTCGGAGAGGACGCGGGTGCCGCCCGTGACGGCGCTGCGGTCGCCGCCCGCCTCGCGGATCACGGGCGCGCTTTCGCCGGTGATCGCGCTCTCGTCGACGGACGCGACCCCGACGACGATCTCGCCGTCGCTCGGGACGAGCTCGCCTGCCTCGACGAGCACCACGTCGCCTTTGCGGAGCGTCGCGCTCGTGGTGGGCGTCGTGCGCGCGTCGGCCGGCGTGAAGGAGCTGTTCGACGGCGCCTTCGCGAGCTTCCGTGCGATGATGTCGCGCCGCGCCTTGCGGAGCGCGTCGGCCTGCGCCTTGCCGCGTCCTTCGGCCATCGCCTCCGCGAAATTGGCGAAGAGCACCGTGAACCAGAGCCAGAGCGACACGGTCAGGATGAACCAGGCGGGGGCCTCCCCGTGCCCGCCGAGCGCCTGGAAGAGCAGGGCCGTGGTCAGTACGCTGCCGAGCAGCACGACGAACATGACCGGGTTGCGCACCTGGTGGCGCGGATCGAGCTTGGCGAACGAGGCGACGATGGCGCCGCGGACGATCTCGGAATCGAACAGCGGTCGCGCTTTGGTGTGAGTCTGCATGGTTGGTGTGCTCCTCTATCGGGTGAGCGGGCTGCTCACTGGGACAGCATCAGGTGCTCGACGATCGGCCCGAGCGCGAGCGCCGGGACGAAGGTCAGCACGCCGACGATGATGACGACGCCGATCAGCATGCACACGAAGAGCGGCGTGTGGGTCGGCAGCGTGCCGGCGCCGGCGGGCACGTGCTTCTTCTGCGCGAGCGAGCCGGCGATGGCGAGCGTCGGGATCGCGAGCCAGTAGCGCGCCATCAACATCGCGAGGCCGCCGGTCGCGTTGTAGAACGGGACGTTCGCCGAGAGCCCGGCAAAGGCGCTGCCGTTGTTGTTGCCCATGGAGCTGAAGGCGTAGAGGATCTCGCTGAAGCCGTGCGCACCCTTGTTGAAGCGGCTTGCGAGCCCCGCGTCGGTCACGACCGCGAGGGCGGTGAAGCCGAGCACGACGATCGGCGGAATCAGGATCACGATGGCCGCCATCTTCATCTCGTAGGCCTCGATCTTCTTGCCGAGGTATTCCGGCGTGCGGCCTACCATGAGGCCGGCGACGAAGACGGCGATGATGGCGAAGACGAGCATGCCGTAGAGCCCCGAGCCGACGCCGCCGTAGACGACCTCGCCGAGCTGCATCATGAACAGCGGCACGAGCCCGCCGAGCGGCGTGAACGAGTCGTGCATCGCGTTCACCGCCCCGTTGGAAGCGGCCGTGGTAGCGGTCGCCCAGAGGGCGGAGTTGGCGATGCCGAAGCGTACCTCCTTGCCCTCCATGTTGCCGCCCGGATGGACGTCGCTCGCGACGATGTCGGCGCCGGCCGCGGCGTGCCGTGGGTTCCCGCGGTACTCCGCCCACTCGCAGAGCGCGAGCATCGCGACGAAGATGACCGTCATGGCGGCGAGCACGGCCCACCCCTGGCGGGTGTCGCCGACCATCTGGCCGAAGGTGTAGCAGAGCGCGGCCCCGATCAGGAGAAGGGCCAGCACCTCGAAGAAGTTCGAGAGCGGCGTCGAGTTCTCGTAGGGGTGCGCGGAGTTGACGTTGAAGAAGCCGCCGCCGTTCGTGCCGAGCTGCTTGATGGCGATCTGCGACGACGCTGGTCCCATGGGGAGCGTCTGCTCGGTGACGGCGGTCGTCTCGGTCTTCGGCTCGCCCTTCTCGTCGAGGACGGGATTGCCGTCGGCGTTCTTGACCGGCGTCGTGACCGACGTCGCCTGCAGCAGCGGGACCGTCCTGTAGGCGCTGAAGTTCTGCACCACGCCCTGCGAGGTCTGCACCAGCGCGAGGCCGATCGCGAGCGGCAGCAGGATGTAGAGCGTGCTGCGCGTGAGGGTGACCCAGAAGTTGCCGACCGTGCGGCTGCCGGCCTCGCGGAAACCGCGGATGAGCGCGACGAGCACGGCCATGCCGGTGGCCGCGGAGACGAAGTTCTGCACCGCGAGCCCGAGCATCTGGGTTGCGTAGCTCATGGTCGCTTCGCCGACGTAGCCTTGCCAGTTGGTGTTGGTGGCGAAGCTCGCGGCGGTATTGAAGGACGAATCGGGCGTCACCGCGGCGAACCCCTGCGGGTTGAGCGGCAGGATGCCCTGCAGGCGTTGCAGCCCGTACACCACGAGCAATCCCAGGAAGTTGAAGAGCAGCATCGAGACCGCGTACGTCTTCCAGGTCATGCCTTCGTCGGGGTCGACGCCGCAGACGCGATAGATGAGCCGCTCGAGGGGGCGCAGCACCGGCGAGAGCCAGGTCGACTTGCCGTCGTAGACCCGCGCCATGAAGCCCCCGAGGGGCTTCGCGAGCGCGAGGAGGACGACCACGTACATTCCCACTTGCAGGAAGCCGTTGACGGTCATTCAGAAGAGCTCCGGTTTGAGGAGAGCCACGAAGAGGTAGACGAAGAGGCCGAGGCTCACGACCCCGCCAAGCACGTAGAAGATCGTCATCGTTCTCTCCTCACAGACGGTCGAAGAGCTCGACCATCACCCACGAGACCGCGAAGAAGCCCACGGTCAGTCCCAGGTACGCAAGGTCCATGATGTGCCTCCGTATGTCTCCCAGACGTTGCAACCGACATGCCGTGCGGCCGATGGCCTGCCGGTGAAGGTTTTCGTGCACTGCGGCGACGGCGAGGATTGCAGAACGCAGCACCGACAATGCGGCTCGCAATGGGCGGGGCGGCGACATGCCGCGCGGGCTCATCGGCGGTCTGAGGACGCGGAGACGGTTCACCACCCATTCGACGGCGGGGACGGAGCACGTGACCTTCTCGGCACGGTCGATCATCACCGCGTCGGGTACGACGCCGTGAAGCGTGACCGTACCGCCGCGTGCCGCGACTTCGATGCGCGCCGCGTTCTCGCCGATCTCGTCGCGAAGGGCATGGATGCCCTCGGCGATGATGCCGTTGCGGTGGGCGCGCGGGCATCGAAGCGGCGAGATGGCGATCGGATGCCCCCCGCCCGGACCGATGCTCTCGTGCCGCGAGGGGAACGTCGCGCTCGGCGACTATCGCGAGACGGTACGGTCGCTGCGGGCCGCCTACGCCGCGCCGCTCACGGCCGAGAGCGTTACGACCGGGTCGGCCTCAACAGGCCGACCCGCGTCGTGCGACGCCGTTGAAGCTCGGTGCGGCGGTTGGCCGCGGACTCGACGGCGGCGGCGACAAGCTGAAGCTCGTCTGGATACCTTCGGCCTCGAGTTGTTGCAGAAAGGTCGACACGCGTTGGTAGGTGGCGGTCGAGCTCGGCCGATCGATGCGAAGCTCGAGGCGCGTGTCGGCGCTTGCGGCGGCGCGGAGGTCGTGCACGTGCATCCGGAGGTTCTCCAGATCGTACGGCGTCGCCTCGGCGGCCACGTAGAGCGAGCCACGTGGAGAAACGATCCGCGCGTGAAACATGTCTGCCTCGCAGCAGGTGGGAGTACCGGAACGTCCGGAGTGTAGAGACGATGCGGATCGCATTGCAATCCCGTCCGCACGTGAGACGCGCATTTTTCGATCCGCGCGTGTGTCGCGCCATCGTGGCGCAGGGTCGTGTCGTACGCCTTCCACATCGTCGACACGCCGGCGCCGAACGCCTTCGACGCTCCGGGCCACGTAGACGTGGCCCGGATTCCGAGCGCCCCGGACGCGATCACGTGGCCGCGTCCGGCCATGCGATCGCGTCCGGGGTTCGATCCGGCTGCGGCGCTTCGGCGGGTTGGAAGTGGAGCAGAAGGGTTTCGAACCCTCGACCCCCACGTTGCGAACGTGGTGCTCTCCCAGCTGAGCTACTGCCCCAGAGTGCTGCGAAGACGGCAACCTAGCAGCGGGCGGTCGCCGCTTCAAGGCGAGGGGCGGAGCGCCCGCTCCCGCCCCTCGAGGGTCTCGGCCAGCGCCTCGCCCCGGCGCCGGTTCTCGCGCGCCGACCCAGCTGCTACAGAGCGTCGCGATGACCTCCCGCGACCAGTCGGCGCTCTTCGCGGCGCGCATGCGCGCCGCCGGCCTACCCGAGCTCGCCGTGAAGACCTTCGCGCACTACTACGCGCAGCTCGTGGCTGGGGCCACCGGCCTTATCGCGGAGCGCGAGATCGAGCCGGTCGGCGCGCTTCCGGACGCGGCGACGTTCGGCGACGCGCTCGCCGAACGCGGGCGGCGCGCCCTCGCCAGGACGGTGCTCGTCAAGCTGAACGGCGGGCTCGCGACCAGCATGGGGCTCACGGGTCCGAAGGCGCTCCTGACGGTCAAAGAAGGCCTCACGTTCCTCGACGTCGTGATGCGGCAGGCGGAGATCCAGCGCATCCCGCTCGTGCTGATGGACAGCTTCAGCACCCATGCGGCGACGCTCGCCGCGGTCGCGCGCCACCCGAAGGCGCGCGCCGACCTCGTGGTTGCGTTCGAGCAACACAAGATCCCGAAGATCACGAAAGACGGGCTCGCACCCGGCCTGTGGCCGAAGGATCCGCAGCTCGAGTGGTGCCCGCCGGGGCACGGCAATCTCTACGCCGCGCTCGCGACGAGCGGCGCGCTCGATCGCCTGCTCGCCGACGGGTACGAGCACGCGTTCGTCTCGAACGTCGACAACCTCGGCGCGGTGATCGACCCGGCGATCCTCGGTCACTTCGTGGAGCGTGAGCACGCCTTCATGATGGAGGTGACGGATCGCACCGAAGCCGACAAGAAGGGCGGGCACCTCGCCCGCCATCGCGACGGACGGCTCGTGCTCCGCGAGTCCGCGCAGTGCCCCCACGACGATCAGGCCGCGTTCCAGGACGTCGCCCGCCACCGCTACTTCAACACCAACAACATCTGGCTGAGCCTGCCGCGCTTGAAGGCGTTCCTGGACGCCAACGCGGGCGTCGTGCGCCTGCCGATCATTCGCAACACCAAGACCATCGACCCGCGGGACCCCGCGTCGCCGGTCGTCTATCAGCTGGAGACGGCGATGGGCGCGGCGATCGAGCTCTTCGCCGATGCCGCGGCGGTGCGCGTGCCGCGCCTGCGCTTCGCGGCGGTGAAGAAGACGGGCGATCTGCTCGGCATCCGCTCCGACGCCTTCGTGCTGACCGACGACAGTCGGATCGTCACGAATCCCGCGCGTACGCTCGGGACGCTGGTCGTGAACCTCGACGATCGCTTCTACGCCTTCATCGACCAGATGGAGGCGCGCTTCCCCCATGGGGCGCCCTCGCTTCTCGGGTGCGAGAAGCTCGAGGTCACGGGCGACGTGCGCTTCGGGCGGAACGTCGTCGTGCTCGGCGTGGCGCGTGTGGTCAACGAGAGCGACGCCCCACGCGAGATCCCCGACGGCGCGGTGCTCGCCGGCTGAGGCCCTCGGCGCTGCGTGTCAGCCGCCTCGCAGCCTCCGCTCCTCCGCCTCCTGCAGCGACTTGCAGTCGATGCAGAGCGTGGTGACGGGGCGCGCCTCCAGGCGCTCGCGGCCGATGTTCTCGCCGCACTCCTCGCATTTGCCGTAGCTGCCGTCGTCGATGCGGGCGAGGGCTTCCTTGATCTTGGCGATGAGCTTGCGCTCGCGGTCGCGGATGCGGAGCGTGAAGTTGCGGTTCGACTCGAGGGAGGCGCGATCGGTCGGGTCGGGGAAGTTCTCCGCTTTCGCGTCGGTCATCCCGTCGACGGTGCGATCGGCCTCTTCGAGCAGCTCCGCGAGCTTCCCGTTCAGCAAGGTTTGGAAATGCTTCAACTCGCGTTCACGCATCCACGAACTCGAAAAAGGACCGGTACCGTACCACAGCGCTTCGAGACTGCAAAACGAACGACCTTGCGGCATCGCCGATCGCGGGCTACGAGCCCGCCCTGCGGGCGTTCGCGCGCGATGCGCTGGCCACAGGCCACTACATGTGATCTGTGACCCGCACGAAAGGAGAGCCAGGATGGGTCGAGGTTCGCGGAGGTTCGGGGCACGCGCGTTCGTGCCCGCGGCGCTCGGGTTGGCGATGGCGGCGTTGGCTGCTTGTGGCGGCGGCGGGGGCGACGACGACGGCAACCAGGACGGGTATCGCGGCGTCGCCCTGGGCAGCGCCGGCTACGTCGCGGTCGGGACGCGCGGCATCCTGTCGGTGGCGGCGAACGGCGGAAAGTTCGACCGGGTCGACTCGGGCGTGCGCGCGACGCTGAACGGCGTCACGTTCGCCGACGGCCGCTACGTCGTCGTCGGCGATTCGGGCACCGTCCTCACCTCGACCGACGCCTTCGCCTGGACGACCGAGGCCGTCCCGACGCCGGTTTCGCTGCAGGACGTGACGTTCGTCGACGGACGCTACATCGCCGTCGGCTACGCGGGCACCATCCTCGCCTCGACCGACGCGCGCCTCTGGACGCCGAAGGACTCCGGCACCACGACCGCGCTGCGCGGCATCACCGTCGGCGAAGGACGCTTCGTCGTCGTCGGAGATTCCGGGCTCATCCTCACCTCGACCGACGGCGAGGCGTGGTCGCCGGTCGCCTCGAACACCGGCAACGCGCTCGCGCGCGTCCGCTACGGCGCGGGACGCTTCGTCGCCGTCGGCTTCGTGGGCACGGTCGCGGTCTCCGACGACGGTCTCGCGTGGAGCGCGCGTCGCGAGAACTTCCAGAACTTCGCGACCCTCTCCGACCTGGTGTTCGCGCGCGAGCAGTTCGTGATCGTCGGGCTTGCCGGCACCATCGTGACGACGCCGAACGGCGACGTCCTCACCCAGCAGATCTCGCGGACGAGCCGTCAGCTCTCGGGCGTGACCTTCGGCGCCGACGAGTACGTCGCGGTCGGCGGCGACCTGATCGTCGACCGTTCGCCGAACGGCGTCGACTGGGAGGTGGACTAGGGCGGCGCGTCCGCTTCGACTCGCCGCGCGCGCCACGGTAGCGTCGCCGTCATGAGGACGATGCGTCGGCTGAGGGGGATCGGTCCCGCGCTCGCGTTCGCGGGCGTGCTCCTCCGGGTCCCGGGGGCGGCGGCGGAGCCCGTCGCGTCCGAGCGCGCGGTCGAAACGCCGACCCCGCGCGCGCTCGAGGAGATCCTTCCCGAGGGCGCGACACTCGGCGGCCGCGAGATCTACGACCGGCTCTTCAGGAACCGCAAACGCCTGCGCACGGTCGTCGAGGTCGGGCGCATCCTCTCGAAGGATCCCGCCGGCAACCCGCAGGAGACGCGCTTCGAGCTCCGCGCCAAGGACTACCGCGACCACGACGACCGACCGACCGACGGCGTCTTCGCCAAGGTCGTGATCGTCCTGACCGGACCGCGCGACATCGAGCGCACTGGCTATCTGTATGTGCACCGGAACGACCGTCCCGACGACCAGTTCATCTACTCGCCGATGCGCAAGCGGGTCGCACGCGCCAACCTGCGTGGGCAGAACGTCGCCGGCACCGATTTCAGCTTCGACGACTTCCTGACCACGCTCGACGACCTCGAGCAGGCGACCTATCGCCGCCTTCCCGACGAGGTCGTCGACGGGGTGCCGTGCTACGTCGTCGATGCGACGATGCTGAAGAGCAGCCGCTCGCGCTACTCGCGGAGCGTCGCCGCGATCGAGAAGGAGCACTACGTCCCGCTCCGCACCCGCTACTGGGACGAAGTCGACGTCGCCGTGAAGGAACTCCGCTCGCCGCGCGCCTCCCTGAAGGAGTTCGACGGCGTCTGGGTGCCGACCGAGTCGACCATGACGGACCTGCTCGAGGATACGCACTCGACGGTCACGCTGCAGCGGGTCGACCCGAACCCGACCCTCGACGACGGCGAGTTCAACACCGCGGCGCTCGAGCGCCGGTAGGGCTCAGACGCGGATGCGGGAGAGCAGGGCCGGCAGCATCAGCAAGTCGCCCCAGAGACAGATCTGGATGGTGAGCGCCGAGAGCCAGCCGAACTGGCGAAGCGTCGCGAAGCCCGAGAGCGTCAACACGAGATAGCCCGCGGTCAGCATGAGCGAGGTCGTGACGATGGGCGTCCCGAGCTCGCGGAGGCACGTCGCCGCCGCCTCCGGTGCCGCGAGCCCCGTCGCGCGCAGGCGCTGGTAGTTCACGATGAAGTGGGCCGTGTCGTCGATCGCGATGCCGAGCGCGACCGAGCCGATGAGGCTCGTCGGCAACGACAGATCGGCGAGTCCGGCCCCGAGGAGGCCGAAGAACACGACGACCGGGGCCACGTTCGGCGCCATGGCGACCAAGCCGACACGCGGCGAGCGGAACGAGGTCGTCACGAGGAGCAGGATGGTCGCGGCGGTGAGCGCCATCGACGCCAGCTGGTTGCCGGCGATGCCGTCCGACGCCTGCGTGAACACGATCGTATTGCCGGTGATCGTCGCGGTGAGCTCGGGTGGCAGCGCGGCGGCCGCGATCGCCTCCTCGAGCCGTCGCTTCAACGCCGCGACCTCGGCCGAGCCCGTGACCGCCGTCCGCACGAGCAGGTTCACCCGACTGTGGTTGGCGTTGGCGAACCGGCGGAGCTTGTTCTTCGGGACCAGGAACAGCAAGTCCGCGATCTCCTTGCGCGTCGTGGGTGCGGTTTCGAAGACCGGATCGTCGCGCTCGACGGCGCGATGCAAGACCGCGAGCAGGTCGACGATTGAGAGCGTCGTGCTCACGCCCGGGACGCGGTCGATGAGGCCCTGCAAGCGTTCGAGGGCCTGGACGTTGACGGGCTCGCGGAAGGCGCCTTCCCCGGGCCCGCTCACCGTGAGGTAGATCGGCACCGCGCCGACGAGCCGCTCGCTCGTCGTCGCGAAGTCGCGGCGCACGTCGGAACGGGCGTCGAAGAAGCTCAGATAGTCGGTGTCGACCACGATGGACGGGATCGCGGCGGCGGCGGCGAGCGTGATGCCCGTCCACGTCACGAGGATCGGCGTCGGACGCCGGGTCGCGAGGTCGGCGAGGGCCGCCAGGAGCCGCTCGATCGCCGCGCCGAGCCGGCGGCTCACCCGGCCGGCGACTCCGCGCGCGGCCCCGCGCTGCTTCCGCGGTACGGGGAGACAGGCGAGGAGCGCGGGCACGCCGGTCACCGCGACCAGGGACATCGCCGAGACGCCGAGGATCGAGTAGGTCGCGAACTCGCCGATCGCGGGCTGCGGCGACACGAGGAGCGCGGCGAAGCCGATCACCGTCGTCACTCCCGAGATCATGATGGGGAGGATCGTGTCGGCGAGGCACGCCGTCGCGGCCGCCGGCGCGTCGCCGAGCTCGTCGGCGAGCACGTCGTAGCGGGCCATCACGTGGACGCCGTAGACGCTGCCGATGCAGATCAGCATCGGGCCGAGGACGATCGTGATGAGGTTCAGCGCCTGGCCTGTGGCCGCGAGGGCGCCGAACGTCCAGAGGGCCGCGATCAGGCTCGCGCCGACCGGGATCGCCGCCGCCCGGAGCGAGCCGGAGATCAGCCACGAGACGCCGGTGCCGACCACCACCGCGAGCGGGATCAACCGGAAGACGTCGTGAAGCATCACGTCGGCGGCACGCGCCTTCACGTGCTGCCGCCCCGTCACGAAGAAGCGGCGCCCCGGCACGGTCTCGGAGCCGACGATCGCGCGGACGGCGTCGTCGAGGCCCGCCGCGACGAACTCGCCGTCGGTCATCGTCCGGAACGAGACGTTGATCGCCGCCGCGCGGCCGTCGCGAGAGACGACGGTCTTCGGATAGAGCCGGTCGGAGAGGGCGCGCCGACGGAGGCGCGCGAGGGCGTCGGCGTCGGTGGGGATCGCGTCGATGAAGAGCTCAACCGCGAGGAGATCGTCGCGCGCGTCGTAGCGGAACGCGGTCGCGTCGACGATCGTCTCCGTCGCGCGCACGCCGGGCAGCCGTCGGATCCGTTCGGTGATGCGGCGGATCGCCTGCAGGTGCTCCGCGGCGAAGATCCCGTCCGTGGTGTCCATGCCGATCACCATGACGTCGTCGTCGCCGAAGTTGCGGATCGCGTCGGCGTAGACGTCGCGGCTGGGGTCGCCGACGGGCAGCAGGGGCTCCTCCGACGGATCGAGTCGGATCCCCCCGTTCGGCGCGCTCGGGTGCAGCACCAGCCACGCCGCCCCCACGGTCACGAGCGCCAGCCCCACGAGCACCACGTGCCGCCACCGGATCACCGCCGCCGGCCGCACCCACGCCCCCACGTACGCCGCGCTCATCACCCCCGCGAGCAGCAGCACCACCCGCAACGACTCCGTCAGGAGGTCACCCCCACGCCCGGCACTCCACGAGTCTCCCAGCGACGACGGATGTCCGCAATCCGAGTCTTCACGCTCCCGGCAAAGCGATGAGCTCGAAATGTCGGGCGGAAGCGAAGCGACCGCCCCACCACGCACTCGCGGCATCCCGCGCGGGTCGCCGAGAAAGGATCAGCTGCAAGGCGCGACCGAGCAACGCAGCAGATGCCCCTCTATCGGCGACCGGCGAGCGCGAGGGGGAGGTGGCGGATGCCGGTGTGCTTGTTGCTCCGCACCCACTCGACCGGCCCCGCCACTTCGCATCGCTCCACGCGCTCCAGCAACGCTTCCAGCACCAACCGGATCTCCATCCGCGCCAGCACGGCCCCGAGGCAGAAATGGTTCCCGTGCCCGAAGGCGAGGTGGCGATTCGGGTGCCGCCGCACGTCGAAACGGAACGGGTCCGGGAACACCGTCTCGTCGCGATTCGCCGACGACCACCAGAGCGTCACCTTGTCGCCGGTCGCGATCCGCTCGCCGCCGAGGACCGCCTCGCGCGTCGCCGTGCGGCGATTGTAGGCGGTGGTCGAAGCCCAGCGCAGGATCTCCTCGACGGCGCTCGGCATCAGGGCCGGGTTGCGCGCGAGGTCCTTCCAGGCATCGCGGTGCTCGATGAGTGCGAGCAGTCCGATCGCGATCGAGTTCCGCGTCGTCTCGCTGCCGGCCGCGATCAGCAGGTTGAAGAACATCAACGCCTCGAGATCGCTCGGTGGGCCGGCGCTGCCGTCGGGGTTCGTGATCGTGCCGTGCAGGACGGCCGACAGCATGTCGTCGCCGGGGGCGCGGCGCTTTTCGGCGATCAGGATCGTGCCGTACTCGAACATCGCCGCTTGCGCGGCGCGCGTGCGTTCGTCGATCTCGCCGAGGTCGCGGCCGTCGTAGTCGAGCGTCGCGTTCGCCCACGCGAAGAGGCGATGGCGGTCCGCCTGCGGGACGCCGAGGAGGCGGGCGACCGCCTGCAGCGGCAGCTCGGCGGCGACGTCGACCAGGAAGTCGCAGCGCCCGCGCGCGACGGCCGCGTCGACGATCGCGATCGCCCGTGTGCGGAGCTCCTGCTCGAGCGCCGCGAGCGCCCGCGGCGAGACGGCGCCGGTCGCGAGCCGCCGGAGCTTCTGGTGGCGCGGATCGTCCATCATGTTGAGGAGGACGCCAACCGCGAAGCCGGCCGGCAGATCCTCGATGAGCGTGCCGCCGCCGGCGCGCGTGCCGCCGCGCTCCGAGGAGTAGGTCGCGGCGTCCGATGCGGCCGCGACCACGTCGGCATAGCGGCTCACCACCCAGAACCCTTCGCCGCCGGGCGTGTGGGGCGTCGGCGGGTGGAACCATACGGGCGCCTCGCGGCGGAGGCGCGTGAACACGTCGTGCGGGAATCCCGCGGCGAAGCGGTCGAGGTCGGTGAGATCGATACCTCGCACGAGGGACGAGAGTGTCGCGCGGGGGCCGCGCCGCGGTCAAGGCGGTCCGCTCCCCATGCGGTCCGCTCCCCACAGTCGCGAGCCCTGGTCGCGTACGGCAGGGGTCGGGCACCTCGCCGACGCGTCCGCGACGACTCAGAGCGCGTCGAGCGCGAGAGTTGCGCCGAGGTCCGCGAGCCGGGACCGCGCCCGGCGCGCGGTATGTCCGCCGGCGCGCAGATCCGCGCCCAGGCGCGCCAGCGCGCCGCCGAGCCACGGGATCGTCCCGAGACGCGGGACGGCGGCGAGCGTCGCCAGGAGCTCGTCGTTGGTCGCGACGGCGAGATCGTCGGCGGGTCCGAGGCGGTTCACGACGTAGCCGGCGGCGGCGAGGCCGCGGCGTTCGAGCGCCTCGAACGTCAGGAGCGCATGGTTGATCGCGCCGAGTCGGGAGCCGACGACGACGAGGACCCGGGCGGCGAGCCGCGCGGCCAGGTCGGCGAAGCTCGCGTCCGGGGCGAGCGGCACGAGGAGCCCGCCCGCCCCTTCGACGAGGAGGACGTCGACCGTCGCGGCGCGGCGCTCCGCGCGTTCGACCAGGGCGGCGACGTCGATCGCGACGCCGGCGCGCTCGGCCGCGAGCATCGGCGCCACCGGGTCGCGGAAGCGGTACGGGCACACGTCGTCGAGGGGCGACGGATCGCCGGCCGCCGCGGCGAGCGCGAGCGCGTCCTCCGGATCCGGCGCGCACCCGGTCTCCGCCGGCTTCATGACGCCGACGCGCCGTCCGCGCCTCGCGAGCGCCGCGGCGACGGCCGTCGCCACGACCGTCTTGCCGATCCCGGTGTCCGTTCCGGTGACGACGACGACGCTCATGCGCCGGCCACTTCCGCGATCGACTCCGCGGCGACTTCGACCAGCGTCGCGATCTCGGCGGTCTCGATGCCGAGCGGCGGCATCAAGACGAGCACGTCGCCGAGCGGTCGCAGCACGACGCCGCGCTTGCGGGCGGCGAGGATCACGCGGTGCCCGACGCGCTCGGCGGGGGCGAAGCCGACGCGTCGCACCGGGTCGCGCATCAGCTCGATCCCCACCATGAGCCCGTGCTGGCGGATCTCGAAGACCGGCGGCAGCGGCCGCACCGCGCGGGCGAGCGCAGCGGCGAGGGCGTCGGCCTTGGCGGGCAGGGTCGCGAGCATCTCCGGCGTGAAGAGCTCGAGGCTGGCGAGCGCGGCGGCGCAGGCGAGCGCGTTCCCGGTGAACGTGTGGCCGTGGAAGAAGGCGGTGTAGGCGTCGTAGGGGCCGAGGAAGGCGCGGAAGATCTCCTCGGTCGCGAGCGTCGCCGCGAGCGGCAGATAGCCGCCGGTCAGACCCTTGCCGAGCACGAGGAGGTCGGGCGTCGTCGCGGTGTGGTCGCAGGCGAAGAGCCGTCCGGTGCGGCCGAAGCCCGTGGCGACCTCGTCGCAGACGAGCAGCGTGTCGTGGCGCCGCGTGAGCGCGCGGACCTCGCGGAGATACTCGACGGGCTGCGGCCACATACCGGCCGCGCCCTGCATGAGCGGCTCCAGGACCACCGCCGCGATCGTGCCGCGCGCGCGCCGCAGCGCCTCGTCGAGGCGTTCGAGCGCGACCGCGAGCGCGTCGGCCGGGGTGCGCCCCTCCAGCCGCTGGAGCGCGTACGGTGCGGGCACGCGCTCGACCGGAAGCAGCGGCCGATAGAAGCGATGGAACGTCTCGGAGAAGCCGACGCTCATCGCGCCGAGGGTGTCGCCGTGGTAGGCCTCGACGAGCGCTACGAACCCGGGGCGATCCTCGCCGCGCAGGCGCCAGTACTGGAGCGCGAGCTTGAGCGCGATCTCCACCGCCGTCGCGCCTGCGTCGGAATAGAAGGTGCGCGTGAGGCCCGTCGGGGCGAGCGCCGCGAGGCGGGCGGCGACCAGCGCGGCGGGCGGGCTCACGAGTCCGAGGAGCGTGGTGTGGGCGACCCGGTTCAGTTGGTCGCGGATCGCCGCGTCGATCGCCGGGTGGCGGTGGCCGTGGACGTTGCACCAGAGCGACGAGACGCCGTCGAGGTAGCGTCGCCCGTCGGCGCCGACGAGGTAATTGCCCTCCGCCGCAGCGATCACGAGCGGATCGGCGGCGAGCCACTCCTGCATCTGGGTGAACGGGTGCCAGAGGTGCGCGTGGTCGAGCGCGACGATGTCGCGCGGGCTCGGCTCGTGCATGGCGGCCGAGGGGTAGGAGAGCCGGCGCGCCCTGTCAACCGATGTCTTCGGATGAAGTTGACGAAGGGTGGACGGCGGCGAGGAAGGCGTCGAGCGCGGCGAGCACCCGGTCCCGCTCGCAGTCGACGGTGACGACGTGGAAGCTGCGCTGGAGCACGACCATGCGCTTGGCGGAGCTGCCGAGCCGGGCGAAGAGCCGCTCGGCGCCCGCGAGCGGGCAAGTGTGATCGTTGGCGGCGTGCACCACGAGCGCCGGTTGGGTGAGCGCGGGCGCGGCGTCCCACGCCGATCCCTGGAGGCGCAGCAGGTTCAAGAGGGCACGCAGCGGCACCTGCCGGTAGCCGGGATGTCGGTTCCGGACCTCGAGATCCGCGATGTCGCTGCCCCCCTTGGTCATCGCGAGGGCCGCGAGCCAGCGCCGGAGCGGCGGGAACCCGGCATCCGCCGCCGCGAGCAGGCCGAAGGGGAGTCGCAGGCGGCGGAGCCACGGACGGCCGAGCTCGATCGCCGGGGAGAGCAGCGCGACTCCGGCAACCGCTTCGCGGCGCTCCACCCCGAGGCGCATCGCCAGCATCGCGCCCATCGAGAGCCCGACCACGACGATGCGCGGCGCGACCCGCAAGAGCGCGTCGGCTCCCGCCGCCGCCGACGCGTACCAGTCCTCCCACGACGACGCCGCAAGGTCCTCGACCGAGGTCTCGTGCCCGGCGATTCGCGCCGACCAGAGCGGATAGCGCCCCGCGAGCGCCGCCGCCACCGGCGCCATCTCCGCCGAGGTTCCCGTCAGCCCATGCAGCAACAACACCCCGACCTCGGCACGGCCGGGCACGACGCGATCAGGGGGGACGGTCACGAGGGTCACGAATCACACCCACCAACGACCGCGCGCCGCAGCCGAGGGGCCCTTCTCGGCGTCCGGCTCAGGAGGTGCGTGCCATCACGTCGGGGTTGACCGTGATCTCCGCGCGTTCTCGCAGCTCGTTGCGGTAGCTCTCCAGCACCTCTTGCCGTTTGCGCGCCGCGGTCTGGTCCCGCAACGCCTGCTTCTTCTCGTCGGTGAGCCCACTCTCGTCCGCCGGGATCCGCTCCTTGAGGGCGAGGACGATCGCCGCGTCCGGGGCGATGAACGGCTTCGCGCCGAGCGGATTGACGGTGGAGAGCGCGAACACCTCGTCCCGGATCGGCGCCGGCGCGAGCTTCGGAATCGCCTCGCTCCGCGAGAACGGTCCGGTCGTGTCGACCGCGTAGCCCTTGGCCTGCGCCTCCGCCGCGAGCGCGGCGACTCCGCCGGCCTTGCGCGTCGCCTCGAGGAGCGCCTCGGCCGCGACGCGGGCGGCCTCCTTCGTCTTCTCGCGCGTGAGCGCCTCGACGATGCCCGTGCGGACGTCGTCGAGCGGCGGGATCGTGCTTGCGACCTTCTCGTTCACCTTGAAGAGATAGAAGGGGGGCTCGGCGTCCATCACCTGATCGACCGCGCCGGGCTCGAGCACGAGCGCGGTGTTGATCATCGTCGGGCCTTTCACGCCGGGAATGATCTGTCCGCGCGAGACCGGCTTCGAGAGCGTTGCCTCGAGACCATGCGCCGCCGCCAGGTCCTCGAGCGACGTGCCCGCGCGCGCCTTCTCGAGATCGGCGGCGAGGGCGCTCCGGGCGGCGTCCTCGGCCCCGCGCGCGCGCAGTTCCTTCACGATCTCCTCGCGGACGTCCTCGAACGGCTTGGGGCCGCCCGGAACCTTTTCGTCGAGCCGGATGATGTGGTAGCCGCGCGAGCTCTCGACGAGGTCGCTCACCTCGCCGACGTTCAGCGTGAAGGCCGCGTCTTCGAGGGGCGCCTCGAGCTGGCCGCGCGCGACGACGCCGAGATCGCCGCCATTCTCGACCGACATGGCGTCCTCGGAGTTCTTCTTGGCGAGCTCGGTGAAGGCGGCCTTGTCGCCGGTACGGGCCGAGGCCAGGACCGCGGCCGCCTTGTCCTTGATCGCGTTCTTGGCGGCGTCGTCGCTGCCCGGCGGCACCAGGAAGAGGATGTGCTGGAGGTGCAAGCGCTCGGGTTGTTCGTAGTCCGAGACGTGAGCCTCGTAGTAGTCCTTGATCGACGGCTCCTCGACCGGAACCTTCTCCGCGAAATGCTCGGGGGCATACGTGACGTACTGGATCCGGACGGTCTCCGGCTTGCGGAAGCGCTCCTTGTTCTTCTCGTAGTATTCGGCCACCTCGCCGTCGCCGACGGTCACGCCATCCTTGAACGGGGCGAAGGGCACCTTCACGAAGGTGATGTCGACCTTCTCGTTCTCGAGCGCGTAGAGGTCCTTCACCTCCTGGTCGCTGACGGTGATGCCGTCGGTGAGGAGTCCTTCGAGCTTGTTCACGAGCAACGCCTCGCGCTGCGACTCCTCGAACTCGGTCGGGGTCAGGCGGGAGGCGCGCAGGGTGTTCAGGTAGCGGGTACGGTCGAAGCGGGCGCCGTCCCGGAAGGCCGGGATGTCGAGGATGGCCTCGCGGACCTCGTCGTCGGTGACCTGGAGGCCGAGGCGCCCCGCCTCGCGCTTGAGCAGCATCTCGGTGACGAGGTCGTCGAGGGCCCGCTGGCCGAGGTTCATCTGCGCGAGGAGCTGGGGGCTCAGGTTCTCCTTGTAGAGCTCGCGGTAGATCTGCTGCATCCGCTCGTGGGCGCGCGCATAGGTCTGGACGCTGATCGGCTCGCCGTCGACGGTCGCCGCGACGTTCACCTTGTCGCCCCCCGCGACCATGACGCCGACTCCCCAGAAGACGAACACGACGATGATCATCCAGAAGATGATCTTGATGAACGACGACCGCGAATGCTTCCGCATGAACCCGAGCATGGTCGGGGGACTCTAGTGAAGTGACTGTACGAACGCAACGCAAAGTCGCGCAGCAATCTTGCCCTGTTGCGTGGATTGGGCTATCAAACTCGGCGCAGTTGGGAGGGGCGGGGGTCGTTCCTTTCCGTCGTCGTTCTGCCTGCAACACTCTACGAGCTTCGAAGGGGTCGTATGGTTCTCAACTCGTTCTGGGGCATGTTCTCCAACGACCTCGCGATCGATCTCGGCACGGCCAATACGCTGATCTACGTCAAGGGCCAGGGCATCGTCTGCAACGAGCCCTCCGTGGTCGCGGTGCAGAAGGAGGCGAGGGGCGGACGCAAGGTGCTCGCCGTGGGCGCCGAGGCGAAGAAGATGCTCGGGCGTACGCCTGGCAACATCGTGGCGATCCGCCCGCTCAAGGACGGCGTCATCGCCGACTTCGAGATCACCGAGGCGATGCTCCGCTACTTCATCCAGAAGATCCACAACCGCAAGACGCTCGTCCGCCCCCGCATCATCATCTGCGTGCCGTTCGGCATCACCGAGGTCGAGAAGCGCGCCGTGAAGGAGTCGGCCGAGTCTGCGGGCGCGCGCGAGGTCTACCTGATCGAAGAGCCGATGGCCGCCGCGATCGGCGCCGGACTCCCGATCACCGAGCCGACCGGCAACATGATCGTCGACATCGGCGGCGGCACGACGGAGGTTGCGGTCATCTCGCTCGCGGGCGTCGTCTTCTCGAAGTCGGTGCGGGTCGGCGGCGACAAGATGGACGAGGCGATCAGCCAGTACATCAAGCGCAAGTACAACCTCCTGGTGGGCGAGCGCACGGCGGAGCTCATCAAGATCACGATCGGGTCGGCGTACCCGACGCAGGACATCCAGACGATGGAGATCAAGGGCCGCGACCTCGTCGCCGGCGTGCCGAAGACGGTCGAGATCTCCGACGAGGAGATCCGCGACTCGCTCCTCGAGCCGATCAACCAGATCGTCGAGGCCGTGCGCATCGCTCTCGAGCGCACGCCGCCGGAGCTCGCCTCCGACATCGTCGACAAGGGCATCGTGCTCGCGGGCGGCGGAGCGTTGCTCCGCAACCTCGACGTCCTGCTGCGCGAGGAGACGGGTCTGCCCATCATGCTCGCCGACGATCCGCTCACCGCCGTGGTGATGGGCGCCGGTCGGGCCCTGGACGAGATCAACCTCCTGCGCGACATCTCGATCAACTAGCGGTTCGCGGTGCCATCCACGTCCGTCGCGATCATGCGAGGCTGCTAGCGCTCCGGCGCGATCCCACGCCGGAGCGGCCATGCTCGAGTTCGTCCGTCGAAACCGCGTCCTCCTGAGCTCCGGCTTCTTTCTCTTGTGCTCGCTCGGTTTGCTGTCGGCGAACGCGCGGCAGCCCGGGCGCATCGACCCGCTCGGGCACGTCTTCCTGGAGCTGATGGCGCCCTTTCAGCGCTTCACCGCCGGGATCGGCGGCATGGCGCAGGGGCTGTTCGACCGCTATGTGCTCCTCGTCGGCACGCAGGCCGAGAACGAGCGCCTGAAGGCCAGGATCCGCGAGCTCGAGCGTCGAGGGACCCACCAGAGCGAGATGGAGCTGATGAACCGGCGGCTGAAGCGCCTGCTCGCGCTCGGTCGCGAGCTTCCGACCAAGGCGGTGGCGGCCTCGGTCACCGCGCGGGACGCGAGCGTGTGGTTCCAGAGCTTGACGCTCAACAAGGGCGAGGTCGACGGCATCCAGGTCGGCATGCCGGTGATCGCGCCGGAAGGCGTGGTCGGGCTCATCTCGGGCACGAGCATGCACGCCTCCCGCGTGCTCTTGCTGACCGACCCGAACAGCGGCATCGACGTCCTCGTGCAGCGGACCCGCGTCCGCGGGATCCTTTCCGGGCAGCTCGAGCGCGGGACCGTCCTCAAGTACGTGAAGCGCAGCGACGACGTGGAAATCGGCGACCGGATCGTGGCGTCGGGACTGGACGGCGTCTTTCCGAAGGGGCTGCCGGTCGGGCGCGTGACCAGCGTGTCGAAGAAGGACCGCGGCCTCTTCCTCTATGCCGAGGTCGCGCCCGCCGCGGACGCGAGTCGGCTCGAGGAGGTCCTGGTGGCGTTCCCGAGCGGCGAGGAGCTGCGGAAGCCCGCCTTGCTGCCGAGCGCCGCCGAGTTCGGTCCGCCGGGCCCGTCCGAGATCGGGCTCTACGGACCGCCCGCGCCGCCCGCGCGCGGCGAGGGTCGGAGCGCCGGCCGATGAGCCTCCTGTCGACCTCGCACGCGTCGACGCCCGGCATCGGGGTGGAGGTCCGGGCCGCCGGCATCTACGTCATGGCGGGGACGCTCGCGCTGCTTTTCCAGACGACCGTCCTGCACGGGCTCACCGGCGGCAGGATCATCCCCGACCTGGTCCTGATCCTGTGCGTCTACCTCGGCCTCCACGAGCACAACATCGGCGGGGCGACGGGGGCCTTCCTGCTCGGCTACCTGTTCGACAGCTTCTCGGGAAGCCTGGTCGGCCTGCACGCTTTTGCGATGACGATCGTGTACCTCATCGTGTACCTTGTGTCCCGGCGCTTGTGGATGGACAACGCGGTGTCAGGGGTAGCGATGGTCTTTCTCGGCAGCCTCTTGAAGGGGGTCGCGATCGTCGCGGCGCTGGCCGCGTATCTCTCGATCGATCGTATGTCGCTCGGCGTCGCGCAGACGCTGCTCGCGGAAGCGCTGCTCGCCGCGGCGCTCACTCCGCTCGTGTTCGGCGGCCTCAGGTGGGCCAAGCGTCTGGCGGGCGGCGACTGACATGGCGTCCACGCTCGTCACCAGTCGCCGGGAAGTCCCCAACGAGTTCCGCCGCCGGCTCAGCTTCGCCCTCGCGCTCGTCGTCGCGCTCTTCGGCCTGACGGTCGTTCGCCTCTGGCACCTGCAGGTGAGCACCGGCGACGAGTATCGCTCGCTCTCCGAGCACAACCGCATCCGCCTGAAGCGCGTGCGGGCGACGCGCGGCACGATCCTCGACCGCAACGGCGACATCGTCGTCGACAATCGCCCCTCGTTCGATCTCGTGCTGGTGCCGGAGGACACGCACGACGTGCCGGCGACGATCGCGGCGCTCACGCGCCTCCTCGGCCCGGAGGTCGGGGACCTCTCGGCGATCGTCGCGGCGGCGCGCAACCGGCCGGCGTTCGAGGACGTCGTGTTGGTGCGCGACCTCGACTGGGAGCACATCGTCAAGATCGAGACGCATCAATTCGAGCTGCCCGGCGTGTCGGTGCAGGTGGGGCCGCGGCGGACCTATCCCTTCGGCCAGATGGCGGCGCACCTCCTCGGGTACGTCGGCGAGGTGAGCCAGCAGGAGCGCGAGCAGCGGCGCGGCTACCACCTCGGCGACCTCATCGGGAAGGCGGGAGCGGAGCGCTACTGGGAGGACTATCTCCGCGGCGTCGACGGCGGCCAGCAGGTCGAGGTCGACTCGGTCGGCCGGAGGCTCCGCGTCCTGAGCGAGGTCGACGAGACGCCCGGCAACAGCCTCGTCCTTACGATCGACCGCGATCTGCAGCAGGCCGCCGAGGCGGCGATGGAGGGGCACGACGGGTCGGTGGTCGCGCTCGACGCGCGCACCGGCGAGATCCTGGCGATGGTGAGCCGCCCGGCGTTCGACCCGAACCTCTTCGCGCGCGGCATCCGGCTCTCGGAGTGGAAGGCGCTCGTCGACGATCGGAAACGGCCGCTCAACAGCAAGGCGGTGCAGGGCACCTATCCGCCGGGTTCCACCTACAAGGTCGTGATGGCGGCGGCGGCGCTCGAGGAGGGCGTCATCACGCCCTTCACGACCATCTTCTGCGGCGGCGGACTGTTCTTCGGCAACCGCACCTTCCGCTGCTGGCGGCCGCAGGGCCACGGCGCCGTCAACGTCCACGAGGCGCTGGTACGCTCGTGCGACGTCTTCTTCTATCAGGTGGGACAGCGGCTCGGCGTCGATACGATCGCCGAGTACTCGCATCGGTTCGGGCTCGGGGCTCCGACCGGCATCACGCTCGAGCACGAGAGCGGCGGCATCATCCCGTCGAGCGCCTGGAAGCGGCAGCGCTTCGGCGAGCCGTGGTATCCCGGCGAGACGCTCTCGATCTCGATCGGACAGGGATATGTCACGACGACGCCCCTCCAGATGGCGAGCGTCATGGCGACGGTCGCGAATGGCGGCGTCGTGTACAAGCCGAGGTTCGTGAAGCGGGTCGAGAGTACCGACGGCGCGACCGTCCGCGAGGAGCGGCCGGAGGTGGTGCGCGACGTCGGCTTCAAGAAGAGCACGCTCCTCCAGATCCGTGACGCCCTGTCCGACGTCGTGAATAGCAAGCGCGGCACGGGCTCGAACGCGAAGCTCCCCGGCGTCGAGGTCGGCGGCAAGACCGGCACGGCGCAGGCGAGTCGCGCCGGCGGCGACAAGACCAGCCAGAAGGGCTGGTCGCGCGAGAAGCGCGATCACGCCTGGTTCATCGCGTTCGCGCCGGTCGACAACCCGGAGATCGCGCTCGTCGTCCTCGCCGAGCACTCGGGGCAACACGGCGGCACCGCCGCCGCGCCGATCGCGCGCAAGGTGTTCGCGCGCTACTTCGGTATTCCGGACGAGGACGAGGCGGCGTTGAAACGGACGGCCGGCTTCGTGCCATTGCACGACCAGTACGGCGCCGCCATCCGTCTCTCCGCGTTGAACGAGCCGTATCCCGGCGGCGCCGACGCGGATGCCGACGCCGAGGACCACGCGCAGGACTGACGGGCATGCGCCAGTTCGACCGCCGCCTCGCGTACCACTTCGACTGGTCGTTGCTGGCCCTGACGCTCGCGATCATCGGCGGCGGCCTCGCGACGATCTTCAGCGCCACCGAGGCGCGCGTGCACACCGGCTTCGCCAACAACCCGCTGGTCATGCGCCAGGCGTTCTACGCGAGCGTCGGCTTCGTCGGCATGATCGCCGTCGTCCTGATCGACTACCGGCGCCTCGAGCGCTACGCGTACGTCGTGTACGCGGCGACGCTGCTGCTCGTGCTGGCGGTGCCGCTCGTCGGCACGGTCGGCGGCGGGGCGCGGCGCTGGATCGACCTCGGGCCGGTCTCGATCCAGCCGTCCGAGCTCATCAAGGTGTCGCTGGTGGTCGCGCTCGCGCGCTATTTCCACCGCTCGCAGGCGACCGGCGACGTGCGGCTCGTCGATGCCCTCCCGGCGTTCGCCATGCTCGCCGTGCCGGGGGCGCTGATCCTGGCGCAGCCCGATCTCGGCACCGTCGGGGTCATCGCGATCGTCGCCTTCAGCGTGCTCTTCTGCGCCGGGCTCAGGCTCCGCGTCTTCGTCGTGTTGGCCGCCGTCGCGGCGCTCGCGGTGCCGCTCCTCTGGGGCCATTTGAAGCCGTACCAGCAGCAGCGCGTGCAGACGTTCCTTTCGCCCGAGATGGACCCGCTCGGCGCCGGCTACCACGTGATCCAGTCGAAGATCGCGATCGGCTCGGGCGAGCTCTGGGGCAAAGGGTACCTCCGTGGGACGCAGAACAAGCTGAACTTCATCCCCGAGCAACACACGGACTTCATCTTTTCGGTGTTCGCGGAGGAGTGGGGGTTCGCCGGCGCGGTCGCGCTCCTGGTGCTCTACGGGGGGCTCGTGCTGCGCGGGTTGACGGTCGCGCATCGCGCCAAGGATCGCTTCGGGGCACTCGTCGTGTTCGGGGTCGTGTCGATCGTCTTCTGGCAGGTCGTGATCAACGTGGGGATGACGTCGGGCATCCTGCCGGTCGTCGGGATCACGCTGCCGTTCTTCAGCTACGGCGGATCGTCGCTGACGACGATGATGATCGCGGTCGGGCTCATGATCAACGTGAACATGCGGCGGTTTCTGTTCTAGCACCGCGACGGGCGCGCGCGCGGAAGCGACGATCGGGCCGGCGGTCCTCAGGCCAAGCGCCGCGTGCGACATCACGTCCGAGCCGAACAGCGATCCGAGCGGCTCGGCGATCGGCATGATCGTCCGCAGGAGCCGCAGGGGGATCGCGAAGAGCGGTGCGGCCTTTCTCGCCGGCCAGGATCAGGCCCGCGGCGACGTCCCGAACATCGACGAGATCGAAGCCGCTGCCGACCGAGAGGGGCACCCGCCCGCGCGCGGCGTCATAGACCATCTGGGTGAGCCGGGACAGTCCGGCCACCCGGTCGTAGACCGGCAATCCGGATTCGGCCGTTGCGCGGGGCGAGTCCTCGGTGAGCCCCGGGCCGCAGTGGTGCTGGTCGAAGGAGTGCACCGAGGAGCAGTGCACGAAGCGAAGGACTCCGGCCGCCCGCGCCGCGCTGGCGACACGGCCGACCCGGTCGGTGTTGATCCGCGCCGGTCGATCGCGGTGACCTCGTGCCCCCGCGCAACGAGCGCAGGCAGGAGATCCGATCCGATGAAGTCGGCGGCGCCGGTGACCGCGGCTCTCACGACACGCTGCGATCGCACCCGCGATGGCCCGTTGCGCGCTCGGACGGCGAGGGTCGCCTTCGCGGGCTACGGCGATACGGCGCGCTTGCGCGGCATGCCGTCGCGCTCCGTCGGCTGGTCGGCGCCGCGCGCGGCGGAATCGGCGCCGCGCGCGGCATCGGGTTGCGTGCGCGCGGCCGACGCGAGCGCGGCGAGGTCGCGGAACGAGCGATCGATCGCCTTCACGAAGCTCCGCAAGTCGGGCACCAGCTCGTAGTCGGCGTTGAAGCCCCAGAAGAGCTTCCCGTCGTAGCTGAAGATCGCGATGCCGAGGCCGGTATTCTCGAGGAGCGGGACCTGCGGATAGAGCTCGAGGAGGCGCGCCCCCAACATGTAGAGCGGGATCTGCGGTCCGGGGACGTTGGTGACGATCATGTTGATGGGCCCCGAGGCGGCGCGCGCGCCGAGCGACAGCAGGACGGTCGGCGTCCACTCGGCGATCGCCATCATCGTCTCGACGCCGAGCGCCTGGTTCGACGCTTTCAGGTCCTGGGTCACGCGCTGGATGGCCGCCAGGCGGCGTCCCGGATCGGGCTCGCCGATCGGCAGCTGCAGGATCCACGACGATACGCGATTGCCGAGCCGGCCGCGTTCGGCCTCGCGACGGACGCTCACCGGCGCCGAGACGCAGAAGTCGATCTCGTCGGGCCGGACGTGGTGCGCCATCAAGAACTCGCGCACGGCGCCGGTGACGGTCGCGAGCACCAGATCGTTGATCGTGCAGCCGAGCGCTTTGGCCGTCGCCTTGAAGTCGGCGAACGGCATGCCGAGCCAGTCGAAACGCCGGTGCGGACCGAGGCGCCCGTTGAAGGGCGTCTCCGACGCCGGACGTACGGCCCATCCGAGGAGGTTGGCGACGGCGCGGAGCCGCACCAGCAATTCGCTCCCCATGCTCGCGGTCTCGCTCTGCAGCTCGCCGAGCCCTCGGATCGCCTGCAACGGCAGCGTCAGACGCCGGAGCGCGGCGTCGCGGAAGAGCTGCCAGCCGGACGGACGCGTTCGCGGCAGATATTGCGGCGCTTCCTTCGGCTCGTACTCGGCGAACGGCGAGAGCAGGATCTGGGCCAGGTCGACGCCCGCCTGTCCGTCCAGCATGCAATGGTGGATCTTGTTGATGACCGCGAAGCGATCGCCCTGGAGGCCCTCGACCACCCACGTTTCCCAGAGCGGCCGGGCGCGGTCGAGTTGCTGCGCCATGACCCGCGCCGAGAGCCGTTTGAGCTCCTCTTCGCCGCCGGGGCGTGGCAGCGCCGTATGGCGGATGTGGTAGTCGAGGTTGAATTGACGGTCGTCCACCCAGACCGGATGCCCTTCGATCGGGGTCCACGCCAGGCGCTGGCGGTAGCGCGGGATCTGATGGAGGACCGCGCCGATCGCGCGCTTGAAGGCGGCGATGTCGATGCCGCCGTCGGCGGTCTTGAGCGGTCCGGACGCGAAGATCTGCGTCGCGGCGACGTGCATGTGCACGGTCGGCGTCTCGAAGACCAGAAAGGAATAGTCCTGAGCCGACAGTCGCGTGTAGTGCGGGGGGCTCACGAGAGCGTCGGCGTAAGTCAGGGCGTGCGACGAGTCAAGCGCGGTGCCGATTGCCCGGAAGCCCGGGACGATGCTAGGCGCGTTTCCCGATGTCCTCGTGGGTGAGCCACGGCGCCGAGATGGCGTTGCGATCGGTCGCGCTGCCGTTCGTTCTCGGCTGTCGCTGGCTCGCGGAGCAGGGCGACCAGGGAGGCGCGCCTCCGGACGGGACCGGTTCCGGCTGGATGCGGCGCCTCAAGACGGCGGCCGACGAACTGTTCTTCGCGAGCGAGTTCCTGGTCGGTGAGTCGTCGGCGTTCTTCGACGTCGGCCGGCTCCGCGCGGAAACGCAGGAGGCCGTGGCGTTCTTTCGGGCGCGCGGCTGGCTCGACGATCCCGTGACGTACCACGAGACGCCGCCGCCGCTGCGCGAGGTCGCCGTCGACGATCTCGCGGCGCGCGGCGGACCGTATCAACATCTCCGCTTCGAGAGCGGCTATTCCCCGGCCGAGGGCGAGCCGGGCCGCGAGCGCTGGCTCGCGAGCGCTCCCAATCTGACGGCGCATGCCTGGCTCCTGCGCCATCCCGGTCCGCCCCGCCCGTGGATCGTCTGCGCGGCCGCCTATCGCATGGGCGATCCGAGCGTCGACTTCCTCGGCTTCCGGGCGCGCTGGCTGCACCATTCCCTCGGCGTGAACGTCGCCATCCCGGTGGTTCCGTTCCATGGCCCGCGGCGCGTGGGGCGGCGCGGCGGCGACGGGTTCATGACCGGAGATTTCGTCGACACGGTGCACGCGGTGGCGCAAACGGTATGGGACGTTCGACGCCTGATCGATTGGTTGCGTCACGAGGGCGCGCCGGCGATCGGGGTCTACGGCCTCTCGCTCGGCGGATGTACGAGCGCGCTCGTCGCCTCGCTCGAAGCGACGCTCGATTGCGTCGTCGTCGGGATCCCCGCGGTCGATTTCGCCGGGTTGATGCGCTGGAACCTGCGCGGTCCGCTCGTGCAGGCGACCGAGCGGCTCGGCTTCCCCTGGGAGGACGTCGCCACCCTCCTGCGGGTCGTCTCTCCGCTCGCCGTCGCGCCGCGCGTCGCGAAGCCGCGCCGCTTCCTCTTCGGCGCCGCCGGGGACACGCTCGCGCCTCCCGGCCAGACGCGAGCCCTATGGCGGCACTGGGACGAGCCGCGCTTGCTGCTCTACGACGGCGGCCACGTGTCGTTTCTCTTCGAAGCCGCCGTGCGCGACCTCCTGGTGGAGGCGCTGGCGACGACCGGCTTCCTGCCCTCGCGCTCCGACGCGGCGTAGCGCCGGCGCCGGACGGGAGGCGCTACGCGACGACCTTCTCGATGGCCTTGACGAGCTGCGTCTTCGGCACCATGCCGACGATCTGCTCCTGCACCGCGCCCCCCTTGAAGATGATGAGGTTCGGGATGCCCCGGACGCCGTACTTCTGGGGCGTATCGGGGTTGTCGTCGACGTTCATCTTCACGACCTTCAGCTTCCCGCCGTAGGTACCCGCGAGCTCTTCGACGATGGGGGCGATGGCGCGACACGGCCCGCACCAGGGGGCCCAGAAGTCGATGAGGACCGGCACGGGCGCCTGCAGAACCTCGGAGTGGAACGTGTCGTCGCTGACCTGTTGGACATCGGCCATAGGTGGCCTCCTCTCGTCGATGTCGCCCCTGTGTAGTGATTGTTCCCGGGCGATGCAACGTTGCGCGGCGCCTCGACGGTCGTCAGGCGCCGCGCAACGTTCGTTCAGCGGAGGGGGTTCAGCTCGACGCGCCGGTTCTGGGCGCGCCCTTCCTCGGTGTCGTTGCTCGCGACCGGGCGCGACTCGCCGAGGCCGCGCGCCTGGAGGCGGCCCGGGCTCACGCCGAGGCGGGCGAGGCGATCGACGACCGCGTCGGCGCGCCGTTCGGAGAGGCGTTCGTTGTAGGCGTCGGTGCCGCGCGCGTCGGTGTGACCGTCGACCGACACCAGCACCTCGGGCGCGTCGCGAAGGATGCGCGCCGCCTCGTCGAGGATGTCGGCCGCATCCGGCCGGATGGTTGCCTTGTCGAAGTCGAAGTTCACGCCGCGGAGCACGATCTTCTTCTTCACGACCGGGGGAGGCGGCGGCGGCGCCGGAGGTGGCGGCGGCGGCTCTTCTTCGTGCGGAGGGTCGAACGCGCAGTGTCCGAAGAGGCCGCCGAGGAGGGCGCCGCTGACGGCGCCGATGCCGATCGCGGTCGCGTAGTCCTCGGCCTGCCGCTCGGTTTCACCGGAGGTCGCCACGATCCCGCCGCCGACGCCGCCGCCGATCGCCGCGCCGGTGAGGGCGCCGCCGATCGTGCCGCCGCCCCAGCGTCGATCGCAGTTGAAGCCGCCGCGCGTCGGGCGCGCCGCGCAACCGTCGAGGGCGAGCGCGAGGGTGAGCGCCGCCACGCCTCCGATCCTCCGCCAGGTGCACCTCGTCATACCGGTCCTCCTTGCCCCGAGTCGGAGCGTCCGATCGGAGCTGCGCGTACTTGCGTCCGTGGGGATAGTCAAGCCGGAACGCCGCATCAGCCTCCTTCGAGGCGCGCGGCGCGGAGCAACGTCACGAACGCGTGCAGCGGCGCGAGGAGCGCGAGCTCGACGACCGCCGCCACGACGAGCGCGCGCGTCCGCGGCCCGACGACGAGGGCGGCGAGCGGAGGGGCGGCGAGGAGGCATACCGCTTCGGGTCGCGCCGCGAGCAGCCGGGTCGCCACCGCCGCGATCAGGAGGAGCGCCGCCGGAACGAACGCGACGACGAGCCGACGTGCCATCGCGTGCTCGCGCGCGGCCGGTCAGCGCGCGGCGCCGGCCTCGAGCCCGGCGACCGGCGTCTCTGCGCGCAGCCGCGCCGCCGCGTCGAGCAGATCCGGGTCGTTGTAGGGGCGATCGCTGAAGGCCGTCACGGGATGCGCCTGCGTCACGTAGGCGCCGGAGACGACGTCGTTCTTCTGATTGGGCATTTCACCCGTCGTCGACAAGGCGACGGACGACAGCCGGTACGGGCCGGCGGCTCCCCGTTCGCGGAGGATCAGACCCCAGTACGTGAGCGCGATCCACCCGGTGCCAGCGTCGAGCATCTGCGCGTTCTGCGCCCACGCGAGCGGCGTCCCGTCGGATTCGCCGAGCGTCGCCTCGAGGTGGAAGCGGGCGGCGGCGTCGACCTGCACCTCGGCCCGGATGACGAGATTTCCATCGACGACCTCGTCCCGATAGCGGCCGGTCAGGTGGGCGAGAGGGACGTTGTAGAGGAAGCCCGAGGTCGCGATGCGCTCCTCGCCGGTCTTGGTCTCGGCCCGGACCTCGACGAGCTGCGCGCCCTTGAAATCGAGCGTGCGCTCGCGGCCGGGAGCCACGAGCGCGGTGTAGACGAGATCGTTGGCGATCGCGTCGCCGTGCGCGCCGTCGTCGTGGAACTCGAGCGCGGCGAGCACGCCGCCGTGCTGCGTGCGGATCTCGCCGCGCAGGGCGCGCGGATCCACCTTGCGGTCGTCGTGCACGAGGTACGCGTGCACGACGATGGGGGCGGGCGCTTCGAAACCGGTCTTCTCCGGCCAGACGACGAGCGTCGGGCGCCGCCCTTCCGGGCCCATGCTCCTGCCCGGCGTCACCTCGCGATCGCGGACGATCGGATCGACGCCGTCCTCGAGCGGTTGCGACGAGCGCGGGAAACGCGCCCGTCGCGCGTAGTCGTCGGCCGCGGCGCCGGCGAGCGTGCGCACCTCCGGCGCGACGCCCGCCGGCGCGACCTCGGTTTCCGTGCGGACGGTGCGCCGTACGACCGAAGGGGAGGGCGACGGCGCCGCCGCGAGCTCGAGCGCGGTCGGGGCCTCCGAGGCGATCGCGACGGGTTCCGGCGCGGATCCGGCCGGCGGCCGCCGCGTCGCCAGGAGGCCGAGCGCGAAGGCGACGATGAGTGCGGCGATCGGCGCGAGGGAGCGGGACGAGGGCATGCGGCACGTCGGGACGGCCGGCATGGCCCGCCGTCCCGCGATCGGTCGGTCAGTAGAGGATGCTCACGAAGCGGCCGGTGGTCATCGACGACTGGACCTGCGTGTTTGGAGCGCACGGCGACCCTCCGCACGTCCAGATGCCGGTGGGGATGGCGCGCCGCGCGTCCGAGTCGCTGTTGTCGCGCTCGTCGGAATGGTTCTCGTGGGCCGCGTCGAGATTGAAGAACCCCGAGGATTCCTGTTTCGACGAGTTCGAGCACGCGTTCGAGTTGTTGTAGCTCGCGGTGGCGCTGCCGTTGCAGGCGTAGATCGACGCGTACTGCACGATGCCGTCGTCTTCGCCGCTCAAGCACGCACTGGCTCCGAAGATCGCCTCGTAGCCGCCGGTCAGGTGCACGTTGCGCGCCGGAGCGTTCGAGAACGTCCGGACCTGCACGGCGTCGGCGCTGCGCAGCCAGTAGGTCGCGTCGTCGCAGCTCTGGATGAAGGACGCGATGAAGTTGCAGAGGATGTTGCCCTGGCCGCAGACGGCGTCGGCGCCCTGTGAACCGCGGTGCGCCCCGCCGGTGGTGATCGCCATGCTGAGCCGCTGGGCCACCTGGTCGAAGGGGCCGCTGAAGTTGTAGTTCGGATCGGTCGCGTCGTTGTTGCCGAGGATGAAGTCCATGACCGCGCCGCCCATGCTGTGGGCGATCACCCAGAAAGTTCCGCCCTGGGCGTAGGTCCGGGCGCAGCGGTTGCCGCCGCCGTCGGCGCCGCCGTTGGTCGCGTTGACGATCTCGGTGGCGACCTCGCCGGCCGATTGCGATTCGTAGTACGGCCGGGTGCCGTTGTAGCCGATCACGTAGTAAGAGGTCGCGAAGTTCTTCGTCGCGGCCTGGATGAAGTCGTTCGAGCCGTTCTTCCAGTAGTTCCGCGCCGAGCTCCAGTTGGTGTAGGTGTTGGTGTCGGTCTGCTTGCCGTGCACGAAGATCATGCACGGCTGGGCGCGCGCCACCGCGCTCCATGCCAGGACGAGCACGCCGACGGCCGCCGCTGCCGTGCCGAAGCGCAGAATCCTCCGCATCGTCTCCTCCACTTCCCATTGGGCGGCGGGACAGCGCGCCGCCCCGCCGCGGTGAGGGGACGCCGACGCGCGCGCTCGGCGGCTTCTACTCGCCGCGCGTTTCGCGTGTCAACGGAAAACGCGTCGGGCGCGGGTACGCGGGCCGCAGACCGGGGGCTCCGGACCGGGGCCGCTCACGCTCCGCGCGTGGCCGCTCACGCTCCGCGCGCGGCGGCGCCGCTCCGCGCGCGGCGGTGCGGGCGTCAGGCGGCGGCCGCCGCGAGGACGCGCAGGGCGTCGACCTGGCGCGTGCCGAGGACGACGGTGGTGACGCCCGACTCGCGCCACGCCTGCAGGCGATCGCGGATGCGCTCGGGCGAGCCGACCAGGGAGACCTCGTCGGCGAGCTCGTCCGGCACCGCCGCGGCCGCCTCGTCCTTCTTGCCGGCGAGGTAGAGGTTCTGGATCTTCTTCGCCGCCTCCTCGAAGCCGTAGCGGCACGCGAGGTCGTTGTAGAAGTTTTTGCCGCGCGCGCCCATGCCGCCGATGTAGAGCGCGAGTCCGGGCTTCACGTAGCCGAGGCACTTCTGCACATCGGGGCCCATGACGACGTTCACCGAGGCCGCGATGTCGAACGTCGCGAGCGACTTCCCGCCGCCGGCGCGCGCGAACCCCGCGTCGAGCGCCGGCGCGAAGACGCGCGCGCGGTGCGGCGAGTACCAGATCGGCAGCCAGCCGTCGGCGATCTCGGCCGCCTGCTCGACGCTTTTCGGGCCGATGGCGGCGACGTAGATCGGGATCCGGCGTCCGTGGAGGATGCTCTTGAGCGGCTTGCCGAGACCGGTCGCGCCGGGTCCGCCGTAGGGGATCTGGTAGTGCTCGCCCTGGTGTTCGACGGGCCGCTCGCGCGCCCAGATCTTGCGGACGATCTCGATGTATTCCCGCGTCTTCACGAGCGGCTTCCCGTACGGTTGCCCGTGCCAGCCTTCGACCACCTGCGGGCCCGAGACGCCGAGGCCGAGAAGGAACCGGCCGCCCGACAGCTGGTCGAGCGTCGTCGCGGTCATGGCGGTCATCGCGGGGGTGCGCGCCGGCATCTGCATGATGCCGCTCGCGACGTGGATCCGCTTCGTGCGCGCGGCGATCCACGCGAGCGGCGTCACGGCGTCGGAGCCGTACGCTTCGGCCGACCACACCGAGTGGAAGCCGAGCCGGTCGGCCTCCTCGATGAGCGGCATGTCGAGCGCCATCGTCGCTCCGGAGTATCCGATGGTGAGGCCCAGGCGCACGTACGTCTCCTCTCGTGGGGCGTCGGAGGTGGTAGACCGGGCCGCCGGCGATGTCCAGGCGACCGCCTAGAGCGGCGGAAACCGCTCCGCCCACGCTTCGCACGCGATGCCGGCGCCGTTCGCGACGAAGGCGATCAGGTGGTACCAGCCCGCGAGCACGAGGATCTCGAGCAGCTGCGGCGGCGTGAAGGCCGCGGCGAGCTCGGCCCAGAGCGCGTCGGAGACGCAGGCGCCGTAGTGCAACTCGTCGACCAGGCGGACGAGCAGCGCGTCGGTGCCGCGCCAGACCTTGTCGTCCGGCCGACCGAGCACCGTCGCCTCCATGGTCTTCGCGTCGATGCCCGCCGGCGCGCCGAAGAAGGCCGCGTGTACGCCCCATTCGTACTCGCACCCGAGGCGGGCGCAGACGCGCTGGATCACGATCTCGCGCTCGCGGATGCCGAGCGCGGCCTGGCGGCCGAGGAGGTACTTGCCGAGCGGCAGCATCGCCCGGGCGAGCGGGAGATGCCGGGCGAGCGTGCGGAACAGCGCCAGCGGCTCGACCGGGGCGCCGTGCGGCATCCAGCGGGCGAGCTCGTCCATGACGTTGCTCTCGTAGGGCGGCTCGACGGGCGGGATGCGCGGGCTGTCCATGGGGGATCTCCTCGTGCTACGTAATCCGTAGCGTATGGCGTTCCCGTGCCTACCACGAGACGACGCGTGAGCGCGACCGTCGGGCGCCGGGCGGTCCGTGGCGCGCGCAGCGGACGGCCCGTGATGCGTGTCCTCGACTGGCTCGGCCGCCGCTGGACGCTGCGGGTGCTCTGGGAGTTGCGCGCGGGCGCGCTGCCGTTCCGCGCGCTCCGGGAGCGCTGCGACGCCGTGTCGCCGACGGTCCTGAACGAGCGTCTGCGCGAGTTGCGCGCCGTCGGCGTGATCGCGCTCCGCGCCGGCGGAGGATACGATCTGACCGCCGAGGGCCGCGCGCTCGGCGCGCTGCTCGCGCCGCTGAACGTCTGGGCGGAACGCTGGGCCCGGCGGGCGACCCATGGGCGTCGCATCCCGCGCTCCGAGCGGTGACTCGCGTCCGGCCGCGGCCCGCCGCCCGAAATCGTGCCATCAGTCCTGGGATGTCTTCCACGAGGACGCCGCGTTCGTCGAGCTCGCCGCCGCGCGAGGCGCTGCGGTTTCCGGTGCCGTCGGTCCCGTTCACGCGGAGTCGCGGACGAAGATCCCGAGAACCTCCACGTGCTCCGTCTGGGGCAGGAGATCGAACGGCCGCACCCGGGCGAGCGTGAAGCCGCCGTCGGCGAGCACGGCGGCGTCGCGCGCGAACGATTCGGGATGGCACGAGAGGTAGAGGATCCGCCGCGGCGCGAGCGCGGCGACCGCGCGGGCGACGGCCGCTCCGGCCCCCTTGCGCGGCGGGTTCATGGTCACCACGTCGACCGGCTCCGTGAGCCCTCCGAGGGCCTCCTCGACGCGCCCCGCGACGAAGCGGACGTGGGTCGCGCCGGCGCGCGCGGCGTTCGCCCGCGCCGCCGCGACCGCGGCCGCGACCTCTTCGACGCCGACCACCGTGCCGGCCGTCCGCGCGAGCGTGAGCGCGATGCCGCCGACGCCGCAATAGAGGTCGACCACGCGGGTGTCCGCGGCGACCGCCGCGGCCTCGGCGATCGCTCCGTAGATCCGCGCGGCCATGCGCGTGTTGGCCTGGACGAACGCGGTCGGCCCGGCGGCGATCACGACCTCGCCGTAGCGCTCGCGGAGCGCGCGCTCGCCGAACACCGCCTCGGTGCGCGCGCCGAGGATCACGTTGCCGCTCGTACGGTTCTCGTTCACCAGGAGGCCGGCGAGCGGCACCGTGCGGCGCAGGCGGCGGGCCACGCGCGTCGCCTGGGAGAGGGGAGCGCGCGAGCTCACGAGCGTCACCAGGAGGCGCTCCTCCGCGACGCTTGCGCGCAGCAGCGCGTAGCGCAGGCCGGTGCGGCCCTGGCCGTGGATCGGCACGCGCTCACGCTCGAGCGCCGCGCGGAGCGCCGGGATCGCGCGCCGCAGGAGGGGATCGTGGAGCGGACAGCCGCTGGCGTCGACGATGCGGTGGGTGCCCGGGGCGTAGAGGCCGAGGACGACGCCGGCCGGGACCGAGCCGACCACGAGCTTCGCCTGCACGCGATAGCCGCTCGGCTCGGAGGTGGGCACGACCGGGTCGACCGCCGCGACGACAGCGTCCGGCAGGGCCGCTGCGAGGGCCGCGACGACGCGGTGATGCTTCGAGGCGAGCTGATCCTCGTATGGCCGCCCGACCCACGGACAGCCGACACAGCCCGGCCAGTGCGGGCATCCGAAGGGGGCGGCGGGTCGCGGCGGCGAGGGGGGATGGCGGAAACGCGCCACGCGGACGTCCATCCGGAGGGGGAAGGGCAGGCGCGCCCGCCCGGTTCGGCGGGCGCGCCTGCGGCGTCAGTGGGCTGCGGGCTTCGCGCCCGGCGCGCCGGTCGGCGAGTCGGTCTCGCGGTACTGCATCTCGTACTTCTGCTCGAGCGCTTCGATCCGGCGCTCGAGATCGCGACGTTTCGCCTCGCTCATCGCCTGCGGCTTGCTCTTCGTGGTCTTGGCGCTTTTGGCCGCCTTCGGCTTGGGTGCGGTCTCGTCGGCATGCGCCGCGGCCGCCGCCAGCGTCAGCGCCAAGAGGCCGGTCATCAAGAACGATCGCATCGGGGCTCCTCCTTCAGGGGCGTTCTGCTATCGCAGCGGACGCCGAAAGAGAAGCCGCGGCGCCGACCTTTGCGTCCGGGAGCTGGGGTAGGTAGAGGAGCGTCATGACGCGCATTCCGGCAGTGGTCGCCACGTGGGCTTTCGTCGGCCTCTCGGGCGTCGTCGTCGCGGGGCCCGCGCGCGCCGACGGCAGCATCGACGCCAAGCTGCAGTGCCAGGTCGAGTACGGCTCGCAATCCGAGATGGGCGCCGCCTGTAAGGAGGGCGTCGATCTCGCGGCGAAGGCGGACGCGACCGCGGCGGACGCCATGAACCGTTGCAGCGCGAGCCGGGAGAACGCGGCGCGGGTCACCGCCTGTCAGCAGGGCGTGACCTTGTACGAGCGGTTCTCCGGCCGGGTGCGGAGCACCGACAGAAGCGGCTTCTCCTACACCTGGACCCAGCCGAAGACGGGCCTCCAGGTCGACGTCGGCGACTATCAGGCGAGCGTTGGCAACCAGAAGGTCGTGGACGACTGCATGCGGGCGTTCGAGGGCACCGACGCGCCGCCGAGCTGCATGGCGGGCATCACGATGCAACCGAAGGCGCCGGCGCCCGTGACCGCGCCGGCTCGTAAGTAGCGTCGCCCGCTACTCGCCGCACATCCGACGCAGCGACGCGTCGCGCGCCAGCGCGTCGTCCGGAATCGAATCGCAGACCTTGCCGACGCGCGCGTGGTGCGCCGCATCGGCCTCGGCCTTGCGCTTGAGGATCCGGGCGGCCTCCTGCGCGGCGGGATCGCGGCGCGCGTTCTCTTCCGCGATGCCGTGCGCGATGTCCGCGTCGCTGGTGCCCTCGGGAGCCACGACCTTCACGGTGACCTCGTTCGGCGGGATCTTCGGTCTGGGCATGTCGATCGGCCCGTCCGCCCGGACGACGCCCGCCCCGCACGCCAGCCACACCGCCCCCGCGATCACGATGGTCTTCATGGGAAGCCCTCCTGCCGCCGGGGGGTGCATGGCACGTGCCACGCGAAAGCCAACGACTCGCCGCGCCGCGGGGGGCCGAGTCGCGTCACGCGCGTGACGCCGCGACGGCCGGCCGCCGCCGACCTCGCATGCGCATGCGCAGCGCGCCCGCTCAGCGCCGCGGGGAGGCGAGCGGCGCCGGGGTGAACGCTGCCGGCTTCGCGGGCGGCGCCGCGATCGGCATCTGCCCGTCGGCGGCCTCGACCGGATGCCCCTGGGTCGCCCACACGAAGAAGCCCTCGTCGAGGATCGCGGTGTTCGGATAGCCGCGCGTGCGGAGCTCTTCGAGGATGCGTCCCGACTCCTCGTGCGGACAGACGCAGTAGGCGATCACCCAGGTGCCGTCGTTCGGCACCTCGTCGAGGCCGCGCATGTCGAAATAGGGAACGGAGATGGCGCCCGTGATGTGCATGCGCAGATAGTCGGACGTCGGCCGCGCGTCGATGATCACCATGCGGCGCTTCTCGGCCCAGGCGGCGGCGACCTCGGCGACCGACGCGTAGCGCCCGAGGCGAAGCGTGAAGGCCGGAGGGGCGCCCTGCGGGTTGAGGACGACGGGGATCGTCGGCGCAGGCGTGGGCGGCGCGACCGGGGCCGCGGGCACGGGACGCGCGAGCGATCGCACGTAGGCGACGACGTCCTCGATCTCGCCCGTCGAGAGCTTCCCCTGCCAGGCCTCCATCGGCGTGCCCGGGCGGCCTTCCACGACCGCGACCCGGAGGTACGCGTCGGAGGCCGAGGCGAGGAACATCGGGTTCGCCAGGTGGACGGCGTTCCCGCGCTGCGTCGCCGTGCCGTGGCAGCTCTCGCAGTGCGTGGCGTAGAGACGACCGCCCCGGGCGACGTCGCCCTTCGACGCCTTGGGCGGCAGGACCGGCGGCGCGGCGCGGCCGCCGCGGACGAAGTCTACGAGCGCGTCCACCTCGGCCGGCTCGAGCGGGCCGCCGACGCTCTTGCCGAAGCCCGCCATCGCGGTCCCGGCGCGCCCGCGCTCGATCGCGATCTGCAGGAAGGGCGTGCTCGCGCTCGCGCGGAAGGTCGGCGAGGAGAGCGACGGCGCGTTGTCGGCCGCGTACCCCTCGAGCGCTGCGCCGTGGCAGAGCTGGCAGTACTTCGCGTAGAGCGCCCGGCCGTCGGGCGCGGCGACGGCGCGCGGCGGCGCCGCCCCGAGGACGACGACAGCCACGGCGGCGGAGAGCAGGAGACGGGCGACGGCCATCACGAGCGCGGCCTCCGAATGTCACAGATCGGGATCGCGGGCCACCCGGGGGCGTGCCGGCCTTGCCGCGCGCCCGGCGGTGGGCGAGAAGCAGGCGGTGCCGACGGGATCGTCGCGAGTGATCGCGTTCCTGCACCCGCTGGTGGCGCTCCTGACCCTGGCGGTCATGGCCTGGGCCGCGTCGCTCGGTCTGCGCTCGCGCGACCGTCTCGAGAGGCACCTGCGGCCGCGTCACGCCCGCCTCGCGGCGTGGGCCTACGGGCTCATGGTGTTCGACCTGCTGGCGGGCCTCGGCTCTACCTGGGCGCTGCGACCCGACCTCGACGCGCGCGGCGCCATGCACCTCCGCCTCGCGATCGCGATCGTGGCGGTGATGACGGGCGCCGCGTGGCTCTCGCGCCGGATCGGGCGCGACGCCACGGCGCGCCTGCTGCATCCCATCCTGGGGCTGCTTGCGCTCGTGCTCGCGGGATTGCAGGTCTTCTTCGGCATGCCCCTCCTGCCGCTCTGACGGCGGCCGATCGGCAACCGCGCCGCGAGGGCGTCGTCCAAGCCGCGTCACCGTGCATGCGCCCTCGGTGCAAGGGCTCGCCCGACACACGGAAACGACTATTCTTTCTTTCGCGGACGTTCAGATCGTTACTGCCGTTTGCCACTGCGCGAGCGCGTACGAGCCGTTTCGCGAGGTGATCGTCGAAGCGCTCAGTCGCGGCGACTACGTGAAAGAAGGCGTCCTCGAGCCCGACGTCCACGATCCGACGCTCAATCCGCTCTATCGCGACATGCTCGCGCACTCCGGTGCGGTCGCGCTGCCGTGTCGCGTCCGTCATCCGGATCGGAAGGGCAAGATCGAGTCCGGCGTCGGTCACGCGCAGCGGACGCCGCTGCGGGGGATGCGTTTCGAGACGCTCGCGGCCGCGCAGCAGTACCTCGATGATTGGGAGACCCGGTGGGCCGACACGCGCATCCACGGCACGACCAAGCGCCAGGTCGCCGCCATGTTTGCCGAGGAGCAGCCGCACCTCCAGCCGCTCCCGCTCGAGCCGTTTCGGCGCCTTGCCGATTACGATGCGGGAAGGAGCGATCCGTTGAGCTTGACACGGTGTATCACAATGTGGTTTGCCGTGTGTATATGAGTGGTCGTCCGGCGCGTCCCGATCCCGACGAGCGCAAGGATCGGATCCTGCATACGCGGATTCCCGAGTCGCTCGAGGATGCGATCAAGGTGAAGGCGCAGCGTCTGCGGATCCCGGTCTCGAACCTCGTGAGGAACGTGCTCGAGCAGACCTTTCAGCTCGTCGAAGACGTGGTCGGCGACGGCCTGGAGATCGCGCACGTGGCGCGGCGCGGCGCCGAGCGGGTTCGCGAAGCTGCGACTCGACCGGTCGCCGCCGGGATCTACGGGTGGCAGGAGCTCATCCTCGACCGGGACGAGCGCTGTCGGGACTGTGGTCGCGAGCTCGATCGCGGCGAGAAGTCCTATCGCGGGGTTACGGATCGGCCGGGGACGCCGGTCTTCCTGTGCGGCGGCTGCGTGCCGAAAAGCCCTCGAGGGTGATTTTTTTGGTTGACAACGTATCACGATAGCCTACATTGTGTGGCATCGTATCGTGGCATGCCGGACCTTGCCCCCGGATCGTCCGGGGCCTCAACCGGAAGCGAGAGGAGACCAATCATGGATGCGCGAATCGAGTCGATCGCCAAGGGCGGCACCGAGTTCCTCGCCGAGTACACGCTCAACGTCGTGGTCGCGGCCGGGAAGTTCACGGAAACCCTGCTCTCGAACGTCGGCAACTTGACGGCGGGCGTGTTCGACGAGGGCGTCAAGGTCGTCCGAGCGGCGACCGGCGCGTCCGCGTCGAGACCGTAGCGCACGCGGCGCCGACGCTGGACGCGGCGGGGACGGATGCGTCCCCGCCGCCGCCGCTTCGGTCGGATCAGCGCCGGCGCGCCGCCTGCACCAGTTCCTCCATGGCTTCGCGTACGCCATCGGTGATCTCGTAGAGGTTCGGGAGGGCGCGTCGGCAAGCGATCGCGGCGAGATTCATCTGACCGAGATAGCTCCAGGCGGTGAGGTTCAGGCCGATCCCCTCGAGGACCGGTCCGACCGAGAAGACGTTCATCAGGCGCGCTCCCGCGACGTAGAGGGGGCGCGATGGACCGGGGACGTTCGAGACCACGACGTTGAGCGGTGGGCGGACGCGATCGCTGATCCGGAGATGCGAGTAGAGGCGGACCGCGGCGGCGTAGGGGCGCGGGGGCGTGTACTCGACCCACTCTTGGAGCATGTCGGCGCCGAGGAGCGTGTGGAGCCCCTTGGCTTCGCGGGTGACGTCGTGAATCGCGCGCAGCCGCTGCACCGGGTCGGCGATGTCGGTCGCGAGGGACGTGAAGATGTTCGACAAGCGGTTACCCGTGAGACGCAGCGCCTCATCCGGGCTCGCCGTCGAGACGGGAACGCCGGCGACCAGCGACCGCTCCGGCAGCTCCCCGCGACGGTCGAGATAGCGCCGCAGGGATCCTGCGCAGGCGGCGAGCACGACGTCGTTCACGGTCACCGCGAAGGCGCTCTTCACCGTCAGGAAGTCCGCGAGCGTCATGGACGTGGTCGCGAAGGAGCGGAGCGGGGACAGGGATTGATTGAACCGAGTCTGTGGCGCCGCGAAGGGCAACGGGGGGGAGACCTCGATCGTGCGCCGATGGCGGGTTACCGCGACCAGCGCGCGCACCGTCCTCCGGATCAGCCGCGCCAGCCGCGCCAGCTGGCGGAGGTGGTCGAGGAAGGCGTCGCGAAGGAGCCGCCCTCTCGGCGGCACCGCCTCCGGTGACCACGGGCGCGGCGACGCGACGGGCTCGATCGCTTCCGGATCCTGGGTCATGACGTTCGCGAGCATCGCCGCCGCGGCGACGCCGTCGGCAATGGAGTGATGGATCTTCGTGACGAAGGCGACGAGACCCCCTTCGAGCCCTTCGATCGCCCACATCTCCCAGAGGGGACGCCGACGGTCGAGTCGGCGGCTGGCGATCTCGGCAACCATCGCGTCCATCTCGCGAAACCCTCCGGGGGCCGGAATCACCTCGCGATGGATGTGACGATCGAGATCGAAATCGGGATCCTCGATCCACACCGGATGATGGAATCCTCCCGGCACCTCGATCACCCGCCGGCGAAACGCGGGGAGGAGATGCAGGCGCTTCGCCATCTCGTCGTGGAAACGTTCGAAGGAATAGCCTGCCGGCGAGGTCGACGGATCGATCAGGCCGATCTTCAGCGTGTGCATGTAGAGCGTCGGCGTCTCCATGTAGAGGAAGCCGGCGTCGAGACCGGTCAGTCTCTCCATCGAAACCCGCGAGGCGCTCTCAGCTCGCCCCTGGCGGCGAGAGGAAGCCCGATTCCATGAGCGCGCCGCGGACGAACGCCTGGACCTCGGAAGTCCAGAAGAAGCTGACGTGTCCGCCGGCGTACCACGCGATCGACGGCCGCTCCCAGTGCTCCCAGAGGCGTCGCGCCTGAACCGCCGGCGCCATGCGATCGCCGAGACCCGCGAAGATGAACCGCCGCTCCCTGGGGAGCAGGGGCGGCCTGCCGAGCGGTGAGACGAGCGCGAACAGATCCCGCAGCTCCGGCCCGAAGAGGTCACGGGCGGCGACCTCCGCGCGCAGTTGCGGCGGCGCATGCCAAAGGAAGAGGTCCGGCAGGTCGCTGACCGGAATGCCGGCGATCAGGAGGTCCACCTCCTCGAGCGTTGCGACCAGCGCGGCGGTGTAGGCGCCGAGCGAGAGGCCGTAGAGGCCGACGCGCTTCGCGCCCTCGCCGCGCGCCCAGCGGATCAGCCGGCGCACCTCCGATACCGCCTGCGTGAATCCGTGGAGGGCGTCGAGGAGGTCGAAGGAGAGGAAGGCCCGGACGCCCTTGCCCGGGACGCGGCGCGGTCCGTGCAGCGGCAGGACCGGAAAGAGGAGGTTGAGTCCCATCTGCTGGAGGGTCCGGGCACGGAAACCGGGGAAGTCGAGCGCCGGATGACCGGCGCCCATTCCATGAAGGCAGATCAGCCAGTCGGCGGTCGAATGCGGGTGACGGAGCACCCACGCATGCGCGGTGTGGTTGGGCTGGTACTGGCTCCACCGGGAGGTCGCGGGATCGGTCGGGTCCGGATCGTAGCCGCTCGGAAAGGAGAGCCAGCGGTAATCGAAGGGCCAGAAGCCCTCCCCGCCGACCCGTGGCGAGAAGAGCGGCGGAGGCAGACGGTGGAAGACGTCGGGGCGCCCGAGAAGTCCGCGCTCGCGGTAGAGACGATGCGCACCGCTGATCTCGACTGCGAGCCGATCGAGGTCGCCGGCGCGCGGGTGCGCCGACGCGGTGTTCATGAACGCAAGAATCGCTCCGTCGATCGCTTCCCCGACCATGAGCGAGAACGACCACGGAGTCGGACCGCGCGCCTCCGAAGCTTCCGCTGGTCCCATGCCAGCGGGCAGTACCAGAGTTTGAGAAGGTTCGGAAACCAAGTATGGTCCCGCCCCGGTGTCGTTCAATCTCGCGGATCTCTTCGAGTGCGTCGCCGACGTCGTGCCGGAGCGCACGGCGGTGATCGCCGGCGCGCGCCGCTTCACGTACGAGGACCTCGATCGGCGCGCGAACCGCCTCGCCCACGCGCTCGCGACGCGGGGAGTCGGCCCGGGCGATCACGTCGGCCTGCAGCTCTACAACGGGCCCGAGTATCTCGAGGGCATGCTGGCGGCATTCAAGATCCGTGCGGTCCCCGTCAACGTGAACTACCGCTACGTCGAGGGGGAGCTGCGCTACCTCTTCGACGACGCCGACCTCGTTGCGCTCGTCCTGCACCGCGTGTTCGCGCCCCGTGTCGCCGCGATCGCCGGCGCGCTGCCGAAGCTGGCGACCTTCCTCCTCGTGGAGGACGGGAGCGGCGTCGAGGCGACGCTGCCCGCCTTCGACTACGAGGAGATGCTCGCCGGTCAGTCCGCCGCGCGAGCGTTCGCGCCGCGGTCCTCCGACGACCGCTATTGCCTGTACACGGGCGGTACCACTGGGATGCCGAAAGGAGTCGTCTGGCGTCACGAGGACATCTTCTTCGCGGCGATGGGAGGCGGCGACCCGTTCTCGACCGGCGACTTCATTCGGCATCCCGAAGAGCTCGCCGCGCGCGTCCTGACTCCGGGGATCGTCGCGCTGCCGACCCCGCCGTTCATGCACGCGAGCGCGCACTGGCTCGCGTTCCACGATCTCTTCTGCGGCGGGACGATCGTCGTTCCCGAAGGTGGCCGTTTCGATCCGGCCGAGATCTGGGAGCTCGTCGGTCGCGAGCGCGTCACGCTCATCGTCATCGTCGGGGACGCGATGGCGCGCCCGCTGGCGGAGGAGCTTGCCGCGCACCCGGACCGCTACGACACCTCGTCGGTGGTGGTCATCGGCTCGGGGGGAGCGATCCTGTCGCCCGCGACCAAGGCCCGGCTCGAGGAGCTACTTCCCGGGCGCATGATCGTCGATGGCTTCGGCTCCTCGGAAACCGGAACCCTCGGCAACCGGACGGGATCGACGTTCCGCGTGAACGAGCAGACCGCCGTGCTCGACGACCGGCTCCGGCCCGTGGAGCCGGGCTCGGGGGTGATCGGACGACTCGCCCGGCGTGGGCATATCCCGATCGGGTACTACAACGATCCGGAGAAGACGGCGGCCACCTTTGTCGAGGTGGACGGCGTCCGCTGGGTGCTTCCCGGGGATCTCGCAACCGTGGAGGCGGACGGCGCGGTCACGCTCCTCGGGCGCGGGTCGACGAGCATCAACAGCGGCGGCGAGAAGGTCTTTCCCGAGGAGGTCGAGTCGGCCCTCAAGGCCCATCCGGCCGTGTTCGACGTCGTCGTAGCCGGCGCGCCCGACGAGCGCTGGGGCGAACGTGTGGTGGCGATCGTCGAGCCGCGTCCGGGCACGCCGCCCACGCTCGCGGAGCTGCAGGGCTTCTGCCGATCGCGGATCGCGGCCTACAAGATCCCGCGCGCCCTCCTCCTCGTCGAGAAGGTGCGGCGCTCGCCGGCCGGCAAGGCCGACTACCGGTGGGCGCGCGAGCGCGCCGCGGCCGCGCGATGACGGCACCGGGGCAGGAGGATCGGCCGAGCGACGGCGCGCCCACCTATCACCTCGGCGAGCGTGATCCGGCGTTCATCCGCTTGACGCTTCCCGTGGTCCGCCTCTACGCGCAGTGGTACCACCGCGCCGAGGTGCGCGGCATCGAGCGAATGCCGGCGACGGGAGGGGCGCTTCTCGTCGGCAACCACTCCGGCGGGATGATGCCCCCCGACGCCCCGGTCCTTGCCGGACCGCTCTTCGACCACTTCGGCGTCGAGCGGGCGGTGTTCCTCTTGAGCCACGACATCGTGTTCTGGACGCCGTTCGCCTGGATGCTCCGCAAATGGGGCATGATGCCGGCGTCGCGCGCCAACACGGCGCTCGCGCTCCGCGCCGGACATCTCGTCTTCGTGTTTCCCGGAGGCGACTACGATGCGTTTCGTCCGAGCTGGCACTCGGCGAAGATCGACTTCGGCGGACGCCGCGGGTTCGTCGACGCGGCGCTCGCGGAGAACGTCCCGATCGTGCCCGTGGTGTCGATCGGTGGGCAGGAGACGCAGCTCTTCCTCACGCGAGGCGAGAGCCTCGCCCGCTGGTCGCCGTTCGGCTCGATCGTGCGGTCCAGGCTCTGTCCGATCACGGCGGGATTCCCGCTGCCGTTGTCCGTCGCCGGAGTGAACCTTCCTCTGCCGGCCAAGATCACCACCGAGGTGCTCGCACCGATCGACCTCCGGCGCGCGTTCGGTGCGCGACCCGACCGCGACGCGATCTACGAGCACGTCAGCCGCGTGATGCAGGAGGCGCTCGATCGCCTCGCTCTGGAGCGGCGGTTTCCGATCCTCGGCTGACTTCGGCACGACTCCGGGCACGGCTGCGAAAGCAACAGGCGTGCCGACGGCAACTACGGCAGCACGCTGGGCTACGAGCCCAACAGCTACGGCGAGTGGCAGGAGCAGCCGGAGTTCTCCGAGCCGCCGCTCGCGCTCGAAGGCGCGGCCGACCACTGGGACCACCGCACGGACACCGACGACTCCTCCCAGCCCGGCGCGCTTTTCCGCCTGATGAGCCCGGCGCAGCAGCAGGCGCTCTTCGGCAACACCGCGCGCGCCATCGGCGATGCGCCGCGCGAGATCCAGATTCGGCACGTCCGCAACTGCCTCAAGGCCGATCCGGCGTACGGTGAAGGGCTGGCCAAGGCCCTCGCCATCTCGCCGCGTGAGATCGGGTAGCCGCGCGCGATCGGGCGGAACACCGCGATCGGCTTGCCGTTCCCGGCCGATACGGCGGACGGGGTGACCGCACGTCGCTCCCGGCTTCGACGCTCGTCCGACGTCGCGACGCGCGAGACGATCGCTCGACCGGGGGCGCATGCACCCGTGGACCGAGGGGCCACGCTGGAGTATGCGGGAGAGCGTGCTCGGCCAGGCTCCGACCGACCTGTCACGCCTCGGTGACGCCCGCATCTTCGTCGACGGCCGGGCGTACGCCGACCTCGACGCGTGGCACGCGGCGGCCGCGCGTCTGCGCCAGGCCGATCCGTTGCCGCTGATCGAGGTGGAGGGCTTCGTTCCGTTTCGCGCCGTGACCCGCTACGCGCCGCTCGCCGAGGTCGAGCGTGATCACGCGCGCTTCTGGAATACCCGCGACTCCGTGCTGCTGCCGCGCGCCGAGGTCGAGAGGAACCGCGCCCTCGGCATCGACATCAAGACGCTCGTCCACATGGACGGCGCCGAGCACCGCGCCTACCGCCTCGTCACCAACGATTGGTTCAAGCCGTCGAACCTCCGCCGCGAGGTCGGTGCGCGAATCCCCGTGCTCGCCAAGCGCTTCGTCGACCGCATGCTGGACTTCGACGGCGCCTGCGACTTCGTCCGCGATGTCGCGCTCTACTATCCGCTGCACGTGATCCTGAGCATCCTCGGCGTGCCCGAGACCGACGAGCCCCGCATGCTCGAGCTCACGCAGAAGATCTTCGGCGGCGAGGATCCGGACGTGAGCGGCCGGCCGGGCGAAGACCCGGCGCACGTCATGATGCAGGCGCTCCAGGAGATGGCGATGTACTTCCACGCCATCACCATGGACCGCCGGGCGCACCCGCGCTCGGACGTCGCGTCGACGATCGCCAACGGGACGATCGACGGCCAGCCGCTCGGCGACCTCGAGACCGCCGGCTACTATTCGATCGTCGCGACCGCGGGCCACGACACTACGTCGAGCTCGATAGCTGGCGGACTCGAGGCGCTGATCCGCAACCCCGACCAGCTGCGGGCGCTGCAGGACGACCCCGGGAAGATCCCGAACGCCGTGAACGAGATGATCCGCTGGGTGACGCCGGTCCGCCACTTCATGCGCCAGGCGCAGACCGACTACCGGCTCGGGGACGTGGACCTGCGCGCGGGCGAGTGGCTCATGATGTCCTATCTCTCCGCGAACCGCGATGAGGCCGTGTTCGCGGATCCGATGCGCTTCGACATCGCGCGCACCAACGCCGATGCGCACCTTGCGTTCGGGATCGGCGTGCACTTCTGTCTCGGCTCGCACCTCGCCCGCATGGAGCTCGAAGCCTTCTTCCGGGAGCTCCTGCCGCGGCTCGAGCACGTCGAGCTCGCGGGCGAGCCCGAGTCGATGGCCACGACGTTCGTCGGCGGTCCGAAGAAGATGCCGATCCGCTATCGGCTCCGAAGCGGACCGTGATTCTCGCGCCCGCGAGGCTCTGGTAGGGTCCGCGCGTGCCGACCGCCCGCGGGTGCCGCCTCGTCCTCGCGCTCTTCGCGCTGTGGCTTCCGGCGGCGGGCTGCGCCGTGCACGCCGGTGAGCCGGGTGCGCGGGCCGTGGACGCCGGTGCACCGCCGCCGGCGCCGGGGCGTCTCCACGCGCTGCTCCTGAACGGCGGCGGCCGGAAGGAGATCAACTACCGGAGCCACCTGCACCACATCCGCCGGGCGTGGGAGCTGCTGCGCGCGGGCGGCGTGCCGGCGGGGAACATCGCCGTCTTCAGCGCCGACGGCGCCGATCCGGCGCCCGACTTGGCGACCCGCGAGACCGACGATGCGCGCGGCTTCTGGGTCCTGCCGCAGTGGACGCAGAACGCGCTCCGCGCGCCGATCACGTACGTCGACTCGACCATCGCGGGCGTGACCCTGCTGAGGGCGACGAAGGACGCGCTCCGCGGCTGGTTCGCCGAGGCGAAGGCGCGTCTCGGCCCGGGCGATACGCTGCTCCTCTACGTCACCGACCATGGCGAGAAGAACGAGAAGGATCTCAAGGACAACACCATCTCGCTCTGGAACGACAAGCTCAGCGTGACCGAGCTCCGCGAGATGCTCGCCGTCCTGGACCCGGGCGTTCGCGTGGTGATGCTCATGTCGCAGTGCTTCTCCGGGTCGTTCGCGCAGGTCGTCCACCCGGACGCCGACGCGACGCCCGTCGGCAACGTGTGCGGATACTTCTCGACTACCGCCGATCGGCGCGCCTACGGATGCTACCCCGAGAACCGCGGCAAGGACGGCATCGGGCACGCGCATCATTTCCTCGAGGCCGTCGCCGGGCTCGACCGTTTCCCGGCCGCCGAGCGCAGCGTGCTCGTCACGGACCGCACTCCCGACATTCCGAACACGACGCTCGACGTGTTCCTCGCGGCGCGGCTCACGAAGGCCGCGCAGGCCGCCGGCCGGCGCGGCCCGGATGCGTCGCCCGAGCGGGCGATGGCCGCGCTCGCCGATGAGCTCCTCGCCGAGGCGTGGCGCGATCGTGGCGCGTGGGAGCCGGACATCCGCTTGCTCGATCGCATCGGCGCGAGCTTCGGAACCTTCAGCCCGCGCTCGCTCGGCGAGCTCGAGGAGCAGGCGCGCGTGCTGCCCGAGTTCTCGAGCCGCCTCGCGACCTATGCCGAGCGCTGGAACCAGGCGTTCGACGCGCTCAAGATCGAGATCCTGCGGGAGTTCGTTCGCGATCACCCGGTATGGAAGCCGCGCCTCGAGGCGGCGGCCCTGAAGGCCCTCGACGCCGACGGCCGTCGGAAGACCCTCTACGAGCTTCTCGCCGAGCTCGTGCCGTTCGCGAGCGCCGACCCCGCGCGCCACGCCCGCCTGAAGCTCCTGAAGCGCAAGGCCGCCGATGCCGCGGCCGCGAGCTACCGCGCCGAGGTGCGGCTCGGCGCGGTGCTGCGCCTGCGCACCCACCTCACCAGCATGGCGGGCCGCGTCTACATGACGACGCGCGCGACGCCCGAGGAGCGCGCCTCCTACGAGCGGCTCGCGGCGTGCGAGGATCTGGCGCTCGGCGGACCGATCGACGTCGCCGCGCCGGCCGCGCTCGCGACGGGCGAGAGCTTTCCGCCGCTCGCCGAGGAGCGCCGCCTCGTCGAGGAGCTCATGCCCGCGTACATGGGCATCTACTTCCGTCCGCTCGACGAGGCACAGCGCAGGAAGTGGAACATCGGGGAGGGCGCGGTCGCGGTCATGACCGTGAACCCGGACTCGCCGGCCAAGGCGGCGGGGCTGCAGGTGGGCGACGTGATCCTCGGCCCGCCGGGGGCGCTCTTCACGGAGCCGACGCAGGTCCGCGAGTGGACCATGCGGAGCGAGATCGGCGTCGACTACGCGCTCGCGACGCTCCGCGACGGGGTCGCACGCACGGTGACGCTCCGTCCAGGCCCGTATCCGCTCGAGCTGCCGAAGCTGCCGGGGCCACCGAAGGTCGGCAGCGTCGCGCCGACGATGGACCTCGACGTCATCCGCGGTGAGGACCAGCTCGCCACGGACCGCTCCGACCTCCTCTATTTCTGGGCGACCTGGTGCGTGATCTGCAAGCACGCGCTTCCCGAAATCATGGCCTACGCCAAGGCGCGCCATCTCGACCTGATCGCGATCACCGACGAGGATCCGGAGCTGGTGCGGCGCTTCCTCGCCGACCAGAAGGAGCCTTTCCCCGAGATCGTCGCGATCGACGCGCACCGCGCCACCTTCCAGGGTTACGGCGTGAGCGGCACGCCGAGCTTCGTGATCGTCGATCCCGACGGGGTCGTCCGACTCTACCAGACCGGCTACACGGTCGACGGCGGCCTGCACGTCGACGGCTGGACGTTCAACGGGCGCAAGCGCGCGGCGGCGCCGTCGCCCGCGCCGACGCCGATCAGGAAGCCGTAGCGCCGCGCGCCGCATGAGCCCGCGGGCGGAATACGAGACGCGCCTGCGGGCGCGACGCGACGAGCACGCCGCGCTGGCGGCGTGGATCGCGCGCCTGTCGCGCCTCCGCATGGCGACGTTCGGCGTCGGGCTCGCACTGCTTTTCCTCGCGTTCGACTTCCGCCTCGTGCCGCGCTGGCTCGTCTGGCTGCCGGCGGCGGGATTCGTCGGGCTCGTCGTCGCACACCAGCGGGCCCGCCGCGCCGAGCGCCGGGTCGCGCGCGGCGTTCGCTTCTACGAGCTCGGCGTGGCGCGTCTCGACCACGCGTTCGCGGGCCGGGGGATCGCCGGCGAGCGTTTCCTCGATCCCGCGCACCCCTATGCCGCGGATCTCGATCTCTTCGGACGCGGCTCGCTCTTCGAGCTGCTCTGCACGGCGCGGACGCAGGCGGGCGAGGAGACGCTGGCGCGCTGGCTGCTCGCCCCGGCGGCGCCGGCCGAGGTGCGCGCCCGCCAGCGGGCGGTCGACGAGCTGCGCGCGCGCCTCGATCTCCGGGAGGCGATCGCGCTCCTCGGCGAGGACGTGCGCGGCGTCGTCGATCCGGCGGCGCTCACGGCGTGGGCGACGGCCGAGCCGCGGCGGCCGACGCGGCTCGCGCGCGGGCTCGCGGCGGCGCTCCCGGGGCTCACCTGCACCGCCGCGGCGGCGTGGAACCTCGAAGCGCTCGGACCCTGGCCGATGCTCGTCGCCGGCGCGGCGCAGATCGCGTTCGCGCTCCGCCTGCGCGCGCAGGTGCTGCCCGCCATCCGCCACGCGGCGCAGCCGGCGGCGCACCTGGCGCTCCTCGCCGAGCTCCTCGCCGAGCTCGAGCGCGCGACCTTCGAGACGCCCGGGCTCGTGGCGCTCCACAGCGCAATCACGAACGCCGGCGCGACGCCGGCGCGACGCATCGCGCGTCTCGAGCGCCTCGTGAACCTCCTCGACGCGCACCGCAACCAGGTGTTCGCGCTCGCATCGTTCGTCCTCCTGTGGCGCACGAACTTCGCGCTCGCGATCGAAACGTGGCGCGCCGAGTCCGGGCCGGCGGTGCCGCGCTGGCTCGCCGCGATCGGCGAGCTCGAGGCGCTCCTCGCGCTCGCGAGCCACGCCTTCGAGCACCCGGACGACCCGTTCCCGGAGCTCGTCGACGCATCTCCGCGCTTCGACGGCGTCGGGATCGGCCACCCGTTGATCCCGGAGGAGCGGTGCGTGCGGAACGATCTTCGCCTCGACGACGCGCGCCGGGTGGTGATCGTGAGCGGCTCCAACATGTCGGGCAAGAGCACGCTGTTGCGCACCGTCGGCGTCAACGTCGTCCTCGCGCTCGCCGGTGCGCCGGTCCGGGCCCGCCGACTCGTGCTGACAGCGCTCGCCGTCGGCGCGGCGATCCGCATCACCGACTCGCTGCAGGACGGGACGTCGCGCTTCTACGCCGAGGTGAAGCGCCTGAGCCGGATCGTCGAGCTCGGCGGCGGGGCGCTGCCGCTCCTCTTCCTCCTCGACGAGATCCTGAGCGGCACCAACTCCCACGACCGGGCGATCGGCGCGGAGGCGATCGTGCGGACGCTCGCCGCGCGCGGCGCGCTCGGGCTCGTCACGACCCACGATCTCGCCCTCGCGCGCATCGCCGACGGCCTCGGCGCGCCCGCGGCCAACGTCCACTTCGAGGACCACCTCGAGGACGGGCGGATGTGCTTCGACTACACGATGCGCCCGGGGGTCGTGACGAAGAGCAACGCCCTCGCGCTCATGCGGGCGGTCGGCTTCGAGGTGTGAGGACGGCGCTCAGCGCCACCTTCCGAGCAGCAGCGACAGCGCCATCGCGACGCCGATCACGACGACGGCGCGGCGCATGAACGTGCGGCCGAGCCGACGTGCGACGCGCGCGCCGCCGTAGCCGCCGACGACCTGGCCGACGATCATCACCAGCGCGTCCGGCCACACGACGGCGCCGCGCGCGACGAAGTATGCCGCGGCGACGCCGTTGATGCAGAGCCCCGCGAAGTTGCGGAGCCCCACCATCTGGTGGATGTCGGTGAATCCGGCGAGGCCGAGCGCCGCGAGCAGCATGATCCCGATGCCGGCGCCGAAGTAGCCGCCGTAGGTCGCGACCGGGAACGCGAACGCGAGGAAGCCGGGCCAGGCGGTGGTGGGCGGCGCGCCGTGCGCCCGGTGCGGCGCGCGCGCCGGATGCAGGCGCCGCATCGCCGCGGCGATCGGGCCCTGGGTCGCGAAGAGCGCGGTCGCGAAGAGGATCAGCCAGGGCACGAGCGCCGCGAAGACGCGCTCGGGGGTGCGCAGCAGGAGGAGCGCGCCGAGGAGCCCTCCGAGGAGCGAGGGCGGGACGATGAGCAGCATCCAGCGCCGGACCGCCGCCAGATCGTTCCGGAACGCGGCCATCGCGGCGAGCGCGCCCGGGCAGAGCGCCAGCGTGTTCGTCGCGTTGGCGAGGATCGGATCGCGCCCGAGCCAGAGGAGCGCCGGGAACGATACCAGCGTGCCGCCGCCCGCGATGGCGTTGATCGCCCCGGCGGCCGCACCGGCGGCGAAGAGCACGACGGCCTCGAGCGCGCCCAGCGAAGCGTCCCCCCGCGCGCCGCCGCTACTCCTCGTCCCCGACGTCGTCCAGGAGCGCGGGGTCGATCTCGTCGCCGCCGGCCTCGGCATCGCCGCCTGCGGCGTCATCGAGCGCCGCGCCCGGCACGGGGGCGGATGCGTCGCCGCGCGCTGCGGGACTCGCGCCCGGCGACGGCTTCGGCGCGTCGCGGAAATCGGCGCGCTTCTTGTCGATGCGATCGTAGACGAACGGCTTCACGACGTAGACGATCCCGCTCCCGACCGCGGACACGAACGCCTTCGCGTTCGGGTCGCCGGCTGGCTCGGGGCCGCGCGCGCCGACGAGCGTGCCGAGCGCCTTGCCGTCGGCGGCGCTCAGCACGACGGTCATGTCGGGCGTGCCGAGCCCGTACTCGCGGAGATCCGCCCTCGGATCCTCGCTCAGGATGTCGGTGCCCTTGAAGCCGGCGACGTCGTCGAGGAAGCGCGTCATCGTCGGCGGGCGCTCGGCGCCGTCGCCGGGGTCCTCGATGTGCCAGCCGCCGTCGCGCTTGGCGAGCGTGAAGCCATTCCCGTCCTTGCGGGTGACGGCGATCTTCGCGACCTGATCCTTCGCCAGGCCGGCGAGCGCGGTTTTGTCGCGCAGCGTGCTCAGGCTCTTGTCGAGGTTTTTGAGCGCGTAGTCGGGCAGGGTCACGACGGTCGGGAGCTCGGCGCGTTTGGCGTAGATCGCCTTCTTGTTCTTGTCGTCGTCCTTGAAGGCGCCGAGCAGGAGCGTCTTCTGCGCGGCATCCTTGCCGAGCCACACCGCGACGCGGAGCTGCGGGCTCGTGAGCCCGTACTGGGCGAGGTCGGCCGCGGCGTCGTCGCTCACGAAGTCCTCCGTGCGGAGCCCGCGGATGCTGGCGAGGAGCGCGCGCACCTCGGCCGGGTCGGCGGGATAGGCGCCCGGCTGGGTGATGCGCCACGCGTCGCCATCGCGTTCGGCCGTGATGGTGGCGCCGGCCTTCGTGATCTCGACCTTCCGGACGTCGGCGTCCTCGAACGAGACGAGACTCTTGTCGCGGAGGTCCTTCACCTGCTTCTTCATGGCGCTCTGGAACGCCATGGTGCCGATGTAGACCTTCGGGTCGTCGCCCTTCTGGAGATAGGCCGCCGAGCCGATCTGGGTGGTCTTGCCGACCTTGATCGGCGGCACGCTGCCGTCCTTCAGCGTGAGGCTGACCGTCGCTTCGGGGGGCGCCAGACCGTACGACGCGAGCTTGTCGCCGACGTCGTCGAGCGTGCGCGACACGTCGGCCTCCGCGATCGCCGTCAGCATGTTGTTCACGACCGGATCGTCGGCGTCGGCGGCCACCGGCTGCGTCAGCCGCCAGCGGCCCTCGGCGCTCTTCTCGAGGACGATCGTGCGGTCGGGGTAGGCGAGGGTGACGCCCGTCACGTCGTCCTTCTGGAGCGCGACGAGCTTCTTGGCGTCGGCTTCGCGCTGCTCGTTCGGGCGCTCGACGAACCAGAGGTAGGCGCCGAGCGCGACGAGGACGAGGAAGAGGGCGAGGGTGTTCCGCGGCCTCACTTCGTGCTCCGGCGCCACCACACGGTGAGGCCGAGGAACAACAGGAGCTCGGGAAGCACCAGCACCGACAGGTAGAAGATGCGGCGCGTCTCCGCGGGGCCGAGCTGCGCGCGCGACGCCTGGATGGCGCGCGGCCGGATCGAGATCTGCTGCTCCTCGCCGCCGAGCCACGCCATCATGTTGAGCACGAGGTCGCGATTGAAGAGCTGCCCGAAGAACTGGTTCGACGCGAAGTCGGCGTCGCCGACCACCACGAGCTTGGTCTCGCCCTCTTTGTCGAAGCCCATCTCCTTGTGCTTCCCGGTGACGGCGACGGCGAGCGAGACGGGGCCCTTGACGTCGGCGTCGCTCTGCGCGGCCTCGCCGCGCTTGAAGACGCCCTCGACGTCGCTCTCCCCCCAGGCCGAGGGGCTCGACTTGACGATCTCGACCGCGCTCACGCCCGGCTTGCCGGCCGCGTCGGCCTGGACGGCGCGCGCCATCGGGAAGATCGTGCGCTCGGTGAAGTGCTGGGTGATGGGGTGCGTGCCGTAGGTGGAGGCCAGGATCTGGAGGCCGAGCGCCGGACCTTGGAAGAGCCGCACGACCTGATCCACCACGACCGTGTCGGTGAGCTTCACGCCCCACGGCTGCAGGACATCGACGAACTGCTGCCCGCGCGACGGCGGGACCAGGAAGAGCGCCGCGCCGCCCTTCTTTAGATATTCGCGGATCTGCGTCAGCTCGTGGTCGAAGAGGGGACGATCGGTGGCCGCGATCACGAAGATGTTGCACTCGGCCGGCACCGACGCTTCGCTCGCGAGCAGCACCTTGCGGGTGTCGTAGTTCTCGTTGCGGAGCGCGTCCTGCAGCGCCGAGGCGCCGCGCGCGTCGCGGCTGTCGGGATCGGCCTCGCCGTGGCCGTCGAGGAAGCAGACCATCTTCTTGGTGCCGGCGGTGGCCTTGATGAGGCCGTTGGTGATCGACTCCTCGCTGATGTCGCGCGTGACCGTCGCGGTGCGCTTGTCCTCGCTCGCGGGGTCGCCGTACTCGATGAAGAGGAACGGGATCTCGGTGACCTTGTAGCGCTCCGCGAGGTCGCGATCCTTCACCGGGTCGACCATACGGTAGCTGAAGTTGTTCGACGCGTTCTTGTAGCTGTCGAGGAGGTCGTCGATGATCGGGTCCATCCCGCCTTCGGCGAAGGCGTAGACCGTGACGGGCTTCCCGGTTTTGTCGATGTTGGACAGGACGTTGGTCGACTGCGACGAGAGCGAGAAGACGTTCTCCTTCGTGAGATCGAAGCGGTGGTTGTGGCGGGCCGCGAGGTAGTTCAGCGCGACCAGGATCGCCACGAAGATCAGCGAATAGACCACGGCGTTGGCGCCGTACCTCGTCGATCGCTCGCCGAGGAGCGCGCTCAGGCTCTCGCGGCTCGCGGTGAGGTAGAGGACGAGCAGGAGGAGGCCGAGCCCGACGTGCACGAGGACGTATGCGGACGCGGCCGGGGCCACGGCGTAGGCGACCAGACCGAAGGCCAGGAGGACGATGCCCCACAGGCCGAAGAGCGACGTCGAGCGACTCCCCACGTCCTACCTCCAGCGAATCGATTCCACCGAACGGTGGGTGAGGAAGATCGCCAGCACGATGACCGTGGCGAAGTAGAGAAGGTCCTTCGTGTCGATGACGCCTTTCACCATCTGCGCGAAGTGCTCGGTGAGGGACACGTACTTGAGGATCGCGCCCATGACCTCGCCGGCCGAGTCGGCGGGCCAGGCGATGATGTAGAGCAGCAGGAGCGACACGAGGCAGCTCACCGCCGCGATGATCTGGTTCTCGGTGAAGGACGAGGTCAGCACCCCGACCGCGACGAACGCCGTCGCGAGCAGGAGGAGCCCCAAGTAGCCGGCGAGGATGACGCCCATCTCGGGATTGCCGTAGACCATGAGGATCAGCGCGTAGACGAACGTCGTCGCGACCATGATCGCGACGAAGACGAACGCGCCGAGGAACTTCCCGAGCACGATCTCCGAGATGCGGAGCGGCGACGTGAGCAGCAGCTCGTACGTGCCCGCCTTCTTCTCCTCCGCGAGGCTCCGCATCGTGATCACCGGCACCAGGATGACGAGGATCACCGAGAGGTTGTGGAGGAGCGGGGCGATCACGAACTCGTTCAGGTTCAGCCGCTCGAGGATCTGCGGGTTCTGCTGCGCCGAGTAGATCGTCAGCAGCATGTTGAAGCGGGCGAGCAGGTTGAAGAAGAACCAGCCGCCGAGGAGCAGGTAGCCGGTCAGGACGACGTAGGCGATCGGCGACACGAAATACGAGCGGATCTCGCGGCCGGCGATGGTGAACACGTTCCTCATGCCGTCGCCTCCGCGCCGTGCTCGGCGTCGTGGGCCTTGGCGATGGCCCGGAGGAACACGTCCTCCAGCGTGCCGCCGCTCTTGAGCGTCGCCATGTCCTGCTCGAGCACGACCCGACCCTCGTTGATGATCACGACCTTCTCGCAGATCTGCGACACCTCGGGCAGGATGTGGGTCGAGAGGATGATGGTGCGCCGACCCGCGAGCTGCTGGATGAGGGCGCGGATCTCGCGGATCTGGATCGGGTCGAGGCCGATCGTCGGCTCGTCGAGGACGAGGACCGGCGGATCGTGGATCAACGCCTGCGCCAGGCCGGCGCGCTGGCGGAAGCCCTTCGAGAGCTGGCCGAGCAGCCGGTGGCGGACCGACTCCAGCCCGCAGGTCCCGATCACGCGGTCGATCGCGTCCTCGATCGCCCCGCGGGCCATGCCCTTGATGCGCGCGACGAAGCGGAGATACGACTCGGCGGTCATCTCGGTGTAGAGCGGCGGGTTCTCCGGCAGGTAGCCGATCCGCCGCCGCACCTCGGCGCTCTCGGTGAAGACGTCGAAGCCGGCGACCTTCGCGGTGCCGCTCGTCGCCGGCAGGAAGCCGGTGAGGATGCGCATCGTCGTGGTCTTGCCGGCGCCGTTGGGGCCGAGGAACCCGAGGATCTGACCCTGCGCGGCGGTGAAGCTGATGTCGCGGACGGCGACGACATCGCCGTACCGCTTGGTGAGGTTACGAACCTCGAGCATCGGAACTCCGGTGCATCATCTGGTGCGTGGACGGGTCGCGAACAAAACGGCCGGACAAGTAACGGCGGGGTCCGGGGTTGTCAAGATAACTTGACGACGCGGCCCTCCCGCGCTCGCGCGCGGTCTTTTGACCGCGGCGGGAATCGCGTATGCCGGATCGGCTCGCGAGGTGAGGCATGGCCGGACGCAAGAAGACTTCCGACGCGCAGCTCGCCTTCGGCGCGTCACCCGCGGCGAAGCCGGGCGCCGCGGACGCGCCGCCGACGCCCATCCGTCTCTACCTGGTCGACGCGAGCGCCTACGTCTACCGCGCCTTCCACGCGATCCCGTTCCTCTCGACGTCGCGCGGCGTGCCGACGAACGCCGCCTACGGCGTCACCACCATGCTGCTGAAGCTCGTGAAGGACGAGCGCCCGACGCACCTCGGGCTCGTGTTCGACGCGCCGGGCGGCTCGTTTCGCGACGAGCTCTACGCCGAGTACAAGGCGAACCGCTCCGCCATGCCGGACGAGCTGGTGCCGCAGCTCGGGCTGATCCGCCGCGTGGTCGAGGCCCTGCGGCCGCGTGTCCTCGAGGTGCCCGGGGTCGAGGCCGACGACGTGATCGGCACGCTCGCCACGCGCGTCGCGGCGGCGGGCGGCGAGGTCGTGATCGTGACCGGCGACAAGGACTTCCAGCAGCTCGTCGGGCCCCGCATCACGCTCCTCGACCCGATGTTCGACAAGCGCACGGGCCCCGACCAGGTGCGCGAACGCTACGGGATCGAGCCCGAGCGCTGGGTGGACGTGATCGGCCTCATGGGCGACGCGATCGACAACATCCCCGGCATCAAGGGCGTCGGCGAGAAGACCGCGTCGGCGCTGATCCGGCACGCGGGCTCGCTCGAGGCGCTGCTCGCCGATCCCGAGCGCCTCGCGACGAGCGGCATCCGCGGCGCGGCCGGGCTCGTCGCGAAGATCCGCGCGCACGCGGAGCAAGCGGCGCTCGCGAAGCAGCTCGCGACGATCCGCTGCGACCTCGCGCTCGCCGAGACGCTCGACGACTTCCGCTATTCCGGCCCCGACCGCGCCGGTCTCGAGGAGCTCTGCCGCGAGTTCGAGTTCCACCGCTTGCTGCGCGAGATCCCGCAGCTCGAGGCGGTGTCGCCGGGGGGCGAGGAGCTCGCGTGCCCGGTGGCGCTCGACGGCCGCGAGGGCGCCGAGGTGCTGCCGGAGGTTGCGGTCGCGAAGACGATCGGCTTCTTCGTCGACGCGACGACCGCGAGCGCGATGCGCGCCGTGCCGAGTGCGATCACGGTGGCGCCGGGCGCGGACGCGCACGTGACGGCGCCGGCGCCGATCGACGCGCCGGGTCCGATCCGCGACGCGCTGACGTCGCCGGCGGTCGAGAAGGTCGGCGAGGACGTGAAGCGCGCGCTGATCGTCCTCGGGCGCCACGGGGTGGCGCTCGCCGGGCCGCTCTTCGACGTCGGGGTCGCCTCGTACGTTCTGGACCCGTCGCGCGCGAGCCACGGGGTCGACGAACTCGCGCGGCATTTCCTCGGCATGGCCGCTCCGGGCGAGGACGCGCCGATCCGCCCGGCATGGACGGCGCGCACGGCGCTCGCGCTCCGGCCGGTGCTCGCGCGCGCCCTCGAAGAGCACGACGCGCTCGCGCTCTTCCGCGACGTCGAGATGCCGCTCCTCGCGGTGCTCGCCGCGATGGAGCGGCGCGGGGTGCGGGTCGACGCCGCGGCGCTCGCGAGGCTCGCGACCGAGTACCGGACCGCGCTCGCCGCGATCGAAGCGGCGATCTACGAGCTGGCGGGCGGCGCCTTCAACATCAACTCGCCGCTCCAGCTCCGCGAGGTGCTGTTCGACCGCCTGAAGATCCCGACCAGGGGCCTGCGCAAGGGCAAGACCGGCATCTCGCTCGACGTCGACGCGATGCACAAGCTCGCCGCCGCGCACCCGCTGCCGGCGAAGATCCTCGAGCACCGCGCGCTCACGAAGCTGCTCTCGACCTACATCGACCCGCTGCCGCAGCTCGTCCACCCCGACACCGGCCGCATCCACACCTCGTTCAACCAGACGGTGGCGGCGACCGGGCGCCTGTCGTCGACCGATCCGAACCTCCAGAACATCCCCATCCGGACCGAGGAGGGGCGCCGCATCCGGGCCGCCTTCGTCCCGGCTCCCGGCAAGGTGCTGATCGGCGCCGACTACTCGCAAATCGAGCTGCGCGTGCTTGCCCACCTCACCGGCGATCCGGTGCTCGTGCGGGCGTTCACGAGCGGCGAGGACATCCACACCCGGACCGCCGCCGAGGTGTTCGACGTGCTGCCGGCGCTGGTCACGGGCGAGATGCGCCGGCGCGCGAAGGTCATCAACTTCGGCATCATCTACGGGATGGGGCCGCAGCGCCTCTCGCGCGAGCTCGCGATCCCGCTCGCGGATGCGCAGCGATACATCACGAGCTATTTCGCCCGCCTCGAAGGGGTGACGCGCTTCATCGAGGCGACGCTCGTCGAGGCGCGGCGCCAGGGCTTCGTGTCGACGCTGCTGCGCCGCCGCCGCTACCTCCCGGAGCTCGCGAGCGGCGACGACAACCTGCGGGCGTTCGCCGAACGCACGGCCATCAACACGCCCGTTCAGGGCTCGGCCGCCGATCTCATCAAGCTCGCGATGGTGAAGCTCGAGGCGCGGCTCGCCGGCGAGCGCCTCCCGGCCGCGATGATCCTCCAGGTCCACGACGAGCTCGTCTTCGAGGCCGACGCGGTCGCCGTCGGCGAGGTCTCCGAGGTCATACGGCACGAGATGGAGACCGTGATGCCGCTCGCCGTGCCCCTCACCGTCGACGTCCGCGCCGGCGCGAGCTGGGACGAGGTCCACTGACGGTCGGTCGCGCGCGTGCGTCCGATGTGCTAACCACGGCCCATGTTCGATTACGTGTGGGACCAGGCCCGGCTGCTGTTCGACAACATCCGCCAGGAGACGAGCGACCGCGGGCTGCTGCCGCTCCTCGAGCCGATCGCGCCGTTCAATCGGTCGCCGCTGCTCCTCCCGCTCGTGGTCGCCGGCTCGCTCATCTCGCTGATCTTCCTCTCCGGCATCGCGATCGGCGCGTTCGCGGCGCTCTTCACGGCGCTCCTCGCGCTGTACCTGCTGCTGACCGAGGTGTTCGGCGTTTCGCTCGAGCTGCACCCGTTCCCGGTCTGACGGCGGCCGCCGTTGCGCCGGGGGCGCCGCCGACGGAGGACGGCGGACTCCGAGACGCCGCTACGCGGCCGGCACGTAGCGGCTGATGGTGTCGACGACGCAGCCCGGGCGCTCCGCGCCCTCGATCTCGACCGTGACGCGCACGGTCGCCTGGATCGCGCCGCCTTTCACGTCCTCGACCTTGAGGAGCTCGCCGCCGCCGCGGACGCGCGCGCCGACCTTCACGGGTGCCGGGAAGCGGAGCTTGTCGGCGCCGTAGTTCACCCCCATGGAGATGCCGCGCACCTCCATGATCTGGGGCAGGAAGAGGTTCACGAGCGACAGCGTGAGGTAGCCGTGCGCGATGGTGCCCTTGAACGGGCCGCGCGCGGCCCGCTCCGGATCGACGTGGATCCATTGGCGGTCTCCGGTCGCGTCGGCGAAGCGGTTCACGCGGTCCTGCGTGATCTCGAGCCAATCGCTGTAGCCGAGGTGCGTGCCGGCGGCGGCAGCGAGCTCGCGGGGATGCTGGAAGATGGTGGCCATGCGGCTCAGTTCCACAGCGCGGCGGCGCTGTCGAGACGTCCCGGGGTGCGACGCCCGCGAGCGCCGCGCGAGCGTCGCCCACGGTTCCCCCTGCGTCGCACCCCGAGCCTCGCGCGGCGGTCACCGCAGGTCGGTGCTCGCTCGCGTCGTCATTCGTCGCGCCGGAGACTGCCGTCGGACCGATGAAGACGAGGGATGCGTTGCACGAGTCCGACGGTACGGCAACGGAAAACCGCCGATCGGGAGCGGATTTCGTGCGCCCGATCGGCGCAGATGCGTGTCCGGTAGCTCTCCAGGACGATGGCCGCGTGCTCCGTCGGAGGGAGTCGGACTACCCGCTGCGGGTGGGGTCGGCGATCACGCGCTCGACCGCGGCGCGCGTTGAATTCCCGGAGTCCAGGGTTGCCGGTCCCGGCCCCGACCGCTAAACCCTTGACCCCATATGACCGAACAAAAAGCGACCAACATCGTCTGGCACCAAGGCAACGTCACCCGCGCCGATCGCGAGAAGATCAACGGGCACAAAGCGTGCACCGTGTGGCTCACCGGACTCTCCGGCTCCGGCAAGTCGACCATCGCGGTCGACCTCGAGAAGCGCCTGTGGGAGCGCGGCGTCAAGACGTACATCCTCGACGGCGACAACATCCGTCACGGCCTCAACAAGAACCTCGGCTTCTCGCCCGAGGACCGCACCGAGAACATCCGCCGCATCGGCGAGGTGGCGAAGCTCTTCACCGACGCCGGCGTCGTCGCGCTGACGGCCTTCATCTCGCCCTACCGCGCCGACCGCGACCAGGTGCGGAAGATCATGAGCGAGGGCGATTTCGTCGAGGTGCACGTCGATTGCCCCGTCGAGGTCTGCGAGCAGCGCGACGTGAAGGGCCTCTACAAGAAGGCCCGCGCCGGCGAGATCAAGGAGTTCACCGGCATTTCGGCGCCGTACGAGGCCCCGACCGCGCCCGAGCTCGCCATCAACACGGCGGGGCAGACCGTCGAGGCGAGCTCGAAGCAGATCCTCTCGTATCTCGAGCGGAAGGGCATCGTCCCGCGCGGCTGACGGGAGATCCTTCACGGTGATCCGTGGGGCCGGGAGCTGACGCCGCGTGCGACGGCTCCCGGCGGCGCGGCGGTGCGGCGCCGATCGACGGCGTCGTCGGCTGGCACCTCGGCTTCGTCGTCGCGGTGGTGCTCGTCGTCTACGAGCGCGAGTACCGCGAAGCGCTCCGCCTCGACCCCCGCTCGGCCGGGGCCGCGCGGAACCTCGCGATCGTGCGCCGCGACGCGCGGTGAACGACCGCGCGGGCAGGCCCGGCGCGCCCCGGGCCTGCGTCAGGCGCTGAGCGCCTTCTGGAACCCCGGCCGCGCGGCGAGGCGATCCCAGTAGGCCGCGACGTTCGGATGCTCGGCCCCGACGCAGCCGAGCATCCGCGCGGCCATCAGGAAGTACCCCATCATGATGTCGGCGCCGGAGAGCTCGCCGCCGACGAGGTAGTGCTTGCCCTGGAGCGCTCGTTCGAGCACGTCGAGCGCGTTCTTGGCGCGGACCCGGCCGTCGGCGGCGACCTGCGGCAGGCGCTCGGCCTCGGGGAGGAACATGGTGTGGCGGGCGATGTCGCCGATCGGCGGGAACGCCGTCGCTTCCGCGAAGTGCACCCACTGGAGGTACGCGCCGCGCTCGGGGTCGCCGATCGGCGGCGCCAGGCGCCCCTTGCCGTACTTCTCGATCAGGTACTCGAGGATCGCGCCCGATTCGAACATCACCATGCCGTCGTCGTCGAGCGTCGGGAACTTCCCGGCCGGGGTGTGCTGTTCGAAGGAGTGGCGCGGCGGCTTGAAGGGGACCGTGGCGAGCTCGTACGGGACGCCGAGCTCCTCGAGGAGCCAGACGATGCGAATCGAGCGGGTGAGCTGCGCGTGGTAGAGCGTGATCATCGGTGCCTCCGCGGTCGTCGTCGGGATGCGCGGTGCGTACGTGGGGCGCCGCGCCGGGTCAAGACGGTCCTGCCGACGCGCTCGGGAGGCAACGCGCCGCTCACGCGATGCGCTCGTGCGCCGGCGCCATGGCGAGCGCGACGTGACCCACGGCTCCGCCGAGCTCGGGCGCGACCGGGGTGCCGCCCGCGAATCCGTAGGCGCTCTCGCTGTGCTCGGCGAGGTCGAGTCCGAGGACCTCGTCCTCCTCGGCAGCGCGGAGCGAGCCGAAGATCGGCGTCAGGGCGAGGACGATCGCGACCGTGGCGAGCGGCGCGAACACGACCACGAAGGCGATGCCCTTGAGCTGCACCACGATCTGCTGCGCGTTCGATTCGATGCCCGAGCCGAGCGTTGCCGCGAAGAGGCCGGAGGCGAGGGCGCCCCAGGTGCCGCCGAGCGCGTGGACGCCGAACACGTCGAGCGAATCGTCGTAGTCGAGCGCGGGCTTCAGGAAGGTGCAGGCGAGGTACGAGACGATGGAGACGCCGGCGCCGATCCAGATGGCCCCGAACGGCGTGACGTTGCCGCACGCCGGGGTGATGGCGACGAGGCCGGCGACCGCCGCCGTCGCGCCGCCGAGCGCCGTCGGCTTCCCGCGGTGCATCACCTCGATCAGCGCCCAGGCGACCACCGCCGTCGAGGCCGCGGTGCTGGTGTTCAGGAAGGCGAGGGTCGCGAGCGGACTCGCGGAGAGCGCGCTGCCGGCGTTGAAGCCGAACCACCCGGTCCACAGGAGCCCGGCGCCGACCATGCACAGCGGCAGGCTGTGCGGCGGCATCGCTTCCTTGCCGAGGCCCCGCCGCTTGCCGAGCAGGAGCGCGAGCGCGAGCGCCGAGAAGCCGCTCGACATGTGGACCACGAGGCCGCCCGCGAAGTCGATGGCGCCCGCCTTGAAGATCCAGCCCTCGGAGCCCCACACCATGTGCGCGATCGGGCAGTAGACCATGAGGAACCAGACGGTGATGAACGCGCACCACGCGCCGAACTTCATGCGCTCGGCGACCGCGCCGAGGATCAGCGCCGGGGTGATGATCGCGAACATGCCCTGGAACATGACGAAGAGGTACTCGGGGATGTTGCGCGGCGGGCTCGCGAAGTTCGCCACGACGGAGTCGAGCGTGACGCCCGAGAGGCCGACCTTCGAGAAGTCGCCGATGAAGGCGTTGCCGGTGCCGAAGGCGAGGCTGTAGCCGACGAGGATCCAGAGCACGCCGACGATGCCGGCGGAGAGCATGCATTGCATGAGGACGTTGAGCACGTTCTTGGCGCGCACGAGTCCGCCGTAGAAGAGCGCGAGGCCGGGGAGCGTCATCATCAGCACCAGCGCCGAGGCGGCGAGCACCCAGGCGGTGTCGCCGCTGTCGACGACCGGCGCGGCGGCCGCGGCGTCTTCGGCGAAGGCCGCGGCGCTCGCGAGGAGCATCGTCGCCGCCGCTCCGAGCACGGCGGCGACCGCAAACGGTGTGTGCGATCGAATGGTGGACGTCATCGAAGGTCCCTCCTGAGAAGTAGTGGCGCCGAACGGCACGATACGAGCGCTGAGCGGGTTGCAAGGCGCGTGCCCGAGGCGATGGGCGCGCGCCGCGCCGCTGTGCCGGCGATGCGGGGCTCGTGCGCGGGTCCGCTGCTCCCTTTCTGCCCAGCCCTGCCGCTTTTGCGGGCAGGGGGCGCGCTCAATGCGCGCAGCGCCCGGTCGGGGTGGCGGTCGCGAGCGTCGCCGTCGCGGGATCGTAGGCGAGGACCCGCCCGGCGAGCGGCGTCCCGATCGCGAGCGTCGCCTTCACGACTTCGGTCGCGACGACGGTCGCGAGCACCCCGTCCCGGAGCGGGGCGAGCGCGGGTTCGACCTCGCCGACGGTGAGCGCCGCGGCGGCGCAGCGCGGGCAGGGCGGGAGCGCGCCCGCGCGCCCGGCGGCGATCCAGAAGACGGTCGCGGCGCCGGTCCGCCACGGGGCGAGCGCGTCGGCGGCGGCGGCGATCGTCGGGGCGACGATCACGGCGGCGTCGCACGCCGCGCCGGTCGCGGCGGCGAGCGGCGCCAGCGTGAGGTCGGGCTGGTCCGGGTCGGCCGCCGCGCGCGGTCCCGGCTCGCCGGCGATCCATCCGATGCCCGCCGCCGCCAGGTACGCGACCACGCGCTCCGCCGCCGCGTCGGCCCCGGCGACCGCGACGCGCGTCGCCAGGAGACGCTCCTGTCCGCGCGGCCCGATCTCCCGGAGGATCAGCTGGCGGCTGTAGCGCTCGATCTGCTCGTCGTCGAGCCGCATGGGAGCGCGGAGGCCGTTACGGCCGTTCGTGGCCGATCCAGAGGTTCGTGCTGAGGTAGCGGACGCCGAAGTCGCAGAAGATCGTCACGACGACGCCGCGCTCGAGCCGGCGCGCGACCTCGAGCGCGCCCACGAGATTCGCGCCCGACGACTGCCCGACCACGATGCCCTCGAGGGTTCCGAGCTGGTGCACCATCTCGTACGCGTCCTCCGTCGCGACCGGAACCTTCTCGTCGAGTTCGTTCTCGTGGTAGATGCCCGGCACGATCGACGACGCCATGTGCTTCAGACCCTCGAGGCCGTGGAAGGCGTCGTCGGGCTCGACGCCGATCACGCGGATCGCGGGATTGCGCTCCTTGAGGGCGCGGCCGGTTCCCATGATCGTGCCGCCGGTGCCGAGGCCGGTCACGAAGTGCGTGACCTGGCCGTTGGTCTGCCGCCAGATCTCAGGACCGGTCCCGAGGTAGTGGGCCCGCGGGTTGGCTTCGTTGAAGTACTGATCGGGCTTGAAATACTTCTCCGGATCGTTCTTCAGGACCTCGCGACAGAGCCGGATGGCGCCGTCGGAGCCCTCGAGCCCGCTCGAGAAGATGATGCTGGCGCCGTAGGCGCGGATGATCTTCTTGCGCTCGATGCTGACGTTCTCCGGCATGACGAGCTCCACCGGGTAGCCCATCGCCGCCCCGATCATGGCGAGCGCGATGCCGGTGTTGCCCGAGGTGGAATCGAGGATCGTCTTGCCCGGATGGAGCAGCCCCTTCGCGATCCCGTCGCGGATCATGCCGAGGGCCGGTCGGTCCTTCACCGAGCCGCCCGGGTTGAAGCCCTCGAGCTTCGCGTAGACGCGCACGGCCGGCGGCAGATCGCGGGCGAGAACCCGGATGCGCACCAGCGGCGTGTTGCCGACGAGGTCGAGGACGCTCGGCGTCCGCACGGGCCCGCCCTCGGCGGTCGGCGCGGCGCCGCCTCTCGCGTTGGCGCCGGACGACATGGGGACTCGGCTCAGGCGCGCGCCGCCGCGCCGCCGGCGATGGCGGGCACGATCGAGAGCTCGTCGCCGTCCTTGACCGGCGTCTCGAGGCTCGAGAGGAACCGGATGTCCTCGCCGTTCACGTAGAGGTTGACGAAACGACGCACCTTGCCGGCCTCGTCGCAGATGCGCTCTTTGAGGCCGGGATGACGCGTCTCGACGTCCTGGACGACGGCGGCCACGGTGGCGCCGCTCGCGGTGACGGTCTCGGCACCGCCGGTGAGCTTGCGAAGGGGAGTCGGGATGCGAACCTGTATCGGCATGGGATGGATCTCCTTCCTCCTGGGTTCTAGCCGTTGCTCGCGCGCGCGGCCACGGGGGCGACGACGTGCCGGCAGGTCGGACAGGCGGGGTTGCGGCGGAGCTTCACGTGGCGGAAGCGCCCGGTGAGGCCGTCGTACGTGAGGAGGCGGTCGGCGAGGAGCGCGCCGGTCGTGACGATCCGGATCGCCTCGGCCGCCTGGAGCATGCCGATCGTCCCCGCGAGCGAGCCGAGCACCCCCGCTTCCTGGCACGACGGGACGCTTCCCTCGGGCGGCGGGGCTCCGAAGAGGCAGCGGTAGCACGCCGAGACGCCCGGCAGGATCGTCATCAGCTGGCCCTGGAACCGCACGATGCCGGCGTGCACGAGGGGCGCGCCGAGGCCGACCGCGAGGTCGTTGACGAGGAACTTGGTCGCGAGGCCGTCGGTGGCGTCGATGACGCAGGCGTGGCCGCGGACGAGCGCGGCGGCGTTGTCGGCGGCGAAGCGGACCGGCGCGATCGCCGTGGCGAGCGCCGGATGGCGCGCGGCGAGGGCGTCGCGCGCCGACGCGACCTTCGGGCGGCCGAGGTCGCGCGCGCGATGGAGCAGTTGGCGGTGCAGGTTCGAGCGCTCGACGCGGTCGTCGTCGACGAGCGTGAGGCGCCTGGCGCCGGCCGCGCCGAGGGCGTCCGCGGCCGCGCAGCCGAGCGCGCCGGCGCCGATCACGAGCACGGACGCCTCGGCGAGCCGCGCGATGGGTTCGCCGGCCGGGGAGGGCGGGGTCACGCGGGCCTCAGTAGCGGCCCATGCCACCGCCGCGCCCGATCGGCTGGTACGCGCCCGGGTCGCCCCCGCCCTGCGGCGTCTTCGGACCCGTGACCGGGTCGACGAGCGCCGGGGCGGCGGCGACCGCGCCGGCGCTCTCGCTCGGCCCGTAGCTCGCCACGAGCTGCTCGAGCAGCGCGTCGGTGACCGGCGTGCGCGCCGCCGGGACGGCTCCCGCGGCGCGCGAGCCCGGACCCGTCTCGGGCAGGCTCGCGTAGATGTCGGCGCGCTCCTTCGCCGCCGCCCGCACCTTGGATGCGGCGGTCTCGTCGCCCCGGCGCTCGTAGGCCGCCGCCAGGTCCTCCAGTGCGCCGGTCGCGGCCACGGTGTCGGGGAACTTCTCGAGGATGCTCTTCACCCGGTTCTCGCCGGCCCGCATGTTGTCCTGCCGGAAGTAGAAGCGGGCGACGTAGCGATCGTGCTCGGCCAGCGACTCGCGGCAGCGGGCCATCCGGCGCCGCGCCTTCGGCGCGTAGTCGCTCTCGGGATAGCGGTCGACGACCACGCGGTACCATCCCTGCGCGTTGTCGGCCGCTTGTTGATCGCGGTCGATCGTCGTCATCTGCTTGTCGAAACTCTTGCCGAGCAGATAGTAGACCTTCGGCAGCGCGGGGCTCATCGGGTGCATGCGCTGGAAGTCGTTGAACGCCGCGATCGCCTCGGCGTACTGCCCCTTCTTGAAGTGCGACTCGGCGATCGTGAGCTCGGCCTCCTCGGCGTGCGGATCGAAGGGGTACTGGTCCAGCAGATCCTTGTAGTTGCGGATCGCGCCTTCGTAGTTCTCGTCGTCGAACGCGGCTTTGCCCTCGGAGTAGTACTTGTCGGCGGTGAGGCGCGGGGGCGCCCCGCACGCCGCCGTCCCGAGCGCCACGAGCAGGAGCGTCGGAGCGACACGACGAGAAAACATCCGCGGTTCCTAACCGATGCCATGCGGAGACGCAATCGTCGCCGTCGTCTCGCCGGCGCCCGGCCGCGCCGCCGCCCGCCGCAGGAGGAGCAGCGCGCCGAAGTTGTAGGTCGCGTGCGCGACGATCGGCGCGACGAGCGAGCCGGTGGCGAGCGTGAGCGCGCTCATGGCCGCGCCCACGGCCGTCGCCCAGGCGAAGTAGGTCGCGGTGAGCGCGTGCAGCGCGCCGAAGCAGAGGCTCGAGGCGACGACTCCGGTCTCGGGCAGGAGCACGCCCCGGAAGAACAGCTCCTCGGTCGTGCCGGAGAGCGCCGCGATGACGGCGATGTCGCCGGTCGAGAGCGTCGCGGCGAAGGGGCGCAGCACCTCGTGCCAGACGCGCCGCATGCTCGGCGCGCGCAGCAGGAGCGGAATCGTGGTCCACAAGAGCGCTCCGGCGAGTCCGCCCGCGACCACGCGGCCGGGCGTCGGGACGAGCGCCGCCGCCAGCGGCAGGTCGCGGAGCGCCGCCCACGCGAACGAGACGCCCACGAGGGCGAGCGACAGGAAGGCCTCGAGCCGGAGAAACGCGGTGCGCGACATGCCCATCTCTTGACCGCGCGCGCGCGGCGGGTCTTAGCATAGCCGGCCCGCTTCCGGGGCGGCAACGCGAGATCGACCGAGAGCGACCATCCACCGGCATGCACGAGCTCACGCGGATGTGGCGCAACACGCGCATGGTCGTGCTGACGGCCATGTGCGCGTCGTTCTACGCGGCGGTGCTGATCCCGTTCATGGTCGTGCCGATCATCCCGGGCGTGACGCACTTCCGGCCGGCGAACGCGTTGCCGGTCGTGTGCTCGTTCCTGTTCGGTCCGGCGGCCGTGTGGGGCGCCGCGATCGGCAACCTGATCGGCGATTTCTTCGCGGGCCTCGGGCCGGGCGATCTCTTCGGTTTCGTCGGCAACTTCCTCTACGCGCTGGCGCCCTATCGCCTGTGGCGCGCCTGCGCGACCGGCGACCCCGTGCCGAAGACGGCGGGCGCGTGGGCGCTCTTCGTGGTCGTCGTGGCGACCGGCGCGGGTCTCTGCGCCGCGACCGTCGGCTTCGGGCTCCAGGTGCTCGGCTTCGTGCCGTTCGCGGTGCTCGCGAACGTCGTTCTCGTGAACAACTGCGTGACGGCGCTCGTGCTGGCTCCGCTGCTCCTCGCGGTGCTCTACCCGCGCGTGCGCCGCGTGCGCCTCCTGTATGACGACGTGATCGGGCCGCGGCCCGCGCTCAGCCGGGCGCGTCGCGCCCTCGGGGTCGGGCTCGCGCTCGCCGGCGCGCTCGTCGCGTTCGGCGGCGGCAACCTCGCCGCCGCCGGGGCGCTGCCGCCGAGCCTCGCCGCCTCCCCGAACCTCGGGCTCGCCGCGATCGTCCTCCCCGGCCTGACGCTCGCCGCCGTGGGCCTCGTGCTCCTGTGAGCGCCGCCGCCGGCCGCGCGGACGGTCCGCCGCTCGTCGTGCGCGACCTCACGTGCCGCTACGCCGATCCGCCGGCGCAGGCGCTCGCCGGCGTCTCGCTCGACGCCGCACCCGGCGAGCTCGTCGCGATCATGGGCGCGAGCGGCGCCGGCAAGTCGACGCTGCTCCGCTGCATCAACGCGCTCGTCCCGTCGCTCGCACCGGCCGCATGCGACGGCGAGATCCGACTCGGCGCGCAGGCGCTCCTCGGTGCGGAGGTCGGCCGGCTCGGCGGCCGCGTCGCGATGGTGTTCCAGGACTTCGAGGCGCAGCTCTTCTCGACCAACGTGCGGCTCGAGGTCGCGTTCGGCCCGGGGCAGCTCGGCGTCGCCCCCGACGAGATCGCGGCCCGGGTCGAGCGCACGCTCGCGCTCGTGGACCTCGCGGACTTCGGGGGCCGCGATCCCTCGACCCTCTCGGGCGGCCAGAAGCAGCGGCTCGCGATCGCGAGCATCCTCGCGATGGAGCCCGAGGTGCTCCTCCTCGACGAGCCCGCGACCGACCTCGATCCGATCGGCCGCCGCGAGCTCTACGCCGCCCTCGAGGGGGTGCGCGGCGGGCGGCTCGTGCTGCTCGCGGTCGAGCACGACGTCGACCCGGTCGTGCGGGCGGACCGGCTGATCCTCATGCAGGAGGGCCGGGTGGTCGCGACGGGTCCGGCGGCCGCGCTGGTCCAGGACGTGGAGCTCTTCCTTGCCTGCGGCGTCCGGCCGCACGACCTGGCGGTGCTCGGCCGGCGGCTCGGCTGCGTGCTGCCGCTCGACGTCGAGGGGGCGGTGGCGGCGCTGCGGGCGCGCGGCCTGCCCGCCGCCGCGGCCGCGTGCCCGCCCGTCGAGGCGCCGCCGGCCCCCCCCGCGAGCGGCGGCGCCGCGACGCCCGCCGCCGGCGCCGCGGTCGCGGGCCGGGCGCGCCGCGCCTCGCCGATCCTCGAGGTCCGCGGGCTCACGCGCGTCTACGAAGGCGGCACGCGCGCGCTCGACGATGTCGGTCTCGCGCTCGGCGCGGGCGAGTTCGTCGCGCTCATCGGCCAAAACGGCTCCGGCAAGACGACGCTCGCGAAGCACCTGAACGGGCTCCTCCAGGCGCAGACCGGCGAGGTGCGGCTCGCCGGCGCCGATCTCCGCACCCTGCCGCTCGAGCGGATCGCGCGCGAGGTCGGGTACGTGTTTCAGAACCCCGATCATCAGCTGTTCGCGGCGACGGTCGCCGACGAGGTCGCCTTCGGACCCCGCAACTTCGGGCTCGCCGGCGACGCGCTCGCGGCGCGCGTGGACGAGACGCTCGCGGCCGTCGGGCTGACCGCGGAGCGCAACGAGGACCCGTTCCTGCTGCGCAAGGGCGAGCGCCAGCGCCTCGCGGTCGCGACGGTGCTCGCCATGGCGCCGCGCGTGCTGATCCTCGACGAGCCGACGACCGGCCTCGACTACCCGCAGGTCCGCGCGATGCTGGAGCTGCTGGCGCGCCTGCGCGCGGCGGGGACGACCATCGTCGTCATCACGCACAGCCCGTGGGTCGTCGTCGAGTACGCGGAACGCGCGCTCCTCATGCGCGGCGGGCGGCTCGTGTTCGACGGCGCGCTCGACGACCTCCTCGCCGACGAGCCGCTCCTGCGCTCGGCGGCATTCGAGGCGCCGCCGGCGGCGCGGGTCGCGCGCGCGCTCGGTATCTCCGCGCGCACCGTCGACGCGCTCGCCCGGGCGCTCGGAGCGGGGGACTGACCGATGGCGCTCTCGCTGTACCTCGACCATCCGAGCTGGCTGCACCGCCGCCATCCGGTCGCCAAGGTGCTGGCGCTCGGGTGGCTGTTCGTCGCCGCGTTCCTCCTCGATCACCCGGCGCCGCTGGGGCTGCTCCTCGTACTCGTGCTCGCCGCGACCGCGAGCGCGCGGGCGCTCTCCGTGCTCCACCAGATGCGATGGCTGCTGCTCCCGGTCTTCGTGTTCACGACGATCATCTGGACGGTTTTCTACCCGGCAACGGCTGACGGTCCCGTCGATCGCTGGGTCGCGTTCCGCTACGGCCTCGGCATGGCGCTCCGACTCGAGACCTTTCTCGCGACCGGCTTCGTCTTCCTCGCCACCACCACGATCGAGGAGTTCGCCTTCGCGCTCTCGCGCCTCGGCGTGCCGTATCGCGCGGGGTTCGTGCTGACCCTGGCGTTCCGCCTGGTGCCGGTCTTCCTCGACGCCGCCCTCACCGTGCGTGACGCGCAGCGCTGCCGCGGCCTCGACTTCACCACCGGCAACGTCGCGACGCGCATCGCGCGCTACGCGCCGGTCATCGTGCCGGTGTTCATCGGCGGCCTCCGCCGCGCCGACCAGATGGCGTTCGCGCTGGAAGTGCGCGGCTTCAGCGCCGGCCGGCCGCGGACGTCGCTGCCGCGGCCGGGCATGGACGGGAGCGATCTCCTCCTGCTCGGCGTCGGCGGGGCGATCACCGCGGTGGTCGTCGCGCTCCGGGTCGCGGGCATCGGTCGGCTGGTGGCGCAGTGAGGGCTCGCCTCGCGCGGCGCGCCGCCGCGTCGTTCGTCGCGTGGACGGCGGCCGCGCTCGTCGCGCTCGCGGCGCCGTCCGAAGCCTCGGCGTGGGGGCTCGCGGCGCATCGCTGGGTCGCGGCGCGCGCGGCCGAGCTTGTGCGCGAGCGCTGTCCCGCGCTCGGCGCCGCGCCGCGGAGCGCGCTCGGCGACGCTGCGGTCGAGCCCGATACGGTGCTCAAGCGGCGCGAGGGCCGCCGCGAGGGCGTGCGCCACTTCCTGAACCTCGACCACTACGGGCCGCCGCCGTTTCGCGGCCTGCCGCGCGACCGCCGCGCCGCCGAGGCGCGCTTCGGGCGGAAGACCGTCGAGCGCGAGGGCACGCTGCCGTGGTGGGGCGCGAGCGTCGCGCGCCGGCTCCGCGACGAGCTTCGGCGCGGCGACGTCGGCGCCGCGCGGCGGACGGCCGGACACCTCGCGCACTACGCCGCCGACGCGACCATGCCGCTCCACGCGACCGAGAACTTCGACGGCCAGAAGACGGGCCAGCGCGGCGTGCATCGGCGCGTCGAGGCCGAGCTCGTCGACGAGGATCTCGACGAGTACACGCGCCGCGCCTGGCAGGTCGCGCCGCGGCGCCCGATCGCTCCCGGAGGCGCGGAGGGCGCGCTCTTCGCCGCGCTCGAGCAGGCCTACGAACGGGTCGGCCCCGTGCTCGCCGCCGACCGCAACGCCGCCCGCGGCACCAAGGTGGGCTCGCGCCTCTACTACCGCCGCCTGCACGCCGGGATCGTCGAGGTCATGGCGGAGCAGCTCGGCCGCGCCGCGGTCCTCACCGCCGCGCTCTGGGAGGGCGCCTGCACCGTCGGACGTTGAGGCGCGACCGGCCCGGCCGACGGCGCGGCGCGCCCGTCGGGCGCCCGGGTCGTTGCCCACGCCTGCCGCCCGCGCTAGTCTCTCGCGCTTTGCGCTGCCGCCGCCTCGTCGCCGAGCACCGCCGCCCACTATCGACGTCCGGAAGAAAGGATCCCCATTCATGGCCAGTCTCGTCCCTGCTCACGGAGGTCTCGCCGAGCCCCTGGATCTGACCGTTCCACCCGCGGAGGAAGCCGCGTTCAAGGCGGCGCTCGCGAAGCTTCCGACGATCCCCGTGTCCGACGCGGATCTCTCGACCGTCTACCGCTTCGGCGACGGCGCGCTCTCGCCGCTCACGGGGCCGATGGACGGGGCCGCCTACGCGCGGGTGCTCGATCATGCCTTCATCGAGCATGCCGGCAAGCGCTACGCCTGGACGATCCCGCTCGCCTTCCCCGTGACCGAGGCGCTCGCGAAGACGCTCGAGAAGGGACGGGCGGTCGCGCTCGTGAATGCCGCCGGGACGCCGGTCGCGCGCCTCGAGGTCAGCGACGTCTTCCGGTGGGACAAGATGAGATATCTGAAGAGCGTCTACGGCACCGAGCGCACCGATCACCCCGGCGCCGACATGGTGCTGAAGGGCGACGCCGACAAGACGCACCTCGTCGGCGGCGCGATCCGCGTGTTGCCGCAGCCGAAGGACGCCGCGTTCGGAGCGTACGTGCGTTCGCCGCGCGAGGTGCGCGCGATCTTCGCGACCAAGGGCTGGAAGCGCGTCGTCGCCTTCCAGACCCGCAATCCGCTGCACCGCGCCCACGAGTACGCGCTGGTGTACGGCTTGGAAACGCTCATCCGGCAGGGGCACGACGCCGGCGCCGTTCTGAATCCGCTGATCGGCGAGACCAAGGGCGACGACGTGAACGCACGGGTCCGCATGAAGACCTACGAGGCGCTCATCGCGAACCGCTCGCTCGGGGAGGGCGACAGCGATCAGGCGCTCTGGGGGCCGCGCAAGGAAGCCGTCCCCGACCGCGTCATCCTCCTCGGACTCGACATCAAGATGTTCTACGGCGGGCCGAAGGAAGCCGTCATGCACAGCATCTACCGCCAGAACTTCGGCTTCACGGACATCGTGATCGGCCGCAAGCACGCCGACGCGCCGTACCACGACGGCACGGCCATCTGGGGCGACTTCGATGCGCAGGAGATCTTCGGCGCGCTCGGCGGCGATCTCCAGATCCGGCCGCTCAAGGTCGGCTTCGCGGCGTACTACGAGTCCGTCGGCCGGGTGGACCTCATGGATCTCCACCCGGACGAGAAGCCCGTCTTCATCTCCGGCAAGGACGTCCGCCGGACGCTCACGGAGGGTAAGGAAGTCGACCCGCGCATCATGCGTCCGTCGACGTCGCGCATTCTCGCCGAGGCGATGAAGGGCATGAGCTGAGCCGTTCGGTGGCGTGGTCGCGAGCGGAAGCGGCGCGGCGCGCCGCCGTGGGGGCGCTCGTCGGCGTCGTGCTCGCCGGCTACGCGGGGACCGTCGCGTGCGGGCGCGCCGACAACGGCGACTTCATGAAGATCGCGATGGGCTACGCCGAGAAGCCGAGCGGATTCTCGAGCGCGTGGCCGCCTCCGTCTTCGCCCGAAGGCCGGCGCCGCCTCTTCGCCGCGTGGCTGCCGAAGTGGGATGCGCGCGCCGACGGCCGTCTGTCGCCCGGCGCGTCGAAGCGCAGCTCGGGCCACCTCCTGTGGTTCCCGGGTGCGCTCGTCGCGCGGGCGATCGGCGGCGATACGCTCGACCTTCGCTGGGTGGGGCTGCCGGCACGCGTCGCGGCCGCGGCGTTCGCGGTGCTCTCGGTCTTCCTGCTGGCGCGTGCCGGGTCCCTCGGCGTCCTTGCCGCGGCGCTCTTCGCGGCGGTCGCGATCGACGTCGGATACCTCTCCTTCCTCAACACCTGGTACGAGGAGGGGCCGAGTCTGCCCTACGCGCTCGCGCTGTTCGCGGGGCTGCTCGCCTGGGCGCACGGACGCCGACGGCTCGGGTTCGTCGCCGTCGTCGCCGCGGTGATCGCGCTCACGACGGCGCGTTCCGTCAACTGGGCGTTCGGCATCGTGTTCGTCGTTCTGGCCTTCGTCTGGCGGCGCCGCCTGCCGGCGCCGGCGATCACTCCCGGCGTGCGAGCGATGGCGGGCGCGCTGCTCGTGCTCGCGAGCGTCGCGAGCGCGGTCGTGGTCGCGCGCTACCCGGAGCATCCGCTCGTCAATCCGTTCAACGCGCTCTTCTACGGCGCGTTGACCTTCGTCGACGACCCGCACCCGCACCTCGCGCGTCTCGGTTTCGGGCCCGAGGCGCGCCGCTTCGTCGGGAACCCGATCTTCGTCGGGGACGCGCACGCGTTCGCATACGCGCATCCGGCGCTCATCGACTTCACGAGCGTGCTCGCGGTGTACGCGCGCGAGCCGGCGGCGGTCGGGCGGGCGCTGTGGTTCGCGATCGGGCGGTTGCACGACACCCGGCTCGCGTACCTGCCGCTCCACGCCGAGCACGCGCGGGCCGGATTCGCGGAGCTCGACGTCCGGCAGCGGGTGATGATGCGCCTCCACGGATGGCCGATCGCGAGCGCGGTGTGGCTCGCGGGCCTGGCGGCGGCGGGCGCGATGCTCGCGCGCGGCGCGCGCGACCCGGCCTGGGGCATCGTGGTCCTCGCGCTCCTCGGGTGCGCGCTCGCCGGGACCGTGACGGCGATCCTGGGCGACGGTCGCCAGGAGATCGAGAAGCACCTCTGGACCGCCAATCTCCTGCTCGATCTCGCCGCGTGCGCCGTCGTCGCCGGAGGGTCCGCACGCCGGGCGCCGGCGCCCGCGCCTCACGCGTGAAGCGCGCGCGAGGCGCCGAGGCGCGCCCGACGGCCGCACGGACCGCGTCGTGAGCCTCAGCCGACCCAGCGGTGACCGGCGTGGAGGAGCGAGAAGCCCCACTGCAGGACGAGGCCGAAGGCGGCGGCCGCCGCGGCCAGGCGGCGTCCCGCGCCGGCCGCGCAATAGCGATCGGCGATCGCGAGCGCCGCGATGCTCCACGGGAGCAGGAAGAAGCGGAAGTACGAGCCGCCGGTGCCCATCGTGGCCGGGAACCAGGCGAGAGAGAAGTAGAAGGCGAAGAGCCGGCGGTCGAGCCGCCACACCGCGGGCGCGAGCCCGATGCTCGCGACGATGGTGAGCTTGTCGATCAGGCCGTAAGCCGGACCGTTCAGATCGCGGGGCGGCGTGAGGAGCAGCGCGAGGACGTGGCGTGGATCGAGGCTCTTGAGGATCGAGTTCTCGAACGCCGGCCAGTAGAGCGCCTGTACCTTCACGAACTCGAACGGGTCGCCGAACGCCGCGCGCTCCCAGGCGAGAAGGCCCGCGAACGCGGCAACGAACGCGAGCCCGACGCCGACGAGGTAGGCGGCGCGGGCCGCGTCGCGCGTTCGCCGCAGGCGCGGCAGCTCGCCGAGGAAGACGAGGCCGACCGCGATTCCGACGAAGAGACCCTGTCCGCGCGTCAGCACGAGCGCCGGGGCGAGCGCCGCCGCGAGCCACGACGCGCGCCGGAACGCGCCGAGGAAGAGGAAGAGCAGCAGGAGGAACAGCGACTCGGTGTAGATACAGTGCAGGAAGAACGCGCTCGGCAGCGCGAAGCAGGCGACGAGCGCGACCGTGGCCGCGCGCGGCGAGAGGAGATCGCGCGCGACGCGCCAGTAGACGACCGCGAAGAGCGCCGCGAGGAGCGTCGTCAGCGCGATCCCCGCGACGGCGGCGTTCCCGATGGGGACGATGCAGGCGCGGAGCAGCAGCGGGAAGAGGGGATAGAAGGCGTGGGTCTCCCGGGCGGCGTAGCCTTCGGTCGCGATGCGGACGTAGTGAAAGGCGTCCCAGTTGTAGAAGGCGCGGAGCGGGTCGCTGCTCGCGGCGAGGCCGGCCGCCCCTTCCCACGCGAGCGGCGGGATCACGGTCGCGAGAGCGAGCAGGCCGAGGAGCTTCCAGCCGACGAAGGCGAGCGCCAGGCGGCAGCGAGGGTCGGGCGGCGACGATAGGGGGCGCATGCGCGTGCGGGATCGGCGGCTCGCGCCGTCGTAGCGCAGCCGCCCGGAGGCCGCCAGGCGCGGACGCGCGCCGGACCTTGGCCGCGCGCCGTTCGAGCGGGCCGGGGCCGCGGGCCGGTGGGTGCTGTCCTAAGTAGAGGTGGGACAGCACCGGCCGGTGAAATCGCTTTACAGCCGACTTGGCGCGGGGCTACAGGTCGAGTCCCGTGCGCCGCTTCCCGCGCTCGGCCGTCGACCAAGCGAGGTGCCCGTCCGATGCCGAATCGTCTCCGCAGCCGCTACGCGCTCGTGGTCGCGGCGCTGCTCGCGCCGCTCGCCGCGCGCGCCGAGTTCCCCTACCCGGAATGCGGCGGACCGCTCGCCGCGAGCTGTAGCGACCCGACCGACTTCGCATCGTACCTCTTCCTCCCGACGACGGCGCCGCCGACGGTGCCGTCGGACCTCGACCCGAGCAATTTCCGCTTCTCGAGCTTCGTCGACCCCGCCGTGCCCGCGACTGCGCAGGAGCTCTTCGGCGTGCGCGGGCCGAGCGTCGACAAGGCCTGGCAGGTGACCACCGGCCGCCCCGACGTCGTGATCGCGATCCTCGACTCGGGCCTCGACTGGGCGGACGGCGGCGCGATGAGCGACCTGGCGGCGAAAGTCCACCTGAACACCGGCGAGCTGCCGCTGCCCGAAGGGACGAGCAACGGGTACGACCGCAATCAGGACGGCGTCTTCGACGTGCGCGACTACCGCGCCGACGGCGCGCACGCCGCGGACTCGCGCGTCGCCGACGCGAACGGCAACGGGATCGTCGATCCGCAGGACCTGATCCGCGCCTTCTCCGACGGCGCCGATGCCGACGCGAACGGCTACGTCGACGACGTCGCGGGCTGGGACTTCCACCAGGACGACAACGATCCCTACGACGACGTGCACTACGGCCACGGCACCGGCGAGGCCGAGGATTCGACCGCCGAGGCCGCGAACGGCGGGGGCGTCGGCGTCGCCCCGAACGCGACCTTCATCCCGATCAAGGTGAGCGACAGCTTCGTTTCCGACGTCAACGACTTCGCGCGCGGGGTCGTCTTCGCCGTGGACAGCGGTGCGGCGGTGATCCAGGAGGCGACCGGTGCGCTCGACCACACGCCGTTCGGTCAGGACGCGATCGACTACGCGTACGCCCGCGGCGTGCCGGTGATCGCGTCGGCGGCGGACGAGGAGTCGTACCACCACAACTGGCCGTCGAACTACGATCACACGATCCCGGTGAACTCGATCCGCGCCGGGGACGGGACCTTCGTCCAGAACGCCACGTATCTGCTGCTGAACGGCTGCACGAACTACGGCGCGCACAACGTGCACGTGTCGATTCCGTCGAACTCGTGCTCGTCGGAGGCGACCGGGCGCGGCGCCGGCATCGCGGCACTGATCGTGTCGCGGGCGCGCAACCTCGTCGACGCGGGCCAGCTCACGGATCACCCCGTCACCGGCACGGCGCTCTCCGCCAACGAGGTGAAGCAGATCCTCGCCGCCACCGCCGACGACATCGACTTCAGCGGCACCCTGGCGCTCGCGACCTCGCCGTCGGTGAAGTTCGGCTTCCTCTCCGATCTCGTCTCGACGCGCTTCCCGAGCCACCCGGGGCGCGACAAGTACTTCGGTTACGGGCGCGTGAACGCCGACCGGGCGGTGCGGACGCTCGCGGCGACGACGATCCCGCCCGAGGCCGAGCTCGCCTCGCCGGGCTGGTTCCACACGCTCGACCCGACGGCGACGCCGATGGTGGCGATCACGGGCTCGACCGCGGCGTATCGCCGCGCCCACGCCTATACCTACACGCTCGAGTACGGCTGCGGCGTCGAACCGGTTGCGAGCGAATACGCGCGTCCCGGGCACGTCATCGCGACCGGCGCGCCGGTGGCGCCGATCGACGAGGCGGTCCTCGGCACCTGGGCGATCGCCGCTGTGGCGGCCGACTGCGCGTTCGATGCCGTGACGCTGCCGGTCGCCGACCGCGACGACTTCGACGAGGTCTACAACGTGACGCTGCGCCTGCGGGTCGTCGACGACCTCGGGAACGTCGGCGAGGACACGCGCGTCGTCTCCGTGTTCCACGATCCGGATGTGCACCCCGGCTTCCCGCTCTTCGTGCGCGCGTCGGGGGACGGCTCGCCCGCGCTCGCCGATCTCGACGGCGACGGCACCCTCGACGTGGTGTTTGCGACCGCCGCGGGTGAGGTGCACGCCTTCCGCGGCGACGGTAGCGCGCTTCCCGGGTGGCCCGTCACGACCGACCTCGACGTGCTGCACACCGGTTCGGCGGGCTTCACGAGCGGGGCGGTGGATGCGGCCGTGCACGAGTCGGTCCTCGCGTCGGCCGCGGTCGGGGATCTCGACCGCGACGGCGCGTTCGAGGTGGTGGTCGCGTCGACGCAGGGCAAGCTCTACGTCTTCGAGGCCGACGGGACGCGCCGCGCCGGCTTCCCGGTGAGCACGACGCCCGCGTTCTCCGCCCCGGGGATCCGCGACGAGGCGAACCGCCTCGACCCCGGCTTCCTCGCGACCCCGGCGCTCGCCGATCTCGATCGCGACGGCGCGCTCGAGATCGTGATCGGCGCCATGGACCGCCACCTCTACGTCTGGCGCGCCGACGGCTCGCCGCAGCCTGGCTTCCCGATCCTGATGGTCGATCGCACGGTCACGACCGTCGACCCGATGACCGGCAAGGTGACCTGGGACCTCGTCGGCGGTCAGCCGCGCGGCTCGCGCGGCACGAAGATCGTCGCCTCGCCGGCGCTCGGCGACATCGACGGCGACGGCTTCCTCGAGATCGTCCAGGGCACCAACGAGGAGTACGTACGCGGCGAGGACGCCAACGTGCAGCTCTCGTTCTTCGCGGGCGTCGCCGGGCTCGCGCCGGTGAACGGCCGGCTCTACGCGATCGACCATGCCGGCAGCCTGAGCCCGCGCGTTGCGGGGAATCCGGCGGGACCGTACCTCCCGGGCTGGCCGGTGAAGATCGCGCTCTTCAGCGAGGACCTGCTGCCGACGGTTGCGCACGGCGTGACGCAAGGCGCGGTGCTCGGCGACGTCGACGGCGACGGTATCGACGAGGTCGTCGTGCAGGGCAACAACGGACCGGTCTACGTGCTGCGCGGCGACGGGACGTCGCACTACGGGGTCAGCCAGAACGGCTCGCATCTGACGCTCGACTACGACGTGAGCCTCGCGCGTCCACTCGAGGCCGAGTCGACCGACTTCCCGATCAGCCTGGCGCTGCTCGGGAGCCCGAGCCTCGCCGACCTCGACGGCGACGGCCGGCTCGAAGTGATGGCCGGCACCATCGGTACGACGAAGTTCATCGACCAGCAGGCGCCCGGACGACAGGAGCCCGGTGATCACCAGCTCTCGGCGTGGCGCACGCGCGACGGCCACATGGTGGCGACCTTCCCGCGCATCGTCGAAGACATGATGTTTTTCGGAAACCCGGCGGTCTTCGATCTCGACGGCGACGGCGTGCCGGAGATCGTGCAGGGGAGCGGTGGCGGCTTCGTGCACGCGGTGAATCATCTCGGCGCGCAGCCCGCCGGCTGGCCGAAGTTCACCAACGGCTGGATGATTCCGATCCCGGTCGCGGGCGACGTCGACGGCGACGGCCTCCTCGAGGTCGCCGCCGCGAGCCGCGAGGGCTTCGTCTACCTCTGGGACGCGCCGGGTGCCGCGTCGGCGCGGGCGGTGCGCTGGCAGGGCTTCCGTCACGACCGGCAGCGCACCGGAGCGCTCGACTCCGGCGTGCCCGCGGGCCTCGTGCCGGACGGCTGCCGCGCCGGCGTCTATCCGCTCGATCTCCGGACGACGCGGCTCAAGAACCGCGCGACCGCGGGCACCGACAGCCTGCGCGTGCGGGGGACGTTCGCGCTCGCCGGGAACGCCCTCGACTTCGCGAGCGAGCCGTTCGAGCTGCGGCTCGCGGGGACGACGACGGTCGCGGCGGCGGCGACCGCGGGCGGACTCGTCCCGATCCCGCGCGGGTTCAAGCTCCGCGGCCCGGCGACGGGCGGAGGCATGCTGAACGTGCGGCTGACGAGCAAAGACGGGCGGCGCTACACGCTCGTGGCGTCGGTCGCGGGGATCGACGCCACGGGCTCGGCCGCACCCGAAGGAACGACGCTGGTGAGGATCGGCGACGATTGCTTTGCCGCCACGCTGCCGTGCGCGGTCAAGAGCGGTGGGCAGAGCGAGGTGTGCAGGGTCCCATAGCGGCGGAACCGCGGCGGCGCGCGCTCCCGGCCTCGCAAAAGCCCGGGGGGCGCGCTACGCCGGAGCCATGAGCATACCCGTGTCTCTCGAAGGCCTGCGCACGGCGGTCGCCGAGCGCGGCGGTGGCGCCTATCTCTTGACCGTCGCCGATGACGTCCGACCGCACGCGGTGCACGTCGCGCTCGGATGGGAGGGCGACCGGCTCGTGACCGAGGTGGGCGCCGCGAGCGCGCGCAACGTGGCCGCGCGGCCGGCGGTATCGCTGCTCTATCCGGCGGCGGAACCGGGCGGATACAGCCTGATCGTCGACGGCACGGCGGTCGTCGCGCCGGGCGAGGGGAAGCGGCGCGTCAGCGTCGCGCCGACCAAGGCGGTGCTTCATCGGCCAGCCGCGACGCCCGACCCGACCGCGGCGTGCGCCGACGACTGTCGCCACGTTTTCGGCGTGACGAGGGGGCGATCGATGGGATGAAGCATGGCCGAGCGTGCCTTGCCCATCGCACTGCGGCGCCGCCGGGAGCGCGAGGCGATGCCCGCGGGCGGCTTGTCTCCGTCGCCGGGACCGGGCAACTAGCCCGCATGCCGATGCGCGTGCTGGTCCGCCGCCTCGTCGCCGCCTTCCTGCTGCTCGCCGCGGGCGCGACCCCCGTGCGCGCCGCCGACCCGCCCGCCTTCGGCGACTGGGATCTCGGGCTCCAGGCCGGCTACCTCTTCGGCGTCACCAACAACTCCCAGGCGGTGACGTTCCTGCCGCGCATCGGCCGGATGGTCTGGGTGAGCGAGAGCGGGACGCCGGGCGTCGTGAGCTTCGGCGTCGAGGGCATCTTCACGCACTTCTACGAGACCAACAGCGCCATGGAACTCGGCGGCGGGCCGTATCTCCGCTGGCGCTGGGTACGACCCTGGGTGCAGCCGTACGCCGAGGTCGGCGTCGGGATGCTCTACAACGACCTGAAGACCTTCTCGTTGAGCTCGCGCGTCCTCTTCTCGGTGAACGGCGCGGTCGGCGCCCAGATCCCGGTGACCGACCGCGTCGGCGTCACGGCCGGCTACCGTTTCCGCCACATCTCGAACGCGGGGCAGGACGAGGTGAACCCCGGCCTCAACACCAATATCTTCTGCGCCGGGGTGACGTTCACCTACTGATCCGCGTGCGACCCGTGCGCGCGCGTCATTTGCAGGCGAGCGTCGCGAGCGCGGCGGCGAAGGCCGCGAGCGTCGCGGCGTCGAAGAGGACGAAGCGCACCTCGTCGTGCGCGCCGGGGTGCGCGTCGAGGTGCGTGGCGATCGCGTCGAGCGCGATCGGCGCCGCGCGCTCCACCGGGTAGCCGTACACGCCGGTCGAGATCGCGGGGAAGGCGACCGTGCGGAGGCCCTCGCGCAGCGCCAGCGCCAGGCTGTTGGCGTGGCAGGCCGCGAGCAGGCGCGGGGCCTCGGGGTTCCGGCCGTAGACCGGGCCGACGGTGTGGATGACGTGACGGGCGGCGAGGCGGCCGGCGGTCGTGAGCACCGCTTCGCCGGTCGGCAGCCCGTCGGGCCACTGGATCGTGCGCAGACGTTTGCAGTCGGCCAGGATCGCGGGACCGCCGCGACGATGGATCGCGCCGTCGACGCCTCCGCCTCCGAGGAGAGAAGGATTGGCCGCGTTCACGATCGCGTCGACGCTCGCGCGGGTGAGATCACCCTGGACGAGGGTGAGCCGACATCCGCCGACCGTTCGCTGCGCCGTCTCGTGCACGGGACGTCTCTCCGAACTTGACTCCCTACAGGCCGCTTCCTAGCATGCCGCGGCTCGTGGGGAATCGCGCACAGGACGACGCGCGACGGGTCGTAGTGACGGGGACGGGCCTCGTCACGCCTCTCGGCACCGGCGTCGAGAAGAACTGGGCGGCGCTCATGGCCGGCCGCTCCGGTATCGGGCCGATCACCCGCTTCGAGTGCGCGGACTTCCCGACCCGCATCGCCGGCGAAGTGCGCGACTTCGTCGCCGAGGATTGGATCGAGCGGCGCGAGATCAAGAAGATGGACGCGTTCATCCAGTTCGCCGTCGCCGCCGCGCAGATGGCGATGGAGGAGGCGAACTGGAAGATCGCTTCCGAGGAAGCCGACCGCGTCGGCACCATCGTCGGCGTCGGCATGGGCGGCATCCAGTCGATCGAGCAGTTCCATACGCTCTATCTGGAGAGCCGCCTGCGCCGCGTTTCGCCGTTCTTCGTTGCGAAGGTGATCGCGAACCTCGCCCCCGGACAGATTTCGATCCGCTTCGGGGCGCGGGGCGTCAACTACACGCCGACGAGCGCGTGCGCGTCGGGGGCGAACGCCGTCGGCGAGGCGTTCCACAACATCCGCGACGGCTACCAGGACGCGGTGATCGCGGGCGGCAGCGAGGCCGCGCTCTGCGGGCTCGGCGTCGGCGGCTTCATCGCCATGCGCGCCCTCTCGATCCGGAACGACGAGCCCGAGCGCGCGAGCCGGCCCTTCGATCGCGGGCGCGACGGGTTCGTGATCGCCGAGGGTGCCGGCATCCTCGTGCTCGAGTCGCTGGCCCATGCGCGGGCGCGCGGCGCCCGCATCCTGGGCGAGATCGTCGGCTACGGCGCCAACGCCGACGCGTTCCACATCACCGCGCCGGCGCCGGGCGGCGAGGGCGCTGCACGCTGCATGCGGCAGGCGCTCGCCGACGCGGGCGTCGCGCCCGAGGAGATCGGCTACATCAACGCCCACGGCACCTCGACCGAGTACAACGACGCGAGCGAGACCGAGGCGATTCGCAAGGTGTTCGGCGCGCACGCCGATCGCCTTGCCGTGAGCTCGACCAAGTCGATGACCGGGCACACGCTCGGCGCCGCCGGCGGCATCGAGGCGATCTACACCATGCTCGCGCTCGCGCGCGGCCGGCTCCCGCCGACGGTCAACTACGAGGAGCCCGATCCCGCCTGCGACCTCGACTACGTCCCGAACCGGGCGCGCGCCGCCGACGCGACCGTCGCGCTCTCGAACTCCTTCGGCTTCGGCGGCGCGAACGCGTGCCTCGTGTTCCGGCGCTGGGACGGGTAGGGCCCGCGCGGCGGACGCTCGACGGGTCGGCGCGGACCGTCGTAATCCAGGTGTATCACGTCCGTTGACAGATGTATCACGTTCGATTACGGAATCTCCGGCGATGAGCGACGAGCAGCGGGACGAGCGCAAGGAGCGGGTGCTGCACACCCGTGTGCCGCCGTCGCTCGACGACCAATTGAAGCAACGCGCCCGGACGCTCGGCATGTCGGTGTCGACCATCGTGCGGCACGTCCTGCTCAACACCTTCGGCCTCGTCGAAGACATCGTCGCCGACAGCACGAACGCGGCGCTGGCACTCGGCGGTCAGGAGCCGCTCGGACGGCGGCCGCGCGTGCGTGCCGCCGAGCGTGATGCGGCGGCCGAGGGCGTCGTGCTCGGGTGGCAGGAGGTCTTGCTGAACGTGAACGCCGTCTGCGACCGCTGCAATGCGGTGCTCCGCAAAGGCCGCCGGGCGGCGATCGCCGTCCGGGAGCGGCCCGGGCCCCGCGTCTTCCTGTGCCGCAAGTGTCTCGCGCGGGTTCGCGCGGAGGAGTGAGTCCATGGAAGCGCTCCGGTCCATAACGCTGCACGGTCATACGGTCGCCTTCCGAACCGCGGGCAAGGGGCCGGTCGTGCTCCTGGTGCACGGCATGGCGGGCAACTCCGGGAGCTGGTCGCGGGTGATGCCGGCGCTCGCGCGGCGCTTCACCGTCGTCGCGCCCGATCTCCTCGGACACGGCGGGTCGGCGAAGCCGTCGCCCGGCGAATACTCGGTGAGCGGGCACGCGAACCTGCTGCACGACCTGCTTTCCGCGCTGGGGCACGAGCGGGCGACGCTCGTCGGCCAGTCGTTCGGCGGCGGCGTCGTGATGCAGCTCGCGTATCAGTTTCCCGAGCGCTGCGAGCGCCTGGCGCTGGTCTCGAGCGGCGGGCTCGGGCGCGAGGTGGGAACGCTGCTCCGCTTGCTGAGCCTGCCGGGCGCGGAGCACGTCTTGCCGCTCGTGTGCTCGCCGACGCTACGGGCAGCCGGGGCCCGTGTCAGCGCGTGGATCGAGGGAATCGGCTTCCGCGCCGGCCCCGTGCTCGAGGAGATCTGGCGCGGCTACGCCGGACTCGCGGACCACGATGCGCGGTCGGCGTTCTTCCGCACGCTGCGCGCGGTCGTGGATGCGGGTGGGCAAGCGGTGAGCGCGGTCGATCGCCTGTATCTGGCGTCGCACGCGCCGGTCTTGATCGTCTGGGGCGCCGAGGACGCGCTCATTCCGGTGGCCCATGCCCGTGCCGCGCACGCGGCGATCCCGAGCAGCCGCCTCGAGGTCTTCGCGGGCGTCGGGCACTTCCCCCACGTCGAAGCGCCGGAGCGGTTTCTCGCCTGTCTCGAGGAGTTCATCGACACGACGGCGCCGACCTTTCTCTCGGAGCACGAGCGGCGCGCGCTGCTGCGGAGCCGCGCGAGCCTGTCCGCGTGACGGCGGCGGCCGCGCCGCGCGGCGGCGCTCGGCGGCTCATCGCCCCGGAACGGGAGCGGGGGTTCCGGCGGTGAGCGCCGATCGCCGGTCGTCGCGTGCGCCCGGCGCGGGCTCCGGCTCGATGTCGCCCGTGATGAGACGTGCGCCGCGCGACATCGTGACGTAGGCCCACGCCCAGTCGACGAGCACGACGACGCGGTTCCGGAAACCGACCAGGTAGAGGATGTGGACGACGAGCCAGAGGATCCACGCGAGGAGTCCATGGAGTTTCAGGCGGCCGATGTGGGCGACGGCGTCCGCACGGCCGATCGTCGCGAGGTTGCCCTTGTCGCGGTAGGCGAACGGCTCGCGCGGGCGGCCCGCGATCGCCCCCCGGAGGAGCCGCGCGACGTAGCGCCCCTGCTGCATGGCGACGGGCGCGATGCCCGGAAGCGGCGCGCCATCGGCGCCCCGCATGGCGGCGGCGTCGCCGATCACGAAGATCTCGGGATGATCCGGCACCGAGCAATCGGCCGCGACCACGAGGCGGCCGGCGCGGTCGAGCGGCGCGCCGAGCGACGTCACGAGCGGCGACGCGGCAACCCCGGCGGCCCAGAGCACCGTGGCGGCCGCGATACGCTCGCCGTCGAACGCGACCGATCCGGGATCGATCGCGGTGACGCGCGTTTCCGTGCGGACCTCGACGCCGCGCTCCCGGAGCGCCGCGGCGGCCTCCGTCGAGAGCGACGCGGGAAACGTCGCGAGCACGCGCGGCCCGGCCTCGACCAGCACGACGCGCGTCTCGGTCGGGTCGATGGCGCGGAAGTCCGCCTTCATTACCTCGCGCGCGATCTCCGCGATGGCGCCGGCGAGCTCGATGCCCGTTGGCCCGCCGCCGACGATGACGATCGTGAGGAGCGCGCGGCGCGTCTCGACGTCGGGTTCGCGCTCGGCCTTCTCGAACGCGAGCAGGATGCGGCGTCGGATCTCGAGCGCGTCTTCCAGACTTTTCAGTCCTGGCGCCAGCGCCTCCCACTCGTCGCGGCCGAAATAGGCGTGGCGCGCGCCGGTCGCGACGACGAGCCAGTCGTAGCCGAGGCGCCCGTCCTTCAGGACCACCTCGCGGCGCGCCGCGTCGATCGCCGTCGCCTCGGCGAGCAGGACGTGCGCATTGCGCTGCCGGCGAAGCACGGCGCGGATGGGGTACGCGATGTCGGCGGGAGAGAGGCCGGCAGTTGCGACCTGGTAGAGGAGCGGCTGGAAGAGGTGGTGGTTGCGGCGGTCGACGAGGGTCACGCGCACCGGCGCGCGGCGGAGCGCGCGAGCGGCGGCGAGTCCGCCGAACCCGCCGCCGACGATCACGACGTGCGGACGGTCCTTGCTCAACTCTCCCCCCCCGTCGGGGGGATCAGGGGTTTGATCATGTAGGTCGTCGTGGCGCGGGCGGCGAGCTTTCCCTGCGCCCAGATGTCGACCTCGGCGTAGGCGCTCCGGCGGCTCGAGCGCAGGACGTACGCCTCGGCGATCACCTCGCCCGGAGGGATCGGCTCGAGGTAGTTGATCTTCATCTCGATCGTCAGGAGCAGGCGCTCGAAGCCGTAGAGCGTGAAGAGGGCGGCGGCGACGGCGGTGTCGGCGAGCCCGAAGCTCGCGCCGCCGTGCATGACGCCCACGGGCTGCTGGTGCGCCGTCGTGTTCTGCGCGGTGAGGCGCGCGTAGCCCTGGCGCAGATCGACCACCGTGAAGCCCATCGTGCCGGAGAAGTAGCGCCGGTTGTGGGCGTGGAAGTCCGCCATGATGGCGTCGCGTGTGCCGGTGGGAAGCGGCGGGAACGCGCGTCCGTGCGCGCCGCTGCCGAGCGGCGGCGGTACCGTGTCGGTCATGTCGCACTCTGGGCGGCCTCGCCGGCCGATGCAACCGCGTGCTATGGCCGAGCGCGCATGTCCCTTCCGTACGCCGACGAGCTCGCCGCCGCGCGCCGCGCCGCCGACGACGCCGGCCGCTTCGCGCTCGCGCACTTCAAGACGCGCCTCGCCGTCGAGGCGAAGGCCGACGGCAGCCCCGTGACGCTCGCCGACCGCGGCGCCGAGGAGATCCTCCGCCGCGAGCTCGGCGGCGCGTTCCCCGCAGACGGCGTCCTCGGCGAGGAGCTCGGCGAAACGCGCGGTGCGAGCGGGCGGCGCTGGATCATCGACCCGATCGACGGCACGCAGTCGTTCATTCGCGGCGTACCGCTCTGGGGCGTGCTCGTCGCGCTCGAGGACCGCGGCGAGTGCGTGCTCGGCGTCGTCGCGCTGCCGGCGCTCGGCGAGGCGCTCTGGGCGGTGCGCGGGCAGGGCGCCTTCCTGAACGGCGCGCCGGCGCGCGTCGCCGCGACCGCGCTCGCCGACGCGACGATCTGCACCAGCGACGCGAGCCCGCGCCACTTCGGCGGCAAGCACGCCGGCTTCGAGCGCCTGCTGCGCGCGGCGGCCCGCCACCGCGGCTGGGGCGATTGCTACGGCTACGCGCTGGTCGCGACCGGCCGCGCCGAGGTGATGCTCGATCCGCTGATGAACCCGTGGGATGCGGCGGCGGTGAAGCCGATCGTCGAGGAGGCCGGCGGCTGCTTCTGCGCCTGGGACGGCACGCCGACGGTCTACGGCGGCTCGGCGCTCGCGATGCCGGCGGCGCTCCGCGGCGAGGTGCTCGGCCTTCTCGACGACGCGCCCCGGACCGCGCGCTGACGATCCCGGTCGCGGCGACAACCTCGAGTCGCCGGACCGGAGATGCCGAGGCCGTGGACCGCGCGCCGTTCGCGGACCCGCGGGAGTCGCCGCGTTCAGTCCTCGTCGTGCGCGGCGCCCCCGAGCGCCTCGCCCGCGCTCCGTCCCGACGTATAGACCGCGGCGGCTCCGTGCTCGTACACGAGCCGTCCGCCCGCCTCCCCCGTGCGGTAGCCGAGGAAGAGCACGAGCAGGGTGCCCGCCACTGCGGCGGCGGCCATCGCGCGGGCGGTCGCCTCGCGCCGCAGCGCCGCGGCGGCGAGCTGGAGGACCAAGATCGCCCCCGCGCCCCACACGAACGCCTCGGCGCTCTCCTCGTGCGTCTCGATGAGCTTCTCGTCGACGACGCGCTCGACGCGCTCCTCCTCGTGCTCGCCGCTCCGGAGCGCGACGACCCCGCTTCCCACCAGCACCAGCTGCAGCGCCACGGCCACGAGCCAGGCGCGGCGGGGCAGGACGCCGGCCCACCAGGCGGCGAGGAGCCCCGCGGACACCAGCGGCATCAGGACCGCGAGCGCCATCGGCAGATGCACGACCTTGGGATGAAAAAAGAGCTGATCCATGACACAGACCTCCTTCGTTGGATGCGTCCGAGGATGCGTCCGCGCCGCGGGGTCGTCCATTGAACGGATGTCATACGTCAGGGAATCCGGAGGGTTGGAGGTCGTGAGTCCGTCGTCCGAGGGACGCGAGCAACGCCTGGCGGGCGTGCTCGCGGCGCTGTTCGGAAGCGTCGCGCTGCTTGCCGCGGTCGATCTCGCCGGCGACGCCGGGTCGGCGGTGGGCCTCGTCCACCTCGCGGTCGAGGCGGGCGTCGTCGTCGTCGGCCTCGCCGGCAGCGTCTGGATGGTCACGCGCGTCCGGGCGCTCGCGTCGGAGCACCGCGCGCTCGCCGCCCACGCCGACCGCCTGGCCCGGCGCCTCGTCGATTCCGAGCAGGAGGCCGCCCGCTGGCGCCAGGAGGCCGGGGACCTGATCGCAGGCCTCGGCGACGCGATCGACCGCCAGCTCGACCGTTGGGGACTCTCGCCCGCCGAGAAGGAAGTGGCGCTCCTCCTCCTGAAAGGCCTCAGCCACAAGGAGATCGGCGCCCTTCGCGACGTGAGCGAGGCGACCGTGCGCCAGCAAGCTCGATCCCTCTACGCCAAAGCGGGTCTCGAAGGGCGGCACGACCTGGCCGCCTTCTTCCTGGAGGACCTGCTGGTGCCGAGATCGAACCCGGCCGCACGCCCGAAGTAGCCAGCGCCCTACGCCGTGCCGAGGCGGCCGCGCAGGAACGTCCCGGCCCGTGCGATCGCCTCGCGCCCCTCGGGCAGGATGCTCGCGAAGATCTGCCATACGTGCGGCACCTCGTCGGTGAGCTCGAGCTCCCAGGCGACCCCGGCGGCGCGCGCCTTGTCGACGATGCGGACGGCGTCGTCGCGTAGCACCTCGTGGCGGCTCGCCTGGACGAGGAGCGGCGGCAGGCCGCGGAGGTCGGCGTGCAGCGGCGCCGCGAGCGGCGTCCGCGCGTCGACCGCGCCGTCCCCGAGGTAGAAGCGCGCGAAGTGCAGGAGGAGCGCGCGGCTCAACATCGGGTCGTTCCGGATCGTGTCCATCGAGGCGCCGGTCGCTTCCAGATCGACCCACGGGGAGAAGCAGACGCCGCCGCTCGGAAGCGCGACGCCGCGATCGCGGAGCGCGAGCAGGGTCGCGATCGCGAGGCCGCCGCCCGCGGAGTCGCCCGCGACCGCGAGGCGCTCCGGCGCGAGGCCCTGCGCGAGGAGCCAGCGGTAGGCGGCCACCGCGTCCTCGACGGCGGCGGGGTGCGGGTGCTCGGGGGCGAGGCGATAGTCGATGGCGAGCACACGCGCGCTCGCGGCGCCGCCGACGCGCGCGGCCAGCTCGCGGTGCGTGTTCAGCGAGCCGACGACGTAGCCGCCGCCGTGGAGGTAGAGGATCGCATGGTCGGTGGACGCGCCGGGCGCCGCGATCCACTCCGCCGCCATGGCGCCGACGCGGACCGGCGCGACGCGCACATCGGGCGCGAGCGGAAAGCCTCCCGCCATCGCCTCCAGGCCCGCGCGCATCTCCTCGGCCGGCCGCTCGCCGAGCAGGGGGTTCGCCGACAACATCTCCAGCACGGTCCGCAGCTCGGCGCTCGCCATGCGTCGCCCTTGCCACGCGGCGGTCGCGCGTGTCCAGGCTCGCGGCGACTTGCCACGCCGGGACCGGTGCCCTACCGTCGCGCCGACATGCTCGGAGCGCTCGCCGGTCGTCGCGTGATCTTCGTGGTCGGGAAGGGCGGCGTCGGGAAGAGTACGGTCGCGACGGCGCTCGCGGTCGCGTTCGCGGAGCAAGACAAGCGGGTGCTCCTCGCCCAGATGGAGTCGAGCCGGCGGCTCGCCGAGTTCCTCGACCTCCCGACCGGCGACGCCGGCATGGTGGAGGCGCTGCCGAACCTCTGTGTCCTCACGGTCGACGGCGAGTCGGCGCTCAGCGAGTATCTCGGGCTCGTGCTCCCCGTCCGCCGCGTGCAGCGGATGGTCGTCGAGAGCAAGCTCTATCATCACTTCGTCGCCGCGGCGCCGGGGCTCAAGGAGCTCATGACGGTCGGCAAGATCTGGTACGAGGAGCAGCTCGTCGTGCAGGGCCGGCGGAAGTGGGACGTGATCGTCGTCGACGCGCCGGCGACCGGGCACGTGCTCCAGTACCTCCGCATGCCGGGCGCGGCGGCCGAGGCGTTCGGCCCCGGGCTCGTCCGCCGGGAGGCGCAGAAGGTGATGGAGCTCCTCGCCGATCCCGGCCGCACCGCGGTCTGTCCGGTCACGACCGCCGAGGAAATGCCGGTCAACGAGACCGCCGAGATGTACCAGCAGCTGCACGAGCGCTTGCGCGTTCCGCTCGGCGTGTTGTTCGTGAACCGCGTTCACACGGCGCCGCTCGGTCCCGCCGACGTGCCGGCCGCGCCGGCCGGGGCGTCGCCGCTCGTCGCCGACGTGCTGCGTTGCGCGCGCGAGGAGGCGGGCTGGGCGGCGATCAACCGCCGCTATCTCGACCGCCTGCGGGCGGCGGTGCCGATGCCGACGGTGCGCCTGCCGTTCCTCTTCGCGGAGGAGTTCGGCCTCGCCGAGGTGCGCGCCCTCATGGCGAGCGCGAGCCGCCAGCTCGCACCCGGGCCGGGCCAGGAGTTCGCCTGATGCTGGCCGACCTGGTCCGCGACCATCGCGTCGTCGTCTGCGTCGGCAGCGGCGGCGTCGGCAAGACGACGACGGCCGCGACGATCGCGCTCTGGGGCGCGCTCGAGGGCCGGCGCGCCGTCGTCTTGACGATCGACCCGGCGCGCCGCCTCGCGAACTCGCTCGGCATCGCGGAGCTCGGCGACGAGCCCCGGCAGGTGGATGCCGTGCTGCTCGCGACGACGGGACGACCGGTGCGCGGCTCGCTCGCGGCGATGATGCTCGACCAGAAGAACGCCTGGGACCGGCTCGTCGCGCGCCACGCGCCGTCGGACGACGTGCGCGAGCGGATCTTGCGGAACCGCTTCTACCTGAACCTGTCCCAGAACTTCGCCGGCTCGCACGAGTACATGGCGATCGAGCAGCTCTGCCTGCTCTGCGAGAGCGATGCCTACGATCTCATCGTCCTCGACACGCCGCCGACCAAGCGCGCGCTCGACTTCTTCGAGGCACCCGAGCGCATCCGCGACTTCCTCGACCGCAAGATCGTACGCTGGTTCCTGATGCCGTACCTCTCCCAGGGATGGGCCGCGGCAAAGGCGATGAACCGCACCGTCGGCTTCCTCTTCCGGAAACTCGAGGAGGCGACCGGCGTGAGCGCGCTTGCGGAGGTGAGCGACTTCTTCTCCGCCATGAGCGGCATGTTCGACGCCTTCACCGACCGCACCGACGTGATCCACGACATCCTGCGCGCGTCGACCACCGCGTTCGTGCTGGTCACCGGGCCGGAGGAGCAGGTGCTGACCGAGGCCGAGTTCTTCTCGGGTCGGATGCGGTCGATGCGGATGCCGCTCGGCGGCGTCGTCTTCAATCGCGTGCACGAGGAGCTCTCCGCCGATGCGGGAACCTTTCCCGGCGGCACGGTGGCGCGGCTCGACGAAGAGGTCGTGCGCGCGGCGCTCGCCGATGCGGGCGTGGCGGGCCCGCACGTCGCGTGGCTCGCGTCGAACTTCGTCGATTACCAGCTGCTCGCGCGCGGCGAGGCGATCCGCATGGAGCAGTTCCGGGCGGGGCTCTCGCGGCGCGTGCCGTTCGTCACGGTCCCGAACTTCGACACCGACGTCCACGACCTCGCGAGCCTGACGCGCATGCACGCGCACCTGTTCGGAGCCACGGCGCCGTCGGACGGCGCGCCGTCCCGTTCCGCGCGGCGGCGCGGTCGGGCGCGCGACTGAATCGCGGCGGGCGCGCGCCCGATGGTTCAGAGCCCGGCGGGCGTGGCGTCGGTCGCCGCCCGGGCCGACGCGCCCGCGGCCTCGTAGCTCGAGCGGTAGCTGTCCCAGCTGCGACACCCCTCGCAGTAGCCGCGCCACTCCTCGGCCTCGGCGCCGCAGACCTGGCAGCGGAACACGCCGCTCGCCGACGCCGCGAGGGCGTGACGGAACGCGCGCACGGCGTCCTCCTGGGCGCCGCGCCGTACGTGCAACTCGGCGACGAGGCCGTGATACCCGGCGAGCCCGTTCCAGGGCGGGCCGGTCCGCGCGAGCTCCGCGCCCGCCTCGTCGAGCTGCCCGGCGCGGATGAGCTGACGCGCGCGGAAGAGGCGCGCGGTGCCGTCGTCGGGGCGGCGGCGGAGGAGCCGGCGCGTGAAGACGTCGAGGCGCCGCGCGCGCGGGCCGCCGGCGAGCAGGCGCTCGAGCCGCTCGAGGGCGCCGCCGCGCGCGCCGCGCAGCACCGCGCGCCGCCAGACGCGCTCGGCCTGGCGCGGCTGGTCGGCCGCGAGGAGCGCGTCGCCGAGGCTCACGGCGGCGGGCTCGAAGTCCGCGTGCGCGCGCAGGACGGCGCGCAGCTCCGCGATGCGCGCGGCCGGGTCGGCGATATCGAGCGCGCTCTGGTACCGCATACCGACGAGCGCGCGCTCGCTCTCGGCGCGCGTCGCCGCGTCGCGCGCGACGAGCAGCAGCGCCTCCTGGACCCGACCGGCGTCGCGCCAGCGGCCGAGCGCGGTGTAGGTGTCGCGCAGCGCGGTCAGTACGCGCGGGCTCGCGGGATCGGCGCGGCGCGCGCGCTCGAGCGTCTCGATCGCCGCAGCGTCGTCGCCGCTCCCGCGCTGCGCCTCGGCGAGGAACAGGAGGAGCTTCGGATCCGGACCGCGCCGGTCGAGCCCCTCTTCGAGGACCGTGCGCGCGCCGCGGAAATCGCTCGCATCGAGATACGTGCGCGCGAACATCAGGAACGCCGCGAGGTCGTCCGGGCCGTCACGGAGCGCCTTCGCGAGCGACGTGCGGGCCTTCTCGATCTCGCCGAGCCACGCGAAGGATTGGCCCTGCTCCTTGCGGACCTGCTGGCGGCGCTGCCGGCGGGCCAGGCGCTCGGCGCGCCAGCCGCTCACGGCCGTCCGACTCGCGCGGACGAGCGAGGCCACGAACGTCACCGCGGCGCCCGCGAGGAATGCCGAGAGCAGCACGAGCGGCAGCGGCCCCGTCCATTCTCGCGTTGCGCTGAGGCGGACGGTGACGGACTCCGGATTCAGGTGCAGCAGCCAGCCGACCCCGATCAGGGCGGTGGCGATCGTCGCGAGGAGGATGGTGAGTCGGAGCACGGACGCGTCGTTTCGCTCAGACCGCCGCGGTCTCGCTGCTGAATCCCAGCGCCTGGCTGCGGAGCGGCTCGGGCAGCGGCACCTCGGGCGCGTGCTCCCAGAGGCGCTCGAGATCGTAGAACTCGCGGATCGGCTTCTGGAACACGTGGACGATGACGTCGTTGAAATCCATCAGCACCCATTGCCCGCGCGTCATGCCCTCGACGGCGATCGGCCGATGGCCCTGCGTGCGGAGCTCCGCGTCGACCGCTTGCCCGATCGCCTGCACCTGCCGGTCGGAGCGCCCGGTGCAGATCAGGAGGTAGTCGGCGATCGAGGTGAGGCCGCGGACGTCGAGGACGACGAGATCGATCGCTTTCTTGTCCAGTGCGGCCGTCGCGCACTGGAGCGCCTTCGTGAGGCCGTCGGAAGCCGTCAACGGGCGGCGGTCCTCCCCGTGGAGTAGAGCCCGCGGGTCGCGACGTACTCGGCGACGGCGTCGGGGACGAGAAACCGGATGGACCGCCCCTCGGCGCGGCGTCGACGAATATCGGAAGCGGAGATCATCAGTGCCGTCACCGGGAGGAAACGAAGCGCTCGACCGGAGCGATGCACGTACACTCCACGCTCCGGCTCATAACAGAAGGCATTTTCGACGGCAATCGGAAGTTCGCCGGCGCGCGTCCCCGGACGCGATATGACGCAGAAGTCACAGAGGGTGAGGATCGTCGCCGCGTCCTTCCAGGCGCCAATCTCCGCGAACGCGTCGGCGCCGAGGATGAACGTGAGCGCCGCGTCGGGCTCGCGCGCCTGGACGTGACGGATCGTGTCGATCGAATACGAGGGGCCTTCGCGCTCGAGCTCCGAGAAGTCGAGTCCGAGGTGCGGATCGCCCGCGACCGCGAGCTCCAGCATCCGCCGCCGGTCGGCCGCCGGGGCCTGCGCGCCGGGCGGCTTGTGCGGAGGCGTGGCGGCGAGTACCAGGTCGACGCGATCGAGCGCGAGGGCTTCGCGCGCCTCCTCGGCGGTCCGGAGGTGCGCCAGGTGCACCGGGTCGAAGGTGCCGCCGAAGAGTCCGAGGCGCCGCATCGCGTCGCGTCAGGTGCGGATTTGACCGTTGCCGCGCACGACGTACTTGTACGTGGTGAGCTCGCGGAGCCCCATCGGTCCGCGCGCGTGCAGGCGGTTGGTGCTGATGCCGATCTCCGCACCGAAGCCGAACTCGAAGCCGTCGGTGAAGCGGGTCGACGCGTTCACGAACACGGCCGCGGAGTCGACCTCGGCGGCGAAGCGGTCGGCAGCGGCCTGGTCGGTCGTGACGATCGCCTCCGCGAGCCCCGAGCCGTAGCGGCGGATGAACGCCATCGCCTCGTCGATCCCGTCGACGACCTTCACCGACAGTACGAGGTCGAGGTATTCGGTGCCCCAGTCGACCTCGGTCGCGGCTTTCGCGCCGGGCACGAGCCGGACCGTTTCCGGACACCCGCGCACCTCGACGCCCGCGGCGCCGAGGCGCTCCGCGATCGCCGGCAGGAACCTCGCGGCGACGGCGCGGTGCACGAGCAGGTTCTCGATCGCGTTGCAGACGCCGGGCCGCTGCGTCTTGGCGTTCATGACGAGCGTCTCGGCGAGCGCGAGATCGGCCCGGGCGTCGACGTAAAGCTGGCACACGCCGTTCAGGTGCTGGATCACCGGGATGCGCGAGCCCTCGGTGATGGCGCGGATCAGCTCCTCGCCGCCGCGCGGGATGATGACGTCGATCAGCTCGTCCTGCTTGAGGAGGATCCGGACGGCGGCGCGGTCGGTGCTGCGGACGAGCGCGATCGCGTCGCGCGGAATGGCGGCGGCGGCGTCGCGCAGCACGTCGGCGATGAGGCAGTTCGTCCGGAACGCCTCGCTGCCGCCGCGCAGCACGACCGCGTTGCCGGACTTCAAGCAGAGGCCGGCGGCGTCGGCGGTGACGTTCGGCCGCGACTCGTAGATGATGCCGATCACGCCGAGGGGCACGCGGACCTGCTGGATGTCGAGCCCGTTTGGCCGGCGCCAACGCGCGATCTCTTCGCCGACCGGGTCGGGAAGGGCCGCGATCTGCTCCAGGCCGACCGCCATCGCGTCGACGCGCGCCGGCGTGAGCGTCAGGCGGTCGAGGAACGCGGCGGCGCCGCCGGTGGCGCGCGCCGCCTCGACGTCGAGCGTGTTGGCGGCGATGAGCTCGTCGGTGCGCGCGCGCAGCGCCTGCGCACCGGCTGCGAGCGCGGCGTTCTTCTCCGCGGTCGTGGCGCGCGCGATCGCGGGCGCCACGGCGCGCGCGGCCCGACAGAGGGCGACGACGTCTTGTTCGAGGCTCACGAGGGGTCTCCTTTGGTGAGGCGCACGAGGTCGTCCCGGTGGATCACCTCGTCGCCCATCTTGTAGCCGAGGATGCCTTCGATCTCGCGCGAGTGGCGTCCCTTGATTTTCTCGAGCTCGGCGGCGCTGTAGCTCACGAGCCCGCGGGCGAACTCGCGCCCCGCGAGGTCCTTGCACTGCACGCACGCGCCGACGCCGAAGGCGCCGTCGACCGCGCGCAGCCCCGACGCGAGAAGGCTCCGGCCCTGCTCGACGATCGCGCGCCGCGCGCCGTCGTCGACGACGAGGCTGCCGCCGGGCTTCAGGGTGTAGGCGATCCAGCGCTTGCGGCTCGCGAGGCGGTCGCCGACCGGGCGAAAGAACGTGCCGACGTCCGGGGCGCCGGCGAGCACCGCGCCGATCACACCGTCGCGCCGGCCGTTGGCGATGATGGTGGCGACGCCCGATGCGGTCGCCTTCTTGGCGGCGGCGAGCTTGGTGGCCATGCCGCCGGTGCCGAGCGGCCCGCCGACGCCCGCCATGGCCTCGACCGCCGGCGTGACTGCGTCGACGGTGGCGACGAGCCGGGCCCGCGGATCGGCGCGTGGATCGGCGTCGTAGAGGCCGCCGACGTCGCTCAGGATGACGAGGAGATCGGCTTCGAGGAGGAGCGCCGTCAGCGCCGAGAGGTGGTCGTTGTCGCCGAGCTTGATCTCGTCGACGACGACCGTGTCGTTCTCGTTCACGACCGGGACCACGCGCCACGCGAGGAGCGCCTTGAAGGCGTGCTCGGCGTTCAGGTGGCGGCGCCGGCTCGACATGTCGTCGCTCGTCAGCAGCACCTGCGCCGCGGTGAGGCCATGGCGCGCGAAGGACGCCTCGTAGGCGCTCATCAGGCCGATCTGTCCGACCGCGGCCGCGGCCTGCTTCTGGGGGATCAGCTTCGGCCGCTGCGCGAGGCCGAGGCGGACGAGGCCGGCGGCGACGGCCCCGGAGGTCACGACCACCATCTCGCGCCCCGCGCCGTGCTGCGCCGCGATCTCGTCTACGAGCGCATCGATGCGCGCGCGGTCGAGTCCGCCGTCGTCGCCCGCGAGCACGGCGCTGCCGATCTTCACGACGATGCGGCGGGCGCCCGCGCCGCGGTGGCGTTCGGTCCGGCTCACGGCGCCGGCAGCTCGACGGACGCCGGGGCGGATGGCGTGTCGGCGCGCGCGACGGCCGTCGCCTCGGCACGGGTCTGCTCGGCGAGCTCCGCGACGGCGCGCATGACGGCCGACATGCCCTCGCCGGTCGCGGCCGAGACCGCGCGCAGCGTGACCCCGCGCGCGGCGAACGCCGCCGTCGCGCCGGCGAGGCGTGCGCGCGCTTCGGTCACGTCGAGCTTGGTCGCGACGACCAGCTGGGGCTTCGCGATCAAGCCTGCGTCGTAGGCGGCGAGCTCGCGGTTGATCGTGTCGTGGGCCGCGAGCGGATCGCGCGCGTCGGCGAGGTCGACGAGGTGCACGAGAACCGCGGTGCGTGTCAGGTGGCGGAGGAAACGGGTGCCGAGCCCGTGGCCCAGGTGCGCGCCTTCGATGAGCCCCGGCACGTCCGCGAGGACGATCGCGCGCTCGCCGACCCGCGCCACGCCGAGGTTCGGCGCGAGCGTCGTAAAGGGATAGTCGGCGATGCGCGGACGCGCCGCCGACACGGCCGCGATGAACGTCGACTTGCCGGCGTTCGGAAAGCCGACGAGCCCGACGTCGGCGAGGAGCCGGAGCTCGAGCCGCACCTCGAGCGCCTCGCCCGGAAGGCCGGGCTCCGTGCGCCGGGGCGCGCGATTGGTCGCGCTCACGAAGCGCATGTTGCCGCGCCCGCCGAGCCCGCCGGCCGCCACCACCACTTCGCGGCCCGGCGTGTCGAGATCGAAGAGCAGCTCGCCGGTCGCGGCGTCGAGGATGCGGGTCCCCACCGGCACCCGCACCCGCCGGGTCTCCCCCGTGGCTCCGTGCTGCCCCTTCCCGCGTCCGTGCTCCCCGCGCTCCGCCTCGAGCCGCCGTTGGAAGCGGAAGTCCAGCAAGGTGTTCAACCCCTCGTCGGCGACGAACACCACGTCGCCCCCGCGCCCCCCGTCCCCGCCGATCGGCCCCCCGTAGGGCCGATACTTCTCGCGCAGGAACGCCATGCAGCCGCGCCCTCCGTCGCCGGCCTTCACGGAAACCATCACTTCGTCGACGAATTTCATGAGGAAGTCTCAGACTGTACCCGAACCCCCGGAACCACGACAACCGAGCGAAAGGCGCGGTCGGAAGCGCTACGGGGAGCTCTCCAGGCCGTTCCGGCTCGTGGGAGCGAGCAGCGGCGGCGTGGCCGGAGTGGCGGGCGGGGCGAGACCGGCGCCACGGCACGAGCACCACGATGCCGGCCGTGCGCGCGCCGCCCGTGCCCGCGGCGCGTCGTGAACGGGGCCCCGGCCAAGGCCGATGGCCCCCGGCGCTCCGGAGGCTCGCTCCGCGTCAGGCGGGGGGATACACCGAGACGCGCCGGCGATCCTTGCCGAGCCGCTCGTACTTCACGATGCCGTCGATGGTGGCGAAGAGCGTGTAATCGCGCCCCAGCCCGACGTTCTTCCCGGGATGGATCTTGGTCCCGACCTGCCGTACGAGGATGTGTCCGGCCCGCGCGACCTCGCCCCCGAAGACCTTGACGCCCCGCCGCTGCCCGGCGCTGTCGCGTCCGTTTCGGCTGCTCCCCTGACCCTTCTTGTGCGCCATGGCCCTACGCTCCCGCTCCGCGCTCGATGCCGGTCACCCGCACGATCGTGAGATGCTGCCGATGTCCTTGCTTGCGGCGGTAGTTCTTGCGGCGCTTCTTCTTGAAGACCAGGATCTTCTTGGCCTTCTCGTGGCGCACGATCTCGCCGAGGACCCGGAGGCCGGAGACCAACGGCTTGCCCACCTGGATTCCGCCGTCGCCCGAGGCGAGCAGCACCTCCTCGAACGCGCAGGCGGAGCCGGGCTCGCCCGCGAGCTTCTCGAGCCGCAGGGTGTCGCCGGGGCTGACCCGATACTGCTTGCCGCCGGAACGAATGACCGCGTAGTCCATGGGAACCGCGACCGATACGCGACGGGGGGGCGGCTGTCAACTCGCGGGCCGGAGGCGGACGTCGGGCGCGGGCATGGCGAGGCCGACGCGGACGCGCCATCATGCGCGCCGTGACCGGCCCGACCTCCCAGTTCTTCGTCTCGCAGCGGCTGCGCCTGCACTACGTCGACTGGGGGAACGAGGACGCGCCGCCGCTCGTGCTCGTGCACGGCGGGCGCGACCACTGCCGCAACTGGGATTGGGTCGCGGAGCGGTTGCGGCGCGACTGGCGCGTCCTGGCCCCCGATCTCCGCGGGCACGGCGACTCCCAGTGGGTCACCGGCGCGAACTACGCGATGGCCGACTACGTCTACGATCTCGCGCAGCTGGTGCACCAGAAGAAGCTTGCGCCGGTCACCATCGTCGGACATTCGCTCGGCGGCGCCCTCAGCCTCTCGTACGCCGGGATCCACCCCGAGAACGTGGCCAAACTGGTGGCCGTCGAGGGGCTCGGGCCGCCGCCGGCCGTCCTCGCCGCGCGCGCGAAGATGCAGGTCCACGAGCGCCTGACCGGGTGGATCGACTCGATGCGGGCGCTCGCCGGGAGGACGCCGCGGAAGTACGCGTCGATTGACGAGGCGCTCGCGCGCATGCGGGACGAGAACCCGCGACTGGCGCCGGCGCAGGCGCGCCACTTGACGATCCACGGCGTCAACCAGAACGAGGACGGCACGTACAGCTGGAAGTTCGACAACTACGTGCGCGCGTTCTCGCCGTACTCCTTTAACGTCGACGACGCGCGCGCGCTCTGGCGCCGCATCACCTGCCCGACGCTCCTCGTCCGCGGCATGGAGAGCTGGGTCGGCGATCCCCTCGCGGACGGTCGCGCCGATTTCTTCGCGAATGCGCGCGTCGTCAACGTCGAGAAGGCCGGTCATTGGGTGCACCACGACCAGCTCGAGGTGTTCCTCGCCGCCCTCGCCGATTTTCTCGGGACGCGGGCGCCGTAGCGGCGCCGCGCCGTCCTCGCGTCACGGCTTGGGGCGCCGCGCACGTCCGGGTATGATCGCGCGCTCCGATGCCGGTCATAGCAGTGGACGCCATGGGGGGGGACTTCGCCCCGGAGGAGATCGTGAAGGGCGTCGCCGCGGCGTCGCTCGCGACCGCGATCGAATGCGTGCTCGTCGGCGACGAGCCGCGCATCCAGGCGGTGCTGGACACGCTGTCGTACGATCCGGCGCACATCCGGATTCACCACGCCGCCGATGCGGTCGGCATGCAGGAAGCGCCGCGCGAGGCCTTGCGGGCGAAGCGGGACGCCTCGATCCGGGTCGGCGCGTCGCTCGTCGCCGACGGACAGGCGGACGCGCTCGTGAGCGCCGGCAACACCGGCGCGTGCCTCCTCGCCTGCGCCCGCGAGTTCCGCATCCTCAAGGGCGTCCGGAAGCCCGGGCTCGCGAGCGTCTATCCGCGGCACACCGACCTTCCTGGCCAGGACCCGCTGGCGCTCCTGCTCGACGTCGGGGCGACCGTGCGCTGCGACGCCGCCGACCTGGTCCAGCTGGCGGTCATGGGGAGCGTCTGGGCGCACCGCGTGTCGAGGATCGCGCGGCCGCGCGTGGGGCTCCTCAACATGGGCGCCGAGCCGTTTCGCGGCGGCGACGTGCTCGCCGAGGCGCACGAGCGTCTGACGACGTTGCCGGCGATCGACTTCGTCGGCAACGTCGAGGGCAGCGACGTCGCGAAGGGCCGGGCCGACGTGATCGTGTGCGAGGGGCTGCTCGGTAGCGTCGTGCTGAAGTTCATCGAGGGCATCACCGACGTCGTGAACGACGTGGCGAGCCACGCGGTGAAGCAGCGCTTCGTGTGGCGGCTCGGGATGCGCCTCCTGTCGCGCGGGCTCCGCGAAGTGGCGCATTTCACCGAGCACGCGGCCTACGGCGGCGCGCCGCTCCTCGGCTTCGAGCAGCTCCTGGTGAAGACGCACGAGCATTCGCGCGCCCTGGCGATCGCCAACGCGGTGAAGCTCGCGGCGAAGACCGTGCGCGAGGGCGTGATCGCGGAGATTGGCGCGGGCCTCGAAGGAGTGCGGGCGTGAGCGCGCGTGAGGAGCGCCTCGGCTGGGTCGACGCGTTGCGGGTGCGCCGTCCGCGCCGGCGCGCGGCCGCGGCGCTGCCGCCCGTCGTCTACCGCTGGGACCTCGACAAGACCTATCTCAAGTCCGACTTCGAGAGCCTCACCAAGATGATGCGCGTGCCGTTCGAGCGCGCCGAGGACAAGATCGACGAACCGGGCGTGGTGGCGCTGATGCGCGCGCTGCGTGCGGGCGCCCGCGCCGAGGGCCGCCGGATCCTCGTGTACTTCGTCTCCGCGAGCCCGCCGCAGATCGGCCGCGCGATCCGCGAGAAGCTCGCGCTCGACGGCGTCGAGATCGACGGCATCGTGTTCAAGGACCAGCTGCAGCACCTGGTGCGCGGGCGCTTCCGCTTCCTTCGCGAGCAGATCGGCTTCAAGCTCGCCGAACTCCTGAAGGCGCGCCTCGCCGCACCCGCCGGCGCCGTGGAGTACCTCTTCGGCGACGACTGGGAGTCCGACTCGCTCTGCTACTCGCTCTACGCCGACGTGGTGGCGGGCCGGCTCGACCATCAAGCGCTCGGCGACATCCTGGTGCGGCTGCGCATCGACCCGGCGCGCCTCGTGGAGATCCGCGGCCTGGCCCGCAAGATCCCGACCGTGGACGCCGTGCGGCGCATCTTCATCAACCTCGAGCGGCGTACGCCCCCGGGACGCTTCCGCAATTTCGGCGCCCGCCTGGTCCCGACGTTCAACTACTTCCAAACCGCGCTGGTGCTGCACGAGGAGGGCATGGTGCCGCTCGCCGCGGTCGTGGCCGTCGGCCATTCGCTGATCGACCGCGCGACCTATACGCGGGCGCAGCTCCGGAACTCGCTCGACGACCTGGTCCGGCGCGGACATCTTCGCGACGACGAGCCGGTGCTGCGCCGCGATCTCGAGGAGTCGGGCGTGCTGCCCTCGACCGCGACGCAGGGCTCGTGGACGCAGCGGCTCTGGCGGCGCCTGCGCCGCCGGCGGCCGGCGCCGAAGCCGCTGCCGGCGAAGCGGCCCGTCGTGATCGACTATCCCCGGCTCGTCGACGCGTGGCTCGCGAGCGGCGGGCGTCCCGGCGAGGCCGCGTCGTGACCGCGGCGGTCGTCATCCTGTCGACGGCCGGTTCGCGAGAGGAGGCCGCGCGGATCGCGACGGCGCTCGTCGAGGAGCGGCTGGCGGCCTGCGTGAACCTCGTCGACCCGATCGCGTCGATCTACCGTTGGCGGGGGAAGGTCGAGCGCGCCGCCGAGGTGCTGATGATCATCAAGACGCGGCGCGACCGCGCGGCTCGGCTGACGGCGCGCCTGTGCGCGCTCCACGGGTACGACGTGCCCGAGGCGATCGTGCTGCCGATCGCGTCGGGGTCGGCGCCGTATCTCCGCTGGCTCGCCGCCGAGACGACCACGCCGCGAGCGACGCGGCGGCGCCGGTCGTCCGCCGCGTCGCCGCCGCGACGCCCGCCCCGGCGCCGGGCGCGCTAGCCCGCGTTTCGCAACCGGCGCGATCGCTGTCCGCGGGTACGAGCGATGCGACCTCCGCTGCCGCCGCCGCCGACCCGCGCCGACGCCACGCACGCCGCGCGCACCGGGGCGCGCGGCGTCCCGCGGCGCGGAGACGTCACCGCTGCGGCTCTTCCGTGACGACCGCGGGCAGACCGAGCGCGGCGAGCCCGGCCGCGCTCGTTTCCGCCCACGCGCGCTCGGCGTACGGTCCGACGCGCACGCGGTAGATGCGCGCCGCCTCGCGATCGACCGGGCTGATGTACACGTCGTCCCAGTCGTCGGCGAGGCGCGCCCGGAGCGCACGGGCCTTCGACTCTTCGCCGAACGCCCCGACCTGCACGCAGTAGGCGACGTGCGAGGCGCCGTTCGCGGGCCGCGCCGCCACGTCGACGCGGACGCGGGCGGTGCCGGGGCCGACCATGCCGATCTCGCGGGCGGCGGCGTAGGAGAGGTCGATGATGCGGCCCTTCGCGAACGGACCGCGGTCGTTGACCAGCACCTCGACCGATTTGCCGTTCTCGAGGTTGGTGACGCGGACGCGCGTACCGAGCGGCAGCTTCTGGTGCGCCGCGGTGAGCGCGTGCTGGTCGTAGATCGCGCCGCTGCTCGTCGGCTGGCCGTGGAATCCCGGTCCGTACCAGGACGCGACGCCGCTCTGGGGATGCCCGGGCGTCGGCGCGACCGTGCGCGCGCCGCATCCCGCGAGGATCGCGAGTGCGACCGCCAACGCCGCGCGCCGGACGCCCGCACGGCGCTTCGCCTTCCCGCCACTCCGCCACCACATCCGGCGCGACTCTAGCCCGCATCGCTCCCCAGGTCCACGTCGCGCGCGGCCCGGACGCGGCGGGCCATGCGGCTCGGGGAGGCTCCCGACGGTCGTCGCGTGCACTGGCGCGAGGGGCGACGGAGCACGGCGTTTACTTGTTCGCGCGCCCTATGGTAACCAGCCGCTGCCCGTCCGATCGGCGCAACGCCGAGATCGCACACCAGATTCGAGCCGCCGACGGGACGACGCGCGCGTCCGCCGCGGTGCCGACGGGGAAGGGGATACGTCATGTCCGGCCATTCCAAATGGAGCACGATCAAGCACAAGAAGGCGGCCAAGGATGCCAAGCGCGGCAAGATATTCACCAAGCTGATCAAGGAGATCACGGTCGCCGCGCGCATGGGCGGCGGCGACGTCAACGCGAATCCGCGCCTCCGGACGGCGGTCACCACGGCGCGCGCGCAGAGCATGCCGACCGACAACATCGAGCGCGCCATCAAGAAGGGCACCGGCGAGCTCGAGGGGGTGACCTACGACGAGGTCCAGTACGAGGGCTACGGCCCGGCGGGCGTGGCCATCATGCTGCAGATCCTCACCGACAACCGGAACCGCACGGTCGCCGAGATCCGCAATCTCTTCGCGAAGAACGGCGGTAACCTCGGCGAGAACGGCTGCGTCGGCTGGATGTTCTCGAAGAAGGGCATCATCACCCTCGACAAGAGCGCGAGCGCCGAGGACAAGCTCTTCGAGGTGGCGCTCGACGCCGGGGCGGACGACATCGCGGACGCCGGCGAGGCGTTCGAGGTGACGACCCCGCCCGACGCGCTCGAGGACGTGAAGAGCGCGCTCGACCGGGCCGGCATCGCGACCACGTCCGCGGAAGTCGCCATGGTCGCGCAGAACACGGTCACCGTCCGCGGCGCCGACGCGGAGCAGACTCTGAAGCTGCTCGAGGCGCTGGAAGATCACGACGACGTGCAGAAGGTGTCGGCGAACGCGGACATCCCGCAGGACGAGGTCGAGCGCCTGAGCGCGTAGCGCGACTCCGCCCGGTCGGCCGGGATCGATCGGCGAGGTGGAGGGGGCATGCCGAGGGGAGGCGAGAGGCGAGCGGAAGCGTCGATGCGGGTGCTCGGCGTCGATCCGGGAACGGCCGTCACCGGATGGGGCGTGATCGAGCGCCGCGCGGGGCGGATCGCGCACCTCGCGCACGGTGCCGTCAGCCCCTCGTCGCGCGGGACGCTGGCGGCGAAGCTCGCCGCGATCCACGCCGCGCTCACGGAGATCTGCGCGGCCTGGCGGCCCGACGTGGTCGTGCTCGAACGGAACTTCGTCGGACGCAACGTGCAGAGCGCCTTCCGGCTCGGGGAGGTGCGCGGCGTCGCGATGCTGGTGGCGGCGGCGGTGGGGATCGGCGTCGCGGAGTATCCGCCCGCGACCGTCAAGCTCGCCGTCACCGGCAGCGGCCGCGCCGAGAAGGACCAGGTGCAGCGCGCGATCGCCCGCGAGCTCGGGGTCGCGGACCGCCTGACGCCCGACGCCGCCGACGCGCTCGCGATCGCCCTCTGTCACGTGCACTCGGCGCGCCTCGCGGCCGCGCTTGCGGCGGTGGGCGCACGATGATCGCCCGCCTCCGCGGGCGGCTGCTCGAGAAGGCACCCGAGCAGATCGTCGTCGATGTCGGCGGCGTCGGCTATCAGCTGCTCGTCTCGTTGAACGCGTTCTACCGGCTGCCGAATCCGGGCGCCGAGGTCGACGTCTACGTTCACACGCACGTGCGCGAGGATGCGCTGCAGCTCTACGGGTTCCTCGATGCGGCCGAGCGCGCGCTCTTCCTCTTGCTGCTCCAGGTCGCGACGATCGGTCCCAAGGTCGCGCTCGCGGTGCTGTCGGGAATGGACACGCCCGACCTCGAGAACGCGATCGCCGAGGGCGACGTGCGCCGGCTCGTCGCGGTGCCGGGGATCGGCAAGAAGAAGGCCGACCTCATGGTCCTCCAGCTCCGCGAGAAGGTGAGGGTCCTGCGGCAGCGCCGAGCGGTCGAGGCCGGCGCGCCGGCGGTGCGGGGCGGCGGCGACGCGGCCGAAGCGGTGTCCGCGCTCGTGAACCTGGGGTACAAGCAGCACGAGGCGGAGCGCGCGGTCGCCCGGGCCGAGGAGGCAGGCACCGGCGCGCTCGCCGACCTCATCCGGGAAGCCCTGCGGAGGTTGGCCACATGAACGAACGCGTCGTCGATCCCCTGACGTTGGACGAAGAGGTCGGCCTCGACGTGTCGCTCCGCCCGACCGGGCTCGCGGAGTACGTCGGACAAGCCGCGGTGAAGGACAATCTCGGCGTTGCCATCGCGGCGGCGCGGGCGCGGGGCGACGTGCTCGACCACGTGTTGCTCGCCGGACCGCCCGGTCTCGGGAAGACCTCGCTCGCCTACATCATCGCGAAGGAGATGGGGGTGCAGATCCGCTGCACGTCCGGACCGGTGCTCGAGCGGCCCGGCGACGTCGCGGCGATCCTGACGAACCTCGAACGCGGCGACGTGCTCTTCATCGACGAGATCCACCGCCTGAACCGGGTCGTCGAGGAGGTGCTGTACCCGGCGATGGAGGACTTCCAGCTCGATATCATCGTCGGCCAGGGGCCCTCGGCGCGGACGCTGAAGCTCGAGCTCAAGCCCTTCACGCTGGTCGGGGCGACGACGCGGACGGGCCTCCTGACGTCCCCCTTGCGCGACCGCTTCGGAGCGCACTTCCGGCTCGAGTTCTACGGCGAGGAGGACCTCGGCCGGATCCTGCAGCGCTCGGCCGCGATCCTGAAGGTGCCGCTCGACGCCGACGGGGCGGGCGAGATCGCCCGACGCTCGCGCGGCACGCCCCGCATCGCCAATCGGCTCCTGAAACGGGCCCGCGACTACGCCGAGGTCCGGGCGAACGGACGGATCACCCGGGAGGTCGCCACCGACGCGCTGGCGCTTCTCGAAGTGGACGCCCGGGGGTTCGACAAGATGGATCGCACGATCCTGCTCGCGATCATCGACAAGTTCAGCGGCGGACCGGTGGGCCTCGACACCCTCGCGGCGGCCGTCGGCGAGGAGCGCGACACGATCGAGGACGTCTACGAGCCCTACCTCATCAAGGAGGGGTTCCTTGCCAGAACTCCCAAGGGACGAGTCGTAACCGAGCGGGCTTTCAGCCATTTCGGTCGGACGGAGCCGGTGCGGGCGGCGCAGGCCCGGCTCTTCTGACTCGCCCCGGAGGCAAAGGGAGAGCGAAAATGACGCGATGTGTCTGGGTGGACACCGTCCCGGAGCGGCTCTAGAATCCGGCCCTTGCCGGTCCAAGCCATGGGAGGTTTGGGACGCACGCTCGTCCTGCTCGGGCTCGTGCTCGTGGTCGCGGGGCTCGTCGTGTCGTTCGCGCCCCGGATACCCTGGCTCGGAAAGCTCCCCGGCGACTTCACCTTCCGGTCGGGCGGCTTCACCGTCTACGTTCCGCTCGCCACGTGCCTCCTCCTGAGCCTCCTGCTGTCGCTGCTGTCGTACCTCTTCCGGCGCTGAGCGTCCGGCGTGCCGATGCCATGAGCCGACCGACCACCGACCGACCTGGCCCGAGGGGCGCGAACGGTCTCCAGGCGACCGGCAGCCCGGCGGCGTCCGGCGAGGCGTCGGCGGAGCGCCAGCGCCGGCGCGAGGGGCTCATCATCCTGTCGGCCGCGCTGGCCGTCCTGCTGTTCGCGTTCTTCGAGACGCGGCTCCCGCAGTTCTCGAACGGTGGCTCGCTCAGCAACAACGTCATCTTCTTCCTCCTCATCAACCTCAACATCATCCTGCTCGTGCTGCTGGTGTTCCTGGTGGCGCGGAACCTCCTCAAGCTCGTGTTCGAGCGCCGCCGCCGGATGCTCGGATCGCATCTCCGTACGCGGCTCGTGTTGGCGTTCGTCGCGGTCTCGATTTTCCCCGCGGTCCTGATCTTCCTGGTCGCGCTCGGCTTCATGACGAGCTCGATCGAGAACTGGTTCAGCGTCCAGGTCGAGAGCTCGCTGTCGGGCTCCCTGGAGGTGGCGCAGGCCTACTACCGGAACGCGTCCGAGAATGCGCTCGTGCACGCGCGGCAGCTCGCGGACCGGGTGCGAGAGGACGGGCTCCTCAAGGCGGGCGGCGTCGAACGGCTGCGCGCGTTCGTCGCCGACAAGCAGCGCGAGTACCACGTCGGCACGGTGCAGGTCTTCGGGATCGATCGCGACGTGCGCGCCATGGCGCGGGCGGACGAGGTGCCCGGCGAGTCGGCGCTGCCGCCCTCGGCGCCGCTTCTCACCGCGGCGCTCGAGGGTCGGGGCGAGACGCGCATCCAATCGATGGGGCGGGGCGACGTGATCCGCGCCGCCGTGCCGATCCCGGGACCGCGCGGCGTCGAGGGCGCGGTGGTCGTCGAGTACTTCGTACCGGAGAGCGTCGCCACGCGGAGCGCCGACATCGCGCGCTCGTTCCAGGAGTATCGGCAGCTCAAGATCCTGAAGCAGCCGATCACCAGCAACTACGTGGTGACCCTGGTGCTGGTGACCTTGCTCGTGATCTTCTGTGCCACCTGGATGGGGTTCTACCTCGCCAAGGGCATCACGGTGCCGATCCAGAAGCTCGCCGAGGGGACGCGCGAGGTCGCGCAGGGCAACTGGCAGTACCGCATCGGCCTCGGCGACGCGACGCAGGTGGCGCCCGACGACGAGTTCGGAACGCTGGTCGCCTCGTTCAACCAGATGACCGCCGATCTCGAGCACAGCAACCTCGAGCTCGAGCAGCGCCGGCGCAGCATGGAGACGATCCTGGCCGAACTCACGGCCGGCGTCGTCGCCGTCGATCCGGACGGACGCGTGACGACGCTCAACGAGGCCGCGACGCGCCTCTTCGTGATCGACCGCGCCACCGTGATCGGTCGCGACTACATGGCCGTGTTCGCGCGCTCCGACCTCGCGCCGGCGCGCGAGACCCTCGCGGAGCTGCGCGCGGGCGTGTCGCTCGCGGCGGTCGGCGGGCGCGTCGAGCGGCACATGAAGGTCCTCGCGGGCGGCCGCATGCTCACCCTCGTCCTGACCGCGACCATGCTGCGCGACTCCGCTGGGCAGGCGCTCGGCGCGCTCCTCTTCTGCGAGGACGTCACCGAGATCGTGAAGGTGCAGCGCATGGAGGCGTGGCGTGAGGTCGCGCGCCGCATCGCGCACGAGATCAAGAACCCGCTCACGCCGATCCAGCTCTCGGCGCAGCGGCTCCACAAGCGCTACGCCGAGCGCCTCAAGGAGGACGGCACGCTCTTCGAGGAGTGCACGCGGACCATCGTGCGGCAGGTCGAGGAGCTGAAGACGTTGGTGAACGAGTTCGCGACCTTCGCGCGCCTGCCCGCTGGCGAGCACACGCCCGAGGACCTGAACGCGCTCGTCGACGAGGCGATGGTGCTCTTCCGCGAAGGCCATCGCCACATCGAGTTCGTCGTCGATCCGGACCCGGGCCTCCCGCGGCTGCCGCTCGATCGCGAGGGCATCAAACGCGCGCTCATCAACATGCTCGACAACGCCGTCGCGGCCTGCGACGCCGCGCCGCGCGCCAACGGGACGCCGCCGCGCATCGAGGTGCGGACGCGGCTCCACCGCGCGCACGGCATCGTCGCGCTCGAGGTCGCGGACACCGGGATCGGCATCAAGCCCGAAGATCGCGGCCGGCTCTTCGAGCCGTACTACTCCACCAAGCAAGGCGGGACCGGGCTCGGCCTCGCCATCGTCTCGGCGATCGTCGCCGACCATCAGGGATTCGTACGGGTCAAGGACAACGCGCCGCACGGCAGCCGGTTCGTGATCGAGCTGCCGGTGAAAGGACCGCTCGAGTCGAGCGTCCTGCACCAGGAGGAATCGTGGACAAGACCATCGTGATCGTGGACGACGAGGCGGGAATTCGGAGCAGCGTGCGCGGGGTGCTCGCCGACGAGGGCTACCGCGTGTTGGAGGCGGAGGACGGCGGCGGTGCTCTCGAGCTGATCGCGCGCGAACACCCGCGCCTCGTGATTCTCGACATCTGGATGCCCGGCATGGACGGCATCGAGCTCCTCCGGCGCATCCGCGACTCGCACCCGGCGACGCCCGTCATCGTGATCTCCGGCCACGGCAACATCGAGACCGCGGTCACGGCCACGAAGCTCGGCGCGTTCGACTTCATCGAGAAGCCGTTCTCGCTCGACGGGCTCCTGCACGTCGTCGACCGCGCGCTCGAGGCGCGGCCGATCGCCGGTGGTGTCGACGCGGAGGCGGTGGCCGCCGACGAGGCGGGCGCGATCGCGCTCGAGCGTCGGCTGCTCGCGCGTCCGTGGCCGTGGACCCAGCGCACGATCCAGCGCAGCGTGGTCGTGAACGGGCAGGGGCTGCACTCGGGCGTCCGGACCGGGCTCATCCTGCAGCCCTTGCCGCCGGGCAGCGGCATCGTCTTCGGCAACATCTCGAACGCCGTGACGATTCCGGCCCGCATCGAGTACGTCGATTCGACGGGATACGCGACGACGCTCTACCACAACGGCATCGTCGCGAAGACGGTGGAGCACCTGCTGGCGGCGCTGCACGGCTACCGGATCACGAACCTGCTCGTGAAGATGCAGGTCGAGATTCCGATCCTCGACGGCTCGGCGGCGGAGTTCTGCGGACTCATCGAGAGCGCGGGCGTCGAGGAGCAGGGCGGTGACGTCGACGAGATCGTGATCGACCGGCGCTACGAGATCGGTAACCGCGACGGCGGCGGCGAATACCTCTGCATCGAGCCCGCCGACGTCTTCGGCGTGCGCTACATCCTCGACTATCCGCAACCGGTCGGGCGCCAGGAGTACGTCTTCCAGTTCACCGACACCGAGCGCTTCAAGACCGAGATCGCGCCCGCGCGGACCTTCGGATTCCTGCGCGAAATCGAGACGCTCGAGAAGATGGGGCTCGCGAGCGGCGGGCGCCTGAACAACTGCATCCTCATCGGCGAGAACGGCATCGTGAACACGCCGCTCAGGTTCCCCGACGAGTTCGCGCGCCACAAGATCCTCGACATCATGGGCGACTTCTACCTGCTCGGCCGGCCGCTTCGCGGCTTCGTCACCGCCCGCATGACCGGCCACAGCGACAACGTCGCCTTGCTGAAGCTCCTGCGCGAGCGTTTCGAGCTGCAGTGAGCGGCGTGCCGGAGCCGCGGCGCCCAGCGCGCGGCTCCGGCATCCATCGCGGCGAGGTTACGCCGCCTTTCCCGCCTTGAGGGCGTGTACGTCGGCGGCGCGCAGGCACTTGCCGCCGATCGCCCAGTCGCCCTCAGCGACCTCGTTGATGCGGACCCAGGTGACGGGCCGAAGCGCCTCGCCCTCGACGGCGATCATGGCCTCCGTGACCTTCTCGATGAGCTCCCGCTTCTGGGCCGGGGTGAACACGTCCTCGATCAGATCGATGGTGACGAGCGGCATGGAGATTCTCCTTTCGTGTCGGGACCGGTCGATCCGGCCCCGTGCTCGTCCTCCTACGTGCTGCGCGCCCGCGATGCTGGGAGACTGCCTGGAGAGTTCCCGGAGATTTCTAGGAGCCGCGGCGCAGATTGGCTATCGTGGACCGCGATGACGTACCTGTTCGCGGGCTTCGAGCTCGATGCTGCGGCCGGCGAGCTCCGCCGCGACGGGGAGGCGGTTCCCGTCGAGCCGCAGGTCTTCCGCCTGCTGCTCCTCCTCGCCGACAATCGCGAGCGCCTGGTCTCGCGCGACGAGATCCTCGAGAAAGTCTGGGACGGACGCGTCGTCTCGGACTCGGCGCTCGACAGCCGGGTGAAGTCGGCGCGGCGGGCGCTCGGCGACGACGGCCGGGCGCAGCGGCTCATCCGCACCGTGCACGGCCGCGGTTTCCGCCTTGTCGCCGACGTTCGGATCGCCGCCGCGGAGCCGCGTGACGCCGCCGCGGCCGCCGCCGCGCGGCCGTCGATTGCGGCGCTGCCCTTCCGCGTGATCGGCCGTGACGCGCGCGCGGCGACCGTCGCCGACGCGCTCCCCGACGAGCTGATCGCGGAGCTATCGCGGTTGCGCTGGCTCTTCGTGATCGCGCGCGGCTCGACGTTCCGCTTCCGCGGAGCGGCGGCCGATCCGCGCGAGGTCGGCAAGGCGCTCGGCGCTCGCTACTGCCTGTCGGGCGCGGTGGAGGTGGCGGGACGATCCGTCGTCGTCGCCGTCGAGCTGCTCGACACGCGCGACGCGGGCGTGGTCTGGGCGGATCGCTTCGCGACTCCCCTGGCGGAGGTTCACGAGACGCGAGCGTCGATCGCCGCCCGCGTCGTGGCGGCTCTCGATCTGCAGGTTCCGCTGCACGAGGCGCAGGCGGTGCGGATCGTCGTACCCGAGTCGCTCGACGCCTGGTCGGCGTACCACCTCGGCCTCCAGCGCATGTTCCGTTTCCACCGCACCGACAATGCGGCCGCGGGCGAGTTCTTCGCGCGCGCCGTCGCCGCCGATCCGCGATTCGCGCGGGCGCACGCCGGCCGCTCGTTCGTGCACTTCCAGAACGCTTTTCTCGGGTACACGGGGAACGTCGCCGGCGAGGCGCGGGCGGCGCGCGACGCGGCCGAGCGGAGCGTCGCGCTCGATCCGCTCGACCCGTTCGCGAACCTCACCATGGGTCGGAGCTTCTGGCTCGCCGGCGATCTCGACACGAGCCTCGCGTGGCTCGAGCGCGCGACGTCGCTCAGCCCGAGCTATGCCCAGGGCATCTACGCGCGAGCCTGGACCCACGCGCTCTCGGGTCGGGGCGCGGCCGGGCGGGCCGACGCGGACGCCGCGATGGCGCTGAGTCCGCTCGACCCGCTCTACTACGCGATGGCCGCGACGCGGGCGCTCGCGCACGTCGTCGCGGGCGAGCACACGGACGCGGCCGACTGGGCCGAGCGCGCGGCGCGCTCGCCGGGCGCACACGTGCTGATCGCGGTGATCGCGGTCGCCGCGCACGCGCTCGCCGGCGACCGCGCCCGAGCCGCCGCGTGGACGGCGAACGTACGCGCGCGGTGCGCCGCGATCACCGCCGCCGACTTCTTCCGCTCCTTTCCGTTCGCCGACGGGCGCGCCCGCGCCCGCATCGCGAAGGCGCTCGCGACCTGCGGGCTGTGACGCAAGCGCGGCGCCGCGCGCCAGGCGACGGCGCCGGGACGACGCGCGCGCGGCCCCTCACGGCTCGCGCAGGACCCGCGCCACGATGGTCGCGAGCGCGGCGACGCGGCGGCCAGCGCGACCCGCGGTCCATGCTCGCCGCGGCGGGTCGTTGCCGGCGAGGTCCGCGCTCGCCTGCTCCGGACCCCCGGGACGCCGCGCGAGCGCGCGCGCGGCCGCATCGCGGAGGTTGATCGCGTTCGGAGCGGGGAACGCCTCGGCCGCCAGAAGATCGAGGGTGAAGCGTCCCCAGGACGCGAGCCGGTCGCCCGCGCGGAGGAAGTCCGCGAAGCGGTCGAGGGCGGCGCGGGCGTCTTCCCCGTCGACGAAGCCCCCGGCGGGGAGTTCGAGATGGCTCGGCACGGACGGCGCGAGCGGGCGGCGCGGCGCCAGCACGGCCTCGTAGCGCTCGCCGGTGGCGTAGCGCTCGGCGACGAGCTGCAAGAGCTCGGGGTCGCCCGGCACGCGCGCCGCCATGGCGTGGGCGTTCGCCTCGCCGTGCACGAGGACCAGGCGCTCCCGATCCTTCGCGAGCATCGCGCGGACGCGCTCCCGATCCGACACGCGCCGTCGCGGCGCGTGGAAGTAGGGGTTCGGGCGCGTCGCCTTGTCGTGCAGCTGCTGCGCGACCATCTGCTCGAAGGCGCGCAGCAGCGGCAGGAAGCGGTCCGGGTCCTTCTCCAGGCGGCCGAGCACCTGGACGACCGCCTCGACCGTGGCGAGACAATGAGCGGCGGGTTCGCGGCGGATGCGGTACCGTCCGGGACGCGCCGGGGTGAAGGCGACGCGCGGCAGGCGCTGCAGGCGAGGGCTCCGCGCGAGCATCTTCCGCGCCTGGATCCACGTGCCGTCGAGTACGACGAGGGTCGCCGGCGGTCCGCCGGGGAGCGCCCACGGCTCGACGGCGCCCTCGGCGGGGAAGAGCAGCGCGGCGCCGCGGGGGTCGTCGGTGAGCGCCCGCACCCGCGGGTGGCCGTCGAGGTCGGCGCCGACGTGCAGCTCGGAGTTCGCGAGGCCGAGGTTCGTCATGCGCGCGGTGCCGATCGGCATGCGGTACTCGCGGGGGTGCTGGAGGAACACGACGCGGGTTCGGCTCGCGATCGGCGTCAGATGGGCGCAATAGCAGTGCGAGGCCGGGCGGAGGCAGCGATGGCAGGTGGGGCGGTACGCGAGCACGGGGCCTCATAGCAGACTCGCCGCGCGTTCCGCTCGCGGCGCCGGTTGCCGTAGCGCGTGGTCTTGGCCAATATCACGCCGCCGATCGCGCGGCGGAGCCGCCGCGCGACGAAAGGAGGCCCTCGTGTCGGCGACTCTCGCCATCGTCGTGTTGTGGATCGGGTTCGCGGCCTCCCACATGGGCCTTTCGAGCGGGCAGGTCCGGGAGCGGCTGGTCGCCCGCATCGGCGCGGGCCCGTTCCTCGGGCTCTACTCGATCGTGGCGTTCCTCTTCTTCGTGCCGCTCGTCTGGGTCTACTTCGCCAACAAGCACGCCGGACCGCTGCTCTGGTCGATTCCGCTCGGTCCGGAGCTCAGGTGGTTGCTCTATGCCGGGATGCTGATCGCGTGCGTGCTCGTCGTGGCCGGGATCGTGCGCCCGAGTCCGGCGTCGATCGTTCCTGGCGACCCGACTCCGCGGGGCGCGCAGCGCATTACCCGCCATCCGCTCTTCATGGGGTTTGGGCTCTTCGGGCTCCTGCACCTGGTCCCGAACGGCAACGCAGCCGACGTCGCATTCTTCGGCGGGTTCCCGCTCTTCGCCTTGATCGGCTGCCGCCACCAGGACGAGCGCAAGCTCGCCACGGGTGCGGCGGAGTTCGCGGCGTTCTATCGCGAAACGCCGTTCTTGCCGTTCACGGGCCCGACGACGTGGCAGGGCATTCGCGAGCTCGGCCCGGCCGTCGTGCTGGGCGCGCTCGGGACCACCTTCGTCCTGCGCTGGTTCCACGGCGCCTGGTTCGGTCCCTAGCCGACGACTAGCCGTACGTAGCAGGCCGTGCGGAGCGCCACGCGGCGCTCCATCCCGGACGGGGCCGAACCGCCCTCGAGCGGGCGCCGGGTTCTGCAACCTGGCACGGGCCGAGTTGATGTCGGTCATCAACGGCGGCTGGTCGGGTCGTGGATCGTCCGTCCATGATGGCCGACCCGGTGCAGGGAGGGGGTCGCCGCGCGCGCGCCGCACGTCCCGGCTGCTCGCGGCCCGCACGTCTGGAGGCGCGGCCTGCTCGCGGGCACGACGCGTTCCCGTATGCCAGCGCCCTCCGGCCGCCGATCCTGAACACTGCGCCAGGCCTGCGCATCAGGTGCTGAAGCGCGTGCTCTTTCCGCCCGATCCGACCGGACCCGCGGCGGTACCGGACGCCGACCTCAGGGGAGAGTTCCTCCCATTCCTCGGCGGGGAGGCGACGCAGACGGGCGCGCCGTCGATCCCGGGGATCGTCGCTCCGCCCGTGACGATCGGGCGTGTTCGTCCCCGAGGAGCCTTCCGCACCGGGAGATCCGGAGGGGTCAGCGGCCGCGCCGGAAGCGGATGCTCTCGCGGCGGTCCTGCTTGGTCGGTCGCCCGAGCCGCTCGAAGCGCCCGGCCGCCGCCTCTCGACGACGCGCCAGGTGCTCCGCACGCGCGTTCACGCTCGCCGGCGTTTCCTCGTAGAGGAGGACGGCCTCGGCGGCCGGCCCACGCCGCTCGGAGAGGCCGCGGACGACGACCGTCGTGACCTGCTCGCCCCGCTGGACCTCGACCGTGTGGCCGAGGCGTACCGGCTTCGCGGGTTTCGCGCGTGAGCCGTTCAGGTGGACGAGCCCACCGGCGACCGCCTCCCCGGCGAGCCCGCGGGTCTTGAAGAAGCGCGCCGCCCAGAGCCAGCGGTCGAGTCGGGTCTCGGCGAGGGTCGCCGTGGCCTTGCGCGTTCCGTCCTCAGGTGCCATGTCGAGCGGTCGCCGTGGAAAACGCCCGCGCCCGCGGTCGAAGCTTGACATGCTTCACGGTCGGGCGTACGAAATCCACGTACCTTTTAATCTGACCCTCCGAGGTCAGGAAAGGTCGGTCCGGTGACCCTCTCCACGTTCCGTTTCTACTCGTTCGAAAGCCCTCCCGGCTCCGGTCGGGAGGGCTTTTTCGTGTCGGCGACGTCGCCCCGGGCGGCCGCCGAGTGACCGACGCTCCCGCGATCCTGCTCGATGGCGACGCCATAGGCCGCGCCGTCGCGCGCCTCGCGCATCAGATTCTCGAACGTGATCGCGCGGTTGCGCATCTCGTCCTGGTCGGGGTGCGGTCGCGCGGGGTCCAGCTCGCGCATCGGATCGCGCGGAAGATCGAGGAGCTCGCGGCGCGCGGCGTGCCGGTCGGGGCGATCGACATCACGCCCTATCGTGACGACGTCGAGGAGCCGCGCGACCGCATCGAGGGGCCGGAGACCGACGTTGCCTTCTCGATCGACGACGCCGTCGTCGTGCTGGTGGACGACGTGCTCTCGACCGGACGCACGGTGCGGGTCGCCCTCGACGTACTCGGCGGCCTCGGACGCCCGCATGCGATCCAGGTCGCCGTGCTCGTCGACCGCGGCAACCGCGAGGTGCCGATCCGGGCCGACTTCGTCGGCCAGAACGTCCCCGCCACCGAGTCCCGCCGGGTGCACGTGCGCGTCCGCGAGCTCGACGGGCGCGACGAGGTCGCGCTCGCATGAGGGCGCGGCACGTCCTCGCGATCGCCGATCTCTCCGACGAGGAGATCGAGAGCATCCTGCGGCGCGCGGAGGAGATGGAGGCCGCGCTCGAGAAGCGCGACGCCGGCCAGGCCCCGAAGAGCGCCGTCGGCCGCATCATGGCGACGCTCTTCTACGAGCCGAGCACGCGGACGCGCCTCTCGTTCGAGGCGGCGATGTGGCGGCTCGGCGGCGCCGTCATCAGCGCCTCGGACATGAAGAGCTCCTCGGCGTCGAAGGGCGAGACCCTCGCCGACACCGCCAAGGTCGTCTCGAGCTACGCCGACGTCCTGGTGCTGCGGCACTTCTGGGATGGGGCGGCGCGCGTCGCGGCCGAGCACGCCGACGTTCCGATCATCAACGCGGGCGACGGCAGCCACGAGCACCCGACGCAAACCCTCTGCGATCTCTACACCTTGAAGCGCGCCAAGGGCACGCTCCGCGGGATCACGGTCGCGATCGGCGGCGACCTGAAGCGCGGTCGGACGGCCCATTCGTTGGTCCGGGCGCTCGCGCGCTTCAAGGCGAACATCGTCATCATTCCGGCCCGCGGGATGGAGTTTCCCGACTGGTTGCTGCAAAAGGTGGCGGAGGAGTACGGCTACCGCCCGACGGTCGCCCGACCGGGCGATCTGAAGGCGCTCGCCCGCGACGTGAACGCGCTCTATCTGGCGCCGGCCCGCCCGCACCAACTGACCTTGTTCACCGACACCGAATTCGATCTCCAGGAGCGCCTCGCGGAGGCCGAGCCGATCACGCTCGACGCCCTCTACATGACGCGCCCGCAGCGCGAGCGCCGCGACGACACGACCGACGACGGCGTCGAGTACCTGCGCGTCGACACGGACACCTTCCAGGATCCGGCGATGCGGCACACGGTGCTGATGCATCCCCTGCCGCGGACGGGCGAGATCTCCTCGGCGCTCGATCGCGACCCGCGCGCGCTCTATTTCCGACAGGCCGCCTCCGGCGTGCCCGTGCGGATGGCTCTCGTCGAGATGGTCCTCGCGGAGCGGGTCGGCCGCGACGTCGGGTCGCCGTCGGCCCGCGCCGAGCGCGGCGCGATGCGCGTCGGGCCCCGCTGCGGCAATCCCAACTGCATCACGCGCCGCGAAGAAGTGCAGTCCGAGCGCCGTTTCCGCTTCCATCGCGAGCCCGCCGGCCGCGCGCACCTCGTGTGTCTCTATTGCGACCACGAGACGCGCATCCAGGTGATCGGCAACCGCAGGTCGAAGCACTTCCACGTCTACGAGGAGCCGATGTACGGCTACCTCGACGCGTGGCTGCGGGACGACGCGCTGGTGATCTTCGACTCGGTGAAGCAAGCGGAGGAAGCCGCGTACAAGTCGTACAAGCTCGGTCCGCAGAAATCGATCATGACGGCGCAGGAGATCGCGAATGCGATCGCGGAGCTGACCGACGCGATCCTGCGCGACACCTCCGAGCTCAAGGATCTGGTGATCGTGGGCGTCCGCATGGCGGGGGCGTTCCTCGCGCACCGCATCGCCGAGCGCATCCACGCGCTCCGCGGCGCGGCCGTCGATCTCGGGGTCCTCGACGTGCAAAACGGCGGCGACGTCGTCCCGCGCTGGCCCGGCGCTCCGGCGACCCCGGGTCCGAACGTCACGATCGCCAATCGCCACGTCGTCATCGTCGACGACGTGATCAACAGCGGCTGGACGGCGAAGGACGCGCTCTCGTGCGTCTGGCGCGCCGGACGGCCCCTCTCGGCGCGCCTCGCCGTCCTGATCGACCGCGGACACCGCCAGCTGCCGCTCAAGCCGACGTACGTGGGGAAGCATCTCCCGACCGCGCCGCACGAGCGCGTGCGCGTGCGCCTGCGCGAGCTCGATCGCGAGCACCGCGACCGCGTCGTCATCTACTCCTACGTCGATCCGAAGGCCGCGGCGTGATCGATCTGGTGATCCGCGGCGGCCGCGTGCTCGACCCGGCGCGCGACGTCGATCGCGTCGCCCACGTGCTCGTCGATGCGGGCCGCGTGGTGGACGTGGTCGCTCCCGACGACGCCCCGCGCGCGCGTGCGGCGATCGATGCGGCGGGGCTCTGGGTGACGCCCGGGCTCGTCGACATGCACGTGCACCTCCGCGAGCCGGGCGGCGAGCACAAGGAGACGATCGCGACGGGTGCGGCGGCGGCGGTCGCGGGCGGCTTCACGACGGTTGCGACCATGGCCAACACGGATCCGGTCAACGACGATCCCGAGATCACGCGCTGGATGATCGCGCGCGCGCGCGCCGCCGGGCTCGCGCGGGTGCTGCCGATCGCGGCGGTGACCAGGGGCCTCGCGGGCGAGACCCTCACCGATTTCGCGGCGCTCCGCGCCGCCGGAGCGGTCGCGTTCTCGGACGACGGCGTGCCGATCATGCGAGCCGACGTGATGCGCGCCGCGCTCGCGGCGGGTCGCGGCGTGGGCGCGCCGGTGATCGCGCACGCCGAGGACCGCACGCTCGCGTGCGGCGGCGTCATGCACGCCGGCGCGGCCTCCGAACGCCTGGGGCTCCCCGGGATGCCGTCCGCCGCCGAGAGCGAGATGGTGCGGCGCGATTGCGCGCTCGCCGCCGAGACGGGCGGGCATCTGCACGTCGCGCACCTCAGCACCGCGGCGGCGGTCGCGATCGTCCGGGCGGCGCGCGCGGCCGGCATGCGCGTCACGGCCGAGGCGACGCCGCACCACGTGACGCTCGACGCCGAGGCGGTCGCGGCGCACGGAACGCTCGCCAAGATGAATCCGCCGCTCCGCGCCCGCGAGGACGTGGCCGCGGTGCGGGCGGCCCTCGCCGACGGCACGCTCGACGTGATCGCGTCGGATCACGCGCCGCACCACGCGGACGAGAAAGCCCTCGGCATGGCGGCCGCGCCCTTCGGCATCGTCGGCCTCGAGACGACGCTCCCGCTCGTGCTCGAGCTGGTGCACGGGGGCGTGCTCGCCGTCGCGACCGCGATCCGCGCGCTCACGATCGGTCCGGCGCGCGCGCTCGGCATCGACGCCGGGACGCTCGCGCCCGGCGCGGCCGCCGACGTGACGCTGATCGACCCGGAGGCGCGCTGGACGATCGACCCGTCGTCGTTTCGGTCGCGCAGCCGCAACACGCCGTTCGCGGGGCGCGCGGTGCGCGGACGCGCGGTGGCGGTCTGTCTCGCGGGACGCGTCGTCGGCGATCATCTCGGGGGGAGGTTCACGCCATGAGCGGCTCACGACGGAGCGGTCGGGACGGGACCGGCCGGCCGGCCCTCCTCGCGCTCGCCGACGGGGTGGTGCTCCGCGGCCGCGCCTTCGGCGCCGACGGCGAGATCGCCGGCGAGGTGGTCTTCAACACCGCCATGACCGGCTACCAGGAAATCCTCACCGACCCGTCGTACCACGAGCAGCTGGTCGCGATGACGTATCCCGAGATCGGCAACGTCGGCGTGAACGGCGAGGACGTCGAGGCGCGACAGCCCTTCGTGAAGGGCTTCATCGTGAAGGAATACTGGGAACCCGCGAGCAACTGGCGCGCCGAGCGCAGCCTCGGCTCCTACATGCAGGCGCACGGCATCGTCGGCATCACCGGCATCGACACGCGCGCGCTCGTTCGCCACCTCCGGACGCACGGCGCGCAGGAAGCGATCCTCTCGACCGTCGACCTCGATGCGGATCGTCTCGTCGCGCGGGCGCGGGCGCGGCCAGGGCTGGTCGGTCGCGACCTCGTCCGCGAGGTCACGTGCGAGGCCGCCTACGACTGGAGCGAGCCGCTCTGGCAGCTCGAAGGGGCCGGCGCCGCGCCGCGTGCCGACGGGCCGTTCGTTCTCGCCTACGACTACGGCATCAAGTACAACATCCTGCGCCACCTGGTGAGCGCCGGCTGCCGCGTGCGCGTCGTGCCGGCGACGACGACGGCGGCCGAGGTGCTCGCGCAGCGGCCGGACGGCGTCTTCCTCTCCAACGGCCCCGGCGATCCCGACGCGGTGCCCTACGCGCGCGCGCACGTCGCCGCGCTCGTCGGCAAGGTGCCGATCTTCGGCATCTGCCTGGGCCATCAGATCCTCGGCCTCGCGCTCGGGGGCCGCACGTACAAGCTCAAGTTCGGCCACCACGGCGCCAACCAGCCCGTGATGGATACGACCACCGGCACGGTCGAGATCACGTCGCAGAACCACGGCTTCGCGGTCGACGTCGACTCGCTCGCGGGGAAGGCGACGCTCACGCACCTCAACTTGAACGACCGCACCGTCGAGGGCCTCGCCCACACCAGGGAGCCGCTCTTCTCGGTGCAGTATCATCCGGAGGCCTCGCCCGGGCCGCACGACTCGGGCTATCTGTTCCGGCGCTTCGTGGACCTCATCGAGCGGACGAGGAAAGGCTGACGTGCCGAAACGCACCGACCTCCGCACCATTCTCCTGATCGGCTCGGGCCCGATCGTGATCGGCCAGGCCTGCGAGTTCGACTACTCCGGCGTCCAGGCGTGCAAGGCGCTCCGCGAGGAGGGCTACCGCGTCGTCCTCGTGAACTCGAATCCGGCGACGATCATGACCGATCCGGAGTTCGCCGACCGCACCTACATCGAGCCGATGACCGCGGAGGTGCTGGAGCAGATCATCGCCATCGAACGGCCGCAGGCGATCCTGCCGACGATCGGCGGACAGACCGGCTTGAACCTCGCGATCGAGGTGGCGGAGGCGGGCGTCCTCGACGCGTACGGCGTCGAGCTCATTGGCGCCAAGCTGCCGGCGATCAAGAAGGCGGAGGACCGCAACCTCTTCAAGGCGGCGATGCAGAAGATCGGCCTCGATCTGCCGCGGAGCGGCTACGCGACGAGCGTCGCCGAGGCGGAGGCGATCCGCGCCGCGATCCCGCTGCCGCTCATCGTCCGTCCGTCGCGCACGCTCGGCGGCACGGGCGGCGGTGTCGCGACGACGCCGGAGGAGTTCCGCGCCATCGTCGAGGGCGGCCTCGCCGCTTCGCCGACCCGCGAGCTGCTGATCGAGGAGTCGATCGCGGGCTGGAAAGAGTTCGAGCTCGAGGTGATGCGCGACGGCAAGGACAACGTCGTCATCGTCTGCTCGATCGAGAACTTCGATCCGATGGGCGTCCACACCGGCGACTCGATCACGGTGGCGCCGGCGCAGACGCTCACCGACAAGGAGTACCAGCTGATGCGGAATGCGGCGCTCCGCATCATCCGCGAGATCGGCGTCGACACCGGCGGCTCGAACATCCAGTTCGGCGTTCATCCCGAGACGGGCCGACTCGTCGTCATCGAGATGAACCCGCGCGTGTCGCGGAGCTCTGCGCTCGCGTCGAAGGCGACCGGCTTCCCGATCGCGAAGATCGCGGCGAAGCTGGCCGTCGGCTACACGCTCGACGAGCTTGCGAACGACATCACGGGCGGGGCGACGCCGGCGTCGTTCGAGCCGACGATCGACTACGTCGTGACCAAGGTGCCGCGCTTCGCGTTCGAGAAGTTCAAGCAGGCGGACGACCGGCTGACGACGCAGATGAAGTCGGTCGGCGAGGTGATGGCCATCGGGCGCACGTTCCAGGAGTCGCTGCAGAAGGCGCTGCGCGGCCTCGAGGTCGGCGTCGACGGCTTCAACCTGAAGAGCGTCGATCCCGACAGGATCGG
>JADYZW010000015.1 GCA_020852955.1 Deltaproteobacteria bacterium | reverse complement strand
CTGGCGTGAACGATCGCCGTGGCCGCCGGCTCGCCCGTACCCTCTCCACCTTCTTCCCCATCGGAACACCCTCCTCGTGGGCTTCCGCCCACATCTGAGGTGTCTGCCGATTCGGGGCAAGTCCACGAGATCGGGCACAAGCTGGAGGTGCTGCGGCTGCACTGCGCCGAGATCGGCCGCGATCCGGCGGCCATCACGGTGTCGGAGCAGGTGATCGTCGTGCTCGGCGCCGACGCAGAGGACCTCGCCGAGAAGTGGACGATCGCGAAGGATCTGCTCGGCGGATTCGCCGACCTCGACGTCGTCGCCGTGCGCGGCACGCCGGATCAGGTCGCGGAAGGACTACGCGCCAAGGCGGCCAAGGGCGTGCAGCTCTTCACCATCATGTTCGGGGATCTCGCGCCGCCGGCGACGATCCGCCTCTTCGGCGAGCGCGTGTTGCCCGCGCTGGCGGGCTGAGCCGAGTCACTTCAACTCGGCGATGAAGCGTTCGATCGCGGGGGTGAAGTGCCGCCCCTGGCGGTGCAAGATGCCGAGCGGGCGGTAGAGCGCCTCGTCGCTCAGCTGCAGCGCCGCGAGCGTCCGGTTCTTCACCTCCTGCTTGATCGCCGGCTCCGGGACCAAGGCCACGCCGGCGCCGATCTCGACGACCCGTTTGATGGTCTCGATGTTGTCGAGCTCCATCACGTAGCGCACCGTCACCCCCTTGCGGTTCAGGAGCCGGTCGGTTGCGCGACGAGTCGGGATGTCGCGCTCGTAGCCGACGAACGTCTGCCCTTCGAGATCCTTGATGCCGATCGTGCGCCGGCGGGCGAACGGATGGTGCGCCGCGCAGACCAGGACGAGGCGGTCGTCCCGAAACGGGATCACGCTGATCTGCGGGCGTCGACCCGGATACGCGACGATGCCGAGGTCGATGCGTCCCGACAGCACGTCCTCGATGATCTTCGTGGAGCGGCTGTACTCGATGTGGACGTTCACCTGCGGATAGGCCTTCAAAAACTTCTTGAGCGGCTCCGACAGCTCGTAGAGGCCGACGCTGTGGACGGTCGCGAGGCGGACGCTGCCGCTCACGACGCTCCCGAAGCTCTGCATCTGCTCGCGGAGCTCGCGATAGCGTCGGGTGATGTCCTTGCTCGCTTGGTACAGCAGTTGCCCCGCGGGCGTGGGCTGGACGTTGCCCTTGGTCCGCTCGATCAACGGACGATCGAAGCGGGTCTCCAGACTGCGCACCTGCTGGCTCACGGCCGATTGCGTGATGAAGTTCTGCGCGGCGGCGGCCGAGAAGCTGCCGGTTTCGACGAGGTCACAGAACACCTGCAAGGTCTCGAGATGCATGATGAGCTCGGCGGATCGCCACCCTCCTTCGCGCTGCCGGATCGTATACGTGAGCGCGGAACTGGCTCCAAATCGCACGATATCGGCTTGAGCCGGGCGCGGTGCGGCAGTACTCTCCCGCCCCATGTCGGCACCCGACTACTACGACCTCGAGGCGCTGCTCACCGCCGAGGAACGCCTCACCCGCGACACCGTGCGCGCCTTCGTCGAGCAGGAATGCCTCCCCCTCATCGAGGGCTGTTTCAGCCGGGAAGAGTTCCCGCGTCAGCTGATTCCGCGGCTCGGCGAGCTCGGCGTCTTCGGCGCCAACCTGAAGGGCTACGGATGCGCGGGCATGAACAACGTCGCATACGGCCTCGTGATGCAGGAGCTCGAGCGCGGCGACAGCGGCTTGCGCTCCATGGCGTCGGTGCAGGGGGGGCTCGCGATGTACGCGATCTACGCCTACGGCGCGGAGGAGCAGAAACGGCGCTGGCTTCCGCCCATGGCGCGCGGCGAGGCGATCGGGTGTTTCGGCCTCACCGAGCCCGATCACGGCTCCGATCCCGGCGGCATGGAGGCCCGTGCCCGGCAGGTCGGCGACGAATGGGTGCTGTCGGGCGTGAAGCGGTGGATCACCAACGGCAGCATCGCCGACGTGGCGATCGTCTGGGCCAAGACGACGCCGGACGACGAGATCCGGGGCTTTCTGGTGGAACGCGGCACGCCCGGGTATGGCGCGCACGACCTCAAGGGAAAGTTCTCGCTGCGCGCCTCGATCACGTCCGAGCTCGTGCTGGAGGATGTCCGCCTGCCGGCGAGCGCCATCCTGCCGGGCGTCGCCGGTCTCAAGGGGCCGTTCGGCTGCTTGAACCAGGCGCGGTACGGCATCGTGTGGGGCGCCATCGGTGCCGCGATGGCCTGCTACGAAACCGCGCTCGATTACGCGCTGAACCGCGTGCAGTTCGACCGACCGATCGCGGGCTTCCAGCTGGTGCAGCAGAAGCTCGTCGACATGATCACCGAGATCACGAAAGCGCAGCTGCTCGCGCACCGCCTCGGAATCTTGAAGGACGAAGGACGCGTCCGCGCTCAACAGGTCTCGCTCGCGAAGCGCAACAACGTCGGCCAGGCGCTGCATACGGCCCGCCTCGCGCGTGACATCCTCGGCGCGAACGGCATCGTCAACGCGTATCCCGTGATCCGACACATGCTGAACCTCGAGACGGTGAACACCTACGAGGGCACCTACGACATGCACACGTTGATCGTCGGTCGCGACCTCACGGGGCTCGACGCCGTCCGCTGATCCGGCGCCGCGGGCGTGGCCGCTCGTATCGTGACCTCCACGGCGTCCCGCATGGCGGCTTCGCGCGCGCACGCGCTTGCCGAACGCCGGCGCTTGTGGCTTGATCGGCACGCTTCTCGGTATCGCGATGGGCAACCTCGCCGCAGCACCGTATCTCCTCCGATCGGCATTGGTCGCGGCGTGTGTCTTCTGGGCGAGCGCGGGATTCGCGCGGGAGCTGCCGCTGCATTTCGGCCCGCAACTCCCGGTTTCGTCTGCCATGGAGGATCGCGTGCGCTTCTGGGTCAACGTCTTCACCCGGGTGTCGCACACGCAGGCGGTGCTGCACGACCGTGACGATCCGACGATCGTCTACGACGTGGTGCCGTACGGACGCGGAGGCGACACGACCCTGCTCGACGCCACCCGCGCGAGCTACGAGCGGGTCCTGAGCACGCTCGCCGCCGGAGGCATCTTCCCGTCGCTGACGCCGGCGTCACCGGAGCGGATGCGGGTCCAGGCGATGTTCGGCGTGCGCGCCGGACCGGCGGCGTACGTCCGGGCGATCGGCAACATCCGCGCGCAACGCGGGATGCGCGAGCCGTTCGTCGACGGGTTGGCGCGCGCCGAGCTGTACCTGCCGAGCATCCGGCGGATCTTTCGCGACGCGAAGCTGCCCGGGGATCTGGCGTACCTTCCGCACGTGGAGTCCTCCTTCAATCCTTCGGCCGTCTCGCGGGCGGGGGCGGCGGGTCTCTGGCAGTTCACCCGCGAGACCTTCAATCTCTACGACAAGTCCGGCGGCGGCGCCGATGCGCGCTTCGATCCGGTCCGGTCGACGGAGATCGCCGCGCTGCACCTCGCGCGGGCGCGCAGCGTGCTCGGATCGTGGCCGCTTGCGATCGCCTCGTACAACCACGGCGTCGCGGGCATGGCGCGGGCGCGCGCGGCGGTCGGCGCGGATGCGATCGACGACATCGTCCGCGGCTACGAGGGCGCGACCTTCGGCTTCGCCTCGCAGAGCTTCTATGCCGAGGTCCTGGCCGCGGCGCATGTCGCGCGGAATGCCCGCCACTACTTCCCGAGCATGCCGCGGCCTCCGATCATGCAATACGTCGTGAGGCCCGGGGACTCGCTGTGGGCCATCGCGCGCCGCCATCGCGTGTCGGTCCGCGATCTGACCGCCGCGAACAACCTCGACGGGTCGCGGCTGAAGACCGGTCAGCTGATCGTGATCAAGACGTCGTGACGAGCGACGCCAGGTAGCGTCGCAGGACCAGAACGCCGTCGGGACAGCACGGCTCCTCGCGCACGATGCGCTCGACCTCCGTGCGTGGAGCGAAGGCGCCCCAGGCGATCTCGTCCGTCTGCAACGTCACATCGCCGTCGTGGAGTGCGAGGAAGACGCGGCCGACAAGCCGCGTCGACGGATCGGTGAAGCGCACGTCGAAGAGCGGATGCGGCGGCGCGTCGCGGATGCCGGTCTCCTCGGCGAGCTCCCGCCGCGCCGCGGCTTCGTAGCTCTCGCCGGCGGCCACGACGCCACCGACCGTGACGTCCCAGCGGCCGGGATAGACGTCCTTCGTCGTCGTCCGGAGGTGCACGAAGAAGTCTCCGCGCTCGTTGCGGACGATGATGTACACCGCGCGATGCAGCAGGTTCCTGCGGCGCATCTCGGCGCGCGTGACGCGGCCGACGACGCGATCGTCCTCGTCGACGACGTCGACGATCTCCTCGGGCGCCGTCACGCGCGTTGTCCCGCCTCAGACCGCCGTGCTAGCGATCGCGCATGGCGCCGCATGTGACCCTCTACGTCAAGGACGGGTGCGCGCATTGCGACCGCGCGCGGGCGGCCCTCGTCGCGCGCGGCGCGCCGTTCACCGAGATTGACGTGAGCCGCCATCCCGAGATCGTGCCGGAACTCCTGAAGCTCACCAGCGGGCGGCGCGTCGTCCCCGTGACGGTCGAAGGCGCCCGCATCACGGTCGCAGGCGACGGCGGCTCCACGTTCTGACGAGCGCAGCGCGTCGATCAACGCTGTCGACGCGTCTGCCGGTCGATCTCGTAGGAGCCGCGGAGTCCTTCGACCAACTGCCGTGCGTGTTGGGAGCTGCGCTTGAGCTCGTCGATGTCGGGACGGTTCGCCTGTACGAGGGCCGTCCGCGCCTCGTCGAGGCGCTGGTCGAGAGCGAGTGCGCGTTTGCGCAGGTTCTGCAGCTCGTCGAGGTCGCCTTTGTGCTGCGCGAGGAAGGTCTGATGGCTCGCATCGAGCTTCGCGAGGAGGCGCTCGCGCGTGTCGAGCAGCTGCGCGAGCTCCGCCGCCTTCCGCTTCACCTCCGGCGAGGCGCGCGGATCGCGTTCGATGCGCTTGGTGACCGAGCGGCCGGCGCGGATCTGCTGCTCGATCTGCTGAAGCTCCTTGCCGTGACCCATGCGCTCGCGACGCACGCGCTCGGCGGCGAGCGCGCCGACCGAGACCGCGCCGACGAGCGCGCCGGCGACGAGCACCCGTATCGCCAGGTGATTCATCGGTGGTCTCCTTCCGAGCCCGCGAGCGCGGGCTCCCAAAAGTCCGGCGCGCGGCGATAGGCCGTCACGCCGGGCACGTCGAGCGCGTCGTTGATACGCGGCAGTACGCGGTCCTCCACGCGTTGATCCCTGACCAGCGCCCGCGACAGGCCCTCGAGATCGAGCACGATGGCGTCCGCGTCGGCGGCGGGCGGAGCCTCCCCGGTGGCGAGCGGCCGCGCCGGCGCGGCGGCCTCCTCGGCGGCGACGGGGCGCTCGGTGGTCGCGCGGGCGGGGAGGACGGCCTCCGCGCTCGGCGGCCGCTCTGGTGGAACCGCGGTCATCGCGCGCACCACGATCCACCCCGCGACCGCGGCGCCGAGCGCGACCATGCTCAACGTCTTCCAATCGTGCGCCATCTCGAGCATCCGGAGTCTGAGAGCCGCTGCATGAGGAGTCAAGAGAAGCGGGCTCGGACGGCCTTTCGAGTGGCGTTCTCCAGGTCGATCGGATAGCCTACGGTGCTGAGCGGTGTGGACGTGCTCGATGGAGAGAAAAGGCTGTTCCTTCGTCTCGGCGATCGCGTGCAGCACACGGCATACGAGGAATGGGGAATCGGAGCGGTCGTGGAGGTCATGACCTCGATCGTGCCGGGCGGTACGTGCATCGTGCGCATCCTCTTCGAGGACGGAAAACAGCGGACGTTCATCAACGACATGGATAGCCAGCTCTGCTGCTGCTATCGCGGCATGCGCAAGGAATGGCGGTTCGATTTCGGCGGTGTTCGCCGCGCGGCGCCCGGCCGAGCTCGCCACCGCTCGAGCGGTTCGCATTGATGGCGGGCGCTCGATGAGCACAGGCGGGGGCCCGGATTTCAAGGGCTCCCTGAACCTTCCGGCCACGGCGTTCCCGATGCGGGCGAATCTGTCGGCTCGCGAACCCGAGATCCTGGCCCACTGGGAACGCATCGACGTCTACGGCGCCGGTCTCGCGCGGCGGGCCGGTCGGCCCCGTTATCTCCTGCACGACGGGCCACCCTACGCGAACGGCAACATCCACCTCGGTCACGCCCTCAACAAGATCATCAAGGACGTGATCGTGAAGTACAAGAACATGGCGGGTTTCCAGGCGCCCTACGTTCCGGGCTGGGACTGCCACGGCCTGCCGATCGAGCACGAGGTCGAGAAGAAGCTCGGCAAGGAGAAGAAGGCGGCGCTCGGGAAGGTCGAGGTGCGGCGCCTCTGCCGCGACTACGCCGCGAAGTTCGTCGACGTGCAGCGTGCCGACTTCCGTCGGCTCGGCGTCGTCGGCGACTGGTCGAATCCCTATCTCACGACCGAGTACGGCTACGAGGCGGCCGAGGTCCGCGCCCTCGCCAAGTTCGTGACCAGCGGCGAGCTGTATCGCGGGAAGAAGCCGGTGCACTGGTGCGCCTCGTGTCAGACCGCGCTCGCCGAGGCGGAGGTCGAGTATCGGGACGTCACGACGCGCTCCATCTACGTCGCGTTTCCGCTGTCGGATCCGCATCCGGCGCCCTTCGCCGACGTGCCCGGAGCCATCGCCGCCGCCATCTGGACGACGACGCCGTGGACGCTGCCGGCCAACATGGCGATCGCCGTCAACGCCGAACTCGAGTACGCGGTCGTCGCCCGGCCGGCGGGGGGTGCGCTCATCGTCGCGCGCGCGCTCGTGCCGAAGCTCGCCGGCATCCTCGGCGACGATCCGCGAATCCTCGTGACGGTGCGCGGCCGCGAGCTCGAGGGCGCGCGCGCGCGCCACCCCTGGCTCGATCGCGACGTGCCGTTCGTGCTCGGCGAGCACGTCACGCTCGACGCCGGTACCGGCCTCGTGCACACGGCTCCCGGGCACGGTCAGGAGGACTACGACGTCGGCTTGCGCTACGGGCTCGACGTCTATGCCCCCGTCGACGGCCGCGGACGATTCCTGCCGGCGGTCGAGCACTTCGGAGGTATGTTCGTCTTCGCGGCCGACGCCGCGATCATCGCACACCTCGAGGCCGCCGGCCGATTGCTGGCGGCCTCGCCGCTCGCCCACGCGTACCCACATTGCTGGCGGTGCCACCAGCCGATCATCTTCCGGGCGACCGAGCAGTGGTTCATCTCGATGGACTCGAAGGACCTCCGCGGCCGCGCGCTCGCGGCGATCGAGCAGGTGCGCTGGATTCCCGCCTGGGGCCGCGACCGTATCGCCGGCATGGTGGGCTCGCGTCCCGACTGGTGCATCTCGCGCCAGCGCGCCTGGGGCGTGCCGATCGTGGCGCTCCGCTGCGAGGCATGCGGCACCACGAGCACCAGCGAGGCGCTGCTGGCGCACGTCGCGGACATCTTCGCCGCGGAAAGCTCCGACGTGTGGTTCGCACGGCCCGTCGAGGACTTCGTCCCGCCTGGATTCGCCTGTCCGCAGTGCTGCGGCACGACGTTCGCGAAGGAAGAGGACATCCTCGACGTCTGGTTCGACTCGGGAGTGAGCTTCTCGGCCGTCGTCGAACGCCGCGCGGATCTCGGCGGTCGGGCCGACCTCTATCTGGAGGGCAGCGACCAGCATCGCGGGTGGTTCCAGAGCTCGCTGCTCACCGCGGTGGGTACGCGCGACGCCGCGCCGTTCAAGGCGGTGCTCACCCACGGCTTCGTCCTCGACGAGGACGCGCGCAAGATGTCGAAGTCCGTCGGCAACATCGTGGCGCCGCAGCAGATCGTTGCGAGCCAGGGCGCGGACATCCTGCGCCTCTGGGTCGCCGCCGAGGACTACCGCGACGACGTCCGCATCTCGAAGGAGATTCTCGACCGGTCCAGCGAAGCCTATCGGCGCATTCGCAATACGGCGCGCTTCCTGCTCGGCAATCTTGCCGGCTTCGATCCCGCGCGCGACCGCGTCTCGACGGGGCAACTGCTCGAACTCGACCGCTTCGTCCTCGATCGCCTGCAGGGTCTGATCGAGCGGTGCCGGCGCGGTTACGACGAGTTCGAGTTCCACGGCGTCTACCACGCGCTCAACAACTTCTGCAGCGTGGATCTGTCGGCCATCTACCTCGACATCGTGAAGGATCGTCTGTACTGCGAAGGCGCGACGTCGCTGGAGCGGCGTTCCGGTCAGACCGCGCTCTTTCTCCTGCTCGAAGGGCTCGTCGGGATCATGGCACCCATCCTCTCGTTCACGGCCGAGGAGATCTGGGGCTTCATGCCGCCGGATCCGGCGCGAGCGCCGAGCGTGCTGCTCTCCGATTTCCCGGAGGTCGATCCCGCGTTTCGCGACCCGAAGCTCGCGGCCGACTGGGAGACGCTGCTCGCCGTTCGCTCCGCCGTGACGAAGACGCTCGAACCTCTGCGAGCGGCCGGCGAGATCGGCCAGTCGCTCGAAGCCGACGTGCGGATCGCCGCGACCGGCCCGGTCGCGGACGTGCTCGCCTCGCGCCGCGCGCAGCTCGCGGAGATTTTCATCGTTTCGCGCGTCGCGCTCGTGCCGGAAGGAGCGATCACCGGGCCGCTCCTGGCGCCCGGCGTCACGGTCGCGGCACGGCGCGTCGTCGGCGAGAAGTGCCCGCGCTGCTGGAACTACCGTGACGACGTCGGACGCGAGCGCGCCGTTCCCGGCCTGTGCGGACGGTGCGTCGGGGTGCTCGCGGCTTCGGAGTCGAAGGCGTGATGCGCGGCAAGCGGGGCCTCGTCGTCGTACCCGCTCTGATCGTGGTCGTCGTCGACCAGCTGACGAAGGCGATCGTGCTCGATCGCATGACGCTGCACCAGTCGATCCCCGTGATCGACGGCTTCTTCGCGTTCACCTATGTCCGGAACACCGGGGCCGCGTTCGGCATCTTCGCGGGCTACTCGCCGGCGCTCCGAGTCCCGGCACTGCTCGCGGTCGCGACGGTCGCGCTCGGCGTCCTCCTGTGGTTCGTCCGCACGGTCCCGCTCGAGCGCCGAGCGGTGATCGCGGCGTGCGGCGGAGTGCTCGGAGGCGCGATCGGCAACATGGTCGATCGCGCCGCGTACGGCGAGGTGATCGATTTCCTCGACGTCTACCTTGGCGCCTACCACTGGCCGGCGTTCAACGTCGCCGATGCGGCGATCACGGTCGGCGTGATCGTCCTCTGCCTGGACGCGCTGCGGGGCGCCCCGGCGCCGGAACGTTCGCTCGGCTGAGAAAAAGGAAGGGACGGGCCCGTGAGGGTCCGTCCCTTCCCGCGAGATCGCCGGCGCGACGACCTATACGTCGTAGTAGAGCGCGAACTCGTAGGGATGCGGACGGAGGCGGATCGGATCGATCTCCTTCGTGCGCTTGTATTCGATCCATGTCTCGACGACGTCCTCGGTGAAGACGTCGCCCTTGAGCAGGAACTCGTGGTCCTCCTCGAGGTGCTTCAAGGCCGCGTCGAGCGAGCCGGGCATCGAGGGAACGTCCTTCAGCTCCTCGGGCGTCAGCGCGTAGATGTCCTTGTCGAGCGGATCGCCCGGCGAGAGGCGCCGCTCGATGCCGTCGAGGCCGGCCATCAACATCGCCGCGAAGGCCATGTACCCGTTGCAGCTCGGGTCGGGGAACCGCACCTCGATGCGTTTCGCCTTCGGCGACGGCGAGTACATCGGGATGCGCACGGCTGCGGAGCGGTTCCGCGACGAATACGCGAGGTTCACCGGCGCCTCGAAGCCCGGCACGAGCCGGTGGTACGAGTTCACGCTCGGGTTGGTGAAGGCCGCGATCGCCTTCGCGTGTTTCAGGATGCCGCCGATGTAGTGCATCGCGAGCTCGCTCATGCCGCCGTAGCCGTCGCCCGCGAAGAGCGGTTTGTCGCCCTTCCAGATCGACTGGTGGCAGTGCATGCCGGAGCCGTTGTCGCCGAAGACCGGCTTCGGCATGAAGGTCGCCGTCTTGCCGTTCTTCCAGGCGACGTTCTTGACGCAGTGCTTGTACCACATGAGGGCGTCGCCCATCTTCGTGAGCGGCATGAACCGCATGTCGATCTCAGCCTGGCCGGCGGTCGCGACCTCGTGGTGCTGCCGCTCCACGCGGATGCCGACCTTCTCCATCATCAGCACCATCTCGGCGCGGAGATCCTGCTGCGAGTCGGTGGGCGACACCGGGAAATAGCCTTCCTTGTGGCGCGGCTTGTAGCCGAGGTTCGGGCCCTCGTCGCGGCCCGTGTTCCAGATGCCCTCGACGGAGTCGAGGTAGTAGTAGCCGCTGTGCGCGGTCTGGTCGTAGCGCACGTCGTCGAACACGAAGAACTCGGGCTCGGGACCGAAGTAGGCGGTGTCGCCGATGCCAGTCGACTTGAGGTACGCCTCGGCCTTGCGCGCGATGTTGCGCGGATCGCGCGAGTACTCTTCCTTGGTGATCGGGTCGACGATGTTGCAGATGAGCGACAGCGTCGGGTGCGCCATGAACGGATCCATGACCGCGGTCGCCGGGTCCGGCATCACGAGCATGTCGGAGGCGTTGATGGGCTGCCAGCCGCGGATCGAGGAGCCGTCGAAGCCGAGGCCGCCGTCGAACACGTCGTCGTCGAACTCGCTGATCGGAGTCGAGAAGTGCTGCCAGATGCCGAGAAAATCAAGGAACTTGAAGTCGACCGCGACTGCCTTGTTGTCTTTCGCCAGCTTGATGGCGTCCTTCGCCGTGCTCATTTCCTGTGTCCCTCCTGTGGTGTGAATCGTGGGGCCGACCTCGCGGGCCGGTCTCGCGGTGGTGTCGTCAGATGGCCTGTTCGCCGCGTTCGCCGGTCCGGATGCGTACGACCTCGTCGATGGGCATGACGAAGATCTTTCCGTCGCCGATGCGTCCCGTCTTCGCCGACTTCTCGATGGCGGCGACGACGTTGGCGACCTGATCGTCCCGGACGATGATCTCGAGCTTCACCTTGGGGAGGAAATCGACGACGTACTCGGCGCCCCGATAGAGCTCGGTATGGCCCTTCTGGCGGCCGAAGCCCTTGACCTCCGTCACCGTGATGCCCTGGATGCCGATGGCCGAGAGGCTTTCCTTCACCTCGTCGAGCTTGAACGGCTTGATGATGGCGTCGACCTTCTTCATGTGCTCCTCCCTGGTGGCTTCGCTTGACTCGGACTCGTCGATGCTGGGGCGCTGCTCGTTACGATCTGCCGCTGGCGTCCGACTCCCGGGCGAGACGTATCCGATTCGACGGCGAGCCCGAGTTGAAGATCGAGGATGCCATGCAAGTCAAGGGCCGTCGGGCCCGAGCGGCTCCCTCCGCAGCGACGTCGGATGGATCGCGAATCCCGATCGCGTACTGCTGCCCAAACCGTGGGCAGCGCCCGAAGTTTGGGCGGGTCGGCGCCCGGGGGCTCAGGCGAATCCCGAGTCGGGGAAAACCGAGCGACGACCGCCGAGCCGCGCCTCGGTCCCGAAGCGCAGACGGCGGATGTTGTCCCTGTGCCGGTAGGCGATGCATGCCCCCATGACGGCCGCGACGATGGTCGTCGTCGTCGGGTACGCGAGCGCGGCGAGGACGAGCGGCGTCAGGGCGGCGGTAAGGATCGAGCCGAGAGAGACGTAGCGGCTGACCGCGACCGTCAGCAGGAAGATCGGGACGGCGATCGCCATGCCGAGGGGCGCCAGGCCGAGCAGCACCCCGAGCGAGACCGCGACGCCCTTGCCTCCCTGGAAGCCGAGAAAGCACGGAAAGATGTGGCCGGTGAAGGCGGAGAGCGCTACGAGCGCTCGGCCGTGGTCGCCGACGCCGAGCTGCGCCGCGAGCAGGACCGGACCGAGGCCCTTCAGGGTGTCGCCGATGAGGGTCAGCGCGCCGGCGGCGTTGCCCGCCGCCCGGGCGACGTTCGTCGCGCCGATGTTGCCGCTACCGATGTCGCGGGGATCCACGCCGCGCCGCCGTGCCAGCCAGACGCCCGTCGGAACGGATCCGCAAAGATAGGCGAGCGCGACTACGGCGAGCAGGGGGGCCATCGTCAAAAACGGAGCGAGCGTCCGCGGCGCGCGCGATACCGCTCCCAGCCGCCGCCGACGAGCACGCCGACGACGAGACCGACGGCCGCCGCGACGATCGGCGCGGCCTCGGGGACGCCCGCTGGATCTCCGGTCGTCTGGGGGGCCCGCAAGCGCTCGGCTTCGAGCGCGTCGACGACCGATCGCAGGCGGGAAATCTCGGTCATCAGGTCGGCCCGCGGATCCGCGCCGGGCTCGGGTGAGGGCGCGGGCGCGGCGGTGGTGGTGGCGTCCGCGGGCGCGCGCGCCGTTTCCTGGGCATGGACGAGGTCTCCGGCGGGCACCCACGCGCGGCGGCCGTCGGGAAGCAGGATCTCGCTCCAGCCGTCGCGCTCTCCGAGGAGCCGGACACGGACGTTGCCACGAAGGATCGCGATTCCGGCCTCGGCCTTCCCGGGCGCCTCGCGGGCGACTACGTCGTCTCCGCGGGTGGTCACGTCTTCCGCGCGGCTCGCCGGGGCGCTTCCGCCGACCGCGACGGCGACGGCTCCGCCCGCGATCGCTGCGAGAAACCTACGGCCGTGAAAAGAGAATCGGGGTGACTGGATTTGAACCAGCGACTTCTGCGTCCCGAACGCAGCGCTCTGCCAGTCTGAGCTACACCCCGTCAACGTTAGGCCGCAAGGTAGACGCGAGGCTGCGTAACATACGGGAACGAGAATGCAAACTGGCCTTCCCGGCACCGCGGAGCGTCGCCGCGGGGGTGGGTGGCGTCACCGAGCGACGAGCGGCGCCGGTCAGGCCGGCGCCGCCGCGGCGGCGCCGGCCTGACGCATGGCGGTGATCGCCGTCGCGTAGTCGGTCGCGCCGAAGACCGCCGTGCCCGCCACCAAAACGTCGGCCCCCGCCCGTGCCGCGGCCTCGGCGTTCTCGACGGTGACGCCGCCGTCGACCTCGATCAGGAATCCGAGCCCCAGGCGGTCGCGGAGCCGGCGGGCGTCCTCGAGCTTGGCGAGACTCCCGGGGAGGAACTTCTGGCCGCCGAAGCCCGGGTGCACGCTCATCACGAGCACCATGTCGAGGTCGCGGGCGCTCGGTGCGACGACCGCGACCGGCGTGTCCGGACTGACCGCGAGGGACGGCCGCGCGCCGCGCGTCCTGATGTCGGCGAGCACGCCGCGGGGTTCCGGACAGGCCTCGTAGTGGATCGAGACCCAGTCGGCGCCGACGTCGATGAAGCGCGGCGCATAGCGCCCGGGGTCGCTCACCATCATGTGCACGTCGAGCGGCAACGACGTGGCGCGGCGGATGGCCTTCACCACGTCGGGACCCATAGTGAGGTTCGGCACGAAGTGGCCGTCCATCACGTCGAGGTGCAGCCAATCGGCCCCGGCGGCCTCGGCCGCCCGCACTTCCTCGTGCAGCCGTCCGAAGTCCGCGGACAGGACCGACGGGGCGATCAGATGGGCGCGGCACACGGCGGGAGGGGGTATACGATCCGTCTCCGACCCCCGCAAGGCGGGGGCCGCACGCTCAGGCGCGGCGCGCGCGGACCGCGAAGAAGCCGTCGAGGCCGTGGCGATGCGGCAACGTGCGGAGCGCGCCGTCGTCGTCGACGAGGGTGCGCGCGGTCGGCGGCACGATCTCGTCCGCGCGCTCGCGGCGGAGCGTCGGGTGCGCGGCGAGCCAGCGATCGACAACGCCCGCGTTCTCCTCGTCGGTGAGCGTGCAGGTCGAGTAGACGATCGCGCCGCCGGGGCGCAGGAGCGGCGTCACCGCGTCGAGGATGCGCCGCTGGGTCGTCGCGAGCCGCGACAGATCTTCCGGGGTGCGACGCCAGCGGATCTCGGGATGGGCCCGCAGCGTGCCGAGGCCGCTGCACGGCGCGTCGACCAGGATCCGGTCGAACGACCCGCGCGCGAGGGTCGCGTCGGCGGTCCGCGCATCCATGACGAGGGGGCGGATCGCGCGGAGCCCGAGGCGCGCGGCGTTCCACGCGATCGTCGCGGCGCCTCGTCGCCGCCGGTCGCCAGCGACGATCGTCCCCTCGTCGCGCATGCGCTCGGCGGCGTGCGCCGACTTGCCCCCGGGCGCGGCGCACGCGTCGAGCACGCGCATGCCCGGTCGCGGGTCGAGGAGCCAGGCGACGAGCTGCGACGCCTCTTCCTGCACGCTGAACGCACCGTCCGACCATCCCGGGAGGGCGTGCGGATCGGCCGCCTGCACCCGGACCGCGTCGGGCGCGAAGCGGCCCGGCTCGCACGCGATACCCGCCGCGGTCAAGCGCGACACCAGGGCGTCGCGTTCGCCGGGGCGTGCGCGCAAGATCGTCGGCGCCGCCTCGTTGTTCGCGGCGAGGAGGTCGCGCACGTCGTCGCCGAAGCGGCGCCGCCAGCGCTCGACGAGCCACCGCGGGTGCGAGAACGCCACCGCCAGGTGCTCCAGTGGATCGGCGGCGGGATCCGGGAGCGGCAACGATCCGCGCTCGCGGGCGGCGCGCCGCAGAACCGCATTCACGAGCCGGCTCGCGGCGGGCACCGCGCGCTTGGCGAGATCGACGCTGGTTGCGACCGCCGCGTGCGGCGGCACCCGGTCGAGAAGGGTGATCTGGTAGAGCCCGAGCCGCAACGTCATGCGGATGCGGGGATCGAAGCTCGCGCAGTCGCGGTCGGCGAGCCGCGCGAGCTGCCAGTCGAGGCGCCCCTGCCACGCGAGCGTCCCGTAGACGAGACGGCTCGCGAGGGCGCGGTCGCGAACGGCGAGCCGGGCCGACGCAAGCGCGTCGGCGAGCGTCGCGTCGGCGTGCGATCCGAGTCCCTCGACGCGCATCAACACGTCGAGCGCGAGCGCGCGGGCCGCGAGCGGATCGGCCGATACCATGGGGTCTAGACGAGCCGCGCGCCTGGCGCGAGGCGGGCTCCGGTCGCGAACGCGGCGCCGAGCATCGCCTGTTTGCCTTCGGGCTGGAGCGTCACGAGCGCGAGCGTGCCGTCGCCGGTCGCCACCTCGAGGGCACGGCCGCGGACCGCCAGCGTTCCCGGGGGAGCGGCGGGACGCGCCTCGGTCACGACGCGCGTGGCCACGATCTTGACGATACGCCCATCGAGGGTCGTGAACGCGGACGGCCAGGGCGCGAAGGCGCGCACCATGCGCTCGATCGACGCGGCGTCGCGCGACCAGTCGATGCGTCCGTCCGCCTTCTCGAGCCGCGGCGCATACGTCGCGTGGCGCTCGTCTTGCGGCACCGGACGGAGTCCGGTCGTACGGATCGCCGCGATCGCTTCGACGAGCGCGGCCGCGCCGAGTTCGGCGAGCGCGAGCGTCAGGCTGCCGGTGGTGTCGTCGGCCGCGATCGCATGGGAGCGTCGCAGCAGCACATCGCCCGTGTCGAGCCCTGCGCTCATACGCATGATCGTGACCCCGGTCTGCCCATCGCCGGCGCGGATCGCGGCCGCGATCGGCGCCGCGCCGCGGTGGCGCGGCAGGAGCGATGCGTGCACGTTCAGGGGGGCGAGGGTCGGGAGCGCGAGGACCGCGGGCGGGAGGACCTTTCCATAGGCTGCGACGACGAGCAGGTCGGGCGCCAGCGCCGCCAGCGCCGCCAGCGCCTCGGGCACGCGAACGCTCACGGGCCGCAGCGTCGGTACGGCGAGCTCCGCCGCCGCCGCCGAGACCGGCGACGGCGCGAGGCTCAGGCCGCGCCCGCGCGGACGATCGGGTTGCGACACGACCCCGACGAGCGTCGTCACCCCGGCCAGCGCGCGCAGGCTCGGCACCGCGAACTCCGGCGTGCCCATGAAGACCGAACGCATCGGCCGATCGTTCGGCCAGCGCAGCACGTCGGTCAGATCATCGCGCGGCGCGGCGGGGGCGCGTCGCGGCCTTCGCGCTCCATCTTCTTGAGCTTGCGCCGGTAGAGGTCACGCTTGAGGCGGCTCAGGCGATCGAGGAAGAGGGTGCCGTTCAGGTGGTCGATCTCGTGCTGCAGGGCCACCGCGAGCAGGCCGGTGCCCTCGATCTCGATCTCCTTCTGGTCGACCGTCCACGCCTTCACGAGCACGCGCTCCGCGCGCAGCACTTCCGCCTGATAGTCGCGCACCGAGAGGCAGCCTTCCTCCCAGAGGACTTCGCCCTCGGACTCGGTGATGGCGGGGTTCACGAGCTTGAGGAGCTGCTTGCCCTTGTTCTCGTGATCGACGTCGAGGACGATCACGCGTTGCGAGAGGCCGATCTGCGGCGCCGCGAGCCCGACGCCGGGCGCGGCGTACATCGTCTCGACCATGTCGTCGATCGCCTTCGCGACGACCCCGTCGATGTCGGTCACGTCCTCCGCCACCTCTTTCAATACGGGGGAGGGGTACGTGTAAATCCTCCGAATCACGAGGGTTTCATAACATGCTGACCGGATCGACATCAACGACGAGGCGCACGGTGCGGGCGTCCGGCGAGGCGCGCCACGCGGCCTGCAGGGCGGCGAGCGTTTCGTGGAGCGGCCGCGCGCCGCTGGCGGTCAGCACGAGCTGCCAGCGATAGCGGCCGCGCAGGCGCTCGAGCGGCGCCGGGGCGGGGCCGCGCAGCAGGACTCCCTGGGCCGTCGCCGCCGCGCGCGCGCTCGCCGCGAGACGCTCGGCGCAGGCTCCCGTACGGTCGAAATCCGGCCCCTCGAAGCGCAGGACGGCGAGCCGCGCGAAGGGCGGATAAGCGGTCTCGCGACGGGTCGCGAGCTCGGCCGGGGCGAAGCTCTCGTAATCGTGCGTTGCCGCCGCGACCAGGCTGTGGTGCGTCGGCCGGTAGGTCTGGACGACGACGCGACCCGGGAGCGCGCCGCGGCCCGCGCGGCCGGCGACCTGGGTCAGGAGCTGGAAGGCCCGCTCCCCGGCGCGAAAGTCGGGCATGCTGAGCGCGACGTCCGCGAGCAGCACGCCGACCAGAGTGACCCCGGGTACGTCGTGGCCCTTCGCGACCATCTGGGTGCCGATCAGGACGTCGAGCTTCCCGCCGCTCCAGGCTTCGAGGATGCGCCGGTGCGCGCCCCGGCGCGCCGTCGTGTCGCGGTCGAGGCGACCGACCCGGGCGCCGGGAAAGCGCGCCGAGACCTCGGCCTCGATCCGCTCCGTACCGAGACCCATCGCCACGAGCGTGCCGCGCGTGCACGACGGGCATGCCGCCGCGCGCGCGGCCCGCGCGTAGCCGCAGTGGTGGCAGAGCAGCGCGGCGCGCCGGCGGTGCAGCGTCAAGCTCACGCTGCACGAGGGACAGCCCGCGGGCTCGCCGCACACGAGGCAGTGCATGGCGCTCGCGAAGCCGCGGCGGTTCAAGAAGAGGAGCGTCTGCTCGCCGCGACCGAGGGTCTCCTCGATCGCCGTCAGCAGGACCGGCGAGAAGAGCGGCGTCCCGGACTCGCGCGCCTCGGAAGGCGTCGCGGCTGCCGCAGCGCTCGCCACGCCCTGGGCCACCGGCCGGCCGGCGGGGCTCCGGAGGTCGACGATCGTCACCTGCGGCAACGGGCGGCCGCGCACGCGCTCGGGCAGGGCGAGCCGGTGGTATTTGCCGTCGAGGGCCTGCTGGTGGCTTTCGACCGACGGAGTCGCGGATCCGAGCACGACCGGGACGTTCGCGAGCTTCGCACGCACGATCGCGAGATCGCGGCCATGGTAGCGCAGGCCTTCGTCCTGCTTGTAGGCGGCGTCGTGCTCCTCGTCGACGATCACGAGCCCGAGGTCCACGAGAGGCGCGAAGATCGCCGAGCGCGTGCCGACCACCACGCGCGCTTCCCCGCGCGCGATCCGCCGCCACTCGTCCCAGCGTTGCCCCGGCGCGAGACCGCTGTGGACCAGAGCGACCGTCTCCCCGAACCGCTCCTGCGCGCGCACGACGAGCTGATGGGTGAGCGCGATCTCCGGCACCAGCATGAGCACGGCGCGGCCGGCGGCGCGCGTGCGTGCGGCGAGGCGGAGGTAGACCTCGGTCTTGCCGCTGCCGGTGACGCCGTGGAGCAGGAACGTCCGGAACGCGTCGGGAGCGACCGCGTCGATGGCGACGCGCTGCGCTGCGGTGAGCTCGGGGACGTGCGCCGGTGACGCCGTCGTCCCCAGGTCGCGATAGCGTTCGACGCGCGCGCGCTCCGCGACGGCGCGCTTCACGAGCGCGCGCGCGGCGGCACGATCGCCCGGATCGAGGGTCGCGGCGTCGAGGCGCCGCCCCGGAGCTGCGAGGAGGCGCTCGTAGCACGCGAGCTGCCGGGGCGCGCGCCGTCCGAGCGCCGCCGCCTCCGCGGGCTCGAGCGTGCGGACGAGCGCGACGATGGTCGCGTAACGGGTCGTTACGGAGGGGCCCTGGCGGAGCTCCTCGCTCGCGAGCGCGCCCCGGCGGACGAGCGCGCGGACCGCGCGGGCGACGCCGGGGAGCGCGAGCGCGCGGTCGAGCGCCGTCACCGTGAGACCGCCGTCGCTGTCCCGCACCCGCTCGAGGACGGCGGCCTCGAGCGCGTTCGAGGCCACCGCCGCTGCGTCGGCGACCCGGAGCATCCGCGCCGAGCGCGCGCGGAGACCTCCCGGCAACGCCACCGCCAGCACGTCGGCGAGCCCCGCGAGATAGTAGCGTGCGCTCCACCGGCAGAGCTCGAAGATCTCGTCGCTGACGATCGCCTCGGCGTCGAGGACCTCGACGATCTCGCGGATCCCGGCGACGTCGGCGGGCGGCGCGGGATGGAGCGCGACCACGATGCCGGTCTCGTGGCGTGTCCCGAGCGGCGCCACGACCCGCATTCCCCGTCGGACGCGGCCGCGCCAGGCGGCGGGCACGGCATACGTGAGCGCGTCGCGTCCCGGGAGCGCGCGCAGCAGCGCGATCTCGGCGTAGGCGGGCGCGTCCGACGACGTCGGGGTCGGCTCGGGCAAGGACACGTCGTCGCTCATCCGCTGCGCCGCGCGATCTGTCAAAGCATCTGGCGGCACGCCGATGACACCGGCCGTCTTTGCAACGCACGGATGCGTACGACGCATCGTGCTCGCGAGGCCTATCTGCGCGACGCTCCAGCCGGAATCGTCCGAATTTCGTCGGAGCGGATCTTGCTGCGCGGACGCAGGGGGTCGGATCTCTTGCCGCGAGCGAATACACTACCGGGAAACGCGGGATTGACGCTGGTCGAGGTTCTGACGGCCGTGAGCCTGCTCGGGATCGTCACCGCCGTCGCCGCCACGAACTTCACCGCGATGGCGCCGGCCTTCCGTACCCGCGGCGCCGCGCTCGCCGTCGCCGGCGACCTCAATCAGGCGCGCATGGCGGCGATCAAGGAGTCGCGGGTCTACGAGTACTTTCCGATCTCCGGCGGGTACCAGATCCGACGCGACGACGGAGTCGGAGGTCGCCAGGTCGTGAAGCAGGTCGTCATAGGCAACGAGTACCCCCACGTCGCCTTCGGACACACCGCCATCGACGAGGATCCGTACGCCGCCGCCATCGCGAGCGCGGCTCCGACCGCCACGATCACGTTCCATTCGAACGGGACGGTGCAGAATGCGGCCGGCGTGTTCCTCGAAGCCTCGAGCAGCGACGGCCTCGTCCAGCAGGCGGTCACGATGAGCGCGGCCGGACGCGTGCGCGTCTGGAAGTACACCGCGGAGGGATGGCGATGACGGCCGAAGCGCAGCGGAGCGCCGGCGCGGGCTTCACGCTCGTCGAGGTGCTGGTCGCGACGGCGATTGCCGCGATCGGGTTCCTCGGCCTCGCGGCGACCTACGCTACGTCGCTGCGCGCGACGGTCGTCGGGCGCAACGTCAGCATCGCGACGAACCTCGCGGCCGAGGCGATCGAGACCCTGCGTCGTCGCCCCTACGACGAGATCGCCACGACCAGCCCGACCTCGATCGTGCGCGACAACGTCTCGTTCACGAGCTCGGCGACCGTCGCCGCCGTCGGAACGACCTCGAAGAAGGTGACCATGGGCGTGTCGTGGAGCGACCAGTTCGGCGCGCACTCGCCGGGCGTGCAGCTGGTCACGGTGATCGGCCAATGAGGCGCGACCTCCACGGCAATGCCCGGGGCTTCACGCTGATGGAGCTCCTCGCGGCGATCAGCGTCGCGTCCATCGCGCTGGTCGTGCTGGCGAGCGCGGTTCGCAGCCAGGGGTCGAGCGCCGTCTATCAGATGGGCGCGGCCGACATGCAGCAGAACGTCCGCGGCGCGCTCGATCTCTTCCGCCGCGAGGTGCGCATGGCGGGGTTCGGCATGTCGGCGGTGCCGACAACCGTGCTCCCGGCCCTGGAGGTCCCTGCCCTGTCCAGCGGCGAGCTCTATCGCGTGAACTTGTTCGGCAACTACGGCTCGGTGCGGAGCCGCGTCGGGACGGCGGGTGTGGCCGGGGGCGCGTCGACGATCCTCCTGGAGCCCTCGGGTCCGAGCGGCGCGTGCCTCCCGTCGTCGAAATCCTTCATGGTGGGCGAGCGCGTGTCGATCGAGTCGGCGCTCCGCGGCGTCGCCGAGGTCTACGAGATCGCCGCCTACAGCCAGATCAACTGCTCGATCACGGTGTCGCCCATGGTCGTCGCCGACGGCTACGAGTTCGGCTCGCCGGTCAACGAGGTGCAGCAGCTCGGGTACATGCTCGACTCCAACAACGTGCTCTGGCGCGAGGGGGTCGTCGTGGCCGACCAGATCGACGCCATGCAGCTCGCCTACATCCTGAAGGACGGGACGTCGGTCGCGGACCCCTCGAGCAGCCTCGACGACCTGCGGTCGGCTTCCATCGCGATGCGCTCGGAGATGCAGGAGCACCTCGGCATGACGCCGAACGCCGCCCTGCAGACCGAGGTGCGTATCCGCAACCTGGACATCGTGCGCGAGCCGATGATCGACAACCTATGAGACCGCTCGCCAACCAACGGGGGATCGCGCTGCTCACGGTTCTCGGACTGCTTTCGGTCCTGCTCGTGCTCGCGTCGCTCGTCGCGGGGAGCTCGCGCATGGAGGCCGCGCTGTCCGGGCTCGGCAAGGAGAGCGCCCGCGCCTTCGCGGCGGCGGAAGCCGGCCTCAACTACGGCCTCGGCGACGTCAACAACTTCACCTCCGCGGACTCCCTCGACAAGGGCTGCTGCGAGGGGACCGGCTGCGTCTACGATCCGCGGGAGACGGACCTCGTCGGCGTGGGCTTGTTCGCCGCGCCGCAGACGTCGGGCTACGTGCGCGTCTGCTTCGATCGCGAGGGACCGCCGCCGCCGAGCATCAAAGTCAGCGCGCTGCGCTTCAAGGCGTTCCACTTCGACCTCGACGCGCGCGGCAACGCCAATCCGAACGGGGCGAGCTTCCTCCAGATGGAGGCCGCGCGCCTCGGCCCGTCGCAGTGAGACGAACGCGAGAAAGAGTGTGATCGCCATGCGCCGCCCTTCGACACGACCCACCGCAATCGCCGCCCTGCTCTCGACCGTGCTCCTCACGGCCGCGGACGTCCGCGCCGGCAGCGATCTGGACGTCTTCATCGCCGGCCAGAGCGTGCAGCCGAACGTCCTCATCTTGTTCGACAACTCGGGCAGCATGAACGACGGCGTTCCGTACGATCCCGGCGTCACGTACACGGGGTCGTACACGGCGACCACGGTCTACGATCGCTGCAGCTCCTACAACGCGAACTGCACGTGCCGCCGGACGCAATCCTCGTGGAAGGTCGCGACCGTCTGCGGATGGGTCGACGCCAACAACGACGGGCAGGACGACCGGGCGCCGTCCTACAAGAAGATCGGCAACCGCCGGAACTTCGACCTGATGCCGAATCCGCCGAAGCTCGCCGTCGCCAAGTCGGTCATCGACGGGTTGCTCCAGGATCCCGCCAACGCCCAGGTGCGCTTCGGACTCATGATCCTGAACGGCACCTACCTCCCGAGCGACTACACGAGCGCCTCGCAGACCTCGACGTACCACAACGACAAGTCCATCCTGAAGGCCGCCATCGGCACCGACATCCCGACGTTGCGCGGCATCGTCGACGGCCTGGTCGGCGTCGCCGGCACGCCGCTCGCGCCGCGGCTCATCGCCGCTGGCCGCTACTACAAGCACGACGGCTACTTCACCGGGGCGGACCCGGTGCAGTACCTCTGTCAGCGCAACTACGTGGTCCTCATGACCGACGGCCGCCCGCAGGTCGAGGGCGTCGCGTTCGGCGGCTGCGACAGCGGCTTCAGCAATCCGTACTGCGGCTCCAACGCCAGCGGGTCGTTCAGCTACATCGAGTCGTGGCTCGGCGCGCCCTACGACAAGGACGGCGACGGCCGCGACCCGGACCCCGCGCACTTCAGCGCGCCGTCGGGCTGCACGCCGAACTCGTCGCCCGACTCCGAGCCGTGCGAGTACCACAACGGCGGATCGGACTATCTCGACGACGTCGCGAAGGTGCTGCTCGACAACGATCTCCGTTCCGACATGGACGGCCAGCAGGCGCTCGTCACCTACACGATCGGCTTCGACGTCGCGAACGGTCTGCTCGGACGCGCCGCCGCGCACGGCGGCGGCGCGTACTACACCGCCAACACCGCGGACGAGCTCGCCGACGCCTTCCGCGCGACGATGAACGCGATCGTCAGCGAGACCGAGTCGTTCGTGGCGCCGGTCGTGCCGGTGAGCCAGACGACGCGGACGCAGAGCGGCGACCGGCTCTACATCGCCCTCTTCCGTCCGCGCGACGGCTCGCTGCGCTGGCCGGGCAACCTCAAGAAGTATCAGGTGTCCGAGGACGGCCAGCTGCTCGACGCGAGCAGCGCGGCCGCGACCAACGACGATGGCGAGATCCTGCCCGGCGCCCGCTCGTATTGGGACTCGGCGGCATCGGGCTCGGCGGTGAGCAAGGGTGGCGTCGGCGAGATCCTCCTGAACCGCGCGAGCGCGCGGAGCATCTACACCAATACGACGACCACGATCCCGTCCGGCGGGCTCGACCTCACCGCCGGTGCGCACGCCTTCACGACCGGCAACGCGGCGCTCACCATGGCGATGCTCGGCGCCGCGAGCACGACCGAGCGCAGCCAGATCATCGACTACGTTCACGGCGTCGACGTCTACGACGACGACGAGGACTCCAACATCACCGAGAAGCGCGCCTGGATCCTCGGCGACACGATCCATTCCGTGCCGCTGGTCGTCAGCTACGGCACCAACGACGCGGCGATCCTGATCGGCGCCAACGACGGGATGCTGCACGCCTTCGACGACGCGACCGGCGCCGAGCTCTGGGCCTACGTGCCCGACGAGCTCCAGGCCAAGCTGAAGCTCCTGACGCCCGGCGCGAGCGGATCGCATCAGTTCTTCGTCGACTCCTCGCCGAAGCTGCTCACCACCGACGACGGGCACAAGATCGTCGTGTTCGGGTTCGGCCGCGGCGGGCGGGCGTACTACGGGCTCGACGTGACCTCCAAGGAGGCGCCGAAGCTCCTCTGGAAGATCACCAACGCGACCAGCACGGGGGGCGGCGACTTCAGCGAGCTCGGACAAGGCTGGTCGGAGCCGACGTTCATCAAGACGAGCGCGGGCGTCGATGCGTTCCTGATCGGCGGCGGCTACGATTCCTATTTCGACGACCCGAGCCACACCACCGCCAACACCACGAGCCCCATGGGCCGCGCGATCTTCGCGGTGAACGCAGCCACCGGCGCGCTCATCCAGAAGCTGCAGCCGGCGGGCATGGACTTCGCGATCCCGAGCAACGTGGCCGCGCTCGACTTCAACGGCGACAAGAAGGTCGATCGCGCCTACGTCGGGGACCTCGGCGGCAACATGTGGCGCATCGACGGCAATCTCACGGCCACGAAGCTCTTCGCGTCGGGCGGCAACCGCAAGATCTACTACGCGCCCGACGTGGTGCGCGACCGCGGATTCCTGTCGGTCTTCTTCGGAACGGGCGACCGCAGCAACCCGCTCGAGACGAGCGTCGTCGATCGCATCTACGCGGTGAAGGACGACAACACCTCGAACCTCACCGAGGCGAACCTCGTCGACGTCACGACGCGCGTCGAGCAGAACGGATCGGAGTCGGAGGCCGATCTCAAGGAAGAGCTCAAGGACGCCCAGGGCTGGTTCATCCAGCTGAACCAGCAGGCGGGCGAGAAGGTCCTGGCGTCGCCGTCCGCGTTCTTCAGCGTCTTCTTCTCGACGTTCGTTCCGATCTCCGGCGTCTGCAACGCCGGCGGCGACGCACGCGTCTACGAACTCAACTACGAGACGGGCGGCATCCCCGACTCGAAGGTCGTCGATCCGGACGGCGACGGTCCCGACCCCGTTCCGACGGTGGCGCGCGATGACCGCTTCCTCCTGATCGGCAAGAGCATTCCGACCGAACTCACGGTCACCATCCAGAAGGAGGGCTCGAGCGGCTTCGTCGCTTCCAGCGGCAACGTCGACCGCCTGCCCCTCCCCGAGCTGCCGAACAACGTGACGCCGCTTTCGTGGCGCGAGTGCTCGACCGGCGTGCCGTGTCGATGACGAGGATCCGATGAACAAGCTCAACCTACGAGGCGCGATCGGCGCCGCCGTTGCGGGGGCGCTGCTGCTCGGCTCGGTTGCGGGCGCGGCGGTCGCGGGGGTGGTGACCGCGGTCTCGAAGCGCGACGTGACCGTCTCCGGGGCCGTCTATCCCGTCAACGAGGACGTTTCGCTGGAGGACATGACCGGCCAGCCCATCAAGTGGGCGGAGCTTCGTCCGGGGGTCTCCGTCGAGCTCGAGTTCGACGAGGCAGGCCGCCTCGTCCTCATCCGCGCCAACGTCGTTCGCTGAGCCGGGGTGGGGTCGCCGGCGTCAATTTCTCGCCGCGCCGGCACGCCGCACGTACAGGAATGTGTCGGCGCCGTTCGTTCTCCGTTCATCGGATGGCGGGTCTGCCTGAGATTTCGCGGGGTCCGGGCGCGGCACCGCGCTTGCAACGCCCGCCGTAGCCCCTCCTTTCCGCGCGGGACGAGGGCCGATTCGCATGGTGCGGGTCGGCCCCCTCCCGAGTGGCGCGAGGGGGGCCAGCACAGGGGGGCGTCGCGATGACGTGTCGGGAGAGCAAGCATGCGTAGCGGGCTCGGCGGGAAGCTCACCGGGGTGTTCCAGCGTTCGCTGCGCGACCTCCTGCCCCGGAGCCGCGGCGGCGCCTATCTCGCCCTCGACATCGGCTCGAGCTGCGTGAAACTCGTCGAGACCGACGGCAATCCGGGCGGGATCCGCATCACGGCGGCCGGGATCGCGCCGCTGCCGCCGACGGCCGTACAGAACAACCTGATCCAGGATCCGAGCGTCGTCGCGTCCGCCATCCGCGACCTGGTGCGTCAAACCGGCGCCCGCGCCACGGACGTGATCACCGCCGTCCCGGGGCCCGCGGTCATGATCAAGAAGCTGCACCTGCGCGCCGAGGACGAGGCCAATCTCGAGAACCACGTGATGCTCGAGGCCGGGAACG
>JADYZW010000014.1 GCA_020852955.1 Deltaproteobacteria bacterium | reverse complement strand
GCCCTCCCGTCGCAGACGGTCGCCCAGCTGATCAAGCGGGCGGGGATTGCTCCAGGGGAGACGACATGAAGGAACTGGTGCAGTACCTGGCCCGGTACCTCGTCAACAATCCGGACGCCGTCGAGGTCAAGGAGACGCAGGGCGACACCGCGTCCGTCCTCGAGCTCAAGGTCGCCCGGGAGGATCTCGGGCGCATCATCGGCAAGCAGGGCCGCACCGCCAAATCCATCCGCACCATTCTGAACGCCGCCGCGTCGCGCACCAATCGCAAGGTGGTCCTGGAGATCGTCGAGGACAAGTAGGCGCCGACGGCATGATCCTCTGTCGCACGTACTCTCTGCAGCATGAAGCACGATCTCCACACATCGTCGCCGGGGCGGCTCATTCCGCTCGGCGAAATCGTCGGGACGCACGGCGTCGGCGGTTTGCTTCGGCTCCACCCCTACGAGCCGTCCGCTAGTCCGCCGTCGACCGGACGTCCGCTCTACGTCGCCTCACCGTCGATGGCGGCGACCGAGCTAAGCGCGGCCTGCGCGCGCGCGATCGTTCTCGAGGACGCGCGCCCGCACGGCAACGTCGTCCTGATGCGCGTCGCGGGCATCCGCAGCATCGAGGACGCCAAGACCCTGCTCGGGCTCGTCCTCGCGATCCCCGAGGCCGACCTCCCGTCGGCCGCACCGGGCGAGGTGTACGTCTACCAGCTCGCGGGCCTCGAGGTGTTCACCAACGCGGGCGAGCGCCTCGGCACGATCGAACGCTCGTTCTCGAATGGAGCGAACGAGGTCCTCGTCGTCCAGGACGGCGCACGCGAGATCCTTATCCCGATGATCGCCGACGTCGTCCGGACGATCGATCTCCCCGGACGCCGGGTGGTCATCGAGCCCATGCCGGGCCTCCTCGACTCCTGACCATGCGCGTTCACGTCGTCACGATCTTCCCGGAGTTCTTCGTCTCGCCGCTGGCCGTGGGGATCCCGAAGCGCGCGCGCGACGCCGGTCTGCTGCACGTGTCGCTGGTGGACCTCCGCGAGTACACGCACGACCGCCATCGTACGACCGACGACACACCGTACGGCGGCGGGCACGGCATGGTGATGAAGGTCGGGCCGATCGTGGAGGCCCTGGACGCGATCGCGGCTGCGGCGCCGAACGCCCGCCGGGTGCTGCTGTCGCCGCGCGGCCCCGCTCTCGACCACCGCAAGGTCCTCGATCTCGCGCGCGGCGAGGACCTCGTTCTCGTGTGCGGTCGATACGAAGGGGTCGATGAGCGCGTCCGCGACTTCGTCGACGAGGAGCTGTCGATCGGCGACTACGTGCTCTCGGGCGGCGAACCCGCGGCGCTCGCGGTGATCGACGCCGTCGTACGGCAGCTCCCGGGCGCGCTCGGCAACGTCGCGTCGGCCGCCTCCGAGTCGTTCGTCGACGATCGGCTGGAGTACCCGCAGTACACGCGGCCCGAGGTGTTCCGCGGCCGGTCCGTCCCGGCCGTCTTGTTGTCCGGCGATCACGCCGCCATCGCGGACTGGCGGGCCCAGGCGTCGCGCGAGGTCACGGCGCGAACCCGCCCCGACCTGCTCGCGCGCGCACCCGCGAGGAGCGAGTGACGTGCCCCCCCTCTACGTCGCGCTGCTGCACCACCCCGTCTACGACAAGAACCGTCAGGTCGTGACGACGGCGATAACCCACATGGACATCCACGACATCGCCCGGAGCGCATGTACGTTCGGGGTTCGCCGCTTCTACGTGGTGACGCCGGTCCGCGCGCTCCGGGAGTTGTCGGCTCGAATCCTGGCGCACTGGGGATCGGGGTGGGGCGCGAGCTACAACGAGACCCGCAAGGACGCGCTCGCCCTCGTCGGCCTCACCGAGGACCTGGAGCAGACGATCGCCGACGTCGAGCGCGACGCCGGCCGGCAGCCCATGCTCCTCGTCACGTCGGCGCGGACGGAACGTCCGACGATCGGCTGGCCGGGGCTCCGCCGCCTCCGGGCCGACTCCGAACGCCCGCTCCTGGTCCTGTTCGGGACCGGTTGGGGTCTCACCGAAGAAGTGATAGTTCGCGCCGACCATCGGCTCCCCGCCGTCTTGGGCACGGGCGAGTACAACCATCTCTCCGTCCGCAGCGCGGCGGCCATCATCCTCGACCGGATGTGTGGACGGCAGGAAGAACCACAGGAGGCACACCCATGAACATCATCGAAAGCATCGAGCAGCAGCAGCTGAAAGAGGGACAGCCGGCGTTCCGTCCGGGGGACGCCCTTCGCATCCACGTACGCATCGTCGAGGGGGACAAGGAACGCATTCAGCTCTTCGAAGGCGTGTGCATCCGTCGGAGCGGCGGCAGCGTCCGCGAGACCTTCACGGTGCGCAAGACCTCCTACGGCGTCGGGGTGGAGCGGACGTTCCCGCTGCACTCGCCACGCGTCGACAAGATCGAGGTGGTCTCCTACGGCAAGGTGCGTCGAGCGAAGCTCTACTACCTGCGCGAGCTCTCCGGTAAGGCCGCCCGCATCGAGGAGGATACGTCGAGCCGCACCACCAAGAACGGCTAGGAGACCCGCGGCCCGCGCGCGGTCAGCCGCGTGCGGGCTCGTCCAACGCGACGACGTCGTCCTCGTGCACCATCCGGACGTCGCCGTCCAGCACCGCGCCCTCCGCGACCAGCAGCGTCCGGGCCTCGATGATGCCGTGGACGTGCGCGCCGGATTGGATCTCCACTCGCTCGGCGCCGAGCACCCGGCCCCGGATCTCCCCCGCGACGACGAGACTCCTGGCCCAGACCGAACCGTGGACCACGCCGGACACGCCGATCTCGAGGAGATCGGTCGCCCGCACCTCCCCACGCAGACGCCCCTCGATCCGCGTCGGGGCGGTGAAGCTGAGCTTCCCGTTGACCTGCGTCCCCTTGTCGAGGACGGTGCGCACCTCGCGGAAACCGAGGATGCCCGCCTCGGGCGCGCGCGCCGGAATCGGACGCGGCGCCGCCGGCTTCGGCGGCGCGCTCCGCCGCGGATGCCCACGCTCCCCCACGACGTCTTCCTAAATCATTCCGTCGGTGCGGGAAAGACGTGACACGCGACCGCGTGCCCGCCCGCACCCTCGACGAGCGCCGGCACGTCGCTGCGGCAGCGCGGCTCCGCATACGGACATCGCGGATGGAACGAGCATCCGCTCGGGGGCTTGAGCGGGCTCGGCACGTCGCCCTGGAGCGGCGCTCGCACCGGCCGGTGGCGCGGATCGGCGACCGGCACGGCCGCCAGAAGGGCGCGGGTATAGGGATGGCGGGGATTCGCGTACAGCAAGGCGCGCGGCGCGCGCTCCACGATCCGGCCGAGATACATCACCGCGACGCGATGGCTGATGTGCTCCACGACGCGCAGGTCGTGCGAGATGAAGAGATACGCGAGGCCCATCTGCTCCTGCAGATCCATGAGCAGGTTCAGCACCTGCGCCTGGATCGAGAGATCGAGAGCCGACACCGGCTCGTCGGCGACGATGAACCTCGGTCCGACGGCGAGCGCCCGAGCGATGCCGATCCGCTGGCGCTGCCCGCCGCTGAACTCGTGCGGGTACCGGTCCGCGTGCTCGGAGCCGAGACCGACCTGGCGCAGCAGTTCCTCGACCCGGCGGCGCTTCTCCGCTCCCTCCGCGAGCCCGTGGACCTCGATGCCCTCGGCGACGATGGCGCCCACCCGCATGCGCGGATTCAACGAGGCGTAGGGATCCTGGAAGATGATCTGCATGGCGCGACGCATGCGGCGGAGATCCGCCGCCGGCAGCGTCAGCACGTCGCGACCGTCGAATCGCACCTCGCCGGCGGTCGGCTCGACCAGCCGAAGCAAGCAGCGCCCGAGCGTCGACTTCCCGCAGCCCGACTCGCCGACGATCCCGAGCGTCTCGCCCGGGCGAAGGGCGAGATCCACGCCGTCCAGCGCTCGCACCACGAGCTTCTCGCGCGCGAAGAATCCTCCCCCGACGGGATAGTGCTTGGTCAGGCCCCGCGCCTCGACGAGCGGCGCCGCGTCGTTGCTGACGATCGGCGCACTCATACGCGGATGCAGGCTGCCGCGTGACGCAACGCCTTCTCCTCGAGAGGCGGATCGACGTCGGCGCATTCCGCGACGGCGCGCGGACACCGGTCGCGGAATCGGCACCCGCTCGGCCGCTGAAAGAGGCTCGGCACGGCGCCCGGCAGCGCCTCCAAGCGCCGCCGCGGCGCACCGTCACGCTGGCCCCCGGCGTGCATCAACGCGACCGTATACGGGTGCAGCGGCCGCTCGAACACCTCCGTCACCGACGCGTACTCGACGATCCGTCCGGCGTACATGACGGCCACGTCGTCCGCCTGCTCGGCCACGATGCCGAGATCGTGCGTGATGAGGATCATCGCCATGCCGAGCGAACCGCGCAGACCGCGCAGGAGCTCGAGGATCTGCGCCTGGATCGTCACGTCGAGGGCGGTCGTCGGCTCGTCCGCGATGAGGAGGCTCGGCTCGCAGGCGAGCGCCATCGCGATCATGGCCCGCTGCCGCATCCCGCCGGAGAGCTCGTGCGGATAACTCTTGGCGCGCCGTTCGGGCTCCGGGATCTCGACCTTGCGGAGCGCCTCGACGACGCGCGCGCGCACGGCGGAGCGATCCAAGCGCTGGTGGATCCTGATCGCCTCGCCGATCTGGTTGCCGATCGTGAAGACGGGATTCAACGAGGTCATCGGCTCCTGGAAGATCATGGCGATCTCCCCGCCGCGGATCGCCCGCATCTCGCGCTCGGAACGACGCAGCAAGTCTTCGCCGCGGTAGAGGATCTCGCCGGAGACCACGCGGCCCGGCGGACCCACGAGGCGCAAGATCGAGAGGGCGGTGACGCTCTTGCCGCACCCCGATTCTCCGAGGATCCCGAGCGTACGGGCGGCGTCGACCGCAAAGCTCACGCCGTCGACGGCCCTCCCGAGCCCGTCGGCGGTCTCGAACCGGGTATGCAGGTCCTTCACGACGAGCAACGGCGCGGACGATGCGATCATCCGCCGGCACCGACGCTCCGCGGATCGAGCGTGTCGCGGAGATAGTCGCCGAGGAAGTTGAACGCCATGATCGTCAAGAAAATGAACACTCCCGGCGAAAGAATCCACGGGAATTGCGCGATGCTCTGGACGTTCTGCGCGTCGGCCAGCAGGTTGCCCCAGCTCGCGTCCGGCTCCTGGATGCCGAGCCCGAGCAGCGACAACGCGCTCTCCCCGAGGATGAAGCCGGGAATGCTCAGGGTCGCGGCGACGATGGTGTAGCCGAAGGTCGACGGGACGACGTGGCGTAGGATGATGCGCGCCCGGCCGCCGCCGAGAGCGCGAGCGCTCTGGACGTAGTCGAGCTCGCGGATGGAGCACACCATTCCGCGGATGATGCGCGCGAATCCGGCCCAGCGGATGAAGCTCATGATGACGACGATCATCAGGAACGTCTGCGCCGAGCCGAGCGACGGCGGAATGATGGCCGCGAGCGCCAGAAGGAAGTAGAAGGACGGCAGCGACATCAGCACCTCGGTGCCGCGCATGACGACGTCGTCCAGGCGCCCCCCGACGTATCCCGCGACGGACCCGACCGTGAGGCCGATCGCGAAGCTGATCGCGACCCCGAGGAGCCCGACGGTCAGGCTGATGCGGCTGCCGTAGACGATCCGCGAGAAGAGGTCGCGCCCGAGGCCGTCGGTCCCGAGGAGGAACACCCGCGCGGCCGGATCCCCGGTCGTGAGCAGGCTGCCGCGGGTGAACCATGCGAGCGGCACCTTCTCCGTCGACGCGTCGTACCGCCGTCCGGTGCCGGGCGCGAGCACATACGGGTGCGTGTAGAACGCGCCTTCCGTCATCCAGAGCCCGAGCGGGTTCAGGTGCAGCCGCGACGGCGGACAGTTCGGAAAGGCGCGGTTCTGTTCGGCGTAGTCGTACGGCGCGACGAACGGCGCGAACAGGGCCACGCCATAGAAGAGCCCGAGCAGTACGACGCTCGCACGGACCGGCCAGCTCATCGGCCTGCGCCGCCGGGCCACGTCAGCGCACCGCCTCGAGATGCGAAAAATCGATGCGTGGGTCGACGAGCGTGAGCGCGACGTCCGCGAGCAGGTTCCCGAGCAGGAGCAGGACGGAGCTCATCAGCACCGATCCCATCACGAGATACAGGTCGAGCGAGCGCACCGCGTCGAGCATCAGCGTCCCGAGGCCCTGGAGATTCATCACCGCCTCGACGAGCGCGGCCCCGCCGAGCAGCGTCCCGAGCTCGTACCCGGCGAGCGTCACGAACGGATTCAGCGCGTTCCGCAGGATGTGCTTCGAAACGACGATCCACTCGGGCACGCCCTTGGCGCGCGCGGTCCGCACGTAGTCGGCGCTCTGGATCTCGAGCAACTGGCTGCGCATCAGCCGCATCAAGCTCGCCATCCCGCCGGTGCCGAGTACGATGACGGGCAGCACGAGATGCGCGAGGCGATCGCCGATCTTCTCCATGGGAGAGAGGATCGGATAGTCGAGCGACGTCGTCCCGCCCACCGGGAACCAGCCCGTCGCGAGCGCGAGGTACATCAGCAAGAACGCGAGGAAGAAGCTCGGTACCGACATGCCGAAGAACGCGACGAACGACAGCGAGCGATCCAGGAGCGTCCCGCGCCGGAGCGCCACGACGATGCCGATGGGGATCGCGAGCGCCCAGCTGAACGTCATGCTCGCGACCGCCAGAACGACCGTGTTTGCCGCCCGGCTCTCGATGAGATCGAGCACGCCGACGCGGTAGGCGATCGACATGCCGAGATCGAGATGCGCGACCCGCCAGAGCCAGCGCCCATAGCGCACCGGAAGCGGCTGTCCGTACCCGAACTCCTGCTTCATTTCGCGGATCATGTCCGGCGAGATCGACGGGTTCATGCTCAACGTGTCGAAGAAGTCCCCGGGCGCGAGATCGACCACCACGAACGAGAGGAACGTGATCCCGATCAGCAGCGGGACCATCTGAGCCATCCGGAGGAGAACGAAGCGCGCCATCGTTCAGGGACGGATGGCGATTCGTTCCGGCTCGTAGATGCCCCACACGGTCGGGACGAAATCGACGAGATACGACTTCGCCGCGATGAAGCGTTGCTGCCGCACGAGCTGGATCATCGGCAGCTCCCGGTGAAGGATCTCCTGGATCTTCCAGTAGTGCGTCACGCGCTTTCGAGGATCGAGCTCGCGGGCCCCGGCCGCGAGCTCGCGATCGATCTCGGCCTCCCACGGCGTCGCCGGCGTCTGCTGGTTCGGCCGCCACATGTGGAGGTTCCCCGACGAGCGCAGGAGATTCGCGCTCGCGTGCGGCTCGACTCCTCCGGTGAACCCCATGACCATCGCGTCCCAGTCGAAGTTCGTCGAAAGCTTCTCGACGAGCGTCGTGAAGTCGAGCGGGCGGTAGTTCACCTTGATGCCGAGCTTCGTCCAGTCCTCTTTCATGATCGAGCACAGCCGCTCGCGCACTTGATTGCCGGCGTTCGTGGAGAGCTCGAACTCGAGCGGATGTCCCTGCGCGTCCTCGCGGACGCCGTCACCGTCGCGATCGCGATAGTCGCCCTCGTCGAGCAGACGACGGGCCGCATCGAGATCGTACGCGTACGGCGCCAGGTCCGGGTTGTAGTAGGCGGTGTTCTCGGGCGAGATCGCCGAGACCGCGGGCTCCCCGTACCCGAAATAGGTGTTCTGGATCATGCTCCGCTTGTCGAGGCTGTGGGCGATGGCCTGCGCGAACTTCGGATCGGTGAACCAGGCCAGCCGGGGGTCGGCCTTCCCGTCCTTCACGTAGTGCGCCGGGTTGCGATTGAAGGTCACGAACAGCATGCCCGTATCGAGGCCGATCTTGTCGAGCGTGATCTCGAGCTCCTCGGCGCGCTTGCGGAGATCGTCGATCTCCTCCGGACGCGGCGAATACGTGTGCAGCTGCCGATCCAGGAACTTCAGATACATCGTGTTCTGGTCCGGGACGATCAGGCTGGTGCGCTCGGCGAGGCGCGGCAGCGCACCTCCCGCCTCGTCCCGCATCCAGTAGGTGGGGTTGCGCGCGTATTGCAGGAGCTGCGCGGGCACGTAGCGCACGAGGCGATACGGCCCCGTGCCGACGATCTTCTCGGGCGGCGTGTCGATGCCCCAGGTCTGCGTGAACGTGCCGTCCTTCAGCGCCTGCCCGAGGAGGTGCTTCGGCAGGATGTCGAAGCCGATGCTGTTCAGGAGCGGCGCGAACGGCTCCGCCATCATGACCTTGATGGTATGCGGATCGACGACCTCCGTACGCATCGGCTGGCCGGCGACCATGAGGACGTGCTTCACGCTGTTCGGCACCTGCGGGTCGAAGACCGCCTCGAACGAGAACGCGACGTCGTCCGCGGTGAATGGAGCCCCGTCGTGCCAGGTGACGCCTTCGCGCAGATGGAAGGTCCACGTCGTGCCGGCCTCGTCGTGCTCCCACGAGGCGGCGAGCACCGGCTCGGGGAGCTTCGTCTTCGGGTTCAGACGCACGAGTCCCTCGAACACGTCGCCGACCGCCTCCGTGGATGCGGAGTCCACGGACAAGAGGGGATTGAACGTCTTCGGATCGCTGATCGTCGCCGTGACCAGGCGGTCGCCGCGGCGGAGACGGTCCTCACCGCCCTTACGGCATCCGGCCGTCCCGACCAGCGCCACGACGGCGCACGCCGCCAACACGAGTCCTCGCGTCATCGTCCCCCCCCTGCGGCATACCGGTCGATCTCCAGCTCCTCGAGGCCCGGGCGCGGCGGAAAGCTGAACAGATTGTCCCCGATCTCGGTGTTGATCGACGGCGAAGCGTAGCGCACGCGCACGACACGATCACCGGGCTCGGCCTGCAGGTCGATCGCGTGCGGAAACCGCACGGATCCGATCGCCCGGTACCCGCCGAACGCGACCCGCAGCTTCACGCCGCCCTCGAGCGGCGTCTCGCTCGCGATGGGCGCGAGCGTTCCGGGTTCGAGCCAGACGATCGCGCGCCCCTCCGCGACGGGCATGGCGACCTCGAACGCCCCGACCGCCTCGTCGCGCCTCACCGACACGGCCCCGATCGGCCGGCGCTCCGGCGGCATCCCGAGCAACACCGACGTCACGTCCGCGACGCCGATCGGCACCCCCGCGTACGCCCCGACGCTCGCCGCGGTCGCGGGGCCGCGATAGATCTTCGCTTCCCGGCGCGCGTACACGACGAGCTCGCGCCCGTCGCTCGCGATCACCGCCAACGCGCCGAGCGGCGTCAGCACCTCGAGCCGGAAATGGTCGGGACCGCGCACCAGGGTCGCGTGCCGGGCGCCGACGCCGTCCTCGCCCGCCTCGTACGCGATCTGCGCGAAGCCGCGGATCGACTGGACGGCGGCGCGCCGCGCCGCGAGCGCGGCGAGGCACCGTTCCGCCGAGGGCGTCGCCTCCGGCAACCGTGGCCGCAGCCTTCCCGGCTGGCACGCCGACGCGAGCAGCGCGACGACCGCCAGCGCCGCGACCGGCGCGCGACCGCTACAGCTCGGCCGCACCCGCTCGGTTCCCGGCACCGAGGGCGCGCAGCTTGCCCCTCAACCGATCGATCTGCTCCGGCTCCTTCGCCTTGCCGAGCGCCTCCTGGTACACGCGGATCGCGTCACGCGACTTCCCGGTCTTCTCGTACGCGTCGCCGAGGTGCTCGGTGACGGTCGGATCGTCGCCGGCGTGCTCGATGGCGCGCTCGAGCTGCTCGACGGCGCGCGGATAGTCGCCGCGCATGTAGTACACCCAGCCGAGGGAGTCGATGTAGAAGCCGTCGTCGGGCTCGATCGCGAGGGCGCGGCGGATGAGCTTCTCCGCCTCGTCGAGCCGCTCTCCGAGCTCCGCGTAGGTGTAGCCGAGGTAGTTCAACGCGGCGGCATTCTGCGGGTTGATCGCGATCGCGCGCTGCATCATCTCGATGGCCTTCGACTTGTTCTTCGCCTCGTCGTAGGTGGCGCCGAGCGAGAAGACGTGCTGGTCGTTGTCGGGCTCGAGGCTCACCGCCTGCTCGAGCGCCGAGATCGCCTGCGGATACTGCTTCTCCTCGCGGTGCAACGCGGCGAGATAGGCCAGCAGCTCGACGTTCTTCGCCTTGACCTGGAGCGCCTGCTGGATCTCCTTGATCGCGGCCGGCGCCTTGTCCTGCCGCTGGTACACGGCGGCCAGCTGGATCCGCGCGTCGACGTAGTACTCCGAGTCGGGCTCGATGCGCTGCAGCTGCTCGACGGCCTTTCCCCATTCCTGGGTCTGCGCGTACACGGAGCCGAGGTAGTAGCGAACCCGCTGGTTCTCCGGCTCGGCCGCGAGCACCAGATTGAGCTCGGTCGCGGCGCGGTCGTATTCGCCCTTCTCGAAATAGATGAGCGCGATCTTGATGCGCGTCTCTTCGGGATCGTTCTCGATCTTCTCGAGCGCGTGATACTGCAAGAGCGCCTCGTCGAGCTTCTTCTGCCCGATGTAGAGGCCGCCGAGGCGCTTGCGGACGAGCGCGCTCCCTGGGTTCTGCGCGAGGATCTGTTGGTAGAGCTCGATGGCGCGCGGATAGTCCTTGCGGAGCTCGTAGAGCGTGGCGAGGTCCATCAGGATGAGCTCGGACTGGGGATTCCGAGCGAGCGCCTCGCGAAAGTAGCGCTCGGCACGGTCGAGCTGGCCCGCCGAGGTGTAGACCCTGCCGAGGTAGTAGTACCCGAGGACCGAGCGCGGGTTGAGCTCGATCAGCTTGGCGAGGGTCGCGACCGCCTGCTCGTACTTCCTCTCCTTGCCGTAGAGGGCGCCGAGATAGAGGTACGCTTCCTGGTTCTTCGGCTCGATCTCGATCACGTGCCGGTACTGCGCGACCGCCTCCTCCTGGCGATCGAGAGACGACAGGATGCCCGCGTAGAGCAGCCGCGCCTCGGTGTTCTCCGGCTCGAGCTGGACGACCTTCTCGCAGTGCCCGAGCGCCTCGGCGAGCATGCCCTTGCGCACGAGCAGCATCGCGAGCCGCTGCCGCAGCAGCGGGCTCTCGGGATCGTGCGCGACCGCGGCGCGAAAGGCCTGCAGACCGACGTCGTAGTTGCCGTCGTTCAACGCGACTTCGCCCACCAGGAAGTCGCCCATGGCGGCGGTCTTTGCGTCGATCGCGGCCCCCTGCCCCGGCCGCAGGTTGTCCTGCGGATTCCAACCGGAACCGGCGGGGGAGCCGGGCAGCGAGCGCCGGACAGGTCCGCATCCGGCAGCGAGCGCGAGCCCCGCGATCATCAAGCCGACGCGGACGGAGCGAGACATGGTGGTAGTCGGCGAAGCTATCACGCGGGTCGAAAAATCGTCAACGCGACTTCCGACGATTCCGGCGTGTTTCGGCTCCGGAGCGCGTGTCAGGCGCCGTCGCCGATCGCCTGGATGCGCTCGATGACCTGATCCATGAGCCAGCCCGGCGTCGAGGCGCCGGCGGTGACGCCGACCTGGCTCCGTCCCCTCACCCAGGCCGGATCGAGCTCCTCGGCGTCCTCGATGTGATGCGCCACCGCGCCTTCCTCGCGACACACCTCCGCGAGATGACGGGTGTTCGAGCTGTTCTTGCCGCCGACGACGATCACTACCTCGACGTCTCGCGCGAGCGCTCGCGCGGCCTCCTGCCGCTCGATCGTCGGGTTGCAGATCGTATTGAAGATCTTGAGCTCCTTGCAGCGCGGCGCGAGCTCGGCGAGAAACGACGCCAGCAACTCGATCTCCTGGGTGGTCTGCACAACCACGCCGACCTTCTTCGAGAACGACGCCTTCGCGACGTCCTCCGGGCGCTCGATGACGGTCGCCTTGCCGCCGGCGTGCCCGATCGTCCCGATGACCTCCGGGTGCTTCGGATTCCCGAAGATGACGAGGTGGTATCCCTCCTGGACGAGCTGCTTCGCTTTGCTCTGCACGAGCGTCACGAGTGGGCAGGTCGCGTCGACGACGTTCAGGTCCTGCGCCCTGGCCTGCTCGTAGGTCTCGGGCGGGACGCCGTGCGTGCGGATGATCACCGTGTCGCCGCTGACGAGCTCGCCGAGTCCGTTCACGTGCTGCACGCCCTTCTCCTCGAGCGATTGCACCACGTGGGAGTTGTGGATGATCGGACCGAGGGTCCGGACGATCTCGCCCGGGTGCGTCGCCGCCGTGTCCGTCACGATGTCGAGCGCTCGTTCGACGCCCCAGCAATATCCCGCATGCACCGCCTTCCGAATCTTCATCTCACCCTCGTCCGGATACGCCGTGCGCGTGGCACGGACCCACCCAATGCTCGCCGCCCCGATAGAATTCCTTCTTCCAGATCGGCACCGTCGTCTTCAGCGTGTCGATGCCGTACCGGCACGCCGCGAACGCTTCCTCGCGGTGCGCCGCCGAAACCGCGACGGCGACGCTCGCCTGGCCGATCGGCACGACCCCCAGCTTGTGCACCATGCAGACCGCGATCACCCGCCAACGGCGCGCGATCTCGTCGCCGATGCGGCGCATCTCTTCGAGCGCCATGGCCTCGTACGCCTCGTACTCGAGGCGCTCCACGATCCGACCCTCGTTCTCGTTGCGGGTCGTCCCCACGAAGAGCGTCGTACCGCCCGCCCCGGCGTCGCCGACCTCGGCCAGCATGGCCGCCGTGTCGATGCCGTCCGACGTCACGCGATACGACGATTTCATCATTGGTTTCCGCCGCTTACAGGTGGGATCAGCGCGAGCTCGTCATTGTCGTGGAGGGGGTGCCCCTTGTCAACGTAGACCCGATTGACCGCGAACTTCGGAGGCTCCGTCGGGAGCGCCGGGAAGCGCGCCGCGAGGCGCTGCCAGAGGTCGCCGACCGACGCCCCCTCCGGCAGCTCGACGTCGACCTCCCGCACTCCGCAGCGCTCGCGGAGATACGCGAAGAAGAGCACCCGAATCGTCACGGCCGCGCGCTTCCGGAGAGCAGCCCGGCGACGTGTCCGAGCTCGGGCAGGAGCAACCGCCGCAGCGCGAGCTCGCACGCCGCCGGCGATCCCGGCAGGAGCGCGACGAACGCGTGGCCGATCACGCCCGCCGCGGCGCGGCTCAGGAACGCGGCGGCGCCGATCTCCTCGAAGCTCAACGCCCGGAAGATCTCTCCGAAACCCGGCAGCTCCTTCGCCCATGCGTCGGCGAGGCTCTCGATGGTGACGTCGCGGAGGGCGATGCCGGTGCCGCCGGTCACGATGACGGCTCGCACGTCGGAACGGTCGGTGGCGGCGAGCACCGCGGCGCGGATGGCGCCCCGCTCGTCGGGCACGATCTGCGCGTCGACCACGGCGTGACCGGCGCCGGTGAGCGCGGCCTCGATGACCGCGCCGCTCCGGTCGTCGTCCGAGCCCCGCGTATCGCTCACGGTGATCACGACGCATCCCACGCGCCGCGCATCGTTCGTCCGATGATGCGCCATGCCGCCACCGGCATTACCGGAGCGATCGCCCCGAATCAAAAATCGAGCAGCGCTAGCGGGAGTTCCGTCGGAGGGAACCCCTCTGGGGGCGACATTCCCGGGTGCCGTGTCCGTGAGCGCCGCCCCCTAGAGAGAAGGAGGATAAGCCATGAGCACTTGGTGTTCTGGAAAAGGCATTGAGGAATGCCCGAACCCAACTCCCCACGACGGGACCCGTTATTTCGCGAGCCCACCGCTATGTAAATGCATCCATTTCCCTATGGCCCAAGGAAATTTTCCCTAGCGTCGCGGGACGGTTTCCAAAGGGGTCGTCCCATAGCCTTCCAGAGCGGAGATTTACGTTATGAATCAACTACTTATTCTGAGTCAGGCGTTACGCCTTCCCGCAAAGCAAACTTCACGAGCTCTGCTGTGCGCCGGCAGTGCAATTTCTGCATCAAGCGGTCGCGGTGCTGGCCTACCGTCTTCGGGCTGATCTTCAGCGCCGACGCGATCTCCTTGTAGGAGTTCCCCTCGGCGATCAGCTGCAGCACCTCGCGCTCGCGCGGCGTCAGGACCGCGAGCTTCTCGACGGTCGCGGCCTTACTGGTCTCGAGGTACCCCTCGACGATCATCCGGGACACCGGCGCGCTGAAGTAGCTCCCGCCGTTGCGGACGCTCTCGAGCGCCGCCACGAGCTCGCTGCCGGCCGCGCTCTTCAGGAGGTAGCCGGCGGCCCCCGCCTCGAGCGCCTGGCGCACGTACGACTCGAGGAGGTGCATCGACAGCATGACGACTTGCGTGTTCGGAAAGCGGCTCCGGATCTGGCGCGTCGCCTCGATCCCGTTCAGGCCCTTCATCGCGATGTCCATCACGACGACATCGGGATGCAGCTCCTCCACGAGGGTCACACCGCGCCGGCCGTCCTCGGCCTCGCCGACCACCTGGAACCCGCCGTGCTTCTCGAGCAGCGTGCGCAGGCCCTGGCGGAAGAGGGTGTGATCGTCAACCAAGAGTACGCGCACGCACGACCTCGGGGAAAGAACGCCTCGACACGATCCGGCGCGGACCGTACTGCCCTTCGTTTCGGAGTGTCAAGGCGCGACGGACGCCGGCGCCGCCGTCCACGATGCGCGCGCCGGCAACGGGTGATCGCGCCCCCGCGAAACGATCCGCACGTCAGCGTCCGAAGCGCGGCGGCGGCGGCCGCTCGATCTTCGTGCCGCACGTGGCCGCGCAGCGCGCGCAGACGTACTCGAACTTGTCGCCCTCGGGGAGCACGAGCAGCAGGCGCTTGCGCACCGGCACGGCGACCTGGCACCGCGGACAGAGCAGCAGGGTCGCCTCCATGTCCGAGAACTGGCGGCGCGGATCGTCGTCGGGATGCCGGTGCACGCGACCGCTGTAGCACATCCGGCGCAACGCCGCGCGCGTTGCCGCCCTGATGGGCCGTGGCTATAGTCCCGCGGCCGTGGCCCCCGCCATCTACCTCGAAACCTACGGGTGTCAGATGAACTTCGCCGACACCGAGCTGATCCTCGGCCACGCCGGGACCGCGGGCTATGTGCGCACGACCGATCCGGCGGCGGCGGACGTCATCCTGCTGAATACCTGCGCGGTCCGCGAGCACGCCGAGGAGCGCGTGATCGGCCGCCTCACCGATCTCGCGCGCTTGAAGGCGGCGCGGCCCGAGCTCGTGCTCGGCATGTCCGGCTGCATGGCGCAGCACCACCGCGTCACGGTCACCAAACGCGTGCCCATGGTCGATCTCGTCATCGGACCGGACGCCTATCGTCGGCTGCCGGCGCTCCTCGACGCGATCCGCGCCAGCCGGGATCCCATCACGGATTTCCGCGACGCGCCCGACGACGATCCGAACGCGACGCCCAGAGGGCGGCGCGCGCGCGTGGCGACCGACGTCCGCCTCGACCCGAGCGAAGACTACGCCGATCTCCGGAGCGCGCGCGCGCCGGGCGCGGTGCGCGCCTGGATCACGGTGATGCGCGGCTGCGACAGGTTCTGCACGTTCTGCGTCGTCCCGTACGTACGCGGGCGCGAGCGCAGCCTGCCGATCGACGCCGTCCTGCGCGAGGTGCGCGACGTCGTCGCCGACGGCGCGCGGGAAGTCGTGTTCCTCGGACAGACGGTGAACGCGTACCGCGACGGCGCATGCGACTTCGCCGAGCTGCTGCGCCGCGCCGCCGGGATCCCGGGGCTCGCGCGCATCCGCTTCACGTCGCCGCACCCCGCCGACGTGACGCCCGGGTTGATCGCCGTGATGCGCGACGTGCCTGCCGTCGCGCCCCAGCTGCACCTGCCGGTGCAGTCGGGCTCCGACGCCGTCCTCGATCGCATGGCGCGCGGCTACACGACCGCCGCGTTCCGCGAGCTCGTCGCCCGCGTGCGCGACGCCGTCCCCGACGTGGCGCTCTCGACCGACGTGATCGTCGGGTTCCCCGGCGAAACGGCCGCCGACTACGACGCCACCCGTCGGCTCCTCGCGGAGCTGCGCTTCGACCAGGCCTACCTCTACAAATACTCGCCGCGCTCGCTCACGCGCGCCGCAGCCTGGGAGGATTCCGTGCCCGAGGCCGAGAAGAGCCGGCGGCTCTCCGAAGTGATCGCGCTCCAGGAAGGGATCGCGGTCGAATGCCATCGCGCCTGGATCGGCCGCGCGGTCGAGGTGCTGGTCGAAGGGCCGGCGCGCCGGCCCGCGGGGCACGTCGCGGGCAAGACGCCGCAATACGCGACCACCGTCATGAACGGCGACGCCGCGCCGGGAGCGCTCGTCACCGGCACGGTCGTCGCGGCGACGGGTCACACCCTGATTGCGAGCGCCGCCGTTCCCGCGGCGCTCGACCTCGCGGGCTGACTCAGCCGATCGCGCGCAGGAAGTCGATCACCCGGGCGTTGAACCCGGCCGGATCCCGGTGGAAGAGCGCGTGCACGCCGCCGGACACGACCTCGAGCCGCGCGCCGGGGATGCGCCGGCTGATGATCACCGAGCCGCCGACGCCGAGGAAGTCCTTCTCGCCCACGACGACGAAGGTCGGGCAGCGGAGGCGCTCGAGCTCGGCCGTAATGGGGGCCTGGTGCAGGCCGCCCATCGCGCGCGCGATGCGCGCGAAGCCGCGAGGTTCCGGGGCGGCGTCGGCGGCGTCGCGCGAACCGAGCTTCTTCAGGACCGCGGCGCCGCCCTCCGCTTCGGCCGTGATCGCGAGGGACTCGTACCACGCGTGCGCCTGCGCGTTGCATTCGCTCGCGGTGCCGACGAGGACGAGGCTCCGCACCAACTCCGGGTGGTCGAGCGCGAAGCGCATCGTGATCACGCCGCCGGCCGAGTGTCCGAGCGCGTGGGCCGGCCCGCCGACCGCGCGCACGAGCGCCGCGAGGTCCTCGCCGAGGCTCGCGATCGTGATCGGCTCGGCGGGCGACCCGGACCGGCCATGCGCCCGCAGGTCCCACGTCAGAACCCGGAAGCCCGCGTCGACGAGCGCCGGCACCTGCCCGCGCCACGTCTCCGCGGTGGCTCCGAAGCCGTGGGTGAGCGCCACGAGCGCGCCCCCGGCCCCCGCGACCTCGTAGCGCAGCGACCAGCCGCCGCGATCGAGCTCAGGCATCGCGCGCCTGCCCGAACGGCGCCTCGGAGAAATCCTGCACCGCGTCGTCCCACACGTACGCCCGCACGTCGCGCACGGCGCGATCGTGGACCGAAACCACGACCCAGGCGGCGCCGGCGTACGTCGGCCCGCGCGATCCGTCGACGGGGTCCGTGTAGGACGCCTGCGCGCGATCGGTCGGCGAGAAGTACGCGTCGTGTTGCGGGTGCGAATGATAAAAGGCCAGCACCCGCCACCCCGGCTCGCGTGCCTGCTTCTCGATCTCGAAGAGCTCGCGCGAGTCCATGTGATAGGCCGTCGCCGCGGTCCGCGGGTACTGCTCGGGATCCTTCGCGTGCAGCTCGTTCTGGACGTTCCGGAGCCGCCGCACGACCTGACCGCGGGGGCTCGCGAACACGACGCCGCAGACCTCCTCGGGGAAGCCCTCGATCGCATGCGCCCGCATCGCGTCCATCGCCTGCGGTTCGATTTCGATCATGACCGTTCTCGGAAGCGCACCAGGCGCGTCATCGTCGCGTTCACCGGCGTCGGGATACCCGCCTCGCAGCCGTAGCGCCAGATGCAGCCGTTGATCGCCTCGATCTCGGTCCGCCGACCGCGCTCGAGATCCTGCAGCATGGACGAACGATGATCCGCCGTCGCCGGCACGAGTCGCCCGTAGAAGATCGCGCGATAGGCGTCGGCATCGGGAACCAGCGGAGCCACGCCGCGCGCCCGCGCCACCGCGAAGCATTCGTCGATGACCGCATCCATGATCGCGCGCCCGTCGTCGTCCGCCGCCAGCGCGCCGTAGGGCCGTCCGAGGAGCGCGCCGAGGGGATTGAGCGCCGCGTTGTAGAAGACCTTCGTCCAGAGATGCGCCTGGAGCGCATCGGTGTGCTCCGTCGGGATGCCGGCCGACGCGAAGCGCGCCGTCCAGGCGCGCGCCCGCTCCTCGGAAGCCGCGACCCCGCCAACCGCCGACCCGAGCGCGATCGGGTCGGCGAACACGGTCACACGGACGACCCCCGGCGCCGGCACCACGGCGCCGAAGATGACCCGCCCGCCGAGCGCCCGCTCGGCGCCGACGGCGGCCGCCACCCGCTCGACGTTGCCGAGCCCGTTCTGGAGCGCGATCGCCGAGCCGTCGGCGGCGAGAAAGGGCGCGACCGCCGCGAGCATGTCCGCGGTATCGTACGACTTCACCGTGAGCAGGATCGCGTCGTAGGGGCCCGCGAGTTCCTCTACGGAGGCGGCGACGACCAGGTTCCGCGCGCGGTGCTCGCCCCAGAGGCCCTCGATCGCGAGCCCGCGGGCCGCGATCGCGTCGAGATGGGGGCGCCGGCCGAGAAGCGCGACCAGATGGCCGGCCCGCGCCAGGAGGCCTCCCACGACCGAGCCGACCGCCCCGGCGCCGGCAACGAGCACGCGCAGCCGCATCGCACGCAACCATATAGGGGCGCGCGCCGACCCCCAACCCGGCCGTCCCGGCGATTGGAACCGCTGGCCGGTGTGATATGGTCCGCCTCCTTCCGAACGCCACTCCTTTTCGTACGAATCTCCGAGGAAAGGTCGACGATCCCATGCCCGACAATCGCGCCGCCGCCACGCAACAGAGCGCCGCTCCGACGACCAACGCCAAGCTCCTCGCTTGGGTCGGCGAAATGGCCAAGCTCGCCAAGCCCGACCGGATCGTCTGGTGCGACGGCTCCGAGGACGAGAAGCAGCGTCTCACCAAGGAGGCGGTCGACAAGGGCATCCTGATCCCGCTCAACCCCGAGACGCGGCCCGGATGCTACCTCCACCGCTCCGATCCGAACGACGTCGCGCGCACGGAGCACCTCACCTTCGTCTGCACCCGCACCAAGGAAGCCTCGGGTCCCAACAACAACTGGATGGACCCGAAGGAGGCCTACGCGAAGCTCGCGAAGCTCTTCGACGGCTCGATGAAGGGCCGGACGATGTACGTCGTCCCGTACCTCATGGGCCCGGCGGGATCGCCGTTCTCGAAGGTCGGCATCGAGATCACCGACAGCGTCTACGTGGTGCTCAACATGCGCATCATGGCCCGCATGGGCCGTCTCGCGCTCGACACCCTCGGCGACACGAGCGACGACTTCAACCGCGGCCTCCACTGCACGCTCGACCTCGATCCCGAAAAGCGCTTCATCTGCCACTTCCCCGAGGACAACACGATCTGGTCGATCGGCAGCGGGTACGGCGGCAACGCGCTTCTCGGCAAGAAGTGCCTGGCGCTCCGCATCGCGTCGTTCCTCGGAAAGGAAGAGGGCTGGCTCGCCGAGCACATGCTGATCCTCGGAGCGGAGGATCCGCGGGGGAAGAAGCACTACGTCGTCGCGGCGTTCCCGAGCGCCTGCGGCAAGACCAATTTCGCGATGATGGTCCCGCCGGCGAAGTTCAAGGGCTGGAAGATCACGACCATCGGGGACGACATCTCGTGGCTCAGGATCGGCAAGGACGGCCGCCTCTGGGCGGTGAACCCGGAGAACGGCTACTTCGGCGTCGCCCCGGGCACCAACCGGAAGACGAACCCGAACGCGATGGCCTCCGTCGAGCGCGACGCGATCTTCACCAACGTCGCCATGACCCAGGACGGCGACGTCTGGTGGGAAGGCATCGACGGGCCGCCGCCGGCCGAGCTCACCGACTGGCGCGGCAACCCGTGGACGCCGGCGTCGAAGACGCCGGCCGCGCACCCGAACTCGCGCTTCACCGCACCCATGCGGAACAACCCGATCCTGGACGCGAAGGCCGACGACGCCGAGGGCGTGCCCGTCTCGGCGATCATCTTCGGCGGGCGCCGGGCGACCACGGTCCCGCTCGTCATGCAGAGCTTCAACTGGGCGCACGGCGTGTATCTCGGGGCGACGATGGGCTCCGAGACGACGGCCGCGGCGGTCGGCCAGGCGGGCGTCGTTCGTCGCGACCCCATGGCGATGCTGCCCTTCTGCGGCTACGACATGGGCGACTATTTCGCGCACTGGTTGAAGATCCAGGAGCGCCTCGCCGACCCGCCCCCGATCTTCCTGGTGAACTGGTTCCGCAAGGGTCCCGACGGCAAGTTCCTCTGGCCCGGCTTCGGCGAGAACATGCGCGTCCTCGCATGGATCCTCGCACGCGCCGAGGGTACCGTCGGCGCCTCCGAGACCCTGCTCGGCATGGTGCCGCGCCCGGGCGACCTCGACGTCGAGGGCCTGGGGCTCGGCCCCGACCAGGTGAAGCAGGCGACCTCGATCGACCTCGCCGAGTGGGGCCTCGAGGTCGAATCCCAGGGCGAGCTCTTCACCAAGCTCGAGCGCACCCTCCCGGAGCCCATCAAGCTCGAGCGCGAGCTGCTGATCGCCCGGCTGAAGCGCTGATCGCACTCGACGTAGCGTTCGTCATGTCCGGCGCCCCCGACGAACGCCGGTGCTCGGCGCGTGGGACGGGAGCGCGGAACGTCACCGGCTCGCCGCCGGCCGAAGGCCGCCGCCGAGCGATGACAATTCTTGGCAGCGAGCGTCATCCGCGCCGCCGTCAGATGCGGGCCTCCTCCCGGGGATACCTGGAGAATTTCCCCGCCGCGACGGGCGGGCCGACCGGGGCGACCCGCGGAGAGGCGCTGGCACCCGGCTTGCTTCGCTGCCGGCCATGGCAACGCGTCACGAGGGCGGATTCACACTCCTGGAGCTGCTGGTCGTCGTCTCCATCGTCGGCATCCTCGCCAGCATCGCCATCCCGCAGTACGCGTCCTACCGGGCGCGCGGCTTCGACTCGATCGTCGAGTCCCAGGTCCGCCACGTGGCGACGGGCGAAGAGGCGTACTTCGCGAGCAACTCGACCTACAGCAACGACATCAACAGCCTCGACGGCATGGTCCTGGAGGAGGACGTCGAGATCACGATCTCGGCCGGGAACAGCGGCGACATCGCCAGCTCCTTCCGCATCCACGGCCTCCACCCGCAGGCCTCCCACGAATACGACTGGGTGAGCGACCCGCTCCCCGGCGAGCCGAACCTCGTCATCAGCGACTGAGCTGCTTCACACCCCCCGCTCCACCACCCCCACACGATGCCGGCAGTTCGCCACGAACTGCCGGCATTGCTGCGTGTGGAGGGACCCGCATAGAACGGCCCCGTGGCCATCTCGCGCGACCGCCTCACCGCCCTGTTCCTCGAACTCGTGCGCATCGACAGCCACTCGCGGCAGGAGAAGGCGATCGCGGAGCGCCTCGCCGCGGAGCTGCGGACGCTCGGGGCCGAGGTCTGGTTCGACGATGCCGGCGCCAGGGTCGGCGGCTCGACCGGAAACGTGCTCGCCCGCCTGCGCGGCCCGGCCGCCGTCGCCCCGCTCCTCCTCTCCGCGCACATGGACACGGTCGTCCCCGGCGAGGGCGTGAAGCCGGTCCTCGACGGCGACACGATCCGGAGCGACGGCACGACCGTGCTCGGCGGCGACGACAAGTCCGGGTGCGCGATCGTGTGCGAGGTGCTGCGCGCGCTCCGCGACGACCGCATCCCCCATGGCGACGTCGAGGTCGCGTTCACGATCTGCGAGGAAGTCGGCCTCCTCGGCGCCAAGCACCTCGACGTGAGCGCCCTCACCGCCCGCGCCGGGCTCGTGCTCGACAGCGACGCCCCGGGGTACCTCTTCACCCGTGCGCCCGCATCGAATCGTCTCGTGTTCGAGGTGCACGGCCTCGAAGCGCATGCCGGCATGGCGCCGGAGAAGGGCATCAACGCGATCCAGGTCGCGGCGGAGGGTGTCGCGGCCATGCGGCTCGGCCGCATCGACGAGGAGACGACGGCCAACATCGGGCTCGTCGGCGGCGGCAGTGCCGTCAACGTCGTGCCGAAGCTCGTCCGACTCGAGGGGGAGGCGCGGAGCCACGACGAGGCGAAGCTCTCCGCCCAGTGCGCGGCCATGCGGTCGGCGCTCGAAACGGCGGCGGCGCGCCACGTGATCACGGTCGACGGGCGTGCGGCCCGCGCCCGCGTCGAGAGCACGATCGAGCGCAGCTACGACGCGATGGCCGTGCCCGACGCGGCCCCGATCGTGCAACTCGTGCTCCGCGCCGCGGCGACGCTCGGCCACCACGTCGAAAGCGCCCCCATGGGCGGCGGATGCGATGCGAACGTGCTCAACCGACGCGGGTTCCAGGTCGCCAACCTCGGCACCGGCATGCGCGACATCCATACCGTGAAGGAGTGGCTGCGCGTGAGCGACATGGTCCGGACGGCGGAGGTGATCGTGGAGATGCTGCGCCTGCACGCGGCGAGCGGCGACCGGACCTGAGGCGGCGGTCCCGGATGCCGCCCGGCCGTCAGCCGTCGGCGCGCAGCGCCGGCAGCCGCGCGCCGCTCGCGAGGAACACCAGGCCGCCGAGCAGGCTGTTCGTGATGATCACGAAGAGCCAGAGCACCCCGTAGGCGACGGCGCTCGCCTGATCGACGCCGAGCTTCGTGAGGAAGTAGAGGTATCCCCCCTCGCGGAGCCCGATCCCGGAGAACGTGACGGGGATCGACGCCACCGCGCTCACGAGCGGGTGGAAGACGGCGATGTACGAGAGCGGAACCTCGACGCCGATCGCGCGGCTCACCACCCACTGGGCCGCGATCTGCACCAGGTGGAAGCAGAACGACACGGTGGACGCCGCGAGCAGCATGCGTCGGTCGGTCCAGAAGGGTCCGAGATCGACCTCGACGAAGTGGCGGAGGCGATGATCCGGCGGCAACAGCATTCGCACGAGCCACGGCGCGAGCAACCACCCGAAGAGCAGGGCGCCGCCGAACGCGACCGTGACCCAGAACATGAGCGTGAACTCCGGCGCGAGACCGCGGTACCCGGGAAAGATCAGGAAGGCCGCCGCGCCGATCGCGACCAGGACCACGAGCCCGTTCAGGCGGTCGAACACCACCGAATTGAACGCGCGCCCGCGCCGCTGCCCGCCCTCGGCGAGATAGAGGCCGCGGACGAAATCGCCGCCGAGCGTGCTCGGGCCGAACGACATGAAGAACATGCCGATGAAATAGTAGCGCACGTAATCGGTGATGCGGCCGCCGAGACCCACCGAACGCCCGATCAGCCACCAGCGGAACGCGCTCATGATCTGCCCGACCACGTACAACCAGACGGCCAGGACGACCCACCCGACGCGCGCCTCCCCGAGGATCCGCATCGTGGCCCGCGGGTCGACGACCCGGGCGATCAGCACGACCGCCGCCACCGTCACGCCGACCTGCAGCAGGCGCCGCAGCCCGCCGCCCTTCCCGTCCGCCGCCGCCATCCGCGCGCAGAGTCCCCTCTCGGATGTCGAAAAGCAAGCGTGTCAAGCCGGATTGCGTTCTCACCGACCTCGGCCACAATACGCGGCACGGAGCGCATCGCTCGCGACGGCGACGCCGTCGATTCAAGGAGGAACGGATCATGAAGACCGAAGTCCGCATGCGGCCCTGGCACCTCGCGCTGATCAGCCTGAGCGGCGGCGCCATCGGGGCGCTCGTCTTCGCCGCGCTCACGCCGGCGAGGATCGAGTCGCAGATGGACGCCGCCATCCCGTCGTTCGCCGCGCTCGCGCAGGAGGTGATGCCCGCGGTCGTCAACATCAACACCACCAAGAACGTCCCGGCCCGCACGCAGCGCCGCCAGTTCCCGCGCGGCCAGGATCCGTTCGAGCAGTTCTTCGGCGAGGACTTCTGGGACCGCTTCGGCGGAGGCCGGCGGGGCCCGTCGAAGCAGCGCAGCCTCGGCTCGGGCTTCGTGATCGACGAGGCCGGCTACATCGTGACGAATCGGCACGTCGTCGAAGGCGCCGACGACATCGACGTGCAGTTCTCCACCGGCAAGTCCTACAAGGCGAAGCTCGTCGGCGAGGACGCCAAGACCGACGTCGCGCTCTTGAAGATCAAACCCGATGCCAAGATCCCGACCGTCCCGCTCGGCGATTCCGACAAGCTGCAGGTCGGCGACTGGGTGCTCGCCGCCGGCAACCCGTTCGGCCTCTCGCACACGCTCACGGCCGGCATCGTGTCGGCCCGCGACCGCGTGATCGGCGCCGGCCCCTACGACGACTTCATCCAGACCGACGCCTCCATCAACCCGGGCAATTCCGGCGGGCCGCTCTTCGACCAGCGCGGCCGCGTCATCGGCATCAACACGGCGATCTTCAGCCAGAGCGGAGGCAACATCGGCATCGGCTTCGCGACCCCGATCAACCTGGCGCGCGCGGTCGTCGATCAGCTACGCGCGAGCGGCAAGGTGACGCGCGGCTGGCTCGGCGTCAGCATCCAGCCGCTCGGCCCCGACCTGCGGCAAGCGCTCGGCCTCGGCGACACCGAAGGCGCGCTCATCGCCGACGTCATCGCGAAGAGCCCGGCCGACGTCTCGGGATTGAAGCGCGGCGACGTGGTGATCGGCATGGACGGCAAACCGATCTCCGAGCCCGGCCAGCTCTCCCGCACGATCGCCACCATGTCTCCCGGCAGCACGACGCGGCTCCAGGTCGTCCGCGACGGCAGGGAGCGCAGCCTCGACGTCAAGGTCGGGAAACAGCCCGAGGACATCGCCCGCGGCGGCGAGTCCGCACCCGGCGAGGACGAGGACGGCGGCAATGCGTCGGCGGGAAGCCTCGGGCTCCAGCTCGACACCCTGACCGACCAGACGCGCCGCCAGCTCGGCTACGGTCGCGACGCCGTCGGCGCCCTCGTCACCGGCGTCGCGAACGGCAGCGCCGCCGAAGAGGCCGGCATACGTCCGGGCGATCTGATCCTGCAGGTCGACCGGCGCGACGTCGACTCGGCGCGCACCGCCGCCGCCGCGCTTTCCAAGGCCTCCCCGCCGGTCCTGCTGCTCGTGCGGCGAGGCGAGAGCACCGTGTTCCTGACGCTCTCCCCGCAACGCTGAGGGCGCGGGAGGCGGCGGCCGCGGGGCCCCACCGCCTCCCGCGTCGGTCGGCGGTCAGCGCGCGGCGGCGCCGGCCACGCGCGCGAGGGTCTGCGCCACGCGCTCGTTGGCGGGGTCGCGGCGCAGCACCTCGCGCCATGCCTCGACGGCGGCGTCGCGCTGGTTCAGGGACCAATAGACGAAGCCGAGGTTGGTGCGCGCGTCCGTGTCGTCGGGGTCGAGGGCGAGGGCGCGACGGAAGGCGCGCGCGGCCTCGTCGGGAAGCCCGACGCTGCGCAGCATGTTGCCGGACGCGCGCTGTCGCCAGGCCTCGGCGACCGGCACGGAGAGCGCGCGGCGCCAGGCGCTCGGCGGCTCGGGATCGGGCGCGGCCAGCCGCGCGCGGCGGATCTCGCCGAACGCGGACAGCGCGCGCTCGCGCGTCTCGCGATGCGCGTCGTCGCTCGGCACGAATACCGACGCGATCTCGTCGTAGTACACCATCGTCCACCCGTGTCCCCTCGCCAGATAGCTCACCAGGGGGAGCCGGTTGGACCAGCCGTGGTAGACGAACGCGTAGTCGGGCTCGTACGGCGCGACGTCCTGCGGCCACATGTCCGGCCGCTCCATGACCGCGAAGTAGCGCCGGAAGACGGACTCCGGAAAGGCTTCGAGCCGACCGTCCACGAAGACCCGATCGTTCGGCCGGCTCCACGCGAGATACCCGCCCATCGCCAGGCAATTGAACGCGCGGCCGGTGACGTCCGTCCGCTCGACGAAGGCGACGGCGTCGCTCGGGAAGCGCGCGCGTGACACCCCGAACCCGAACTCGCGCTCGATGCGCATGACGCGGGAGTACTGGTTGGTCACGACCGCCCCGATCAGCAGCAGGATGCCGCCGATCCCGACCGCCGCGAGGGCCGAGCGCGCCGCGGACGGGACGGTTCGGCGCGCGAGCCACGGGCCGACGTTCGCCGCGATCACCGGCGCCGCGATCCAGCCGAAGAACGCCATGTTGCGCAGCGACTGCGTCGACAGGTACCCGAAGGCGAGCGTCGCGAAGACGCGGCCGAGATGCCAGCGGCGCAGGTTCACGACGAAGGACGCGGCCGCGAGCGCGAGCAGCGCGACCCATGTGTCCACGAGCAGCGGCGCGTACCCCGACGCCAGCGGCGGTCGGAACTCGCCGATGCGCGACGAGAAGAGCGAGCTGCCCGTCACGCGCGGGAGGAGCTGGAGCGGAAAGAGCGCGCCCTCGACCCCCCAGGGATTCAGGAGGCACGCGAGCGTCGCCAGCCCGAGAACCGCGGTCAGCCGCCGCCAGGCCGCCGGGTCGAGCGCGCTCTCCTCGCGCCAGCCGCGGGGGAGCGGCAGGAACGCGAGCGTCGCGCCGAGCCAGTAGCACCCGATCAGCGCGATCCCGACCGCGAAGATGCCCTGCGTGTTCACCCACAGGATCTGGAGCGGCACGAGGAGGAAGACGGCGCGCCCGTTGCGGAGTCGGCCCTCGAGCAGCCGGAGGTAGAGGGCGAAGTACAGGAAGGACAACAGCTCCGGCCGCGGCACGAAGCGCGGCGACGAAATCACGAGCGCGAGCGCCAGGAGGAACGCCGCGAACGCCGGCGGCGCGAAGCGCCGCGCGGCGCCGTACAGCACGAACGTCGTGACGCCCATCAACGTCGCCGCGAGCACGATCGCGCCGTCGACGCCGCCGATCGTCCATGCCCCGTAGAGGAGCAGCTGGAAGATCCAGTGCAGGTCGATCCAGGGGTACGCGGGCGCCGTCAGCGAGAACGTGTTCGTCGCCGGCCACGTTCCGGTCGCGAGCATGAGCCGCCCCGCGGCGAGGTGGTACCACGTGTCGAAGTCTTCGAGCCGGTGCACCGAGAACGCGACCGCCAGCAGCACGACCGAGGCCGGCGCGATCCACCGCAGGCGCGACGACGTCGGCTGCACGGCCATGGCGCGCGTATCTAGCCGACGAGCCGCGCCACGGGAAGGCGACGCGGTCGTCGCGGCGTCAGGAGCCCGCCGACTTGCGCAGCGACGACGACGGCGTCGTCGCCTCCCGCGCGGCGCGCTGCTCGCCGGCGAGCGCGCGGTAGGCGCGATAGTAGGGCGCCAGGTTCCCGGCGAGCGCCGCGCCGTGTCCGGGAGCCAGCATCGTCGGGTGCGCGACCTCGATGCGGTCGAGCGCGCGGTGCAGATAGGCATCCGGCGGCGCGCCGTAGAACGTCTTGTAGAGCTGCACCGACAGCGCCGAGCGGTCGTCGCGGACGAGCGCCTCGCCGCGCCCGGGCTGGATGAAGAGGTCCGCCGTGAACGCCACCTGCGTGCGCTCGTCGACGATCACGATGCCGTCCCACGCGTGCACGTAGGGCGCCTCCAGCATGCGGAGGCCATGCGCGCCGACGTCGACCACCTCGCCGTCGCCGAGGCCGCGCGGCGAGCGTACCGCCGCGTCCGCCAGCGACGTCACGACCGTCCGCATGGATGCGAGCGGCGTCGCGTTCGGCGCACGCAGCAAGAGCTCGTTCAAGGCGCCGCACTCGTCCGCCTCGTAGTGGGGGACGACGACGTAGCGCAGCGTCGTCGGATCGAGCAGCTGGGCGAGCCCCGCCCAGGTGTCCTCGAAGCGCTCGCGCAGGCCGGTCGAGATCAGCAGCGGCTCCTCGCCGAGGATCAGGTATTGATTCACCGTACTGCGCCACGGCTCGTGGTACGTCGTGATGCGATAGGTGTCGGCGGCGATCTCCGACACGAAGGCGCGGTCCCGCATGCGAACGATCCTCCCTCGTGGACGCGGCGAACGCTAGCACGCCGGCGGCGGCGGCGGGAATCTCCGAAGTGCATGCGCACACGCCCTGGCGGCGATTCGGCAAACTCGAAGCGGTGTGCTACCAGGCGGCCTCGGCGTCGATGACGAACTCGCGACCGACCGCTCTCTCCGAGACCGTACCCTCGCTGCTCGACGCCGCGGTCGCCCGAGGCGCTGCGCGTCGCGCCGTCGCCGACGAGCGCGAGGCGCTCGACTACGCGGCGCTCGCGGAACGGGTGGCCGCCGCGGCCGACATCCTGCGCGCGGCGGGTCTCGGCGCGGGCGACCGCGTCGCCCTCGCGCTCCCGAGCTCGGTCGCCTTCGTCGAGGGCTTCCTCGGCGTGCTCGCCGCCGGCGCGGCGGCGTTTCCGGTGCCGCCGACCGCGCGCCCAGACGAGCTCCGTCGGCTCTTCGCCGACGGACGGATCGACGCCCTCGTCGCCCATCCGGACGACGAGCGCGCCGCGGCGCCGATCCGGCTCGCGATCGACGCCCGGGGCATGCGGGTCACGGCCGCGGACGCGGCGGCACGGCGGCGGCCGCGGGCGGCCACGCCGCCCCGGCCGGCCGATCCCGCGCTCGTCGCCGCGACGTCGGGTACGGTCGCTCGGCCGCACCGGGTCGAGCGCACGCACGCCAACCTCTGGTGGGAGGCCGCGAACTTCCACACGTCGACCGGGCTCGGCGTCGACGACGTCGTGCTCGGCGTCGTCCCGCTGTCGCACGCGCACGGCCTCGGAAACGCGCTCCTCGCGGCGCTCCGCGCCGGCGCGAGCCTCGTGCTGCGGCCCCGCTTCCTGCGTCGCCAGGTCCTCGAGGTCCTGGCGCGCGAGCGCGTCACCGTCTTCCCGGCCGTCCCCTTCATGCTGCGCATGTTGGCGGCGACCGACCGGCGCCGCCGTGTCGACCTCAGCGCGCTCCGCCTGTGCTTGAGCGCCGGCGCGCCCCTGCCGCGCGAGGTCTTCACCGCGTTCCGCGAGCGCTTCGGCGTCGGCATCCGGCAGCTCTACGGCCTGACCGAGGCCGGCAGCGTGACCTGCGACCTCGCCGACGACGCGGAGATCGATCCGACGACCGTCGGCCGACCGCTCGGAAACGTCGTCGTGACCATCGAGGACGAGCGGGGCCGCCCGCTCGCGAGCGGCGCGACCGGCGAGATCGTCATCCGGAGCCCGGCGGCGGCGGACGGCCCGGAGACGCCGCTCCGCACCCGCGATCTCGGACGCCTCGACGGCGCCGGGCGGCTCGTCGTCACCGGGCGCACGAGCCTCTTCATCAACGCGGCGGGAAACAAGGTCGATCCCGCCGAGGTCGAGGCGGCGTTGCGCGCCCATCCCGCGGTCGCCGACGCCGCGGCGTTCGGCCTCGCCGCCGCACACGGCGAGCAGATCGTCGCGGCCGCCGTCGTGCTCGCGGCGGCGGCGACCCCCGACCAGCTTCGCGCGCACTGCCGCGAGCGACTCGCCGCGCACAAGGTGCCTCGCGTTCTCACCTTCCGTGACGCCCTGCCGCGCTCGCCGCTCGGCAAGGTGCTGATCGGGCGACTGCTCGCCGACGCGTGAGGTGCGCGGGCTGATTTGACACCGCCCCTCCCCCATTGTTGAGTCCGACCGCGTGGGTGCTCGATCTCCTCGCGTCGCGCCGATCGCTCCGAGCGAATCGTTCGTGTCGCCGACGGCCCTCGTGGGACGGCGGGCGCTCGTGACCGGCGGCACCCGCGGGATCGGGCGGGCCGTCGCGGTCGCCCTCGCCATGGCCGGCGCCGACGTGACCGTCACGTGGGCCCACGCCGACGCCGACGCCGAGCGCGCCCGGGACGACCTGACGCGCGCCGGCGGACGCCACGAGGTGGTGCGGTGCGACGTCGCGAGCCCCGGAGCCGTCGCCGACCTGTTCCGCGGCCGCACCGGCGACCGCGCCTTCGACATCCTCGTCAACAACGCCGCGATCACGCACGACGGGCACCTGATGATGCTCTCCGACGACGCGTGGAACGGCGTGCTGGCGACGAACCTCACGGGCGCGTTCCTCTGCCTCCGCCCCGCGCTCCGCGGCATGATCGCGCGCGGCTTCGGACGCGTCGTGAACGTCGTGTCGCCGGCCGGACTCCTTGGGAAAGCGGGGGCCGCCAACTACGCCGCGTCGAAGGGCGGCCTCGTCGCCCTCACCCGTTCGCTCGCGGCCGAGGTCGCCGGCTTCGGCATCACGGTGAACGCGCTCTGCCCGGGCGTCGTCGACACGGCGATGACGGCGAGCATGGCGAAGGACGCACGCGACGCGATGGCGGCGCGCATCCCCGCGGGCCGCCTCGGACGTCCGGAGGAGGTGGCGCACGCGGCGCTCTTCCTCGCGCTGCCGCACGCCGCATACATCACCGGAGCGACGCTCGCCGTCGACGGAGGATTGGTGACCGCATGACGATGGACCGCGAGACGCTGAAGCGGAACCTGAAGGAGCTCCTGGTCTCGGGCCTTCGCCTGCACGACACCGACCCGGCGGACATCGCCGACGACCAGCCGATCTTCGTCGAAGGACTCGGGCTCGACTCGATCGACGCGCTCGAGCTGGTCGTCCTCATCGAGGAGCGCTTCGGCATCGCGATCCCCGACGAGGACGTCGGGAAGAACGTCTTCGCGTCGATCTCCGCCCTGGCCGACTATATCGGCGCCGAGCAGGCCCGTGCGGGGTGAGCCCGGGGCGGGCGACGCCGACGTGGTCGTCACCGGCCTCGGTACGGTGAACGCGCTCGCCTCATCGGTCGACGCTTTCGCCGCCGCGCTCCGCGCCGGCGCCTGCGCCATCGGACCGGTCACGGGCTTCGACGCCTCCGGCTACCGGAGCCGGATCGCCGCCGAGGTGAAGGAGCTGCCGCCATCCGACCGGCTGCCGCCCGCGCTCCGCCGCCGCGCCTCGCGATCGGACCGCTTGGCGCTCGCCGCGGCCGCCGAAGCGCTCCGCGACAGCGGGCTCGACGTGGCCGCCGCGCCGGCGCGGGTCGGCGTCGTGCTCGGCGCGACGACCGCCGGCATGATGGCCGCGGAGACCTCGCTCCTGGCGCGGATCACGGGAACCGCGACGCGCTACCGCCGGAGCCGCCTCGTCGGAACGCCGATGGCGACGAGCGCCGACCTGATCGCGCACCTGTTCGGCCTCGGCGGTCCGCGCCTCGTGCTCAGCACCGCGTGCTCGTCGAGCGGCACGGCGCTCGGCATCGCCTGCGACTGGATCCGGCTCGGGCGCGTCGACGCCGTGCTCGCGGGTGGAACCGAGTCGATGTGCCGGACGATCTTCGCCGGCTTCAACGCGCTGAAAGCGCTGTCGCTCGAGCCCTGCCGCCCCTTCGACCGGCGGCGCGCGGGCCTGAGCCTCGGCGAAGGGGCGGCGATCCTCGTGGTCGAGAGCGCCGCGCACGCCGCACGCCGGAACGCGCGTGCGCACGCGACGATCCTCGGCTACGGCCTGAGCGCCGACGCGCACCACCTGACGGCGCCGCACCCCGAGGGCGCCGGCGCCGCGCTCGCAATGACGCGGGCGCTCGCGCGCGCCGGCGTCGCGCCGGCGGACGTCGACTACATCAACGCCCACGGCACCGGCACGCCGCTCAACGACGTCGTGGAAGCCGCGGCGATCGAGCGCGTCTTCGGCGAAGCGGCGGCGCGGCTGGCGGTCAGCTCGACGAAGGCTGCAGTCGGCCACACCCTCGGCGCCGCCGGCGCGATCGAGGGGCTCGCGACCGTCCTCGCGCTGCGCGACGGCTTCCTCCCGCCGACCGTCAACCTCGAGGAGCCCGACCCCGCCTGCCGACTCGACTTCGTCCCGCGCGCGAGCCGCCCGGCCGCGTTGCGCTGCGCGCTCTCGAACTCGTACGGCTTCGGCGGGAACAACACGACCGTGGTGTTCGGCCGTGCCTGAAGCGATCGTCGCGACCGGCGTCGGCGTGGTGAGCCCGCTCGGCTCGCAGCCCGCGTTCTGGCGGCGGTTCTGCGCCGGCGAGACCGGCATCGCGCCCGTCGCCGGCGCCGACGCCGCGACCCCGGCGCCGCGCCTCGAGGCGCGCGCGCGCGACTGGGACGCGCGCGACCACGTGCGGCCGGCGGTGCTGCGGCGCATGGACCACTGCTCGCAGATGATCGTCTCCGCCTGCCGCATGGCGCTCGCGGACGCGGCCCTCGTCCTCGAGGGCCGGGCCGCCGAGGAGGCGGGCATCGTCATCGGGACGGCGTTCGGCAATCTCCGCGAGTCGGAGGACTTCCTGCGCGGCCTCTTCGCGAAAGGCCCGGCGCTCGCGAACCCCCTCACCTTCCCGAACCTCGTGTTGAACGCGCCCGCCGGCTACGCGGCGATCGACCTCGGCCTGCGCGGTCCGAACCTGACCGTCGTACGCGGGGAAGCCTCCGGCGAAGCCGCCCTCGCGCAGGCCTACGACACGATCGCGACCGGGCAGGCCGACGTCCTGCTCGCCGGGGGCGGCGACGAGCTGGCGCCGATCCTGCGCGAGATCTACCGCGACGCGGGGCTGCTTTCGCCCGACGACGGCGGCGAGGCATGGAGCAGCCCGTTCGATCAGCGGCGGAACGGCTTCGTGCCGGGCGAGGGCGCGGCGATCCTCGTCCTCGAGACCGCGCGTCACGCGGCGGCGCGCGGCGCGCGCGTCCTCGCCGAGTTCGCGGGGCACGTCGCCGAAAGCCTCCCGGCGAGCCCGCACGACTGGCCGACCGCGTCCGCCGTCGGGGATGCCGCCGCGACACGCCACGGACTCGCGGCGCTCGGCTTCCCGCCGCCGCGCGCCGCCGGCACGCTCCTCGCCGTCTCGTGCGCCGCTTCGACGGCGCGCCTCGACGCAACCGAGGCGGCGCGGCTCGCGGCGATCCTCGGTCCCGAGGCGCCGCGCGCGCTCGTCACCTCGGTGAAGGGGGCCGTCGGCGAGTGGGGCTCGTCCGGGGCCCTCGCCGCGGTCGCGGCGGTCCTGGCGGTGGCGACGGGCGAGGTGCCGCGCCTCGGCGCGCTCGATGCGCCCGATCCCGGCGGCGCGCTCCGCTTCGCCGATCGCCGCGCGCCGGCGCCGCACGGCGGCTTCGCGGCCGCCCTCGTCTCCGCCACGCCGCGCGGCGGCGGCGCCCTCACGCTGCTCTTCCGCCGCGCATGACGCGGGGCGCTCCACGCGCGCGTCGCGCCGTCGCGCTTCTCGCGATCGCGATCGCAACGGCCGCCCCGAGCGCGCCCCGGGCGGCGGCGCCAGCGGACGCTCCGAGCCTCGCGACGCGCGCCGCGCGCTTTCCGACCGTCGAGCGCGCGACCGCCGATTTCGCGCAGGAGCGGACGGTATCGCTCGTCGACGAGGTGCTGCGCGCGCGCGGGTCGCTCGCGCTCGCCGCACCGGCGTCCTTCCGTCTCGACGTGACCGAGCCCGAGCCGATGACCCTCCTCGCCGCGGGAACCGCCCTCGCGGTCGTCGACGCCGAGGGGAAGGCCCTGCCGCTGCCGGGCGAGCTCGCCGGTCTCGCCGCGTTCGCGCGCACCCTGACGGATCTGCTCCTCGGGGCGCGCGCGCCGCGCGGGTTCACCGAGACCTGGCGCGATGCCGACACGGTCGTGTTGACACCGGCGGCCGACACTGCGAGCCCGTTCGGCGAGATCATGCTCCGCTTCCCTTCCGACGGCCCGCTGCCGGAGACGATCGCCCTGCGCGAGCGCGGCGGCGACCGCACCATCCTCCGCCTCGAGCATGTCGTGCTCGATCCCGCGCTCGACCCGGCGCGCTTCGCGCTCCCGGCGACGAAAGGCTCCTGATCCATGTCGACCATCCGCCTCGCGGACGCCGGCGACCCGGCCGCCGCCTTCCTCCCGCACACCCCGCCCTTCCTCCTGCTCGACCGGATCGTCGCGATCGACGGTCCGTCGGGACGCTTCGTGAAGCACGTCACGGCCGCGGATCCGCTGATCGGTTCCGCAGGCGCGCTCTCGCCCATGCTCCTCGTGGAGGCAATGGCGCAGGGCGCGGGAATCGTCCTCGGCCGCCAGGAGCCGGAGCTCCGCGACCGCGGCGCCGTGCTCGCCGCGATCGACCACTGCGCGATCGCCGGCACCGCGGGCGTCGGCGACGCGCTCGAGATCGCGATCACCGTCGTCCGCCGCTACGCCGGCATGGCGCGCATCAAGGGGCGCGCCAGCGTCGGCGCCCGCACGTGCGCGACCGCGGCGCTCACGCTCGCGTTCGCGCCGGGCACGAGCACGGCGCCCGAGTGACCGGCGGGGCGCCGCGCCGGCGCGCGCTCGCCTACGCGGCGGCGGGTATCGCCGCCCTGGTGGCCGCATCGGGGTGCGCGCGCCTCCTGACCCGGCCCGCGCGCGTCGCGACACACGACGCCACCGCGATCATCGCCGCCGGCGCCGCCCGGGAGCGCGCGCTTGCGGGGCTGCGGCTGACGCTCTCGGTCCGCGCCACCGCCGGGCCGCCCGCCGCGCGGCTCGCCGCGCCGGCCTACCTCGCGATCGACGACGCCGACCACCTCCGCTTGCAGGTCCTCTCGCCCTTCGGGCCGACCGTGCTCGACCTCGCGACCGACGCCGACGCGTTCACGCTCAGGCTGCCGATGCGGGGCGAGACCCGCCGCGGCGCGATCGACGTCGCGGCGCTCGCCGCCGGCACGACGCCCGAGGACGAGCGCATGATCGTCGCGCTCGCGCTGCTCTTCCGTCCGAAGATGGATCGCCGGCGCTGCCGCGCGGCCGGCCCGGCGGCGGTGAACTGTGCGCTCGCCGCGGACCTCACCGTCACGACGACGGTCGATGCGGCGCTCCGGCCGACGCGCGAGGACTTCCTCGGACCCGGGGGGCGCCCGCTCTTCACGGCCGTGTTCGAGGACTACGGGGGCGCCGCAGGCTCCGCGCTCCCCGGGCGCATCACGATCTCGGGAGACGGCGGCGACGGCGCGCTCGTCATCCGGGTCGTCAAGGCGCGGCGGCCGGGAGAAAGCGCCGCCTGAGGTCACGTTCCCGGAAAAAATCGTCTTTTCGCCTTTCACCGGAGCCCGCCTCCGGGCTACGTTGAGGGCCTCCATGGCCCCCTCCCCGGCTGCCGTTCCGTCGTTGCGATCCCGCATATCGTTCGCGTCCCGCGCCGCGGGCGCCCTGGTCGCCGTCGCGCTCCTCGCGACCCCGCCGGCCGGCGCCGCCGAACCTCTGCCGCCCGTGAGCCCGCGCATCGTGAACGGCGTGCTCACCGCCGATCATCCGTCGGTCGGCGCGCTGCTCCGCGGCTCGAGCCCGGACAGCGCGGGCACCTGGTGTTCCGGCACCTTGATCGGCTGCTCGACGTTCCTCACGGCCGGCCATTGCGTCGAAGGTCTGGTCCCGTCGGAGCTCTTCGTCTACCTGCCGCACGCCGGAATCTTTCCGGTCGCGAGCATCGCGCCGCATCCCGGCTATGACTTCCCCGCCGCGGACGTCGCGGTGGTGAAGCTCGGCACGCCCGTCGAGGGCGTCGCCCCGAGCGCGATCGAGACCTCGTCGGCGCCGCCCTTCGGCACGCCGGGCACGATCGTCGGATACGGCCGCGCCGGCGATCCGCTCTACGACTACGGCCTGAAGCGCGCCGGCGGCGTCGTCACCGCCTCGTGTACGACGATCCCCGCACCCGGATCGAACAGCACGTCCGTGTGCTGGGACTTCACCGACCCGAAGGGGCCGCCGGGCGAGGACTCGAACACCTGCAACGCCGATTCCGGAGGCCCGCTCTTCGTCGATCTCGGCAGCGGCCAGCGCGTGGCCGGCATCACCTCGGGAGGATCGAAGTCGAGCTGCCAGCCGACGGATCACAGCTACGACACGAACGTGTTCACCTACCGCACGTTCATCCAGGCCGAGGGCGGCGCCGACCTCGCGAGCACGCGCTGCGGCGGCGGCCCCCAGGTCGGCGAGCCGGGCGCGCTCGCCCTCGCGTTCGACGGATCCCTGAGCGGCGCCGCCCCCGACGCGACGCACGGATTCACGGTCGGGAACGGCACGACGACCCTGCGTGTGGCGATGAACGCCGTCGACGACGGCATCGGCGACTTCGATCTCTACGTGAAGGCCGGGAGCCCGCCGACGACGAGCGACTTCGATTGCGCCCGCTTGGGACCGAACCAGTACGGCGTCTGCACGATCGCCGCGCCGACGGCGGGCGCGTGGTACGCGCTCGTGCACCGCTACGCCGGCGCGGGAGCGTACCAGGTGACCGCGACCCAGTTCGGCACGTCGTGCGCGCTGCCCGGCAGCGACGGCAATCCGTGCGACGACGGCAATCCGTGCAGCGGCGGCGACGTCTGCCAGGCGGGCGCGTGCAGCGGCGTCCCCGTCGGCGACGGCGCGCCGTGCAGCGACGGCAACGGCTGCACCGGACCGGACAGCTGCCAGGGCGGCGTATGCGCGGCGACGCCGCTCGCGAACGGCGCCCCGTGCGACGACGGCGACCCGTGCAGCCGTCCCGACACCTGCCAGGCGGGTGTGTGCGCCGGCGTGTCTCCGGCCACGACGTGCAAGGTCGCCCCGGCCGGGTCGGCGGTCCTCTCGCTCGACAACCGCAGCCCCGATTCGCGGGACCGCTTCGCGTGGACGTGGCGCAAGGGCTCGGCGACCAGCCACGGCGATCTCGGCAATCCGCTCGCCACGACCTCGTACGCGCTCTGCCTCTACGACAGCGTCGGCGGCGTCCCGCAGCGCCGACTCGCCAAGGTGATCCCGCCGGGCCCGCTCTGGAAGGCCTATTCGCGCGGCTTCCGCTTCCACGACGTCACCCTCTCGACCGGCGGCATCCAGTCCATCGCGCTGACCGAGGGTCTCGCCGGGAAGGCGAGCCTGCAGGTGCGCGGCAAGGGCCAACCGCTCGCGCTGCCCACCCTCCCTCTCGCGAAGCAGCCGAGCGTGATCGTGCAGCTCTTGAACGACACGGCCTGCTGGTCGTCGACACACTCGATCGCGACCGCCAACAGCATCGCGAAGTTCCGAGCCAAGAGTCAGTAGCCCGGCGGGCGCCGCCCGGAGCGACGCCCGCCCGCCCGCGCTACGGCGTCACGTCGTCCGCGACGAGCGCCGGCGCGGGGCCGCCGGGCCGCGTCACGACCAGCCGGTATTTGCCGCCCGCGCACCCGTGCGCGCCGTCCGCCCGCACCGCCACGTAGAACGTGCCGCTGAAGGGCAGGGTGCGCTGGAACTGCGGACAGGACGTCCCGCAGGTGTTCGGCACCGAGCACGGCACCGAGTTCAGGATCGTGTCGGCGACGATCGTCGTCTGATCGGCGGCGAGGAGGATCACGGTCGGCTCGATCGTCGACTGCCCGCTCCCGGTGTCGTCGCGGGTCTTCACCCGCACGATGACCTTGTCGCCGGCCTGACCGGTAATCGACCAGAGGTCCACTTTGCCGGCCGCCGGCAAGTCCTCGCGCAGCTTGTAGGTCACCGGCAGGTCGGGGAACGCCGCCTGGAGATTGGCGACGCGCGCCGCATCGCTCGCCCGCGGGCTCAGCAGACCGCTGATCTGGTCGATCAGCTGGCGCTGCAGCGGTCCGCCGAGGCAGTTGATGAGGTTGGTCAGGTTGCAGGTGTAGTTGGGATCGAGCGCGAGGCAGCCCGCGTTCACGAGCGCGAAGTTGAGCCCGTTCCCCTGCGCGCCGCAGAGCTCGTCCGGCGAGAGCTCGCTGCACGCCGCGACGATCTTGTTCTGCTTGGTGGTCTCGTAGCCGACGATCTTCTGCTCGCGCTCCGCGCAGTACGCGTCCGCCGCCGTCATGCAGGCGTCGAACGCGGCGTTCGATCCGCGGTCGTCCGAGTCGCAGCACGGCGGCGATCCCTCGTCACAGGGCGTGCCGAAGACGCCCTCGTCGCACTGCACCTGGCACTCCGCGACCTCCTCGGTGCACTTCAGCGTCTCGACGATGACGCGCTTCGCGAAGTCGGCGCCGGCGGTGGCGACCTTCTTCTGACAACGAGCGACCGACGTGATGTCGGCCGCAACGGGCGGGACGAGCGCGAACAGCGCCACGGCCCCGACGACGACGCTTCGGGCGATGCCTCTCATGGTCTTCCTCCTCGGATCCTGCACGCAACGGTATCGACTGCGGTGGGAACTACGGCACGCCGCAAGAGTGCCACGCGCCGCCGAAGCGATTCAAGGAAAAACGGCGCGGGCCTCGAGCCGATCCGCGGCCCGGCCGGGGGCGCGCGGGCGCCGAGGCGAGGGGTTGACGAGCGCCGCGAGTCCTAGTTTGTCAGGCGTTCCAACCCGTCCCTTCATCCAGACCCGCGAGGAGCCAGCCGCCATGTTCGAACGCGACACCCTGTACATCGGAGGAACCCACGAGACACCGTCGTCGCGCCGCACCATCGAGGTGCGCTCGCCGTTCACGGAGGAGATCGTCGGCCGCGTGCCCGAAGCGACCGAGGCCGACGCCGATCGCGCCGTCGCCGCGGCCCGCGACGCCTTCGAGCGGGGGCCCTGGGCCCGGATGACGCCCGTCGAGCGCGCCGACGTCCTCGACCGGCTCCTGATGGGCCTCCAGATGCGATCCGCCGACATCGCGTCGATGGTGACGCTCGAGATGGGGTGCCCGATCAGCTTCGGACACGCCGGCCAGGCGTTCGCGACCACCATGGTGCTCCAGTTCTACGCCGAGCTCGCCCGCACCTTCCCGTTCGAGGAGACGCGGCCCTCGATGGTCGGGTCCGCGCTCGTGCGCCAGGAGCCGGTCGGCGTCGCGGCGGCGATCGTGCCGTGGAACGTACCGCTCTTCACGATCATGCTGAAGCTCGCCCCCGCGCTCACGGCGGGTTGCTCGATCGTCGTCAAGCCGGCGCCCGAGACCCCGCTCGACGCCTACCTCCTCGCCGACGCGCTCGACGAGGCCGGCGTGCCGAAGGGCGTCGTCAGCATCGTCCCCGGCGGCCGCGAGCTCGGGGAGCATCTCGTCACCCACCCGGGCATCGACAAGGTCGCCTTCACGGGCAGCACCGCGGCGGGCCGGCGCATCGCCGCGCTCTGCGGCGAGCGCCTGAAGCGCGTCACGCTCGAGCTCGGCGGCAAGTCGGCGGCGATCGTCTGCGACGACGCCGACTTCGCGGCCGTGCTCCCCATGGTCGTCGGCGCCGGCACCATGAACAACGGCCAGGCCTGCGTCGCCCAGACCCGCATCCTGCTGCCCCGCGCCCGCTACGAGGAAGGCGTGGAGGCGCTCGCGGCCGCCGTCGGGGGCCTCAGGGTCGGCGACCCGAACGACCCGACGACCGAGATCGGACCGCTCGTCGCCGAGCGTCAACGCGACCGCGTGCTCGGCTACGTCGCCAAGGGCAAGCAAGAGGGCGCCCGCTGCGTGGTCGGCGGCAGCCGTCCGAAGGGACTCGACCGCGGCTACTTCGTCGAGCCGACCCTCTTCGCCGACGTCGACAACCGCATGACGGTGGCGCGCGAGGAGATCTTCGGCCCGGTGCTCTGCGCCATTCCCTACGACGACGAGGCCGACGCCGTCCGCATCGCCAACGACTCGGAGTACGGCCTCTCGGGCTCGGTGTGGACCAACGACCCCCAGCGCGGGATCGACATCGCGCGCCGCGTCCGGACCGGCACCCACAACGTGAACTTCTTCATGATGGCGATGACGAGCCCCTTCGGCGGCTACAAGAGCTCGGGACTCGGGCGCGAGCTCGGCCCCGAGGGGCTGCGCGCGTACCTCGAGCCGAAGACGATCTGCCTCGCGCCCGGGATCGCGGTCTCCTGACCGGAAACGATTGGTCGGATCGGGGGCTCCGGCCGGTACGGATCGTGCCGGAGCCCCCGACCCACTTCACGCTGGGAACGACCCCGCGTGCGGTGCGCCTATTCCGCGGTGTACTTGCCCATGGTCGACGTCCCGTACGGGCCGACGGCCATGCCGTGGTACCCGAAGACGAACGTCGCGAGATCGACGCCGTTGATCGTGGTGTCGCCGATCGGCACGTCGCCCTCGTCGCTTCCCACCCGGCAGTTGCTCAGGCGGACGAAGCCCGACGTATCGGCGATGACCGAACGCGGGATGATGACGGGCAGGTCGATGTCGGCGAGCGGCTCGTTGTCGGAGACCTTGGCGCTCATGGAGCACGTCAGGCAGACGTCGGGCAGCGACACGAACGACTCGGTGTTGTCGTAGTACTGGGCGTTGCAGCAGACGGCGGAGCCGTTCACGAGCGCCGACGGGATCGGCCCGATCTCGGACTCGGCGAATTGCGCGTTCCCCGCCGGAAACGCGACGCCGATGAAGAACACCTCGGAGTCGGTGAGATCGAGCGGACTGTAGGTCTGGAGGAACATGCCCGCCGCCACCGGACCGGTCGGGAAGAAATCCGCGCCGGCCGGCAGCGTCTGCCCGTCGACGATGCCGATCGCGACGTTCCCGAACGTGGCGTGAGTCTGCGTGTTGGAGACGACCCAGCTGCCGACCAGGCTCGGCGTGGCAGACGGGGTCTCCGGGTCGGAGGGCTCGCACGTCTGGCTCCGGGGGTCGGCGTCGAATGCCGTGACGGTCACGAACCCCTTCTCGCCCGTGAGATCGATCTTCGGGCCCGTGTTCTCGTTGCCCTGGCCCACCTGGATCTGCCCCTGGACCGCCGTCGGATCGACCACCACCGTGTCCCGCAGCGTCAAGCAGATGAACACGTCCGCCAGGTGATCGCAGCTCTCGGACCAGAACGACCAGTGCGTCGCCAGCGTGCCGGCGTCCGAGCCGCCCACCCGGCTCACCAGCTGGAAGCTCTGCCGGCCCGCCGTCACGTCGAACGGCATGACCAGCGCGACCGCGGGCTCCAGCGTGTTCACCGTACCGCCGAGCTCCTGCGCGCGCGCCGCACCCGCCGTCGCCGCGACCACCGCCAGCACGGCTCCCAACCCGAGCGTCATTCGCTTGCTCATCGTGCCCTCCCCTCTCGTCGTGGATCGCGCGCGGCGCCACGCCGCGCGCCCCGCTCCGTTCCTGAACCCGCGCGGGACGTTTTGCAAACGGCCGCCGAACCCGGACTCAGCGATACGCTCGCTGGAGGGCGTCGAGCGCGGCGGCGCCCGGGCAGAGCGACTCGTAGGGCAGCTGGGCGAGCGGGGTCGCGACCGTCCGGTTCGCCGCGTGCATCTCGCTCCCGCTCGGATCGAGGTAGAGGAGCCCGGTCGGTATGGCGCCGGTGCTCTGATGGGCGCGCAGATACGCGACGACCGCGTCCCGATCGCCCGGATCGTAGCCCTCGGGAATCTTGGTGAAGCGTACGATGCCGCCGTCGTGCATCCTGACGTCCACGGCGGCGCCGGCGGCGTACTCGGCCGTGATCTCCGCGGCGGGCGGGACGAGGTCGGCCTCGACGATCGGCTCCTGGTGTCCGCGGGTGTAGCGGTAGCTCTTGGTCGAGCCCTCGTGGTCGTTGAAGGTGACGCACGGCGAGATCACGTCGACGAGCGCGAAGCCGCGGTGGCGGAGCCCCGCCTTCACGATCGGCACCAGCTGCCCCTTGTCGCCGGAAAAGCTGCGGGCGACGAAGGTCGCCCCGAGGCTGAGCGCGAGCAGGACGGGATCGATCGCCTGCTGCGTGTTCGGCTCCCCGTGCTTCGATCGCGAGCCCGGATCGGCCGACGCCGAGAACTGCCCCTTGGTGAGACCGTAGACGCCGTTGTTCTCGAGCACGTAGAGCGCATCGACGTTGCGGCGGATCGCGTGGCTCATCTGCCCGAGGCCGATCGAGAGCGAATCGCCATCGCCGCTCACGCCGATATAGATGAGGTCGCGGTTCGCGGCCGACGCGCCGGTGAGGATCGCCGGCATGCGGCCGTGCGCCGAGTTGAATCCGTGCGCCCCCGAGAGGAAGTAGGTCGGCGTCTTCGACGAGCAGCCGATGCCCGAGAGCTTCGCCACCATGTGCGGCGCCACGTCGAGCTCGTAGAAGGCGCGGGTGATGGCGGCCGTGATCGAGTCGTGGCCGCAGCCGGCGCAGAGCGTCGACATCGCGCCCTCGTAGTCGCGCACGGTCAGGCCGAGCGCGTTCGGCCTGAGCGACGGGTTCCGCGCCGACGGCTTCTTGATGTAGCTCACGCCGGCCGCTCCTTCTCCGTCTCGCGGATCTGGTGGACGATCTCGCGCACCACCTGAGCGGCCTGGAGCGGCAGCCCGCCGTAGGCGCGCACCGAGAAGAGCTGCGACTTCGCGACGCCGGTCTCGAGGGTGAGGAGCGAGCGCAGCTGGCCGTCGCGGTTCTGCTCGACGACGAACATGCGGTCGTGGCGGCGTAGGAACGACTCGATCTCCGGACCGAAGGGGAAGCCTCGCACCCGCAGGTAGTCGCCCACGATGCCGTTCGTCGCGAGCTCCGCGAGCGCCTCGCGGACCGCGAGGTCGCAGCTCCCGACGGTGACGACGCCGAAGCTCGCGTTGGGCCGCGTCTCGACGATCGCGGGCGGCACGAAGTTCCGCGCCGTCCAGTGCTTGCGCGCCAGCCGGTCCATCACCTCCTGGTACTCGTCGGGGCGCTCGGTGTACCCGCCGAGCTTGTTGTGCCCGGAGCCGCGCGTGAAGAAGGCGCCCTTGGCGCTCGTGCCCGGGAGCGTGCGCGCGGCCACGCCCTGCCAGTCCTCGGGCGAGTAGCGGAAGTACTTCGGCAGCGCGTCCAGCTCCTCCCTGGAGAGCACGCGGCCCCGGTCGGGGCGATAGGAATCGTCCCAGGTGAGGCGCGGCACGACCCAGTCGTTCATGCCGATGTCGAGGTCCGAGAGGACGAACACCGGGGTCTGGAAGCGCTCCCCGAGGTCGAAGGCGCGGACCGTGAAATGGAAGCACTCTTCCGGGTTCGCCGGGAAGAGCAGGATGTGCTTGGTGTCGCCGTGCGACGCGTAGGCGCAAAGGAGGATGTCGCCCTGCTGCGTGCGCGTCGGCATCCCGGTCGACGGCCCGACGCGCTGTACGTCGACGATGACGGCCGGGATCTCCGCGTAGTAGGCGAGCCCGACCAGCTCGCTCATGAGCGAGATGCCTGGCCCCGAGGTCGCGGTGAAGGCGCGCGCGCCGTTCCATCCGGCGCCGATCACCATGCCGATCGCGGCGAGTTCGTCTTCGGCCTGGAGGATGCAGTACCGCCGCTCCTTGGTCTCGGGATCGACTCGATACTCCTCGCAGAGCTCCGTGAACGCGTCGAGGACGCTCGTCGACGGCGTGATCGGATACCAGGCGGCGACGGTCGCGCCCGCGTAGAGCGCGCCGAGCGCGGTCGCCGTGTTGCCGGTGATGAGGATCTTGTCGGCCGTCGGACTCGCGCCCGGAGGGCCGCCCATGGCCTCGAGACGGGTCGGCAGCGGACACGCGAAGTGTTCCTTGGCGTAGTCGTAGCCGAGCCGGATCGCCTTGGCGTTCGACGCCATCAGCTTCGGCTTCGCCGCGAACTTCTCCCGCAGCATGTCCTCGACGACGCCCATGTCGATGTCGAGGAGCGCGGCGAGCGTGCCGACGTAGGCGATGTTCTTCATCAGCGTGCGCTCGCGCGCCTCGGCGAAGTTCTCGGTGCAGATCTTCGCGTACGGCACGCCCAAGAAGGAGACGTCGGTGCGGAGGAACGCCTGCTTCAACGGCCACGACGAGTCGAAGAGCACCCAGCCGCTCGGCCGCACCTCGTCGATGTCGTCTTCGTAGGTCTCCGCGTTCATCGCGACCACGAGGTCGAAGCGGGCGGTGCGCGCGGTGTAACCGTCCTTGTCGACGCGGATCTCGTACCAGGTGGGCAGGCCCTGGATGTTCGACGGGAAGAGGTTCTTCCCGGAGACCGGGATGCCCATCCGGAAGATGGCCTGCATCAGGAGGCTGTTGGCGGACGCCGACCCCGTGCCGTTCACGTTCGCGAGCTTGAACGCGAAGCGATTGACACGGGACGCGTCCTCGCGGGCGGGCGTCTCGTCACCCGCCTCCGGCCCGCGCGCGGGCGCGGCGCCGGCGCTCGCTTCGGGCGTCTCGCCTATCGGCTCGCGGAGCATGCGCGCTTTCCGGCGTACGGGATCAGGAGGTCGAACTTCTGCATGTCCCACGCCGCCGTCGGGCAGCGCTCGGCGCAGAGGCCGCAGTGCACGCAGAGATCCTCGTCCTTCACCATCACGCGCCCGGTCTGGGGCAGCGGTCCCGAGACGAACAGGTCCTGCTCCGGATTGAGCGCGGGGGCGCTCAGCCGGCCGCGGAGGTCCGCCGCGTCGCCATCGGGCGTGATGCTGAGGCACAGCACCGGACAGACGTCGATACAGGCGTCGCACTCGATGCAGCGCTCGTCGGTGAAGACGGTCTGGACGTCGCAGTTCAAGCAGCGCTCGACCTCGCGCGCCGCCTGCGCGGGGCTGAAGCCGAGCTCGACCTCGACGTCGAGCTGCTCGAAGCGCCACGCCAGATCGACGTGGACCATCTTCTCCCGCTTCGCCGGGTTGTAGTCGTTCGCGTAGGCCCACTCGTGGAGCCCCATCTTGGTGCTCACGAGGCGCATGCCGCGCGGCGGACGGTCGCCGACGGGCACGCCCCGACAGTGATTGTGGATCGAGATCGCCGCCTGGTGCCCGTGCTCGACGGCCCAGATGATGTTCTTCGGGCCGAAGGCGGCGTCGCCGCCGAAGAAGACGCCGGGACGCGTCGACTGGAACGTCACCGCGTCGACGATCGGCTGACCCCACGCGCCGGTCTCGATGCCGAGATCGCGTTCGATCCACGGAAACGCGTTCTCCTGACCGAGCGCCAAAATCACGTCGTCCGCCGGAACGAATACGACGTCGAGCGGCTTCTGGACGAGCCGGCCGTTCGTTCCCTCGGAGGATTCGTAGCGCTGGAACTCCATGCCGCGGAGTACGCCGTTCTCGACGACGAACGCCGTCGGCTCGTGGTCGACGACGATCTCGATCCGCTCCTCCTCCGCGTCCTCGAGCTCCCACGGCGACGCCTTGAAGTACTTCCGCGGCTTGCGCGCCATGACCTTGATCGACGCGCCGCCGAGGCGCGCCGCGCTCCGGCAGCAGTCCATCGCGGTGTTGCCGACGCCGATGATGAGGACGCGCTTCCCGATCGCGTCGACGTGCCCGAAGGCGACCGACTGCAGCCAGTCGATGCCGATGTGGACGTTTGCGGAGGCCGCGGCGCGGCCCGGGAGGTCGAGATCCTTGCCGCGCGGCGCGCCCGTGCCGACGAAGACCGCGTCGTAGCCTTCGGCGAGGAGCGCGCGCATGCTCTCGATGCGCGTGGCGTAGCGGACATCGACGCCCATCCCGAGGATCATGTCGATCTCCTCGTCGAGCACGCGCTCGGGGAGGCGGAACGACGGGATGTTGGAGCGCATGAGGCCGCCCGGCGCCGGCAGCGCCTCGAAGATGGTGACCGCGTAGCCGAGCGGCACGAGGTCGTTCGCGACCACCAGCGACGCCGGACCCGCGCCGACGAGCGCGACGCGCTTCCCGTTCTTCACGGCCGGCGCCGTCGGCAGGCGGTCGCTCACGTCCTCGCGGAGGTCGGCGGCGACGCGTTTCAGGCGGCAGATCGCGACCGGCTTCTCCTCGACGCGGCCGCGCCGGCACGCCGGCTCGCACGGACGATCGCACGTGCGTCCGAGGATCCCCGGAAACACGTTCGACTCCCGGTTCAGCATGTAGGCGTCCGCGTAACGGCCCTGCGCGATGAGTCGGAGGTACTCCGGCACGTTCGTGTGCGCCGGACACGCCCACTGACAGTCGACGACCTTGTGGAAGTACTCGGGGTTGTGGACGTTCGTGGCGGGCACGGATGCGGAACGCGTATCGCGCAGCGGATATACAGCGGCCGCGGCGTGCTTGCCAGCGGCGCGCCGCGCGCGCCGCTTCAGTCGCGGGAGGCGCTGATGAATCGGACCGGTATGCCCGGCTCGTCGCCGAGGAGGCGGAAGCCGTGGGAGCCGAGCCAGGATGCGACGTCGCGTCCGTGCCACCCGGCGACGAAGGGCTCGTACATCCACTTCGCCATCGCCGCGAAGTAGAGCCCGCGCCGGCCCGCGCGACGCGCGAGGGCGCGCCAGTCGCGAACGCGGAACTGCACGGGCGACGGCTCCGCGATCACGAGCCGTCCCCCCGGAACGAGGACGCGACGGAGCTCGGCGAGCGCGGCGTCGGCGACGCGCGGCGGCAGCTCGTGGAAGAGGAAGCAGGCGCCGACGCCCTCGAAGCGCGCCGCGCGGAAACCCGTCCGCTCGGCGAGACCCTGCGTAAAGCGGATCTCCCGGTGGGCGCGCGCCGCGAGCTGGAGCAGGTACGGCGAGGGGTCGAGGCCCCACACCTCGGGGATGCCGGCCGCGCGCATCGCCGCGGCGAGGCCGCCGCTGCCGCAGCCGACGTCGAGCGCGGCCCGGCACCCGGCGAGCGCCGCCGCGAGCCGCGCCCGCGCCCCCACCGTGGCGCCGAGCATCAGGCGGTCGAACCAGCGCGCGTACGCGTCCGCATGGCGTTTCGAGTACACGCCGTTCGGCAAATGGTGGAACTCCCTGAGGAGATACGGCGGCAGGCGATCGGCGCCGGGAAGGTCGGCCGGCACGACGACCGGGCGGCGCCCGCCGAACCACCCGCGCACGTAGGCGGCCGCGTGCGATGGACGCCGCAGATCGAGCGTGTCGGGCCACGCATCGGGCAGCGACACGGTGCTCCAGTCGACGGCGAGCGGATCGCCCTCGACGGCGCCATCCGGGCGCGCCGCGTTCCGCTCCTGTGGCATGCGCGGACGCGCGTTCTACGAACGGGTCCCGGGGCTGTCAATCGCGACCGGTGCTCGCCCCGCGCGCATGACGGCGTCGCGTGCACGCGACGCGCGCTCGGATTGACGCCCCCGAAGCCGCACGTTAACACCCTCGCGATGGACGATTTCCGCCTCGACGAGGACGCCATCCGCCTGACGCTCGAGCGGGCGAGCGCTCTGGCTCCCGGATGCGGCGAGATCGACGCCGCGCTTTCCCGGGCCGCCGCGGGCGCGCGCCTCGACGTCGACGACGTCGCGGTCCTCTGGTACGCGCGCACGGTCGACACCGACGTCCTCGCCGATCTCGCCCGCCGGGCGCGCGGCGCGCGCGTGCAGCAGCTCGAGACCTTCTCCCCGCTCTACCTGACCAACACGTGCGACGCGACCTGCCGCATGTGCGGGATGCGGCGCGACAACGACGCGCTCCAGCGCGAGACCGCCGAGCTCGACGTCGTCGAGGCGCAACTCGGAACGCTGCTCGAGCGCGGCATGCAGGCCGTCGCGCTCCTGACCGGCGAGTACCACGCCGAGCGCCGTCCGTGGGCGATGCGCTACGTGAACGCGGCCCTGCGCGCGGCCGAGCGCCTCGGCTTCCATCACGTGCTCGTGAACGTCGGCTCGATCGAGGAGCACGAGCTCCCCGTGCTCCTCGACGGCATCGCGCGCCGCGCCGACGGCATGCTCGCCGGCAAGGTCACGATGTGTACGTTCCAGGAGACGTACGACCGGCGGACGTACGGCAAGTTCATGGGGCGCGATCCGGAAAACCCGCGGAGCGACTACGACCGGCGGCTCACCAACTTCGACCGCGCCCGGCGCGGGGGCTTCCGTTGCGCCAATCCGGGCGTGCTGCTCGGACTCTCTCCCGACGTCGCCTTCGAAGCGCTCGCCGCGATCCTGCATGTCCGACATCTCCTCGGCGCCGGCATGGAGGTGTACCTCTCGACGCCGCGCTTGCGGCGCGTAGCGGGGTCCGGAGCCGACGGGAGCATCACGGGTCGCGGCGTCGACGACGACGATTTCGTCCGCCTCGTGGCGCTGCTGTCGCTGGCGTTGCCCGACGCGAGGCTGGTGCTCACGACGCGCGAACCGCGCGACATCCAGCACCGCGTCGCGGCGCTGGTGGGCGTGCTCTCCGCCGGCTCGTCGGCGGTCACGCCGTACACCAGGCACGGAGCGCGCTTCCCGCTCGACGCGAGCCAGTTCGAGGTGATCGATCAGCGCCCGTTCGAAGCCATCCTCCGGGAGCACCTCGACGCGGGCGTCGCGATCGAGAACTTCCGCGGCTAGCGTCCGCGTTGCTTCTTCGCCTCGGCGAGCATCTGCATCTTCACGAGATCGACCGAGATGAAGAGGCCCTCGGCTTCGGCGGTGAGGATCTCGCCGTTGTAGAGGCGGCCCTCCGCGAAGATCTTGCGGCCCTCGACGCGCTGGACGGTCGCCTCGAACCGGAGATCGGTGTCGAGGGGCGTCGGCTTGCGATAGCGGATCGTGAGCGTGCCCGTCATGCCCGGCTGCCCCGTCGTCGACTGCACGAAGCCGAGGACCTCGTCGAACGCCGCGGCGACGAACCCGCCGTGCACGTGACCGGGGGGCCCTTCGTACGCGGCGCCGAAACGGACGCGCCCGTGAACGACCTTGTCCTCGACCTCGAGGACGATCGGCGGCGCGAGCGGATTCGAGAGACCGATCATCGGGCTGTAGTCGAAGAACGCGGCGACGTCACCGGCGTTGGCGCTCTCGCCGAACCCGAGCGGTAGATTCCGGCGCGGGTGGGTTGCCAGACGCGCCGCATAGCGCTCCAGGCCATCGGCCGCCGCGCGCAGCTCCTCCTCGGGCGCATCGCTCGTGGTGAGCCGGTCGATCACCTCACGCATCGCCCTGGCGAGCCTGCGACGCTCGGCCCACGAGCCGGTTACCTCGGAGCCCGCCGCCGACCAGAAGGAAAAGACGCGCTCGCGTGAGCTCTGCTCGTCGTCTGCCATGGCGGGCTAGTAGCCGAGGCGCGCGGAGGTCGCCAACCGTTCCCTTCACTCCGGCGTCGCGGTCCCGGTCGGCGTCGGCGTCGCGGTCGGGGTGTCCGTCGGGATGGGCGTGGCGCTCGGGGTCGGCGTCGGCGTCGCGGTCGGGGTGTCCGTCGGGGTGGGCGTGGCGCTCGGGGTCGGGGTCGGCGTCGCGGTCCCGGTCGGCGTTCCCGTCGGCGTCGGGCTCGGCGGCGGGGTGGGCGTGGCGCTCGGCGTCGCGCTCGGCGTGCCGGTCGGAGTCGCCGTGCCGCTCGCCGTCGGCGTCCCGGTAGCGGTCGACGTGGCCGTCGCGGACGGGGTCGGCGTCGTCGCGCCGCTCGGGCTCGGGCTCGGCGTCACCGTGTCGGTCGGCGCGGCGGTGGGCGTCGGGGTCGCGCTGTCGGTTGCCGTCGGCGTGGCCGCGGTGGTCGTGGGCGTCGGGGTCGCGCTCTCGGTTGCCGTCGGCGTGGCCGCGGTGGTCGTGGGCGTCGGGGTCGGGCTCGACGTCGCCGTTGGCGTCGATGTGGACGTCGGATCGCCGGGTGGCGGCGTCACCGTGCGGGTCGGCGTCGGCGTGCGGGTGCGGGTCGGTGTCCGCGTACGGGTCGGCGTGAGGGTCGGCGTCGGCCGCGGACAGAAGTCGCTCCCGAGCGCGAGCCCGGCCGTCGCGAGGAGTTCCTCGGTGCGCGGCAGCGCGATGCCGATCGCCTCCTCGACCCGGCATCGCGCGTTTCGCCGCGCGCACTCCACGAAGCCCGCGAGGTCGACGACCGGCCCGAGGAAGAACCGCGCGCACTCGGCGTCGAGCAGCACCAGGTTCGCGCCGTCGGCTGAGCGCAGCGTCACGAACGGCACGGCGGCCGCGCCGCACTTCTTCTCGATCGCGACGCCGAGCTTCGCGTCGAGCGTGAGCCGCTTCGCGGCTTCCTTCTCGCACTTGGTGCGCGCCTTCTCCTCGCAGGCGAAGTCGAACGGCTTCACCTGCACGCACCTGAAGAGCGCATCGACGCACGTCTTGAAGCTCTTGAAGGTGGCGGCGGCGTAGCTCGCGACGGCGGAGGTCGCCGCCTTGTGGCAGGCGTTCACCGCCTTCGCGGCGGCGGGGTCGAGCCCGCTCTCGGCGACCCCGCCGAGGAGCCCGAGCACGGCCCCGAGCAACGACGCCACGAGACGACCTCTGCGGAACGCGGACGGCATCGGCGGAGAGTGGAACGCGTCGTGAGCCTACGAACCCGTCTCCGCCCGGTCAACGCCTCCTCGACATGGCCGCGACGGGGGCCGGTGCGATGCCGCGACGCCCCTCAGTTTCCGTCCTCGACCGCGAGCGTGTAGGGCGCGCAGGACGACCCGGAGACGCGGCGCACCTCGATCCCGTACTGCGCACTGTTCGTCTCGTCCGCGGCGAGGCCGTCGTAGCGGATCGTCTCGTTGCTATCGCGGTCGTTGGTCGACGCGCCGATCGGCTCGAAGGCGTCGCCGCTCCAGCGATAGAGGTAGAGGTCGTAGTCGGCGCCCTTCGGCACGTTCTTCAGCTGCGCGACGATCTGGAAGTCGTGGCGCGGGAGATCCGTCACGTTCCAGACGTAGAAATCGCCGTCGGTGGCGTCTCCGATGTTGCCGTGCACGACGAGATCGTAGCCGTCGTCGGTGCACCCGCCCGGACACTGGACGTCGAGGGCGCGCCCCTGCTGCGGGAACTGATTGGGCTCGAACGCGTCCTGGCACGGCGTCGCCGTGGCCGTCGGGGTGGGCGTGACGGTCGCGGCGAGCGTGGGCGTCGGCGTCGCCAGGACCGGCGGGGTCATGGTCGCGGGCAAGGCGGTCGACGTCGCGACGGCGGTGGTCGTGACCGTCGGGGTCGGCGTCACGGTCGCCGTGGGCGTCGGAGTCGGAAGGCCGCACACTTCGTTCAGGCTCCGCCCGACCGCGCCGAGCAGCGCCTCGGCACGCGGCGCCTTGAAGCGCGACAGCTCGGCCACGCCGCAGCGATGACTCCGCACCAGGCACTCGGCGTATGCGGAGAGCGTCGTCGGCTCGGCGCCGCCGAGCAGCGCGCAATCGGTCGCGAGCGCTTCGAGCAGGAGCCCGCTCGCCGCGCGCAGCGTCGCGTAGTCGACGTCGCCGCAGGTCTTCTGGAGCGCGGCGTCCGGTCGTGTCGACGCGGCGTTCAGGTTCGCGAACTCGACGTCGCAGCGCTTGCGGGCGGCCTCGAGGCACGCCGGAAGCGTGCTCGGGTCGCTCTTCACCTGGACGCAGGTGAACGTGGTGTCGAGGCAGCGGCCGAGCGCTTTCAAGCTCGCGTCGACGAGCTTGCCCCCGGCGTTCATGATCGTCTGCGCGCACTTCTCCACGGCGCGGCCGACGGTGCGAGGGTCGCCGACGTCCGCACCGACGCCGCCGTACGGCGTCAAGCACGCGAGGGCGTCACGCCGAGCGGGGTCGACCCCCGCCACCTCGAGCAGGCTCGCTGCGCGCGGCATTTCGAACGCGAACATGCGCTCGAGCTCGCAGGCATGTTGCCGAGCGACGCACTGGCCGAGGGTCGCGACGTCGACGACGTCGATCCCGAACTCCGCCCCGCACTCGGCGCGGAGCGACCCGAAGTCGAGGCCGAGCTGATCCATCATCTCCTCGAACGTGAGGTCGGCCGCGCACTTCCGCGCCACCGCGTCGACCATGCGTGCCTTCTCGGCGGCCGCGAGCTCGAGCTGCTCGTCGCAGCCCTTGCGCGCCCTACCGAGGCAGCCGGCGTCTCCGGGTTTGGTCTGGACGCACTTCAGGATGGGGCCGACGCAGTCACGGAGCGCGTCGAGCGTCTCGACGGCGACGTCCGTTCCCGTGCGCTCGAGGATGATCTGACACTTGTTCGCAGCCTTCGCTCGAGCGGGGTCGGGAAGCGCCTGAGCATCCACGCGGGTCGTGGCGGCGGCGAGGCCGAGAGCGAGCACCATGGCGAGCGGCAGAGAGAAGCGCATCGAAACCTCCTGAACGCAAAGCGGCCGGGAACTCGCAGCAAAGTACGTGCCCGGGTTCCTCCGTTCTCCCGTTCGCCCGCATCGCGCATCCCTGCAACCCCTGGCGCGGGTGCGCCGCCCCCTGCCCGGCGTCGGCCGCGGCCGGAGGTCCCGACCGCGGCCGCGATCCGGCCGATGACCGGGGCGGCGCCCGGCGACGTGCTTGCGATCCGCACGGCGGCGCGGCTAGATGCGCCCCGCAAGATGGAGGGTCTCCGCTGAGCGCCTGGTTGCGCGGCATCCTGGCGGCCGCTCTCGTCGGCGCCGTCGGCCGCTGGAACGGTCCGACCGTCCTCACGCTCGCGCTCGCCGCCGGCCTGACGTCCTTCGATCTCGGCCGCCGCGGTCGTGTGGAGCGCGCCGATGAGGCCGCCGAAGGCGCGGTGCCCGCGAGCGCGTTCCGGCCCGAGCCCTGGGGCATGGCGATGCAGCTCGCCTTCCTCGCGATCCTGACGGTCGGCGCCTGGGACAACCGGGCGCCCGAGGACACCTGGCGGCATCCCGGTCTCGTCGGCATCGCGGGCTTCGCGTTCATCCTCTCCGGCGTGGGGCTGCGGCGAAGCGCGGCGCGGGCTCTCGGGCGCCAGTTCACGGTCGGGCTCTCCGTGCTGGCCGATCACGAGCTCGTCGTGAGCGGTCCGTATCGCTGGATCCGCCACCCGAACTACGCGGGGCTCCTCCTCGTCGCGCTCGGGACCGCGATGATGATCGGGAGCCCGACGGCCGCTGGCGTGAGCCTCGTCGTCTGGCTGCCGCTCGCGCTCCTGCGTATCCGCCTCGAGGAGCGCACGCTGCTCCGGCACCTCGGCGACGCCTACCGCGAGTACCGCCGCGGCCGCTGGTGCCTCGTGCCGGGCGTCTACTAGGGAAGCTGCACCCGTGGGATCCGGGCGCGAAGCGTGAGCCGCCGCGAGCCCGAGGCGCGCTCACGCTACTGCACGAGCACCGGCCAGCGGTCGACGATCGCGCCGCCGCGCACGACGAGGATGTCGCCGAACTGCAGCATGACGGCCTCGCTCTGCGTCGGCCGGAGAAAGACGTAGTCGTCGACGCCGAGCTCGACCCGCGCCGAGCCGTTCAGCATCTCCTGGTTCGAGCTCCGTCCGAAGAGCGGGTTGGTGTGGAGCCCGGCCGGCGCGACCGGACGCGCCATCCAGTACCCGCCGTAGACGAAGAAGGTGCGGGCGAGGTTCGGGTTCCACCAATCGAGCAGACGCGAGAGCCCGTCGAGCCCGGGCAAGCGCGCCGCCGCGCCCGCCTTCAAGACCGGCGTCGCGATGAAGAGCGCCGGCACGTGCGGCGCGAGCGTGTCGATGTCGAAGTCGGTCGGCTTCACGAGCGCCGAGCCGACCGCGAGGTCGTTCAGGAGCGTGTCGCCCTCGTAGAGCCGGTAGGTCGGGCTGCCGGCGCCGTTCAACGTCAAGCGATCGGTCCATAGCCCCGGATGGCGCTCCTTCACGACGTCGACGTACCCGCGATAGGCCGCGCGCACCTCGGCGATGAGCGACGCCCGCGAGCGCGCCCACCCTGGCACCTTGGCGACGTGCGGGTCGTAGCCCATGAACCCCGCGAGCTCGAGGCGGTCGGGGTGCGCGACGATCACCGACAGCATGCGATCGAGGGTCGCCGTGTCCTGGACGCCGCCCCGGTGCAGACCGACGTCGATCTCGATGTTGATCAGCATCTTCCGCCGCAGCGACCCGGCAAGCGCACGGTACTCCTCGAGCCGCTCCGGCGTGTCGACGAGCCATTGCAGCTGGCGGCTCGGATCGAAGCCGCCGCGCAGGTCGGCGTAGAACCGCTCCGCCGACCGGACGGGCATCGGCTTCCCGAGCAGGATCTCGCTGTCGCTCAGCTGCTCGGCGACCTGGTTCAGGAAGGGTTGGTGGAACGACATCACCCGATGCGTTCCGGCGCGCTCGCAGACGTAGCGCAGCAGCGGAATCGACGGCAGCGACTTGGCGACGACGCGGAAGTGCTTGGGGGGACGGATCGACGCGCGCAGCACGTCGATGTTCCGGTCGAGGCGGTCGAGGTCGAGGAGCAGCACCGGACGCGCCGGCCCCTCGCGCTTGAGCAGGTCGTTCAGCGCACGGAAATACGGATCGTACCCGCCGCCGCCGTCGCGCGGACGGAGCGCGAGCGCGACCCCGGCGGCGATCACGATGACGATCACGAGCATCACGCCGAGCCTCATGCCGCGGCGTCGATTAGCGTCAAACGTCCGACAGGTCGAGGACCACGGCGTTCCGCCGCATCCGCGCCGCGAAAGCCCGTCCGGCGCGACGCCCCCTCGAACGCGCCGGCAATCGTGCTACAGACCGCAGGTCAGCGAAGGAGGCCCGATGGACTGCGATCTCAAGCTCAGCGGCGCCGCCGTCATCGACGGCAGCGGCGCGCCGGCGCGGCGCGCCGACGTGGCGATCCACCGCGACCGCATCGCCGCGGTCGGCGACCTCGCCGATCTCGCCGCCGCCCGCACCATCGACTGCACCGGCAAGACCGTCACTCCTGGCTTCATCGACATCCACTCGCACGCCGACTGGCTCGTGCCCGGCGGCGACCACGGCGCGCTCGTCGAGCCGTTCGTGCGCCAGGGCATGACGACGCTCGTCGGCGGCAACTGCGGGTTCAGCCCGGCGCCGATCACCGAGCGCAATCGCGGCGCGGCGCACGAGGCGAGCCGCCTGATCGTCGACGAGGCGATCGTCCTCGGCTGGCAGTCGATGGGCGAGTTCCTCGACGGCCTCCAGGAAAGCGGCGTCTCGCTGAACTGCGCCGAGCTCGTCGGCCACGGCGCCGTGCGCTCCGCCGTGACCGGCGCGCTCGACCCGGCGCCGCCGACGCGCGACGAGCTCCGCGCCATGGAACGCTTCGTCCGCGACGCGCTCGCCGCCGGGTGCGTCGGGGTCTCGACCGGCCTCGGCTATCCGCCCGGCATCTTCGCGCACGCGGACGAGCTCGTGCATTTCGCCTCCTGGGCCGCCCGCGAGGCCAAGCTCTTCACCTCGCACCTCAAGGCCTACAGCTGGATGAGCGGCGCGCTCGCGACCGACCCGACGACCGAGCCGCACAACCTCGCCGCCCTCGACGAGATCCTGCGGGTCGGCGAGCGGAGCGGGGCGCGCGTGCAGGTGAGCCACTTGATCTTCGTCGGCCGTCAGACCTGGCCGAGCTACCCGAAGGCGCTGGCGCGGATCGACGAAGCCCGCGCCCGCGGGCTCGACGTCGCCTTCGACGCGTTCCCGTACACGGCCGGCAACACGACCGCGAGCGTGATCTTCCCGGCGCACGTGCTGCCGCGGCTCGAGGAGGTCCTCGCGAACCCCGAGGAGCTCGCGAGCCTGCGGAGCTTCGCGACCTTCGCGTTCGAGGCGCTCGGCTTCGGCCTCCCCGACATCCAGATCATGCGCGCCAACGCGCCCGCGTTGAACCAGTACGACGGCCTCCGCGTCACGGAAGCGGCGGCGCGCGCCGGGATGGAGCCCTTCGACTTCTACTGCCGCCTCGTCCTCGAAAGCGGCCGGCAGGCGCGCGTCCTCATCCACACGTACAGCGGCGACCGCGGCGAGGAGGAGGCGCTCCGCGCCGTCCTCGCCCACCCGCAGTGCCTGATCGAGACCGACACGTTCGTGACCCGCGACGGCCACCAGAACCCCGCGAGCTACGGCACCTTCCCGCGCGTCCTCAGCACCTATGTGAAGGAGGGGCTCTTCACGCTGGAGGAAGCGGTCCGGAAGATGACGGGCGCCGCCGCCGAACGGCTCGGGTGGAAGGACCGCGGCTGGGTGCGCCAGGGCTGCGCCGCCGACCTGGTCGTCCTCGACGCGACGACGCTCGCCGATACGGCGACGTTCGAGGATCCCGCACGCTTCCCGCTCGGCATCGAGCGGGTCTTGATCAACGGCCGCGCCGTACTCGAGGACGGCCGCTACGACGCGCGCGCGCGCGCGGGCCGGGTGCTGCGCGGGTGAGGAACGAAGGGGCCTTCGCGCGCGGGGACGATGTTCACCGACTTCCCCGCCGTGCTACCGTGCCCCTCGTGATCGACGACGATGCGGCCCGTCGCTTGGCCCGCACCTACGTGTGGTGGCAACCAGTCGAGGCGACCCTCGCCCATCCGCGGAAGCTCCTGCGTCAGATCCTTCGCCTCGGCCGTTCCGAGGATTACCTTGAGGCCGACCGGCTCTGGGGCGCCGAGGCATTGCGGGCAGCATTGCTGACCGCGCTCCCCGGCGACATCGATCCCAAATCGGAGCGCTTCTGGCGCCTCCGCTTCGGATTGGACGAGGCGCAATGACGCACCTCGAGATCTTGCCGCCGTCTCAGCGCGCCCTCTGGGACGGCCCCTTCGCCGCGCTGCCATCGGGTTGGGTGCTCTACGGCGGCACCGCCATCGCCCTGCACCTCGGGCACAGGCAATCGGTGGACTTCGACTTCTTCAGCACGGACCGGCTCGATCGCGTGGCGCTGCGCCGCGCGTGCCCCGCTCTTCGGACGGCAAAGACCCTGCAAGACGAACCCGATACACTCACCGTCGTGGTCGACGAGCCTGAGGGCGACCCCGTGAAGGTGTCGTTCTTCGGCAACATCGACTTCGGCCGCGTCGGCGAGCCCCTGCGCATGCCCGGCCACCCGCCGATCGCCTCGCCGATCGACCTCCTCGGCACGAAGCTGGCCACCGTCACCCAACGCATCGAAGCACGGGACTACGTCGACATCGCCGCCCTCCTCCGCACGGGACTCGACATCAACGACGGCGTGGCCGCGATGCTGGCGCTGTACGGACCTCAGGCCAGCGGCCTCCAGTCAGTGAAGACTCTGACGTGGTTCCGCGACGGCGGCCTCGACGTGTCGCTGTCACCGGAGGTCAAGCGCCTCCTCGAGGACGCCGCCCGCTCCTTTCGCCCGGAAACCCCCGCCGCGATCAAACGTTCGACACGGCTCGACTGACGGCCTTCGCGAAGAAGCTCGCCGATCGCGGCACGGGGCGCGGCATGGTGCGCATGCGGCGCGCGAACATCGAAACCCCCGCGTTCCGTTTCGCGCTCATCGGAGCTGCACGTGCCGATCGAGCTCGGCGCGAAGAGCCGGGAAGCGGCTGTGACCCTCCCGAACCGTGGCGGCCCACCGAAGCGACGACGGCGATCGGTCGCTGGCGACGCACGCCGCGACCAGCGACGCCGCATGCCCGTAGTGGCGGCGGCGCTTTTCTTTCATGCTCCCTCGCCCGCTGATCTCTGAACTATCGTCGGCTCGTCGGAGTGGCACCTGCTCGGCTGAATACTTCGACTCCGTCACATCTCCTCGAGCAACCACCGCGCCGCCGGCGCCCACGTGATTCCTCGCGGCAACTGCCGGCGCGGCGGCACCGCGTCGAGCGTCACGAGGAACGGACGCGCCTCGAGATGCGCCGACGCCGCTTCGAGCGCGCGCAGCTCGCGCGCCCAGGTCTCGTCGTCGGCGCTTTCGAGGCACACCTGGATCAAGAGCGGCGGGTCGCCGGCGCGATGCGCCAGGAAATCTACCTCCAAGCCGTCCGCCGTGCGCACGTAGGCGACCTCGAAGCCGCGCCGTTCGAGCTCGAGCAAGACCGCAGTTTCCAACGCCCGGCCGTGGTGGGTTCGGCCGCTGCGCTCGAAGAGTGCGATCAGACCAGGATCGACCGGATAGGCTTTGCGCGGGTTCACCATCCGCTGCCGCTCCGACGTGCTGTGCATCGCCACCGTGCGCACGAGGAACGCGTCTTCGAGATGCGCAAGGTAATCGTGCAGGGTGTCCTTCCCGACGGCAACGCCCTGCGAGCGCAACGTGTCGTAGTGCTTCTTGACCGAGAACGGCCCACCGGGGTTCGCGAGGAGCTGCCGCTCGATCCAGCGCAACGCCAGCGGATTGCTGACCGCATGGCGCTCGATGACGTCGCGCAGCACGACGACGTCAACGTAGCCCGCGAGTAACACCGCCCGGTCACGCGGCACGACCCCCTGCGCTTCGGGGAAACCTCCCTCGGCGAGGTAGCGCCGCAGCCGCTGATCGAGCGCCGCACGGTCCGTCGTGCCCAGGCGTGCGACGGACCCTGCCGGCTCCTCACCAGCGTGACGCAGCGCCTCGCGAAAGCTGAAGGGATGAACGAGCACCTCCATCGCGCGGCCTCGCAAGCTCGTCGCGACCTCCCGCGAGAGCAGCTTGGCGGACGAGCCCGAGACGAACACCTCGACACCGCCGCGGTCGATCAACCGGCGCACCAGCCCTTCCCAGCCCGGTACGGTCTGCACCTCGTCGAGGAAGAGCGTCATGCCACCCGCCGCATGGAGGTCGGGAAACAGGCGCGCGTGCTCCTCGAATAACCAGCCGAGATCGGACACGGTTGCACCGGCGAGCCGCTCATCTTCGAGTGACAGCAGGAGCTGCCCCTCGGGGGGGCGCCCGTCGGCCATCCGATCGGCGCGGCATTGGGCGAGAAAGGACGTCTTCCCGCCGCGCCGCACGCCGATCACGGCAAATGCCTTGCCGCGAATGGCTGGCAGGCGGACGTCTCGTCGAGTCAACGCCGGGAAGGCCGTCTCCAACGACTCCGCAAGCTTCAGGCGGAGTAGGTCGTGCGGAATTGTCATTTTACAGAGGACGTTATGCCGCTAAAATGTCCTTTTGAGAAGGACAAATTGCCTGGCGCAAGCTTGAGGCACCCCTCCCGCGACGGGTACCAGGCGAAGAAACTTCGGGAACATGTGTCCCCGTACAAGGCACATGTTGCGGAACCCGTCCTTCAGCGAGACCCAGGTGCCGGCGCGAGCTCACCCCCGCTCCAAGCGCGGCTCCGCCAGCGCCAGCACCGATACCAGCCGCTCGAGGAGCACTCCGCCCTGCGGCACCGGGAACGAGTGGAGCACGACTTCCTTGGCGAGGAGCGCGGCGAGATAGCGGAGCTTCCGGCGTGGCGCGGTCGCGGCGGCGACGAAGTCGCGGTGGCCGCCGTTCACCTCCCATCGGCCGTCGGTGAAGCGCGAGCGCCACTCACTGCCGGGATCGTCGATGAACGCGGGCTCCGGGATGCCGGCACGGACCCCCGGCTCGGGGAGCGCGTCGACGATCGTGATCTCGGCCGCGGCCGCGGCCACACGATCGCCGGCACGGCCCTCGACGCCGACGCGCGCTTGCCCGGTGTTCGCACCGGCTGCGAAGACGACGGTCTCGCCATGCACCACCGGAACGGGAGCGCTCTCGCGGTTGGCGCACACCACCGCCACGGAACCACCATCGGCCGCCACGGAACCGCCGTCGGCGGCCATCCCCACGACTGGCGCCTCCGACATCTCGCCGGGCTCCACCCGGCCGAGCGCCGGATTCTCGACGCGCCACACGAACACCACGCCATCGCGAAGCCGCGTCCCGGCCGCGTCGACGGCCCGCGCACGCAGGATGCGCCGCCCGAGAGCTTCGACACGCGCCCGTGCCGGCCGGATCTCGACCTTCGCGAGCGGACCGGGCGGCAGCAACTCCGGCGGCTCGTCATCGGCCGTCGGCGTTTCGTTCACCGGCGTGACCGCCGCGAGACCGTCCGGCGCGGCCGCCCGCGCGTCGGGGACGGTCGCGGCCTCGCGCATCGCCGCGTGGCGGACGGCGAAGAGATCGTATTCGGGGGCTGCGCGTGACAGGTCCCGGAACGCGCGCTCGAGCTTCTGCACGAGATCGGTCTCGACGGCCTCGAGCCGGCGGCGCTCGTCGGCGGCGAGCGCCGCGCGGACGACCGGCTCGAGATCCCGCTCGACGACTCGGGCGAAGGCTTCCGCCGCGTCGTCCAGCAGCACGCCGCGCCGCGACCCCGGGGCGACGCTGAAGTCCGGGAACTCGAGGAGACCGCCGAGCCGCCCCGCGATCCACGGCTCGCGGCGGAACCGGCCGTCGAACGCGTCGGCAAGCTCGTCGTAGACGACGGTGCCGCCGCACGAGACGGACAACGGCTGCCGCTCGCTGCCCTCGGGAACGAGATACACCTCGACCCGCATCGTCCCGAAGCCGTCGACGGCAAGCGCGTCCGACACGTCCAAACGCACGCCGGTGAAGCGCACCGGCTCGACCCGGCGGACCTTCAGCGCCGTGCCGCGTCCGATCCGGTCCTCCACCGTCACGATGACGTCGCGCGCGAGCAGCTGGCCGCGCAGCTCGCCGGCGAGATAGTCGGCGATCCGCCGGCCGGTCAACGTGACGAACGCCGGGCGATGGAGCCGCCGTATCACGACTTCGGTCCACGTCCGCGCCTCGAGCGCGAAGCGCCCGCGGAGCGGCGCCACCTCGAAGCTCGGCCGGTCCTCCCACATCCGGAGCACCCAGGGCTCGCCCGCATCGATCTGCGAACGCATCTCGAGCTCCACGCCGATCGCCCAGAAACCGAGGAGGCCGATGCCGTATTGTCCTTGCAGCATCAGCTCGCGGCGCTGCTCCGGGGTGAGGTTGCGTTTGCGCGAATGTCCGATGTGGGTCGCGACGTGCGCCAGGGCCTCGGGCCGCGGCAGGTCGGGGATCACTCCCTCCCCGTCGTCGACGATCCGGAGCGCGGTGAGCCCGCGCTCGCGAATGCGGGTGATCGTCACACGCCGCGCCCCGGCATCGAGCGAGTTCTGCACCAGCTCGGCAAGCGCCTTCCGCGGATCGGTCTGCGAGCGCGCGAGCCAGCGGATCAGCTCGAAGGGATCGGCGGCACGCAGGCGGCCGGTCCGGACATCTCCCCGCTTTCCACTCCGCTGCATGCGCTCCGCCGCATAGCAACAGCGTCCATCCCCTTCCAACCCCGACCGTCCTGCACGACGGCGCTTTCCGCGCTCGTCAGAGCGCGGCCCCATTGAAGCGGTCGAAGAATCTTTAGGGTCGTCGCGGACCGTCGAGGGCGCCCGCCCGCCAACTTGACCGCCCCAAGCGCTTGCGTAAGACAGGCGCCCCGTGCGCCGTCTCGTAGCGAGCATGCTCGCGATTTCCCTGGATTCCAGCGTGCCGCGCCGCACCGGGCGTACGCTCGCGTGACGCGCATCCTCGTCATCTGCCCCGACAAGACGGGGCCGCTCATGGCGGGCTCCGCCATCCGCTCGGTCGAGATCGCGAGCATGCTGGCGCGCGACTTCGAGGTGACGCTCGCGGCGCCCGACGATGGGGAGCCGGTCGCGTCGGCGGCGCGCATCGTGCGGGTGCCGAGCGAGGCGACGATCCCGGCGCTCGTCGACGCCGCTGATTGCGTCGTGATCGCCGGCCGCTCCGAGCTCATGACGGCGATCCGGAAGCCCCTCGTCGTCGACCTCTACGATCCCTTCATCCTTTCCGACCTCGAGTTCTACGGTGCTGGCTTCGGCGCGGCGGGGGGCCGTCCGCTCCTCGCGCTCCGCTGGCTCCAGCACCACCTCGAGAACGGCGACTTCTTCGTCTGCGCGAGCGAAGCGCAGCGCCGCTTCTGGCTCGGGATGCTCGCCGCCGCCGGCCGGGTGAACCACGCCAACTACGCCGCCGACCGCGAGCTCGCGCGCCTTCTCGCCGTCGTGCCGTTCGGCATCACGAACGCACCGCCGGAGCGCACGGCGCCCGCGGTGAAGGGCGTGATCCCGGGGATCGGCGCGGACGACGCCGTCGTGCTGTGGGCCGGCGGGCTCTGGAACTGGTTCGACCCGCTGACGCTCGTCGAGGCGCTCCATCGCCTGCGCGCGACCCGTCCGAACGTGAAGGGTCTCTTCCTCGGCGTCCGCCACCCGAATCCCGACATCGGCACGATGCAGGCCGCCGAGCGCGCGCTCGCACGCGCTCGCGAGCTCGACCTCGTCGACCGCGGCGCCTTCTTCATCGACTGGGTGCCGTACGGCGAGCGGCAGAACTACCTCCTCGACGCCGACGTCGGCGTGAGCCTGCACCGCCCCGGCATCGAGGCGCAGTTCGCCTTCCGCACCCGCGTGCTCGACTACCTGTGGGCGGGCCTGCCGATGGTGCTCGGCCGCGACGACGACCTCGCCGAGCGTATCGAACGCGAGGGGCTCGGCCTCACGGTGCCGTACGGCGACGTCGAGCGGACGGCCGACGCGATCGCGGCGATGATCGACGCCCCCGCGACGCCGGAGCGCGCGGCCCGTTTCGCGGCCTTCCGCGAGGAGCTGTCGTGGGCGCGGGTCGTCGCGCCGATCCGAGAGTTCTGTCGCGCCCCGCGCTTCGCCGCCGACAAGACGAGCGGCGGCGCGTGGGTCGCCGAGGAGACGCCGCGCGAGCGCATCGTGCACAAGGAGGCCGCGCTCGTCGCCGAGGAGTTCCTCGGGCCGACGCGCGAGCTGTCGCCGGCGCTCGGACGCTACTACGCCGCCGAGCACCGCTTCGTCGCCGCCTACGACAACCTCTGCCGGATCGACGTGCTGCCGCGCGTGATCGGCGAGCGCCCGCAGGCGGACGTCGTCTTCAGCCTGTGGGACGAGGGTCCGACGCCGGCGCGCGTCGCGCGCGTCGTGGTGGCGCTCTGGCAGATCCCGCAGGACCAATGGCAGCGCTTCGAGTTCCGGCCGATCCCCAACTCGCGCGGGCGGGCCTATCGCGTGACGGTGGAGGCGCCCTCGACGATCGGGTCGGGCGTCGCCCTCTGGCTCTCGACGCCCGCGGGCGCCGGCGCGCCGGCACCCGCGATGATCGTCCACTATCTCGTCAAGGGCATGGTCGACGCGTTGCCGATCACCGACGAGTCGTTCCTGTTCCTCCACAACACGACCGTGAGCGACGTCACGGTCCCGGGCATCGCGGCGCTCGCCGCCGAGGAGGACGCCGCGGCCTCGCTCGTCGGAGCCGACGCGGCCGAAGGCGCGCCGCTCCGCGACGAGGCGCTCCGCACCGCGCTCGCCCGCGCGACGGCGACGCTCGCCGCGACCCGGCGCGAGATGGCGGCGCTCGGCGACCGCCTCGCCGACGCGGAGCGCCGCGAAGCCGAGACGTCGCCGCGCGCGCGGCGGATCGCGCGCCTCCTGACCCGCGGCGGCCGCGCCGCGATGCGCCTCGCGCGCGGGACGGCGAGCTTCGTCGCCGCGCTCGGCCTCGCGAGCGCGAGCGTGCCGCTCGCGCTCGCGGTGGGCGCGATGATCGTCGCGACCGACGCGCTGAACCGCCGCGGCCGCCGCGCGACCGCGGCGCTGCCGCACACCGATCCGGCGCCGCGTGCGCGTCGCGTCGACCAGCCGGTCTCGATCGTCATCCCGACCTGGAACGGGCGCGAGCTCCTCGAGATGAGCCTGCCGCCGCTCGCCGAAGCCCTGGCCCGCCACGCGCCGGGCGGCGAGATCGTCGTCGTCGACAACGGCAGCGAGGACGACACCCGGGAATGGCTGGCGACGCGCTTTCCCGCGGTGCGGCTGATCGCGCTCCCGACCAACGAGGGCTTCGCCGGCGCCACCAACCGGGGCGCGCGCGACAGCGCGCACCCGACGGTCATCCTCCTCAACAACGACATGGTCGTCGAGCCGGACTTCATCCTCCCGCTCCTCGCGGCCATGGACACGGAGCCCGACGTCTTCGGCGTCTCGTGCCAGATCGACTTCATCGACAAGAGCAAGCCGCGCTGGGAGACGGGCAAGGTCCACGCCGAGTGGACCTACGGCACGCTCCACCTCTTCCACGTCGACCGCTGGGACGACGCCAACGTCTATCCGGTCTTCTTCGCGGGCGGCGGCGCGTCGGCCTACGATCGCGCCAAGTTCCTCGCGCTCGACGGGTTCGACGAGGCGGTCTTCTCGCCCGTCTACATCGAGGACGTCGAGCTCGGGTATCGCGCCTGGAAGCGCGGTTGGCCGTCGCTCTTCGCGCCGGGGAGCCGCGTCCACCACCGCCACCGCAGCACGACCCGGCGGCGCTGGAGCGAGGACGAAATCTACAGCTTCTTCGTGAAGAACCTGGCGGCGCTCGTGTGGAAGAACGTCGATGACCCGCGCCTGCTGGCGCGTCACCTCCTCGGCCTCGTGCTCCTGCCGTTGCGTCTCTGGCGTCAGGCCAACCGCCGCGTCGCGGTCTACACGTGGCGGGGGATGTGGCGGCAGCTGCCGGTGCTGGCACGGGCGCGCCGGCGCGAAGGGCGCGGCGCGCGCGCCCTCGACGACGCAACCATCTTCCAGGTCGCGCGCTACCGGCACGCGTATCGCGGCATGCTCGGCCGCCGTCCGCCCCGGCGCGCCGACGCCCGCCCGCGGGTGCTGGTCGTGAGCCCGTACAGCCCCTACCCGCCCGTCCACGGCGGCGCCGTCCGCATCCTCGCGCTCCTCCGCCGCCTGGCGCCCGTCGCCGACGTAACGCTCCTCGCCTATGCCGACACGCAGGCCGAGCTCGATCCCCGCAGCACGGCCGAGCTGCAGCGGATCTGCCGCGACGTCGTCGTGATCGAGCGCGACACGACCGCCGTCGGCGACATCCTGTTCCCCAACAAGACGCGCGGCTTCTGCTCGCGACTCATGCGCGACGAGATCGAGTACTGGCTCGATCGCGAGGACTTCGATGTCATCCAGATCGAGTACACGCACCTGGCGCATCTGATGCCGATGCCCGTTCCCGGCCTCCTGCGCGTGCTCGTCGAGCACGACGTGAGCTTCGTCTCGCTCGGGCGCGCCCGCGCCACCGCCGAGAGCGCCGCGGCCAAGGTGGCGTTCGCCTTCGACTGGATGCGGATGCTGCGCTACGAGCTCGCCGCCGTCTCGTTCGCGGACCTGGTGCTCACGATGAGCGAGACCGACCGCGACGTACTCGACGGCTACGTCGATACGCGGCACGTCGTCCCGATCCCGAACGGCGTCGACTGCCGCGCCTTCCCCTTCGCGGCCGACGGACGCGACCCGGCGTCGATCCTCTTCGTCGGCTTCTTCCGCCACGAGCCGAACGTCGCGGCCGTCCGCTACTTCTGCCGCGAGGTGCTCCCGCGCGTCCGCGCACGCGCGCCGCGCGCGCGCTTCCGGGTCGTCGGCGCGTATCCGCCGGACGTGATCCGACGCCTCGCCGACGATCCCGCGATCGAGGTAACCGGCCGGGTCGACGACATCGCGGCGTACTACCGCTCGAGCGCCATCTTCGTGGCGCCCGTGCTGCAGGGCTCCGGCACGCGCCTCAAGATCCTCGAGGCGATGGCGAGCGGCTGCCCCGTCGTGTCGACGACGATCGGCGCCGAGGGTCTCGGCACGCGCTCGGGCGAGGAGCTCGTCCTCGCCGACGACGCCGCCACCATGGCGGATGCGATCGTCCGGCTCCTCGAGCACCCCGAGGAGAGCGCCGCGCTCGCGCGCCGCGCCCGCGCCCACCTCGAGGCGCGCTTCGACTGGGACATCGTCGCGTCCGACCTCGTCGACGCCTACGAGGCGGCGCTGGCGCCGGTGACGGCGCCCGCGCTCCCGGCGCCGCCGGCCACGGCCGCGGAGGCGCGCTGATGGCAAACCCTCTCGCCCTCCTGCGCGGCGTCGACTACGTCAACGTCCGCCACGTCCTGGTGGTGCAGACGGGAACGATCGAGACGACGCTCGGCGTCGCCGCGAAGCTGCGCGCCGACTTCCCGAACGCACGCATCGACGGCGTCGTCCGCGACGACGATGCGGAGAAAGTCGGTCCGGACGCCTTCGCCCACGTGACCGCCGTCCGCTGGGAGGACCGTCTGGGCATCCTGCGCACGCTCCGCGCGCAGCGTTACGACGCGATCGCGCTCGTCCTGAGCACCGTCGGGAGCCGCGCCTCCCGCGCGCTCCCGTACCTCCTGCGCACGTCGAACTTCCTCCTCTTCAACGAGCACCTCGACTACTTCCCGCTCAAGTGGTCGCGGCTGCCCTCGCTCGCCCAGCACCTGAGCGGCCAGGCGAGCGTCGGCGCGCTCGTGCGCTGGGGTCTCGAGCGCGTCGTCGTGACGCCGCTCGCGACGCTCTTCCTCGTGCTGACGACGGCGCGGATCGAGCTCCGCGCGCGCCTCAGGCGCCGGCGCCGCCGAGCCTTCGCAGCACCGGCAGCGAGGGCGCGAAGAAGTGCGCACCCGAGACCGCCCGGCTGAACTCCATGAGGCGGTCGTGCACGCCGTCGCCGCTCGTGCCCATCATGCGAGCGAGCATCCGCTCGGGGATGTCGGGCGTGCGGCAATAGGCGATGAAGAAGAGCCCGGCCTCGCTGGCGTCTCCGTAGGGAAGCGACTGGCGGACGATCTTGAGTTCCTCCTCACCGACCGTGAGGTTCGACCGCGCCGCGTGCGAGGTCGGCGGCTTCACGTCGTCGGCGAGCTCCTCCGAGTCGGGCTTGCGACGCCCGATGACGTCCTCCTGCTCCGCAACCGAAAGCGCGCGCCACGCGGCGAGATCGTGCACGTACCGCTGCGTGAAGACGTAGCTGCCGCCGGCGAAGGCCGGGTCGTCGTCGCCAACGAGCGCCCACTCGGCGCGCTCGTCGAGCTCCTTCGGATTCTCGGTGCCGTCGATGAAGCCCGTCAGGTCGCGGGCGTCCTGCCGGCGGAAGGCCATGACGTCCTCGGCAACCTCGACGCGATCGCCGAGCCGGCGGCGCGCCTCGAGGACGAAATCGAAGGTGAGGTCGCGGAGCGCCGACGTCACGTGTAGGAGCACGTCGCCCCCCGTGGCGGGCGCCCGGCGGCCGCCGGCCTCGAGGGCCTTGAACTGCCGGAGCGCGCGCGGGCGCGCGTCCGGCGCGAGCGCCTCCCAGAGCTCCGGACCGATCCCGATGGTGACCGCGAGCTTCGCCGGCCGCGCGCCGGGGTCCATCTCGGCGGCGAGCTCGGGAAGCGCCGCGAGCGCGCGCGCGACCGTGCGGGCGTCCCGCGCGCGGTCGCGCAGCCGGAGCACCAGGAAGTGCGCCTCGGACGCGGGCTCCGGGACGATGCCGATCTGCGGCTCTGGACGCGTCGTCATGGCGGTGGTTTCTATGGCGAATCGCCGCCGGCTTCAATTTCCCCGCCCACGGAGGATCCTCCATGCCGTCACGCTTCGACCTCACCGACCGAGCCGTGGTCGTGACCGGCGGCAGTCGCGGCCTCGGGCTCGCGATGGCCAACGCCTTCGCCGACCACGGCGCCGACGTCGTCGTCGCGAGCCGCAAGGGCGATGCCTGCGAACGCGTCGCCGCCGGGATCCGCGCGCGCACCGGCCGGCGCGCCCTCGGCGTCGCGTTCCACGCCGGCCAGTGGGACGATTGCGAGCGGCTCCTCGACGCCGCCGCCACCGCGCTCGGCCGCGTCGACGTGCTCGTCAACAACGCCGGCATGTCGCCGCTCTACCCGTCGCTCACGGGAATCAGCGAGGACCTCTGGGACAAGGTGCTCGCCGTGAATCTGAAAGGTCCGTTCCGGCTCGCGGCGCTCGCCGCCGAGCGCATGGCGCGCGCCGGCGGGGGCAGCATCATCAACGTGAGCAGCGTCGGCGCCGTGCAGCCGAGCGTCGGCGAGCTGCCCTACGCGATGGCGAAGTCGGCGCTCCACACGATGGCCGCGGCCATGGCGCACGACTACGCCGGCCGCGTCCGGGTGAACGTCATCATGCCCGGCGCCTTCCTCACCGACATCAGCAAGGCGTGGCCTCCCGAGATGCGCAGCGTGATGGAGCGCCAGATCCCGATGGGCCGTTGCGGCGAGCCCGACGAGGTCGTCGGCGCCGCGCTCTATCTCGCGTCCGACGCGTCGTCGTACACGAGCGGCGCCGTCATCAAGATCGACGGCGGCTGGGCGTACCGCGCGGGTTGACGGCGAGCACGCGGCGGACGCTCAGCCGGTCCGCACCCCGAGCCCGAGCAGCGCCGTCGCCGGATGCGAGAGCAACCACTCCTGCGCGGCGAAGGGCGCCGCGCCGGACGCCGGGGCGCGGCGCTGATACGACCCGTCGCGACGGAGCTCCCACGCGTTCACGGTGTCCTCGAGATACGGCCGCAGGATCCCGTCGTAGAGGTAGCGCACGAGCGCCGGGCTCCCGACCGGCACGAGGGTCTCGATGCGGCGATCGAGATTGCGGCGCATGAGGTCGGCGCTGCCGATCAGCGCTTCCGGCTCGCCGCCGTTCTCGAACCAGAAGATGCGGCTGTGCTCGAGGAAGCGGCCCACCACCGAGACCACGCGCACCGTCTCGCTCAGGCCCGGCACGCCCGGCCGGAGGCAGCACATTCCGCGCACGAGCAGGTCGACGCGCGTCCCGGCCGCCGCGACCTCGTAGACCGCGTCGATCAGCTCGGGATCGGTGAACGAGTTCATCTTGAACACCAGGCGCGCCGGCCGGCCGGCGCACGCGTGATCGCGCTCGCGCCGGAGGCGGCGCACAAGCTCGCTCCGCAGGTTCACCGGCGCGACCAGGAGCTTCCGGTAGGCGCTCTGGCGCGAGACGCCGGTCAGGAAATTGAAGAGCTCCAGCAGGTCCTGCGTGATCTCGGGGTCGCAGGTGAAGAGGCCGAGGTCGGTGTAGGCGCGCGCCGTCGTCGGGTTGTAGTTGCCGGTGCCGACGTGCGCGTAGGTGCGGAGGCGCCCCCCTTCGCGCCGCACGACCAGACAGATCTTGGTGTGCACCTTGAGCTCGGTGAACCCGTAGGTCACGTGCGCCCCGGCGTGCTCCAGCGCGCGCGCCCACACCAGGTTCTTGCTCTCGTCGAAGCGGGCCTTGAGCTCGACCATGACGGCCACCTGCTTGCCCGCCTCGGCCGCCTCGAGCAGCGCCTCGACGATGGGAGAGCGATCGCCGACGCGATAGAGCGTCTGTTTGATCCCGACGACCGCGGGATCCGAGGCGGCCGCGCCCACCATCGTCTCGATCGGGTGAAAGCTGTCGAACGGATGGTGCAGCAGCACGTCCGCGCCCCGCAGGGTCCGGAAGAGGTCGTCGCCATGCGCGAGCGCCTCCGGCGCGTGCGGCTTGTGCGCAGGCCAGCGGAGCGACGGTAGCGGCAGGTCGGCGAGCTCGTGCAGCAGGTCGAAGCCGAGGAGCCCCTCGACCCGGCACACCTCGCGGCGATCCACGTCGAGGAGCCGCATCAACCGGTCGCGGACGTCGTCCGGCATCTCCTCGCCGACGTCGAGCCGCACCGGATCGCCGAAGCGCCGCCGACGGATCGTCTCCTCGATCATGTCGATCAAGTCGCCCGCCTCGAGCTCGCGGATCTCGACGTCGGCGTCGCGCACGACGCGGAAGCGGTAGGCGCCGGCGAGCGACACCTGCGGGAACAGATAGCCGAGGTGCTGGCGGATCACGTCCTCCAGGAGCACGAACGTGTGGCCGCGCCGGCCGACCCGCACCGCGCGCGGCAGGACCGTCGGGATCTTCACGCGCGCGAGCTTGGTCGCGCCGTCGCCGTCGTCGACCGCGACGGCGAGATTCAGGCTGCGGTTGGAGATGAAGGGCACCGACGGCGCCGGGTCGAGCACGAGCGGCGTACACACCGGAAAGACCTCGCGCTCGAACCAGCGGCGGAGCTCGGTCTGCCGCCGCGCGGTGAGCCCGTCCCACGACACGACCTCGACGCCGGAGCCCGCGAGGAGCGGCCTGAGCTCGCGGGTCCAGGCCTCGCTCGCGATGCGCCGCATCGGTCCGAGCACCGCCGCGATGCGCTCCAGCTGCGCCTCCGGCCCGAGGCCGTCGGGCGATGTCTCGATGACGCCGCCTTGCAGCTGTTCGATCAGGCCGGAGACGCGCACCATGTAGAACTCGTCGAGGTTCGACTCGAAGATGGCGAGGAAGCGGCAGCGCTCGAGCGGCGGGTTGGCGGGATTGCCGGCCTCCGCGAGCACGCGGCGGTTGAACTCGAGCCAGCTGAGCTCGCGGTTGAAGAAGCGGTCCTCGGCGAGGGCCGCCGCGGCCGGCGACGGCTCGGGCGGCGCCGGACGGCGGCCTTTCCGAGCGATGCGGACGGTCATGGCGCGCTCACGGTGCCTCAGGCATCGCACGCGGCGGGCGCGGCGACTACCCTCGTCCTCGCGATTTCACGACGCCGCACCGCTCAACCGCGGTCGGTCGCGGCGAGCTTCTTCCGGCGGCGGGCGTTCTTGATCTCCCGCTTGACGATGCCGCCGAGAGTGCCGAGGCCGAACTTCGGCCATTCGAGGAGCGCCTCCATGACCGTGATGGTCTTGCGCCCCTCGCCGCGCCAGTCGCTCACCTGCCCCGGCTTGTAGATCTTCGGCGTCCGGAAGAGCGCCGTGCGGTCGAAGACGTCGCCGTCCGGCAGCCATTGCACCGTGACCGGAACGCCGAGGCGATTGGCGAGTCGCACCTCCTCGAGCGCGGTCGTCGCCGGCTTCTCGGCCGTCGTTTCGACCAGCACCTCGAGGCCCCGCTTCAGGATCACGATGAAGAACACGCGCGCCCCGACCGACGCGACGAACTCGTAGCAGGCGTCGACGAGATCCGCGGGCGTGATGACGCGGCCCCGCATCTCGATCATCTCGGTCGCGCGGCCGAGGACGCGAATCGTCGGTGTGCTCCGCCCGCAGGCGCACGGCGTCGGCGACATCTCGACGAGGTCGCCGGTGACGTAGCGCACGAGCGGCATGACCTCGTGCACGAGCGAGGTGATCGTGAGGACGCCCGGGCTCCCGACCGGCACCGGCGTCATGGCGGCGGGATCGAGCACCTCGTGCTCGAAGAGGTCGGTCGCGAGGTGCAGGCCGCCCTCGGGGCAGCCGATCGCGAGCAGCATCGTCTCGTTCGAGCCGTAGATCTCGACGACCCGCACCTGCCACGCATCGGCGATCCACCGCTTGAAGGCCGGCGGCAGGACGGCGCCGCCGAGCAGCACCGCCTTCAGACTCCGGCACTCGCGGACGACGTCGATGCCGAGCTCACGGCCCGCCTCGCGCAGCAGCACCATCTCGAACGGCAGCGTCGCCAGCACCGACACGGGCAGCTGGCGCATGAACTCGAGCGCGCGCCCGAAGGGCACGTCCCAGCTCATGCTGCCGGCCGCGATGTGGCACCGCCCCGTCCGCCGCAGCACCTCCTCCATCAGGAAGTGGACCGGCGCGAAGGACGGGAAGCGATTCAACAGCATCGCCTGGTCGGCGCCGAGCTCGGGGACCGCGTCGACGATGGTCGACGCCATCCGCGTGAGCTCGGCGAGCCCGCACCACGTCGACACCGGCTTGCCCGTCGTGCCGCTCGATTCGTGGTAGTGCCAGGCGTGCGCGGGCGGCACGGCGAGCAGCTCGAACGGGCTCGCCTCCGTCACGTCGGCCTTGCGCGTGAACGGCAGCCGGGCGAAGTCGGCGGGCTCATCGAGCCGCGTCGCGGCGAGCGTCCGCGCGTACCACCGGCTCTTCCGGGCGCGCTCGACCGCGGCGCGGACGAGCGCCCAGCGCTCCGGAGTCACGCGCCCTCCGGCGCCGGTTTGCGCTGCGAGCGACGCATCTCGCCGAGCGTGGTCGCGACCCGCATGAGGTGGATGCCGGGCGCCATGTCCGGGCGCGCCTGCGCGAGGCTCGCCCGCCAGCGCGCGTCGACCTGCTCGACGACGGCGGCGTCCGGCGGGATGTCGCTGGTACCGGAGATGAGGCGCACGAACGCCTCGCGGAGCTCGAGCTTGCCCTCCGGATCGACGAGCTTGCGCGCCTGCCAGAAGTACGAGGCGGTCGCGCTGTGGTGGTTGTAGAAGTAGACGAGGAAGCGCCGATACCGCTCGTAGGCGTTGCGATACGCCGCGTCGTACACGGGGAACGCCGCCTCGGCCGTGCGCCGGCCCGCGAACACGTCCTCCAGGCAATCGGCCGCGAGGAGACCCGCGAGGCACGCGAGGTGGACGCCGGTCGAGAATACGGGGTCGATGAAGCACGCCGCGTCGCCCGCGAGGAGCGCGCCGCCGTGGTAGAAGCGCTTGCTCGTGTACGAGTAGTCGCGGACGACCCGCACCGGCGCGACCTGGCGCGCGCCCGCGAGCATGGCGTGCACCGGCGCGCAGCCGGCGATCAGCTCGTCGTAGGTCGCCTGCAGGGTCGCCGCCCTGGCGCGCTCGCGCCAGCGGGCGGCGTCGACGACGGCACCGACGCTGACCGTGCCGTCGTGGAGCGGGATGTACCAGCACCACCCCTCGCCGTGCGCCGCCGAGAGGATGTTGTCGCGCAGCGGCGCCTCCATGCGCGCCGCGCCCTCGTAGTAGGTCCAGAGCGCCAGGTTCTTGAAGAAGGCATTGAACTCGCGCAGGCGCTCGCGCCGGCCGACGATCGCGTGCTGGCCGCTTGCGTCGACGACGTGCGCCGCGTCGATCCGGACGGCCGCACCCTCGTCGGTGCGGCCGCGCACCTCGAACGGGCCGCCGCCCGCCAGGCTCTCGACCGTGACGCCCTCGCGCACCTCGGCGCCCTGCTGCTCGGCGTGCCGCAGCAGGATGTCGTCGAACCGCGAGCGCACGACGTGGAACGCGTGGGTGTATCCGCCGGGATCCTCGCGGAACCAGAAGCTCCACGGCTCGGCGCTCGACCCCCAGACGAACGTGCCGCCGGGTTTGCGGACGAAGCCCGCCGCCTCGACCGCGGGCAGCACGCCCACGTGCTTCAGGATCGGCAGCGTCGCCGAGAGCAGCGACTCGCCGATGTGGTAGCGCGGGAAGTGCGCGCGCTCGAGGACGAGGACGCGGCGGCCAGCGCGCGCGAGGAGCGACGCCGCGGTCGACCCCGCCGGACCACCACCGATGACGACGACGTCGTAGGACGCGCACGCGCGGATCACGGGGGCCATGGTCTAGCCGCTTCGCCGGAGGCGGACAACCGCGCGGCGCGCCCACGTTTCGCACGCCGGGACGATGGCGTAAGCTCGCGCGCACGCATGGCCATCGCGCACGCGCTCACCATCGACGTCGAGGAGTGGTTCCACGACGACTGGCGCCCGGCGCGCGGCGTCGACTGGCGCGACCTCCCGAGCACGGTGGCGCGCGACGTCACGCTCCTGCTCGACCTGCTGGCGCGCACGGGCGCACGCGCGACGTTCTTCGTGCTCGGCGACGTGGCGCGCCGGCAGCCCGACCTCGTGAAGCGCATCGCCGCCGCCGGCCACGAGATCGCGAGCCACGGCGACGCGCACCGGCTGGTGCCGACGCAGAATCGCGCGGAGTTCGCCGCCGACGTGCGCGACTCGATCGCGGTCCTGAGCGAGTGCGCCGGCGTCCGGATCGCGGGCTATCGGGCGCCGTACTTCCTGCGGCGCCCCCGCGACCTCTGGGCGATCGACGTGCTCGCGGAGCTCGGGCTGCGCTACGACACGAGCTACGCGCCGGTGCGCTGGATGCCCTACCTCGGCCGCGGCATCCCGCGCGCGCCCTATCGCCACCCGTGCGGCGTGTGGGAGTTCCCGCTGCCGTTCGCCGAACGCTTCGGCGGCTGGAACCTGCCGTACGCCGGCGGCGGACCGCTCCTGCGCTTCCTCCCCTACCGCGTCGTCGAGCAGGCGTTGCGCGCGCACGAGGCGGCGATCGGCCCGGCGGTCGTCTACTGCCATCCGTGGGAGCTCGATGCCGAGGTGCGCTCGCTGCCGGGAACGCCACGCCACGTGCGCCTCTGGAAGCGCCTCGGCCGCGCCCGCATGCTGCCGGCGCTGACGCGCCTGCTCGCGACGTTCCCCTTCCGGCCGATCCGTGAAGTCTACGCGAACGAGCTGGCTGCCTGAAGGCGCGCCGACGGCGGCCGCGAACGGCGAGCGCACGCCGCTCCGGCTCGTCCTGCCGGTCGTCGCCGGCGCGGCCGCCGCATGGGTGCTCTGGCGGCTCGCGGCGACGAGCGCGTCGCCGCCGAGGATCGTCGTCGCGGCGATCCCGCTCTGGCTGGCGCTCTGGCTCGCGACCGTCCTCCTGCACGCGCTCCGCTGGCAGATGGTGCTCGGACGCCTCGGGACACGGCTCCCGCTCCCGCGGCTCGCGCGCCTCTGGCTCGCGGCGCGCGCGATCGGCTCGCTCGTGCCGTCGGGAACGCTCGGCGGCGAGCCGGTGCGCGCGCAGCTCCTCGTCACGAGCGGCACGCCGGCCGGGCGGGCGGCGGGCGCGGTGGCCCTCGACCGCGCGCTCGAGCTCGCCGGCAACATGATCGTCGGTCCGCTCTGCATCGCGGCCGCGCTCGCGCTCGACGCAGGATCGGGCGCGGCGATGCTCGCCGCGGCGGCGAGTGCGCTCGTCGGTCTCGTCCTGCTGACGGCGATCTACGTCCGCAGCATCCAGGGGCGCCCCGCCCTCGTGCCGATCCTCGCACCGCCGCTGCGGCTCCTGCCGCGGCGCTGGCGGGCGTGGGCCCGCGCGCACGCGGCGCACGCCGACGCCGCGATGCGCGACCTCGTCGCCGCCCACCCGCGGCTCGTGCCCGCCGGGGTCGGCGTGTCGCTGGTCATCGAGGCGCTCCACCTCGTCGAGCTCGCGGCGCTCTTCGCGGCCTTCGCGGTCGCCGCGCCGCTGCCGCTCCTGCTCGTGAGCTCGATGGGCATCGGCATCGCGCACGCGGTGCCGGTGACGGCGTCGCTCGGGACGCTCGAGGCGACGCAGGTGGGCCTCTTCACGATCGGCGGGGAGCCGCTCGCGATCGGCCTCGCCGCCGCGGCCGCGATCCGCCTCGCCGAGACCGCCGCGATCGTCGCGGGGCTCGCCTGCCTCGCGACCGCGCCGGGCCGGCGGTCACGGGCGTGACGCGCGCGGAGCCGCGGTGCTGACCACGGCCGCGCTCGCGCTCTTCGCGGTCGGGTGGCTGCCGGTCTTCGCGCTCCGCAGCGAACGCTTCCGCGAGCGGCGCCGCCGCGCCGGGCCGGACGAGCGGCGCGCGATGTGGAACGCCGTCCTCGCGATCTCGGTGCACGTGACGCTCGCGGAGCTCGCGCTCGCGCGCGCCGAGCCCGCCGCGCTCCCCGCCGCGCGGCTCGTGACGGCCATGCTCGTCTTCGTCGTCGGGCTCGCGTTCTGGACGCTCGGGCGTCACACCCTCGTCGGGCGCGGACGCTTCCTCGACCCGTCGACCCCGCCCCCGGCGCTCGTGACCCACGGGCCGTTCGCGGTGGTCCGCCACCCGCTCGCGCTCGGCACGGTGATCCTGGCGCTCGGACCCGCCCTCGCGGCCGCAACGCCGCTCACCTGGGTGAGCTTCGCGGCCGCCGTGATCGCGATGGCGCGGCGGTGTCTCCAGGATGAGGCGGAGCTTCGCGCCGTCTTCGGCGGCGCCTGGGAGGACTACGCCGCCGCGACCACGCATCGGATGCTGCCGTTCGTCTGGTAGGCGGAGGCCCAGCCGCGGCGCGGTGCGCTCACGCGTGCCCTCGCGCCCACTGCCACACCTGCCGGAGCTCGCGCGGCGCGAGCGCGGCGAGCCCGACCGCGTAGAGGAGCCCGCCGGCCGCAAGATACGCGCCGAGCGCGCCGAGCCCGTCGCACGGGAAGCGCCGCGCCGTGACGTGCGCCACGGCGCCGACCGCCGCCGCCCAGAGCCACACCGGCGCCATCGCCGACGTCAAGCGGAGCTCGACGCGCTCGCGTGCCACCCGGACGAGCAGCAGGTTCGTCCCCAGTACGGCGACGTTCGCGAGCGCGTAGCCGACCTCCCCGGCGAGAAGCACGAGCGGCACGCCGAAGAGCCACGTCGCGCCGAGCCAGAGGAGCGCGAAGCGGAGGGTCGTCCGCGTGTCGCCGAGCGCGGAGAGCAGCGCCAGCAGCGCCGTGGTCGTCGGCACGACGAGGTTCGCGAGCCAGAGGAGGCGGAAGATCGGCAGCGCGGGGATCCACTGCGGCCCGAACACCAGGCGCGTGATCGGCTCGGCGAGCGCGAGCACGAGCATGCTCCCCGGCGCGACGAGCGCGTGGACCGCGCGCACCGCGCCGTCGACGAAGCGGGCCAGCGTCGCCGGCTCGCGCTGCACGCGTGCGAAGGCCGGCAAGTAGACGCGGCTCAGCACCATCGACGCCCAGAGCGGCGCGGTCGCGAGGGTCTGCGCCCACTGCACGTAGCCCACCGCCGACGCGCCGGCCGCGAGGCCGATGAAGATCGGCGTGATCGAGTCCTTGAGCTGGCCGACGAGCGCCGTGGCCTGGAGCGGCGCACCGACGCGGAGGAATCCCCGGGCGCGTTCCCAGTCCCAGAGCGGCCGCGCCGGCCACGGACTCGCGAGCGTCGCGAGGAGCGCGCCGGCCGCGGCGCGCGCGAGAAGCGCCGCGCCGAAGCTCGCCGTGCCCCACCCTGCCCACACGAGGCCCACGACGACGACGTTGTAGGCGAGCGCCTGGGCGACCTCGACGAGCGCGACCTTGCCGAAGTCGAGACGGCGCTCGAGCATCGCCGCCGGGATGGCCTGGAAGGAGGTGACGACGAGCGTGACGCCGACCATCCGGAAGAGCCACGCCTCCTCGGACGGCCGGCCGTAGAGCCCGGCGAGCCACGGCGCGGCGACGATCGTGGCGAGCGCGATCGCGCCCATGATCGCCTCCTGGAGCGTGAAGACCGCGCGATACTCCTCGGGCGTCGGCTCGTCGGGCAGGCGGATCAGGCTCGCCTGGAGCCCGGCGCCGCCGCACGTCCCGAGGAACCCGCACGCGAAGAGCACGATGCCGAGCACACCGATCTCGGCCGGACCGAGGAGGCGCGCGAGCAACGCGTAGCCGGCGAGGTTCAGCGCCTGCGCGAACACCTGACGGAGCCCGAGGAGACCTCCGCCCCTGACCGCGTCCCGCGCGATTCCCGCGCTGCTCCGCGCCTCCATCCCGCGAGGCCTGTATCACACTCGCGCCGCGCCGGTCGCCGCGCGTCGCACCCGGATCAGAACGCCTGCCGGGTCCCGAACAGGAACTGCACGCCGCTCGCGTCGCCGTCGTCGATCCGCTGCGCCACGGCGAGATAGGCCACCGAGGGAAAGAAGCCCATGAAGTCGTACATGCCGGCGACCCCGACGCCGACGCCGAGCGCGAAGTCGCTCGGGCGATAGAGCGCGGTGCGCCGGTCCTCGACCCGGCCCGCGTCGAGGAAGAGCCGCAGCTGGCCGTGGCGGAAGGTCACCCAATCGAAGAAATTGTGATCGACCTCGGGATAGATCGTCTGCCGGAGCTCGAGGCGCGCGAGGACGATGTTCTCGCCGAGCCGCTCGTCGACCGGGACGGCGCGCACGCCGAGGTCGCCGCCGAGCGCGTAGCGGCCCTGGTTCGGGACGCGCGAGTCGATCGGCGCGCTCCACGCGTTCATCAACTGCACCGCGACGAGCGTGCGCGGCGTGACGATCGGTTTCACGGTGCTGACGCGCACGCCCCAGTCGACGTAGTCGTACGAGCTGCCGAGGCCGCGCGTGAACCAGTCGCCGAAGAGCCGGATCTTGGTCTGGTCGGTCGGATTGTCCCAGGCGTACTCGTCCGTGTAGTCGTAGCGGAGGCCGAGGCCCGCGAGCCCGCCGTCGTCGCCGCGCCCGCGCCGCGAGTCGTCGCGGAAGTCGCCGCGCAGCGCCTCGTAGGTGTAGTAGCCGTAGAGGTTGTGGCGGTACGTCGTCGCGTCGTTGCGCGGCCCGAAGTGGAGTCGCGGGCCGACGTGCAACCCGACGCTCCGGTCCGAGAAGTACCCGACCAGGCCGAGATCCTTCGTGTAGTCGTAGCGCCGCCGCGCGACGAACAGGCCCGAGAGGCCGAACTGGCTCGAGGTGACCGTGACGTCGGCGCTGTCGAGCACGACCTGCGGGAACCCCGGCACGGCGTCGTTCACGCGCTCGTCCTCGAGGAGCTTGCGATCGGGGTCGAGAACGACGCGCCGCGCCCGCCACGGGGTCGCGATCGAGAGGTCGGCGCGCCCGCCGCCGTCGTTCCAGGCAAGGCGCGCGCGCTCGCCGTCGCGGCGCCCGCGCACCTCGACCTCGACGGCCTCGCGGACGGGGCGCGACGACGCGCGGAGCACGCTGAACCGCTGCGCCCAGAGCTCGGGGCTGCCGTCCGCCGCCGCGGCGGGCGCGCCCGGCGCATTCAGCGCGACGTCGGCGAGCGCGTAGTCGAGCGGCTCGGGATACGGCGCGACCCAGTCGGCGAAGACGCGATCCTCGGCGCGGCCCGCGGCCGCCGCCGCCGCGGCGCGGAACGTGCCGCCGTCGGGGTCTGCGAGATAGGCGTCGAGCGCCCGATCGAAGGCCGGCAAGCCGATCTCGTTTCGGACCTTGGTGAAGATCGTGCGGCCCGGCGGACGGTCGCGGCCGAGGCTCTCGCGGTCGTCGCGCAGGACCGACGCGTGGCGCTCCTCCGGAAAGAACGTGCCGGCGAACGGCAGCTTCGGCGCCGACTCGAAGCGGTCGACGATCGCGAAGACGTTGAAGAGGCGGATCCAGTCGTACACCGTGCGGTGCGCCGGGTGCGCGGCCGCGAGCCAGCGGTCGGCGAGCGCCGCGCTCACGCCTTCGACCACCCAGGGCGCGTCGGCGGGCGTTTCGCGCCGCGCGATCGCGTCGCGGAGGATCGCGGCGTAGATCGCCTGGGCGAGCTCGCGCTCGTGGAAGTCGCGCAGCAGGCGATGGACGCGGAGCGTCCGGTCCGAGACGACCGCGAGGCCCGGGCCGCCCGGCGCGGTGAGCTCGAGGCGGAGGGGCGCCTCGACGAGCAGGAGCGCCTTGTGGGGCAACGGCACGCCGGCGGGCTGCTCGCGCAGGATGCGCTCGACCGCGTCGAGCACCCGCTCGTGGTGCGGCGCGCCCGGCCAGAGCTCGAACGCGCGGCGCGCCGGCAGCTCCAGGTATCCCACGATCGCGTGATCGACGTCGCGGCTGTGCGGCGCGAAGTCCTCGGCGGCGAAGAGCGTCGGCGGCGCGCCCACCGGCACGTCGAAGGCGAAGCTTTCGGCGGGCGGCTCGGGACCGAGCGTCTCGCCGATCAGCACCTGGTACGACGCCGGGGCGCGTATCCTCCCCCGCGTGCCGGGCGGGCGCGTCGGGATCGCCGGGTCCCAGCGGCCGTCGGCCGCAAGGGCCGGTAAGGCCGGGAACCACCCGTCGAGGGCCGTCACCCGCCCCTCGGCGACGCCGAAGACCCCGTAGCGCTCCGGCAGCACGGTCGTGAAGCGCATGCGCACCATGGCCGCGGCGCCGCGCGGCAGCGGCGCCGGCAGCGAGGCGCGCGCGAGCGTCGCGTCGTGGCGGCCGATCGCCTCGAGCCGGGGCGCGCCGAGCGGCGTCCATACGCCGCCCCCGGTGGCCGCCGCCACCTCGAGCCCGTCGATGGTGATGCCGCCGGCGACGAACGCCTCGCGCGGATACACGAACGGACGCGTGAGGTCGTCGATCGCCGGATCGGGGGTCGCGAAGCGATTCGGGTAGAGCACGAGCGCGACGTCGGCGAGCGGCGCCGCGTTCCCGTTCACGACGCGGATCGTGATCGTGCCGGCGATCGTGCGCGCCGCCGGGTCGAGCGCCGCATCGACCGTGTAGGTCGGCGACCCGTCGTCCGTCGTCGTTGCCGTCGGGCGCGCCGCCGCCGTCCCCGCGATCGCGACGAGCCCAAGGCCGACGACCGCCGCCAGGAGCGCACGACCGCGAAGCATCGCCGCCACGCATCGCACAGCGCACCCTGGGGGACAAGCTCGGCCGAGGCGCGCGGCGGCGTCCGCCGCCGCGGACGACGCGACCGCGTGCGCACCGCCGACTCGTGAGACACCGATTCGTGGTTCACGCTCTACACGCTGGTCGGCCTCTCGCGGCACGCCGCTCACCACGCCCACGCGTCGCGCCCGTTCCAGCAGCTCCTTCGAAGAGAACCCGAAGCTGCCGTACGGCTACTTCGGAACGACGGTGAGATGACGCTCTTCGCGCGCGGGCGCCTGCGGATCCTGCTCACCGCCGAGCTCGAACCACGCGGTCTCGGCCCGTTCGCGCCCGAGGCGGCGGCCGAGGCGTCCTGATCTTCGGCGTCCGGGCGGCCGGCCGAACGATCCGCGAGCGCCCGGCGCGCCGCGGTTGAGCGCGACCCGCGGCCGCTTCTATAGTCCGCGCTCATGACGAGATACCGTGACGCACTCCCGCAGCTCGGCCTCGACCTCTTCCACAGCGACGGCGACGTCGCGACGACGCGCGTCTTCCTCGCGGGACACGAGCGTCCGCGCTCCGCCGCGTTCCGCGGGGTCGCGGCGTGACCCGGCGCGCCCACAGGCCGCTGCCGTCGCTCCGCGAGCGGCTGCCGCGCATCGCCCGCCACGGCGGCGTCGGCGGCGCGCTCCTCGGCGGCGCGCTCGCGATCGGGGTCGTCGGTTACCACCTGATCGCGGGACTCGGCTGGATCGACGCGCTCCTGAACGCGTCGATGATCCTCTCCGGCATGGGACCCGTCGATCCGTTGCCGACCGACGCCGCCAAGATCTTCGCGTCCGCCTACGCGATCTTCAGCGGCGTCGCCTTCATCACCGCGGTCGGCATCGTCATGGCGCCCGCCGTCAAGCACTTCCTGCACCGCTTCCACCTCGAGGTCGCGTCCGAGGACGACGAGGACGACCGCCGTCCCCGGCCGCCGACCCTCGGCCCGGCGTAGGACGGAGAACCGCGGTATGCGCGCGCGCCCGTAGGTCTCGCCATGCCGGTCGAGATCGAGGCCGAGGCGATCGTGAGCGACGATGAACGCGGCGTGTGAACGCGACGCGCGGAGCCCGCGCGGGCGGTCGCGTCAATCGCCGCCGTCGAGGCTCCAGATCCCGGAGCCGCGCGCGCTGATGAACAGGAAGAGGAAGCAGTAGAGCGCGGCGAGCTCGCCGCCGTTCATCGACGGCAGGAGCGCCTTCGTGCCGTGCCCCATCCAGTACGCGGAGGCCATGAGGCCGCTCAGCACGAAGGCGACCGGCCGCGTCAGGAAGCCGACCATGACGAGCAGGCCGCCGAAGATCTCGAGCGGCCCCGCGACCCAAATGATGAAGGCCGGCATGCCCTCCGGCATCGGTTGCGGAAAATCGAAGACCTTCTGCATGCCGTGCCACTGGAAGAGAAACCCGGTCACGATCCGCAGGGCCGCATACACCTCGGCCTCGCGCGCCTTCACGAAGTCCATCGCGTCGCCTCCCCCGCCGCCCGTTAACGAACGCGCCGGCGCGCCGCAACCCCTCCGAACGCACCTTCTCGACGGCCGCCGCCTCTCCGACCGCCATCGCTCCGGCTTGACGCCGCCGGGCCCTCGACCGTACATGCCGTCTCGACCCGACCCACGCGTGAGGCCGAACCTTCGACAGACGCCCGCCACCGGACAGCCGGCGGACCTGCCTCGGCGCGGCTCCGGGTCGGCGCGGTAGCGGGAGCACGCGTCGCATCATGGCCTCGGAGGCCGCAACGGACACCTCGAGCGCGCCGACCCCCGAGCGATCGTGGCACGCCGCGGACGTCGAAGGCGTCGTGCGGCGCCTCGGCACGGGGCTCACGTCGGGCCTCACGGACCTGGAGGCCGGCCGGCGCCGCGCCGCGCACGGACCGAACGTCATCACCGAGGCGCGGCCCCGCGGCGCGTGGCGCATGCTGCTCGATCAAGTCGCCGACGTCACGGTGCTCCTCTTGCTGGGCGCGGCGCTGGTCGCCGGATTCACGGGAGAGCCTCAGGACACCGCCGCGATCGCCGCGATCGTGCTGGTGAACGCCGCGCTCGGCTTCGTCCAGGAGCATCGCGCGGAACGGGCGATGACCGCCCTCCGGGCGCTCGCCGCGCCGCACGCCCGCGTCCGCCGCGGCGGACGGCTGCGCACCGTCCCGGCCGCCGATCTCGTGCCCGGGGACGTGGTCGTGCTCGAAGCGGGGGACGCGGTGCCGGCCGACGTCCGGGTCGTCGAGGCGGCCGATCTCCGCACCAACGAAGCATCGCTCACCGGCGAGTCGGAACCGGTGCCCAAGGTCACGCACCCCCTCGACGCCGCGACCTCGAGCCTCGGCGACCGCCGCAACCTGGCATACAAGGGAACGCTCGTCGCCTGCGGGCGCGGCCTCGGCGTCGTGGTGGCAACCGGGATGGCCACCGAGCTCGGTCGCATCGCGGCGCTCCTCGGCGAGGAACGCGCCCCGAAGACGCCGCTCCAGCGGCGCCTGGCGGCGCTCGGACACCGCCTCGCGCTCGCCGTCATGGCGCTGTGCGCCGTGATCTTCGTGGTCGGCCTCGTACGCGGGGAGGCGCCGCTGTTGATGTTCATGACCGCGCTCAGCCTCGCGGTCGCGGCGATTCCCGAAGCCCTCCCGGCGGTCGTCACCGTCGCCCTCGCCCTCGGCGCGCGGCGGATGGTGCGCCGGCACGCGCTGATCCGCCGCCTCCCGGCCGTCGAGACGCTGGGGTCGGTCACGTACGTCTGCGCGGACAAGACCGGGACGCTCACCGAGAATCGCATGCAGGTCGCCGCGTTCGACGTCGACGGGCGCCGCGTCGCCGAAGCGCCGCGCGACGCCGCCGCGGACCCCTGGGCGACGCTACTCGCAGCGCTCGCGCTCGACAACGATGCCGTCATGCACGAGTCGCACGCGGCCGAGGGCGAGCCGACCGAGGTTGCCCTGCTGCTCGCGGCCCACCGCGCGGGTGTCGTCAAGGCCGCGCTCGAGGCCGCGATGCCCCGGCTCGCCGAGGTTCCGTTCTCCCCGGAGCGCGCGCGCATGACCACCGTCCACGCGGACCGCGCCGGCGCCGTGTTGGTCCTCACGAAGGGCGCGCCGGAACGCGTGCTGCCGCTCTGCGCGACCCGACTCACGGCCGCGGGTCCGGCCGCGCTCGATCTCGACGCGGCGCTCGATGCCGCGGCGAGGATGGCCGCCGACGGCCTGCGCGTCCTGGCGTTCGCGTCGCGCCGCCTGCCGGCGGCGCCGGCGGATTTCGGCGCGGACTCGGTCGAGCGCGAGCTCGCCTTGCTCGGGTTCGTCGGTCTGCTGGACCCGCCCCGCCCCGGAGCGCGGGACGCCGTCGCGCTCTGCCGCTCCGCGGGCATCCGCGTCGTCATGATCACGGGCGATCATCCCGCGACCGCGCGCGCCGTCGCCGGCAGACTCGGCCTGCTCGCGGCCGACGATCGGATCGTCACGGGATCGGAGCTCGCGCGGCTGTCCCTCCCCGAGCTCGCGACGCAAGTCCCGCGCATCCGCGTGTTCGCGCGCGTCGCGCCCGAGCAGAAGCTCACGATCGTCCGGCTGCTGCAGGCGCGCGGCGAGCTCGTCGCGATGACGGGCGACGGAGTCAACGACGCCCCCGCGCTGCAGTGCGCGGACATCGGGGTCGCCATGGGCCGGACTGGAACCGACGTGGCGCGCGAGGCGGCGGACATGGTGCTCCTCGACGACGATTTCACGACCATCGTGAGCGCGGTCCGGGAAGGGCGCCGCATCTACGACAACATCCGCAAGTTCGTCCGCTACGTGCTGACGGGAAACTCCGCCGAGCTCTGGACGCTCCTGCTCGCCCCGCTCGTGCTCCTGCCCGTGCCGCTGCTCCCGATCCACATCTTGTGGATCAACCTGGTCACCGACGGCCTTCCGGGCCTGGCGCTCGCCCTCGAGCCCGCCGAGACCGGCGTCATGCGGCGGCCGCCGCGCGCCCCTGCCGAGAGCTTCTTCGCGCACGGTCTCTGGCAACACGCCGTGTGGGTCGGCCTCCTGATGGGCGGCGTCACCCTGGCGACACAGGCGTGGGCGCTCCACGCGGAATCCGCGCACTGGCAGAGCATGACGTTCACCGTGTTGACCTTCGCGCAGCTCGGCCACGTCCTCGCCATCCGCTCCGAGCGCGACTCGCTCTTCACGCAAGGGCTCGCCTCCAACGCCCCGCTGCTCGGCGCGGTCACGCTCACGATGCTGCTGCACGGAGCGACACTCTACGTTCCCGCGCTCAACGGCGTCTTCAAGACCGCGCCGTTGTCCCCGCCCGAGGTTCTCGGATGCCTGGCGACCGCCGCGATCCCGTTCGCGGCGGTCGAGATCGAGAAATGGCTCCGGCGGCGGGGCGCGCTGGCGCGGCCGCCGCGCCGGCCGCGCGGCGCCCCGCGCCAGCCCGGAGGCGACGCGGCATCCTCGGTGGCAGCGGCCGGACCGCTCTGCTAGACCCGGCGCCATGCCGCAGCGGATCGTCCTCCTCGAGCCGCCGTACGTCTTCTGGGATCGGACGATGGACCGGATCCGCGACGGCGAGGAGAGCGTCACGGGCTGGGGCGTCCTCGTGCTGGCGGCGGTCGCGAAACGGCGCGGGCACGAGGTCGCGATCGTCGACGCCAAGGGCGGCGGCATCACGCTCGCCGACGCGGCGGAGCACGTCGCCGCGCTCGCCCCCGACGTGCTCGGCGTCTCCGCGACGACCATCTCGATCCACAACGGCGCCCGCATCGCCGCCGCCGTGAAGGCGAAGCTGCCGCACGTGACGACCGTCGTCGGCGGCCCGCACGTGAGCGCGGTGCCCGAGGCGACGCTCGCGGCGTTCCCGGAGTTCGACTACGGCGTCTCGGGCGAAGGCGAGGTCGCATTCTTCGCGCTGCTCGACGCGCTGGCCGGCGGCGACCCGACTCGGACCCTCCCGGGCGTCGTCGGGCGCGACGGCGACGGCGCGGTCCACGCCAACTGCCGCGCGCCCTACATCGACGATCTCGACGCGCTGCCCTTCCCGGCGTGGGACGTCCTCGGCGACGCCTTTCCGCACCGCTTCGGCCCGTCGATCTTCAACTACCGCTGCACGCCGATGGCGACGCTCGTCACCTCGCGCGGCTGCCCCTTCTCGTGCACCTTCTGCGACCGCTCCACGTCCGGGAAGCTCGGGCGCTACCACGGCGTCGAGTACGTGCTGGAGATGTGCCGTATGCTCGCCGCGCGCGGCGTGCGCCACGCGATGTTCTACGACGACCTCTTCACGGTGAAGAAGAAGCGCGTCGTCGAGCTGTGCGAGGCGATGATCCGCGCCGAACTGCCCTTCACGTGGAGCTGCAACAGCCACCCGAACCTCCTCGACCTCGACACGATGAAGCTCATGAAGCGCGCGGGCTGCTGGCAGATCGCCTACGGCGTCGAGTCCGGATCGCAGCGCGTGCTGAACGTCGTGAAGCACGAGGTGAAGCTGCCGCGCCTGCGCGAGACGCTCCGGACGACGCGCCCGGCAGGCATCCGCGCCAAGGGCTACCTCATGCTCGGCCACCCGACCGAGACCGTCGAAAGCATGGAGGAGACCCGGGCGTTCCTCGCCGACGTCGATCTCGACGTCGCGCAGGTGACGAAGTTCACGCCCTACCCCGGCACCCCGGCGTATCTCACGATCCGGGAGTACGGCACGTTCGCCGAGGATTGGGAGCGGATGAACGCGATGAACTTCACCTTCATCCCGAACGGCCTCACCGAAGAGATCCTCGAGGACTACTTCGCGCGGTGCTATCGCGCCTTCTATTCGCGTCCGCGCGTGCTCTGGGGCCTCGCGCGCTCCTTCGCCGCGCAGCCGAGCTACCTCCCCCGCTTCCTCGGATACGCCCGCAAGTACGTCGCCGGGGCGCGCGCGCGCCGCACGGCGCGCGCCGCCGGCGCCCGCCTCGCCTCCGACACGCGCCTGGCCGCCGCCCCGTGACGATCGGCTCGCGTCTTCGCGCGCTCCGCTTCGACGGCCTGTGGTGGAGGAAGTTCGCCTACCTCGGGAGCGTCTACGGCCCCGAGTGGTGGAAGCGGTACTCGCCGCCGTGGATCGCCGCGATCATCTTCCTCTGCGTCGG
>JADYZW010000013.1 GCA_020852955.1 Deltaproteobacteria bacterium | reverse complement strand
TCGAGCAGGAGGTGAACGGCGTCGAGAACATGCTCTACATGCTCTCGAAGAGCACCAACGACGGCCAGCTCTACCTCGACGTCACCTTCAAGCTCGGCACCAACATCGACGACGCCCAGGTGCTGACCCAGAACCGGGTCGCGATCGCCGAGGCCAAGCTGCCCGAGGAAGTGAAGCGCCAGGGCGTCACCACCAAGAAGAAGTCGCCGTCGATCTTGCTGTGCGTGAACCTGATCTCCCCCGACGACAGCCGCGACGCCCTCTACCTCAGCAACTACGCCACGATCCAGGTGAAGGACGCGCTGGCGCGGCTTGCCGGCGTCGGCGACGCCCAGCTCCTGGGAGCCCGCGACTACAGCATGCGGATCTGGCTCGACCCGGAGAAGCTGGCGTCGCGCGGTATGACCGCCGGCGACGTGCTGAAAGCGCTCCGCGAGCAGAACGTGCAGGTCGCGGCCGGCCGCATCGGCCAGCCGCCGGTGCCGGCGGGCATCGAGTTCCAGTATCCGATCAGCACGCTCGGTCGCCTGCTCGAGCCCGAGGAGTTCGGGAAGATCGTGGTCAAGACCGGGGACCGCGGTCAGGTCACGCGCGTCGACGACATCGGCCGCGTCGAGCTCGGCGCCAAGAACTCCGACGTCGACAGCTACCTCGACGGCAAGCCCGCCATCACGCTCGCCATCTTCCAGCTCCCCGGCTCGAACGCGCTCGCCACCGCCGAGGGCGTGCGCGCCGAGATGGAGCGCATCAAGGCGACCTTCCCCGACGGCGTCGACTACCGCATCGTCTACGACACCACGGTCTTCGTCGACGAGTCCGTCCACGAGGTCTACAAGACACTCTTCGAGGCCTTCGTCCTCGTCTTCATCGTCGTCCTGATCTTTCTCCAGAACTGGCAGGCGACGATCGTGCCCATGATCGCGGTCCCGGTGTCGCTGATCGGCACCTTCGCCGTGATGGCGGCGCTCGGCTTCTCGCTGAACAATCTCTCGCTCCTCGGCCTCGTGCTGGCGATCGGCATCGTCGTCGACGACGCCATCGTGGTGGTCGAGAACGTCGAGACCTGGCTCGCCAAGGGCCTCTCGCCGCGCGACGCCACCCGCAAGGCCATGGACGAGATCACCGGCCCGGTGATCGCGATCACGCTCGTCCTGATCTCCGTCTTCGTGCCGACCGCCTTCATCGCCGGCATCAGCGGCCAGTTCTACAAGCAGTTCGCGCTGACGATCGCGGCCGCGACGGCGATCTCGGCGCTGAACGCGCTGACGCTCTCGCCCGCGCTCGCCGCCCTCATCCTGAAGCCGCACGCCCACCACGACGCGGGGCACGGCGGCGAGACCCGTGAGGCCCTGCCGCAGCCGGCGATCGCGCTGCTCGTGGCGCTGCTCGCGTACTGGCAGCTCGGCGCGTTCTTCGGGGGCGGCGGCGGCCACGGCCACGAGGCGGCGCACGCCCCGGGCGCGCTCGCCACCTGGGGTCCGCGCGCCATGTTCGCACTCGGAGGCGTCGCGGGGTGGCTGCTCGCCGGCGCGATCAATGCCGCCCTGAATCGCTTCTTCGCGGCCTTCAACGCCGTCTTCGACCGCGCCACCGCCGCCTACGGGCGCGGCGTCGGCTTCCTGCTGCGCGCCTCGACCATCGTGCTCGTCGTCTACGTCGGGCTCCTCGCCCTCACCGGCGTCGGATTCTCCACGGTCCCGGCCGGCTTCATCCCCGAGCAGGACAAGGGGTACCTGGTCGTGAACGCCCAGCTCCCCGACGGCGCCAGCCTGGAGCGCACCGAGGAAGTCATGCGCCACGTGACCGAGCTCGCGCGCACCACGCCCGGCGTGCAGCACGTGATCGGCCTCCCCGGCTACTCGGTCCTCACCAGCAACAACATCTCGAACGTCGGCGGTGGCTTCATCATCCTCGCGCCGTTCGAGGAGCGCCTCGCGCACGGACACACGGGTCCGGCGGTCTTGACCGAGCTGCGCCGCCGCTTCGCCACGATCCTCGAGGCGCAGGTCGTCGCCTTCGGCGCCCCCCCGGTCGAAGGGCTCGGGACGACGGGCGGCTTCAAGATCCAGATCCAGGACCGCGCCGACGCCGGCTTCCCTGCGCTCGAAGACGCCGTGGCGAACGTGGCCCAGAAGGGCAACGCGCAGCCCGGCCTGGTCGGCCTCTTCTCGAGCTTCCGCGCCAAGCAGCCGCAGCTCTACCTCCAGGTCGACCGCACCAAGGCGAAGGCGCTCGGCGTCGCGCTGAGCGACGTCTTCGACACCCTGCAGATCTATCTCGGCTCGGCCTACGCCAACGACTTCACCCGTTTCGGCCGCAACTGGCAGGTGAACCTGCAAGCCGACTCGTCGTTCCGCATCCGGCCCGAGGACGTCGGCAAGCTGAAGGTGCGGAGCGCCGGCGGCGACATGATCCCCCTCGCCACCCTGCTCACGGTCGAGGACTCGGTCGGCCCGGCGATCGTCAACCGCTACAACATGTTCACCTCGGCCGAGATCAACGGCAATCCGGCGCCGGGCACGAGCTCCGGCCAGGCGACCGCGCTCATGGAGGAGATCGCCCGTCAGGAGCTGCCCCCCGGCATGGGCTATCAGTGGACCGAGCTCACCCTGCAGCAGATCCTCGCCGGCAACACCGCGCCGTTCGTGTTCGCGCTCGGCAGCCTCTTCGTGTTCCTGGTGCTGGCAGCGCAGTACGAGAGCTGGTCCCTGCCGCTCGCGATCATCCTGATCGTGCCGATGTGCCTGCTCTCCGCGATCGGCGGCATCTGGTTCGCCGGCATGGACAACAACATCTTCACCCAGATCGGCTTCGTCGTGCTGATCGGCCTCGCCGCCAAGAACGCCATCCTGATCGTCGAGTTCGCGAAGGCCCGCGAGGACGAGGGCGCCGACCGCACCACGGCCGCGATCGACGCCTGCCGCCTCCGCCTGCGGCCGATCCTCATGACCTCGTTCGCGTTCGGGCTCGGCGTGTTGCCGCTCGTCACCGGCGCCGGCGCCGGCGCCGAGATGCGGAACCCGCTCGGCGTCGCGGTCTTCTCGGGCATGATGGGCGTCACCGGGTTCGGCCTCCTGCTGACCCCGGTGTTCTACGTCGTCATCCGCGGGCTCGCCGGACGAAGCGTGGTCGCACCGGGACCGGCGACGCCCGGAACGCCCGAGCATCCGCGGCCGGCGTCGTGACCGCATGGCCCGCTTCCTCCATACGTACTTCCGGCATCGCTACGCGGCCCTCTTCTACGCGCTCATCCTGACGATCGGCGCCGGGCCGCTCCTGGCCGCCCTCGACGTCGACCGCGGCTGGCTCCGCGTCTTCCTCGAGCTCTGCCTCTTCGCGACCGTGTTCGGCTTCGCCACGACGCGCCACTCGCGCCTGCTCCGGCTCGTGCTCTCCGTGGGGCTCGGCGCCCGCCTCGCCACGCTCCTGTTCGAGCACCGCCCGCTCGCGTTCGCGACCCAGCCCGCCGTGCTCGCGCTCGCCCTGATCGCCGCCGTCGGCGCGCTGCTCTACGCCCTCCGCGCGCCGGAGGTCGGCGTCGAGCACGTCTACGCCGCGCTCGACGCCTATCTGCTCGCCGGCGTCTTCGGCGGCATGCTGCACCACGAGATCGAGCACACGTGGACGGGCTCGTACACGATCGGCGGCGCGCCGCTTCCGGAGTTTTCCCTCGCAACCGCGATCTACTTCAGCTTCGTCACCCTGACCACCCTCGGCTACGGCGACATCGTGCCGCAGACCGACGTCGCGCGCGGCGTGACGGTCGTCGAGGCGATCACGGGTCAGCTCTACCTGGCCGTCCTGATCGCGCGCCTCGTGAGCAGCGCCGCCCTCGGGGCGCGCCAAGGAGAACCGTCGGCATGAAGATCGCCATCAACACGGGCGGCGGCGACGCGCCCGGCCTGAACGCCGTCATCTGCGCCGTCGTGCAGGGTGCCGACCGCCTCGGCTGGGAGGTGCATGGCATTCGCGACGGCTACGAGGGCATCTACCGGGCCGCCGACTATCCCGACGGCGGCGTCGTGCGCCTCACCCCCGCCATGGTCGAGCGCATCGCCCACCTCGGCGGCACCATTCTCGGCACCACCAACCGCGGCAACCCCTTCGCGCGGCCGACCCCGCAGCCCGACGGGACGCGGCGCGAGACCGACCGCTCCGACGAGCTTCTCGCGGGCCTCTCCGCCCACGGCTTCGACGCGCTGGTCGCGGTCGGCGGCGACGGCTCGCTCGGCATCGCGCACCGGCTCGCCGCCAAGGGCCTCCGGGTCGTCGGCGTGCCCAAGACGATCGACAACGACCTCGACGCGACGGCGCTGACCTTCGGCTTCCAGACCGCGGTGGCGTTCGCGACCGAGTGCGTCGACCGCCTGCACTCGACCGCGCAGGCGCACGGCCGGGTCATGGTCGTCGAGGTGATGGGCCGCTACGCCGGCTGGATCGCGCTCAACACGGGCGTCGCGGGCGGCGCCGACGCGATCCTGGTCCCCGAGATCCCCTACGATCTCGGCGTCGTCGCCGAGCACCTGAAGGAGCGCGTCGCGCGCCGCGGCTATGCCCTCGTCGTCGTCGCCGAGGGCGCAGCGCCGAAGGGCGGTGCGGTCAGCGTGAAGGCCCGCGAGCTCGGCCGCGCCGAGCAGCTCGGCGGCGCCGGCGAGCGGATCGCGGCCGAGCTCGGCGGGCTCACGGGACGCGAGACGCGCGCGGTCGTTCTCGGCCACCTGCTGCGCGGCGGCTCGCCGGTCGCCGTCGACCGCCTGCTCGGCCTGAACTTCGGGGCTGCCGCCGTGCGCGCGCTCGCCGAAGGCAAGCGCGACGTCATGGTCGCGCTCGACCCGCCGCGCGTTTCCTACGTGCCGCTCGCCGACGCGGTGGCTCGGACGCGCCTGGTGCCGCTCGACGCCGACAGCGTGCTCACGGCGCGGACGCTCGGGATCGCCTTCGGCGACTGAACCACGACCAAGGAGCCTCGTCATGGCAACGAAAGCATCGACTCCCGCCTCCGCGACGGCGACCGCGCGCCTCCTCGTCGAGGTCGCCGACGCCGACACCGTGTATCGCGACGTCTACCTGCGGCGCGCCCACACCCTCCTGGCGCCCGAGCTCTCGGCCGAGCAGTACCGGGGCTTGCGGGGCGTCCAGCAGCAGATCGACGAGGCCGTCGCGAAGAGCCGCTCGGCGACGGTCCTGCAGGACTGGAAGCTCGTGCAGGAGCTGGCGTCGCGCGCCGAGGACCTCCGGCGCGGTGCCCAGGCGCAGGCCCCGCTCGCCGCGATCGGCGAGCTCGCCTACGACGCGCCGGCGGTCGCGGTCGATCCGTTCTCGCCCGGCATGGCCGCGGCACTGAAGAGCGGCGTCGACCTCGCCGACCTCCGCGACCGCACCGTCGCGAAGCTCGACGATCTCGCCAAGGTCGACGCCGGCGAGGCCGCCTTCTACGCGACGCGGCGCGCCTGGCTCGCCGAACTGGTCGTGGCGGCGCGCCGTCCCGAGCAGGCCACGAAGAGCGATGCGCCCCGCACGGTCGCAGACCTCGAGCGTCTCGCCTTCGAGGCCGCCAACCGCGGCGACGTCGCCGAGCTGAACCGGCTCTCGACCGAGATCCTCGCCCGCAAGGCCGGCGAGAAGGCGAAGAAGCCCGAAGAAGCGCCGACCGCCGACGTCCCCGGACCCCCGACGGCGATGGACGCCTGCCCGGTCGACCTCGGCGCCGCCTTCCCCGCCGACGCGGTGGCACGCGCCCGCACGCTCGGCTTCGCGGTCGCCACCACCCAGCCGCAGCCGAACGCGGCGCCGCTCCTCGAGTACGTGACCGCACGCGTCGCGCAGCCGGGGCTCCTCGAGAGCGAACACGAGGGCGCGATGCGCATCGAGGCGCTCGTCGGGCAGCACGAGTTTCCCGCCGACGTGGCGGAGCACGTGAAGGTGCTCGTGGCGCAGCTCGTCCGCCACACCTTCGTGAGCTCCGGCGGGGCGCGCTACCGTCCGGGCTTCGGCGCCGAAGCGGCGTTGATCGAGGACTTTCCGGAGGACGGCGCGCCCCCCGCCGACGGCGGCGTCGCGAAGAAGCTCGGCCTCGCCGGCCGGCGCGGCCTCGCGCGCGACGAGATCGAAGCCGCCCTGCTCGCGCACGGCGCCCGCCTCCTCGCGGACGACCTCGGCCTCGACCCCAAGGAATATCGCCTGGTCTGTCCGCCGCCCGACCTCTACACCCGCTTCGGACGCGACGCCGGCTGGGGCACGCAGCCGCAGTGGACGCACCTCGACGGTTATCAGGTGCTGAAGGGCGGCAAGCTCCGCGCGCTCGTCGGCGGCAACGCCCGCTACGGCGGGGTGAACGATCTCACCAGCATCGCGCCCTCCGATCGGCGCGACTCGGTCGTCGCCCGCTTCGCGGTCGTGCGTCGCGCCCGCATGGTCGCGCGCTGGCGTTGAGGCGCGAGGACGCCACGATGGACCTCCCCCTCGAGCACCTCCTGAAACGCGCCCACGAGCTCGCCAAACCCTTCCGCGTCAGCGACGGCAAGAGGTTTCACCTCGACGACGTCGATCCCGGCGACACCCTCGACCTCACATCGGAAGACAAGCCCCGCGCCAAGGAGGCGCTGCAGATCGGCATCGACACGCTCGCCGCGCTGCAAGACCGGCTCTACGCCCAGGACCGTTGGGCAGTGCTGCTGATCTTCCAGGCCATGGACGCTGCCGGCAAGGACGGCGCCATCAAGCACGTCATGTCGGGGGTGAACCCGCAGGGTTGCCAGGTCTATTCGTTCAAGGCGCCGAGCAACGAGGAGCTCGACCACGATTTCCTGTGGCGCTGCCTCAAGGACCTGCCGGAACGGGGCCGCATCGGCATCTTCAACCGCAGCTACTACGAAGAGATGCTCATCGTCCGCGTCCACCCGGAGCTGCTCGCGCACCAGAAGATCCCCGCGCCGCTCGTCACCAAGAAGATCTGGAAGCAGCGCGCCGAGGACATCGTCGCCTTCGAGCGCTACCTCGCCCGCAACGGAACGATCATCCGCAAGTTCTTCCTGCACGTCTCGCGCGACGAGCAGAAGAAGCGTTTCCTCGAGCGCATCGAGAATCCCGAGAAGAATTGGAAGTTCTCGCCCACCGACGCCAAGGAGCGCGGCTACTGGAAGCAGTACATGCGCGCCTACGAGGACGCGATCCGCCGCACCGCGACGCCCGAAGCGCCCTGGTACGTCGTCCCCGCCGACAACAAGTGGTTCACCCGCGTCGTGGTGGCCGCGGCGGTGATCGACGCCCTCGGGTCGCTCGACCTGCAATACCCCAAGGTGAGCGACGAGAAGCGACGGGAGCTCGCGACCGCGAAGCGGGCGCTGCTGCGCGGGGGCTGAGCGGCCACCCGGCTCCGGGTCATCATGGGACGCCCAAACAACCTATGGGGGTAAGCATGTCCAAGGCTTCACTCGATCCAACGCCCGCCCTCGAGTGCGAGCTGACGTTCCCCGACGCGCCGAGCGGCGCCGTCCCCGTCGTGCTCGGCTGACGATGCCCCACTCCCGCGCGCAGGCGACGGCGGCCATCGTGGCCGCCTGGCTCGTCACGGCCGTGTACTACTTTCTCCAGTACGTGCTGCGATCGACCCCGGCGGTCATGATGCCCGAGCTCGCCGACGGCTTCGGGATCGCCGCCGCCGGCGTCGCCTCGCTGGTCGGGCTCTTCTACTGGGGTTATGCGCCCTTCCACCTCGTTGCCGGAGTGGCGATGGACCAGCTCGGGCCGCGCCGGGTGGTGCCGATCGGCGCGGCGGTGATGGGCGTGGGCGCGATCTTCTTCGCCTCCGGCCATGCAGCGATCGGCGGTGCCGGACGGTTCCTCCAGGGCGCGGGCGGCGCCTTCGCCATGGTCGGGGCCGCCTACATCGCCGTCACGTACTTCCCCGCGAACCGCGCCGCGACGCTGATCGGCGCGACCCAGATGTTCGGGATGGCCGGCGGCTCCGCCGGGCAGTTCGTGGTCGGACCGCTGATCGCCGCCGGCGTCGCCTGGAGCGTCGTTTGGCTCGGGCTGGGGATCGCCGCCGTCGCGGTGGCGGCGCTCCTCCCCTTCATGCTGCCCGCGCAGCACCGCCGCCGGGATCCGGCGTGGCTCCGGAAGGCGCTCGGCGCGCTCGCGCTCGTCTTCCGCAACCCACAATCGCTCCTCTGCGGCGCGATCGCCGGGCTGCTCTTCGTCCCGACCACGATCTTCGACATGGTCTGGGGCGTTCGCTATCTGCAGGACGCGCACGGCTTCGACTACCCGAACGCGGTGCTGCGCTCGTCGACGGTACCCCTCGGGTGGATCATCGGCTGCCCGCTCCTCGGGCTCGCCTCCGACCGCCTCGGCCGGCGCAAGCCCGTGATCCTGGGCGCCGCGCTCGCGCTCTTCGGATGCCTCGCCTGGATCCTCTTCGGGCCGCGCGAGGTCCTCCCGCCCTACATGCTCGGTCTCGTCACCGGCGTGGTCTCGGGCGCGGCCATGCTGCCCTACACCGTCATCAAGGAGGCGAATCCCCCGCACGTGAGCGGCACGACGACGGGGGTCATCGGCTTCCTGAACTTCACCGTCACCGCCCTCCTCGGCCCCGTCTTCGCGGGCAGGCTGCTCACAGGCGGCGACACCGGCGGTGCCGGCCTCCCGACGTATCAGGCCGCCTTCGAGCCGCTCCTCTACGGGGTCGGACTCGCGATCGTGCTCACGCTGCTCTTGAAGGAAACGGGGCCCGCCGTCGCCGTCGCGGCGGCGCACGCCCGGCGGCGACCACCGGGCTGAGCGGGATCGACCATGGACGACTACGCGCTCGTCTTGAACGCCGGCTCCTCGAGCCTCAAGTTTTGCGCCTACCGCCGCCCGAGCGGCGCCACCTGGGGGCTCGAGGCGCGCGGCGGCATCGACGGCATCGGCACGTCACCGCGACTCACCGCCAAGAACGAGGCCGGCACGACCCTCGCCGACGACGCGCTCGACGCCTCCGTGCGGGACGCGCGCGGCGCGCTCGATCGCCTCGCCGGGTGGCTCCGCGGCCGCTACGGCGGCGCCCGCGTGCTCGGCGTCGGCCACCGCGTCGTGCACGGCGGCCCCGCGTACGCGCGGCCGTGCGTCGTCACGGCCGAGGTCCTGGAAGATCTCCGGAAGCTCGTGCCGCTGGCGCCGCTCCACCAGCCCCACAATCTCGCCGCCATCGACGCGGTGAGCGCGCTCCTGCCGGGCGTGCCGCAGGTGGCCTGCTTCGACACGAGCTTCCACCGCGGGCACGCAGCGGTCGCGGACCTGGTGCCGCTCCCGCAGGCCGTCCGCGACCGCGGTGTCCAGCGCTACGGCTTCCACGGCCTCTCCTACGAGTACATCGCCTCGGTCCTGCCCGAGGTGGCGCCGGCGGTCGCCGACGGGCGCGTGATCGTCGCGCACCTCGGAAGCGGCGCGAGCCTCTGCGCGCTCCGCGCCCGGAAGAGCGTGGACAGCACGCTCGGATTCACGGCTCTCGACGGGCTCTGCATGGGCACGCGCCCGGGGTCGCTCGACCCGGGCGTGATCCTCCATCTCTTCCAGACGATGGGGCTCTCCGCGGCCGACGTCGAGGCGATGCTCTACAGGCAGTCGGGCCTCCTCGGCATCTCGGGCATCAGCAACGACATGCGCGCGCTCCTCGGCAACCCCGCTCCCGCGGCGCGGCTCGCGATCGACTACTTCGTCTACCAGGCGGCGAAGCAGATCGGCGCGCTCGCGGCGGTCCTGGGGGGCGTGGACGCCCTCGTCTTCACGGCCGGGATCGGCGAGCGCTCCGCCGAGATCCGCGGCCGCATCTGCGAGGCGTCGAGCTGGCTCGGCCTGACGATCGATCCCGAGGCCAACGCGAAGCACGCGACGCGCATCTCCACCGCGGCGAGCCGCGTCTCGGCTTGGATGATCCCCACGAACGAGGAGTTGATGATCGCCCGCCACATGGGCGCGCTCCTCGGCACAGCCGGGCGCACCTGAGCGCGCCCGCGGAGCCGCCCGGAACGGGTTCCAGGGACTGCTCTGGCGGAAAGCGATCGACCCCCGCGCCATCTTCCAGCTGAATGCCACGCCCTCCGACGGCGACGTCCCGCACGGACGCGCTCGGGAAGGAGCTCACGGCGCCTTCCCCGAGGAGCGTCCCGTCGCAGCCCCTCTCACCTGATGTACGAGCATCACCGGATTGCATCACGATGCATCCATCGGCTAGGCTCCCGCCATGCGCACGACGGTGGATCTCGACGCGCCGCTCCTGGAGCGCGCCAAGCGTCGCGCCGCCCGCCGCGGTCAGACGCTGAGCCAGCTGGTGCGCGACGCCGTCAGCACGTACCTGGCGCGGCAGCCGGCCGGCGGCGAAGAGCCGTTCGAGCTCGTCACCTGCGGTGATCCTGGCGGTTACGCGCCGACACCCGCCGAGATGGCCGCGGCGCTCGACGAGGACGACGCCGGACACGGTCCGCGCAAGCCCGGTGCTGACGCCTGACGTCAACGTGCTGGTGTACGCCCACCGCGTCGAGTCGCCCGATCATCGGCGCTACGCCGAGTGGCTCACGCGGATCGCGACCGGTCCGGAGCCTTTCGGTCTCTCCGATCTCGTCTGTGCCGGGTTCGTGCGCATCGTCACCCATCCTCGCATCTGGCGCCCGACCACCGAGCCGGGCCGCGCGCTGGCGTTCGTCGATCGCCTGCGCCGCCGCCGCGGCTGCCGGCTGCTGACGCCGGGATCGGGGACCTGGACGGTGTTCGCGCGGCTCGTCGAGGGAGCGACCGCACGGGGAAAGCTCGTCGCCGATGCCTACCTGGCCGCGCTCGCGATCGAGCACGGGTGTACGCTCGCCACCTGCGACGCGGACTTCGCTCGCTTCGCCGATCTGCGCTGGACGCATCCGCTTCGACCGTCCACGTGATCTCGACCGGGGCGGCGTCGGGCACGACGTCTTCGGGCGGGGAACCCGCGGCTCCGAGCTACGGCACGAGCGTCGTCGCGAGCGCGGCCACCAGGATCACTCCGGTCGCTGCGAGCACCACGCGCCGCAGCCCCGGCGCGCCGAGGAACACCGCTATGCCGGCTTTGACGAGCGTGTTCGACGCGACCGCGATCACGATCGTACGTACCGCGGCCTCGGCGCTCGCCGGCATCGCGACGGCGAGCTGCGCCATCGAGAGCGCGATGGCATCGACGTCGGTGAGGCCCGCGATCGCCCCGGCGAGGTAGAGGCCGGCGTCCCCGAGGTATACCTGCGCCGCCTTGGCGACGAAGGTGATCGCCCCGAAGATCACCCCGAAGCGGATCGCCTGCCCGAGCTCGAAGGGGTTCGCACCCGCACGCACCGACGCCGTCTCCTTCGCGCGCCGGCGCCGCCAGAGCAGCCACGAGATCGCGAGACACGGGAGCCCGAGCGCCGCCATCGCGGCCGCGACGCGCGGCGCGAGCCCGGGAGCGACGGCGCCGACCAGCACCACCACGCGCGCGAACATCACCGTCCACGCGACCAGGATGCCGAGCCCGAGGGCCGCGGCCTGCGCCGGCGCCTCCCGGCTCCGCTGCGCGAAGCCGAGCGTGACCGCCGTGCTCGACACGAGCCCGCCGAGGAGCCCCGTGAGGCCGATCCCGTGCTCGGCGCCGACGGTCTTCACCAGTACGTAGCTCGCGAAGTTCAAGCCCGAGATCAGCACCACCATGAGCCAGATCTTGTAGGGATTGACGACGTCGAGCGGCGCCGGGCCGAAGCTCTCGTTCGGCACGAGCGGCAGGACGATGATGCTGACGATCGCGAACTTGAGCGTCGCCTCGACGTCCGCGGGCTCGATCCGCCCCGCGAGGCGATGCAGCCACTCCTTGAGCGCGAGCACGCCTCCGCTGGCGACGGCGAGCCCGGCCGCGAGCATCGGGTGGCCGGCAACGCAGAGATAGCCCATGAGGAACGCGAGGAGCGCCGAGACCTCCGTCGTGATGCCGAGCTCGCCGCGCCGGGCGCTCACCGCGTAGGAGACGACGACGAGCGCCGCCACCGCGGCGAAGAGCCCGAGGGCGAGCCACGGCCGGTCGAGCGCCGCGTCGAGGAAGGCCGCAACCGCGCCCGTCACCGCGAAGAGGCCGAACGTGCGGACGCCCGCGAACCCCGCGGGCGTCTTGCTGCGCTCGCGCTCGAGCCCGAGCAGCACCCCGAGCCCGAGCGCCGCCCCGAAGCGGAGGGCCAGCACGAGCGGGTCGAGCGTATCCGGGTCGAGCGGGTTCACGGGTCTCCGTGCACACCATGCCCGAGTTCAGGGCCGAGCCCAATCGACCGGGACGAGCCTCGTTCCGGGACGGCGCTTGCGCTTGCGTGCTCGACCTACGCTGCGAACCGTCACCAGATCCTTCACGAAGTCGAGCGTCGCGTGCGCGGCCGGATGGGTCGCGTCCAGCGCGAAGAGCCAGCTCATCCGAGGCCCACTACCGCCCGGCGCGGCCCCCCGGACGCGAGCCTCATGGGGCAACGAGGCGTAGTTTTGGGAAATACGCCCGGTAGCGCGCGGCGTCTCGTGTGAGGAGCGTCATGCCCGTGATGCTGGCGTGCGCGCCGATGTAGAAATCAGGCAACGGCGACGACCGGACACCGCCCCGCTTGCGGTACATGACGAAGCACTTTCCCGCCAGGAACGCGGCATTCCACGGCAGCGCCAGCCGGTGGAACGTCGACACCGGCAGGCAAGCATCGACCTCCTCGATCCGCGAGAACCCGATCGACACCTCCGCGTAGATGATCGGGTTGATCGCCAAGACGTCCCGATCGGCTTGCGTCTCCAGCGCTTTCGCCGACCACGCCCACCAGCGCGGATCCTCCGTCAGGACGTCGAGAAGCACGTTGCTGTCGATCAGGGTCGGCATCAGACGCGGGGCGATCCCGCTCAGTCACGGCGCAGCGCGACTAGCGCGACTCGCTGCGCGTCAACGCCATGATCTGCTCGGTCGTCAGCGACCCGGTGGCCTTGCCCTTGAGGTGCTCCACGATGCTGCGCCCCCGGTTCCGCTTCTGGCGTCTCCGTGCTCTTCTGATGCGAACCGCTTTGCCCTCGACCACGAACTCCACTTCGCAGTCCGGCAGCAATCCGAGCCGCTCGCGGATCTCGACAGGAATCGTCACCTGCCCCTTCGACGTGATGCGCATGGCGGTCTCCCTTCATGGTAAGACTCCAGTAAGTCTTACTATCGCAAGATCGCGCTGATGCCGTCAACGGCCGAGGACATCGATCATCCGAGGCGAATCACGAGTTCGTTGTCGTCCGGGCGGAGCGCCGCCGCGAGCGCCGCCATCGCGACCAGCGCGGCGCCCGGCCGATACGGGTTCGGCTCGCGCTCGAACGCCAGCGCGGCGCCGTTCAGCGCCACGTCGACGACGCCAGCCCCGCGCGCGCCCACGACGTAGCGGACACGCACCGGACGCTCGGCGAGCGTGACGTCGAGCACGAGCCCGTCGAGGGCCGGCGACAGCACGGGATCGAGTGCGAGGGTCGAGCGCTCGCGGCGGAGGCCGAAGAGCCGCTCGTGGATCAGCCGGAACGCGATCCCCGCGCCGCTCGAGTAGGTGCGCCAGCCGCCCTCGACCGGCACCGTCCCGGCGCAGACGTCGGCGTAGCGCGCCTGCGCCTCGTAGCGGTCGGCGACGACCGCATCCGAGCTCGACGCGTAGGTGTTGGCCTGGCGCGGACGCGCGTTCGGTACCACGTCGCGGAGGCCGATCGGGATCGCCTGGCGGAGCGCGCGCCAGAAGGCGTCGGCCTCGCCGAGCGTCGCCATCGCCTCGGCGTAGCGGAGGTGGGCGTGGGTGTACATGATGCCGATCTCGCGCCCGAAGAACGTGCTGGTCTCGGCGCGCTGGAAGAGGCGTTGCTCGCCTCCGGCGTAGCGAGGCGGCCGGTCGAAGAGCCGGGCTCCGTCCGGCGCCACGAGGTGCGCGCGCATGAGGGCGACGTGCGTCCGCGCCTGCGCCGGCGTCAGCATGCCGTTGATGATGGCGTGGATCATCGGCAGGAGCCGGTAGTGGATGCCGGTCGCGTCGTCGCTCGGATGCAGCAGGTACTGGATCGGGCGGTCGGGGTGGAAGTACGCGAAGCCGGCGAGCGTCCCACCCGGGAGGAGGAGGCGCTGGAAGTCCTCGCGCGTGCGCTCGGCAAGGCCCTCGCACTTGGCCGCGAGCGCGTCCCAACCGGCGCGATGGAGCGCCCGCGCGAGCGCGTGCGCCGTCTGCACCTGCAGGGTCACCGTCCAGGCGCTGCAGAGGCGCTCGCGCATGGCGGGGTCGGCGGGCTGGAGCGAGTCGTTCCAGTCGCCATGGCCGTAGGCGACGAGCGAGGTGGTCGGGATCTGGCGCGCCTCGATCACCGCGAGCGCGCGCCCCACGTGCGCTCCGATCATCACGTGCTCGGCCGCCGCGTCGCCGTCGGGATGGAAGAACGGCGCCCCGACCCGCAGGAAGTCCACGTCGTCGGAGGCGAGCACGTACTGGGCGAGCGCGAGGAGCGGCCAGAAGACGATGTCGCCGTGCGAGTCGTTCGGACGGATCCCGCGATCGCGCGGGAAGAACATGAACCACTGCGGCCAATCGCCGTCGGGGTTCTGCGCGGCGAAGACCCGCAACAGGAGGTCGCGCACCGGGGCGAACCGGCCGAGCGCGAGCAGGTACTCGACGGGCCCCTGGCAGACGTCGCGCGTCCCCCAGCCGCCACCCGAGTACTGCTCGAGCCCGCGCGGCGCCAGGTAGTGGACGAGGGCGTCGTGCGCGTACCAGCGGAGGATCTCGGCCACCCGCGCCGCCTCGGGCGCGGCCGCGGGCGCGTGCAGCGCGACCGCGCCGGCGGCCGCCTCCCAGAAGGCGGTCTCCGCCGCCGCGTCCCCGGCCCCGTCGGCGGCGGGCGCGGGCGTCGCCGTCGTGAGCGCGGCCGTGACCCGGAAGGCCGCGCGCGCCGCCGGCGCCGTCTCCACCACCACGTACGGCGCACGCCGCGAGCGGCCGTCGGCGAAGAGGGCCTCGTCGCCGGCGACGCGCGCGAGCGCGGCGTCGCCGACCGGATCGAGGCGCGCGAACCCGTCCGGAAAGCGCCGGCCCGACTCCGCCCCCGGATCGGTGCGGAGCACGATGCCGGCCGCATCGCGCTCCCAGCGCACCGTCGCGGGATCGGCCCCGTCGTCGCCGCCGAAGGCGACGTGCCACGCGAGCAGGAAGCGGCGCCGCGGACCGTCGAGAACGTCGAGTGCGAGACCGAGCTCGTGGCGGGCGGTCGCGGCACGGCTCGCGACCGCGACGCAGCCGCCCGCGAAGCGGTAGATCCAGCGCGCCCCGCCCGGCGTCATCGCGAAGGCCGACGGTACGCCGAGAAGCCGCCACTCCCCGTCCACGTCGACGAAAGCGCGGAGCCCGTGGGCGCGGAAGAGGCCGAGGTACGAGCGTGTCGTCGAGAGGACGCGGTTGATGTTCACGTGGCCTTGGGTCACGAGCGAGTGGAAGACGCCGTCCATCCAGACCGTGGAAGTGAGCGCGTGCTCGTCGGGCACGAGCGCGTCGCCGGTGCGGAGGATCGTGCCGTGAGGCCGGAGCACGCGCCGCTCCTTCGCCTGCAGGACGACGTGCGCCTGCGACTCCGCGAAGAAGGAGAGCAGCCGCCCGTCGTCGCCGGTCTCGGGGTGGCGGCGCTCCGCGCCGAACGCCGCCGCGAGCGCGGCGTCATCGAGGTCTTCGCAGGCGAGGAGCGGCGCGGCCGTGAAGAGGGATCCGACCGCCGGCGCCGCCGCCGTTCCCGAGCCGGCGCCCGGCGCCGCGTCCGCGCCCCGGCCAGCAGGGCCCGCCACCCCCGCGCCCGGCACGACGGGCGGCGCGGCTTCGGGCAGCGCGAGCACACGCCCGACCGTCGCGAGGTCGGCCTCCGAGGTGACCGCCGCATGGTCGGGGTCGAGCCAGACGAAGAAGCCGCGCGTCGCCGCGGCGCCCGGCGCCAGCGTACACGCCCGCTCCTGGACCGCCGCGAGCGAGTGCTCGTGCTGCCGGCGCCGCACCGGCAGCGTCGGGGCGGCGAGCGCCTCGGCGGTCGCGCCGGCGCGGGTCGCGAGCCCGTGGAGCTGGAGCGCGTCGGTCGCGAAGCCGACCGCGTGCCCGAGCGCGCCGACGAGCGCCCACGGGTGCCGTCCGCCCACCGGCAGGTTCTGGCGCACGGCGAGGACGAAGCCTCGCGCCGGATCCACGAGCGGCGTGTAGTCGACGTACTGGCTCACGTAGTACTCGTTCATGCGGATCGCACCGTAGGGCGCGAGGGCGAGATCCTGCGCGTGCACGGCATCGACCGTGACCGGCGTCGCGCCGCGGTTCACGAGCCGCAGGTGCCAGAACCACGCGGGCGCCGACGCCGCCAGCACGAGCGTCAGCGCGAAGTCGATCGCGTCCCAGACACCGCGCACCTCCAGACGGTCGGCGCCGACCTCGACCGCGCCCGGGCTCCGCGGACCGAGGAGCGGCGTCGCCGCGATCCCGTCGCCGCGCCGGCGGAGCCACACGTTCGCCGGCCCGCCCTCCATCTCGCTCCCGGGAAACAGGTTCACCACGACGTCGCCGTGATCGATCCGCCGGATCGACCCGTTGGCGTTGACCTGCACGACCAGCCCCGCCGGACTGGTCAGACGATGGGGGAAGGCCGGGTCGTTCACGCTGCACCTCCGGGCGTGGAGCCGCCGCCAGCGAGCGGCGCCTCGTCGTCGAACCGCACCGACTCGACCCGCCACGCACCGCCGTCGGCGAGCTCGAGGACGGCGTCGTAGTCGCCGCGCGGCTCGTCCATCGCGCCGAGCGCGATGCAGGTGATGCCGCGCTCGATGAACGCATTCAGCACGGCAGGCAGCCGCTCGGCGCCGACGATGCGGCCGAGGTCGTCGACGAAGGCGAACTTCGGGTGCGACACGAGCACGCGCGCGACCGACAGCATCTGTTGCTCGTGGAGCGTCAGCACGCGCTCCCAGTCCTGCTCGGTCTGAGCCTCGACGGTGCGCTCGAAGAGCCCGCGCTCCCCCAGCACCCCGAGCGCGCTCCGGATCTCCTCGTCGACCGGCACGCTGCCGTCGCCCGCGCCCATCATCTCGCGGAGCGTGCCGGGGGGGAGGTAGGGCCGCTCGGGCAGGAACACGATCTCCTCGAGCTCCGGACGCCTCACCCGCCCGCGGCCGTGGTCCCACACGCCCGCGGTCGCACGCACGAGCGCGCCGCGCAGCTCCGGATCCTTGCTGCAGACGAGGATGCGCGCCCCCTGCGCGATCGTGAAGGAGAGATCGCGCACCAGCTCCTCGGCGGCGGGACCCATGAGCGTCAGGCTCTCGTAGGCCACCCGATCCTCGTCGATCGCGGTCTCGATGCCGGAGACGGGACCGGGAGCCTCGACCGCCGCGCCGAGCGCGCTCAGCCGCGCCAGCACGGCGCCGTACGACGAGATCACCTGGAACTGCGTCACCACCAGCGAGAAGGCGCCGAGCAGCTGCGAGAACGCCATCGCCGATTGCGTGATGACGCCGAACTCGGCCTCGCCGCGGATGAAGAGCGGCGCGACGACGAGCGCCGGGATGATCTGGATCATGTAGTTGTACCCGGTCGTGAAGAAGCCAAGGTTGCGGTTCACGCCGATGATGCTCCGCATGTTGCGCACCAGCGCATCCAGGCGGTCGTGCAACCGCTGCGCGAGCTGCCGTTCGCGACGGTGCAGCGCCACGCACTCGGCGTTCTCGCGCACCTCGATGAGCGTCGTCCGGAAGTCCGCCTCGCGGTCCGCCTGCTGGTAGTTGAGCGCGATCAGCGGCCGCCCGAGCCAGAACGTCAGCAGCGAGCCGGCGGCGGCGTAGAGGAGCCCGATCACGAAGAGCGGCCGGCTGATCGACCACAGCACGCCCGAGAACGCGAGCACGGTGAGGGCGCCGTTCAGGAACATCAAGAACAGTGACAACGTCATCTGGACGAAGGTGCGGACGTCCTCGGTGATGCGCTGGTCGGGGTTGCTGAGCGTCCCCGCCTCGCTGAGCCGGAGATAGGTGCGGTCGTTCAGGTAGAAGTCGACGATGCGACGGGTGAGCCAGGCGCGCCAGAGGAGCCCGGAGCGCTCCTCCGCGAAGCGCAGGATCACGGCCGCGACCGTCGAGGCAGCGAACACCCCGACGTAGAGTACGGCCCAGGAGGCGACGCCGGCCTGATCGCGCCGCTCGATCGCCGTCATGAAGTCGCGGCCGACGTAGCTGTTGACCACGTTCAGGCCGCTGATCACGAAGAGCAGCGTGAAGAGCGTCGCGAGCCACCCGAATGCGTAGGCGCGCACCTCGGAGCGGGCGAAGGCCTGGACGGTCTGGACGAGGCGGCGCCAGGTGGCGCGGGTGAGGCGGGCCTGGTTCGCCGTGTGTCCGTCGATCATGAGGTCGGTCCATACCGGAAGCCCGCCGGAACCGCGACCGAGCGCTCGCCCCGGTGCGGCCGGCGTTGTCATCGCGCGCGGCCTTCCCTATGGTCGTGCCGGGCCGCGCGCTCCCCACGACCGTGATCCTCGACGACTTCACCGACGTTTCGACCTGGCTGCCGGTCGCCTCGGGCCTCGCCAGGCTCGACCTCGCGCGCGACGCCGGGCCCGACGGCGGGACCGCGATGCGCTGCGACTTCGACTTCGGCGGCGGCGGCGGCTTCGTGGTGGCGCGGAAGCCGGTCACGGTGGCGATGCCGGAGACGTGGGCGCTCGCGTTCCGGGTGCGCGGCCGCGGGCCGGCGAACCGGCTCGAGCTCAAGCTCGCCGACCCGAGCGGGCGGAACGTCTGGTGGTACAAGGAGGACGCCTTCGCGCTCCCCGAAGCGTGGACGCCGATCCGGATCCGCAGCCGCCAGGTCGAGTTCGCCTGGGGCCCGGCCGGCGGCGGCACGCTCGCCGACCTCGGCGCGATCGAGCTCGCGCTCGCGGCCGGCCCCGGCGGGCGCGGCAGCCTCTGGATCGCCGACCTCCGCCTCGAGGATCTGACGGTCCGCGCGCGCCCGCTCGTGCGGGCGTCGAGCGCCCTCCCCGGCCATTCCGCCGACGGTATCTTCGACCGCTCCCCGCTCGCGAGCTGGCGGAGCGCGCGCACCAGCGCCCCGCAACGGATCGAGGCCGATTTCGGCGCCGAGCGCGAGTACGGCGGCCTCACCATCGACTGGGAGCCCGACGGCCGCGCGCGCGCGTTCACGGTCGCGACCTCGGCCGACGGCGTCGCCTGGACGACGCTGCACGCCACGACGCACGCCGACGCCCCGCGTAGCTGGGTCTACATGCCGAAGACGGCGGCGCGATATCTCCGCCTCGAGCTCACGGAGAGCGTGGGCGGCGCCGGCTTCGGCATCGCCGCGATCGCCGTCCGCCCCTTCGAGCTCTCGCGCTCGCCGCAGACCTTCTTCCAGGGCGTCGCGGCCGAGGCGGCGCGCGGCGATTACCCCCGCTGGCTCGCCCGCGAGCAGTCCTACTGGACGCCGGTCGGCGTGCCCGACGGCACGACCTGCGCGCTCATGAACGAGGAAGGCCTGGTCGAACTCGATCGCGGCACCTGCTCCATCGAACCGTTCCTCTTCGTCGACGACCGGCTCGTCACCTGGGCCGACGCGGCCGTCACGCAGGAGCTCGAGGACGGCTCCCTGCCGCTGCCGTCGTCGGTCTGGCGCGCCGACGACCTCACGCTCCGCACCACCGCCTGCGCGCTCCGCTCGGACGGCCGCCCCACCCTCTTCCTGCGCTATCGCGTCGAGAACGCCGGGCCGGTCGCGCGGCGCGCGCGCCTCTTCGCGGCGCTCCGGCCGTTCCAGGTGACGCCGCCGTGGCAGGCCTTCGGCGCGCTCGGCGGCGTCCGCCCGGTTGCGCGGCTCGCGGGCGGAATCGACGGCGCGTGGATCGACGACGCCCGCGTCGTCGTGCCGCTCTCGGACACCGCCGCCTTCGGCGCCGCGACCTTCGATCAGGGAAACGTCGTCGACGCGCTCCGCGCCGGTGACGTGCCGCCGCGCTCCGCCGTCGACGACGCCTTCGGCTACGCCTCGGGCGCGCTCCGCTTCGATCTCGCGCTCGGTCCGGGCGCGACCCGCGACGTGTACCTGGCGGTCCCCTTCGGGACGAGCGATCCCGCGGCCGGCGTTCCGCCGGTCACCACGTCCGGCCCCGACGCCTTCGCGCGCGCCGCCGCGCTCTGGGACGCCACGCTCGGCGGCGTCACCGTCGCGGTCGCGCCGCGCTGGCGGCGCTACGTCGACACGATGCGGAGCTGCATCGCACACGTGCTGATCGAGCGCTCCGGGCCCGCGCTGCAGCCCGGGCCGCGCCGCTACACCCGCGCCTGGATCCGCGACGGCGCGATCATGGCGACCGCGCTCCTGCGCGTCGGGCTCGTCGCGCCGGCGGTCGAGTTCACGCGCTGGTACGCCGGCTTCCAGCGCGCCGACGGCTTCGTGCCGTGCGCCGTCGACGAGAACGGCGCGGATTGGCTGGTCGAGCACGACAGCCACGGCGAGCTCGTGTTCGCGATCGCCGAATGCTTCCGGACGACGGGCGACCGCGCCTTCCTCGACGCGCTCTGGCCCGCCGTCGAGCGCGCCCTCGGGCAGATCGAGACCCTCCGCGCGAGCCGCCTCGGCCCCGCGTGGGAGACGGAGGAGAAGCGCGGCTTCCGCGGCCTCCTCCCCGAGTCGGCGAGCCACGAGGGCTACCTCGCGCACCCGGTGCACGCCTACTGGGACGATTTCTGGGCGGTGCGCGCGCTCGCCGACGCGGCCGACCTCGCCGAGGTCCGCGGCGCCGTCGACCTCGCCGCCCGCTGGCGCGCGCTCTGCGCCGCCTTTCGCGCCGACGTGCGGGCGTCGATCGCGCATACGATCGCGGCTCGCGGCCTCGCCTACGTGCCGGGATCGGTCGAGTGGGCCGATTTCGACCCGACCGCGACCTCCAACGCGATCTCGCTCCTCGGCGAGACCCCGCTCATGCCCGCCGACGTCCTCGTCGCTACCTACGCCGAGTACCTGAAAGGCTTCCGCGGCCGGTGCGACGGGCGCGTCGATTGGTCCAACTACACCGCCTACGAGGTCCGCATCGTCGGCGCCCTCGTGCATCTCGGCGAGCGCGCCGCCGCGAACGAGCTCGCCGAGTTCCTGCTCGACGACCGCCGGCCGCGCCCGTGGAACCAGTGGCCGGAGATCTCGTGGCGCGATCCGCGGAGCCCCGGCCACATCGGCGACGTCCCGCACGCCTGGATCGGCGCCGAGTGGGTGCTCTCGTTCCTCGCCATGCTGGCCTACGAGCGGCCGGCGGACGACGCGGTCGTGATCGCCGCCGGCGTCCCGACCGCCTGGCTCGACGACGGCCCGGTTGCCGTCGACGGCCTGCGGACGCGGCACGGCGCCTTCGGCTTCACGCTCCGCCGCGACGGCGGCGACGCGCTCGTGGTCACGCTCCGGGGCGATCTCCGCGTCCCGGCCGGCGGGTTCGTCCTGTGTCCACCGCTCGCGGCTCCGCTCGCGGCCGTCGAGGTCGACGGCCGTCCCCACGCCGAGTTCACCGCCGCGCAGGCGACCGTCCGCGCCTGCCCCGCCGAGATCGTCCTGAGGTGTCGCCCGTGACCGACCCGACCGCTCCGCCCGCACCCGAAACCGTGAGCCTCGCCGACGAGGAAGGCGTCCGCCGCATCCTCGTCGACACCGTCTTCGGCCTCTGGGCCACGATCAACAACCTGACCCGCCTCCGGCCGTCGCAGCGCGAGCGGTTCCGGGTGACGATCTTCGGCTCGGCGCGCACCGAGCCGAGCCACTGGGTGTACCAGGAGGTGAAGCGCGTCGCGGCCGACCTCGCCGCGCTCGGCTGCGACATCGTGACCGGCGGCGGTCCCGGGCTCATGCAGGCGGCCAACGAGGGCGCGGCGGCCGCCGCGGGCACGGCCCCGTCCGGCAGCATCGGCATCCGGGTACAGCTGCCGTTCGAGCAGGAGGTGAACCCCTTCGTCGCCGAGTCCTTCGAGCACGAGACCTTCTTCACCCGCCTGCACCACTTCGTGCTCGTCTCCGACGCGTTCGTGGTCATGCCGGGAGGCATCGGCACGGTCCTCGAGGCGATGATGATCTGGCAGTTGCTCCAGGTCCGCCACCTGCACGACGTGCCGCTCGTACTCGTCGGAGGGATGTGGCGCGATCTCGTCGCCTGGGCGCGCCGGTACATGCTCCGCCCCGGCTTCGAGCTCGCGAGCCCGGCCGACCTGGCGCTTCCCGCGTGCGTCGACGGCGCGGCCGAGGCGGTCGCGCTGATCCGCGCGCGCCAGGACGCGTGGACGGCGGCGCGCACGACGGTGCGATGAGCCCGTGCCGGCGGGTGGCGAGCCCACGCGCGGCGACACCGCGCACCGCCGGCCAGGCGCTCTTCGACGCCTGGAAGCGCGCGGGCGCGCGCATCGACGGCTGGCGGAGCCTTCTCACCTCGATGGGCGCGCAGTGACGCTCGCCGCCGGCGAACGGCCGCGCGGCGGGCCGTAGGCGTCTTCGGAAGCTCGCCACCGTGCGACCGCCCGGCGCGAGGCGCGATCACGAGCGCGTGGAACACGCCGCTACGGCCGCGGGGGAGCCGAGCGCACCCGCCGCCGGGTCGAGGGCGGACGCCGCCACGGCCGCGGGGGAGCGCGTGCGCCTCCTCTTCTTGGCCGTCAGCGCGCGCCGGGTGACGTTGGTGCGCCCGTCGGCCGCGCGCCGCCACGCCAACACCGCCCGCCGCAGCGCCGCGGGCTCGATGTCGAGCGCCTCGCAGACGTTGACGAAGGAGCACGGCCAGCAGCGATCGTCGGAACGGATCCAGCGCTCGGCCTCGCGGAGCTCGAGCGCCGCGTGGCGCGGCGCGGTCGCGAGCCGGCGAACGCGGACGATGGCGTCGGCGAGCACGGCGAAGAGGAGACGCCGTTCCGGCTGCTTCACCCGCTGCGGGTCGAACACAGTCTCGTCCGTCGGATCGACCTCGGGCAGCAGCAACCCGTGCGCTCCGTCCCAGACACCGATGACCGAGCGATCGTGGCCGGCTCTCATGTGCGAGTCCTCCCACGGCGCCACGTTGCATCCGCCGTGCCGTCTCCCGGGGAGACGCCGCGGGCCGCCAAACGGCGGGCGCTTCACCGACGGGCGTGTCGAATCGATACGCGCGGCCGGAACGACACGTGCCTGACGCGCCGCGCCCGCTCGCTTGACCGCGTGAGCGCTTCGGCCTATCGCGGCCCGGATCTCGCTAGGAGCCGAACGTGAGACTCGCGCGCAAGATTACCCTCGCCATCGCCGCCATGATCGTCGCCGTCATGACCGCGCACGCCTATCTCCTGCTCCAGCGCCAGGTCATCCTGTTCGACGCCGACCTCGACCGCAGCCTCCGCCTGAAACAGGCGCTCCGCGCCAGCATCGAAGGCGTGTGGAGGACGCACGGCGCGGATGCGGCGCAGGACCTGGTCGAGCATACGATCAGCGATGCGGTCGACGGCGCGCATGTGCGTTGGACTTGGCTCGCGAGCACCGATCGCGACGACCCGCGCTATCTCGACCTGCCGCAGGCCGACAAGGAGCGGCTGCGGAGCGGAAAGCGCGTGATCCACCTGCGCGAGAACGCCGCGGGGGTCGAGGAGCGCTTCACCTACATCCCCGAATCCCTCGACGGCGCGCCGCCGATCGCCGTGCTCGAGTTCGTGGAGTCGATCGGAGAGCAACACGAATACGTCCAGGCGAACCGCATGCAGATCCTGCTCGCGACCGGCGTCATCCTCCTCGCCTGCACCGCCGCGGTGTACGTGCTCGGCGTCTGGTACGTCGGACGCCCCGTCCAGCGCCTCCGCGACCGCCTGCGCGCGATCGCCGCCGGCGACCTCGACTCGCCGCTCCTCATCACCCAGAACGACGAGATCGGCGACCTTGCCCGCGAGATCGACGGGATGTGCGGGAAGCTCGCCGAAGCGCGCCGCCAGCTCACCACCGAGACCGAGGCGCGCCTCCAGGCGCTCGAGCAGCTGCGCCACACCGACCGCCTCACCACGATCGGTCAGCTCGCCGCCGGCGTCGCGCACGAGCTCGGCACGCCGCTCTCGGTCATCAGCGGGCGGGCCGAGATGATCGCCGACGGCGAGGCGACCGGCGAGCGCGCCACCGCGAGCGCGCGCGTCATCGTCGACCAGTCACGCCGCATGACCGAGATGATCCGCGAGCTGCTCGACTTCTCGCGCCGCCGCGGACCGCGCTTCGGCCTCACGAGCGTGCGCGCCGTCTGCGCCCGTACGATCGACACGCTGGCGCCGATCGCGCGCCGGCAACAGGTCGAGATCGCGGGCGCGCTCGCCGACGACCCCCTCATCGTGTCGGCGGACGAGCACCAGCTCGAGCAGGCCCTCGTGAATCTCATCGTGAACGCCGTCCACGCGACGGCGGGCGGCGGACGCATCGAGGTGGCGAGCGCCGGACGGCGCACGCGGCGCCCCGGCGAAGGCGGCGCCGACGCCGAGTTCGCCTGCGTGACGGTGACGGACCACGGCGCCGGCATCCCGGCCGAGCACCTGCCCCGCATCTTCGAGCCGTTCTTCACCACCAAGGCTCCGGGCGAGGGCACCGGGCTCGGCCTCGCCGTCGCGCAGGGCATCGTCCGCGACCACGGCGGATGGATCGAGGTCGAGAGCCGTCCCGACGAGGGCAGTCGATTCACCCTCTGTCTGCCGGCGGCGGCCGCCGCCGAGCGCCCGCCCCACCGCGCCGCATGAGCCGATCCGACGCCACCGACGTGCCCGCGCGCGTGCTCGTCGTCGACGACGTGCAGAGCATGTGCGAGATGCTCGCCGAGCGCCTGCCGCCGCTCGGCTTCGCGGTGACGTGGCGGACGTCGGGCGCCGAGGCCCTGGCGACGCTCGCCGCCGAGCCCTTCGACGCCGTCGTCACCGACATCAACATGCGCGAGATGGACGGGCTCGAGCTCTGCGGCCGCATCGTCGCCGCCCACCCCGAGGTCCCCGTCATGGTCATCACCGCCTTCGGCAACCTCGAGGCCGCGATCTCCGCCATGCGCGCGGGCGCCTACGACTTCCTGACCAAGCCCTTCGACATCAAGGTGCTCGGGCTCTCGCTCGAGCGCGCCGTGCAGCACCGGCGGCTGCGCGCGGAGGTGAAGCGCCTGCAGGAGCGCGTCGCCGACGCCGGACGCATCGGCGACCTCGTGGGCTCGAGTTCGGCGATGCAGGAGGTCTACTCGCTGATCACGCGCGTCGCCGACACCGACAGCTCCGTGCTCGTCGCCGGCGAGACCGGCACCGGAAAGGAACTCGTCGCCCGCGCCCTGCACGAGCGGAGCCGGCGGCGCGGCGGGCCGTTCGTCGCCATCAACTGCGCCGCCGTCCCGGAGACGCTGCTCGAGAGCGAGCTCTTCGGCCACGCGCGCGGCGCCTTCACCGACGCCCGCGCCGCGCGCACCGGGCTCGTCGTACAGGCGAACGGCGGCACCCTCTTCCTCGACGAGATCGGCGAGCTGCCGCTCACGCTCCAGCCGAAGCTCCTGCGCGTGCTCCAGGAACGGAAGGTGCGGCCCGTCGGCAGCGACGCCGAGGTGCCGTTCGACGTCCGCCTCGTCAGCGCCACCAACGCCGACCTCGAGAGCGCCATCGAGGAGAAGCGCTTCCGCGAGGACCTCTACTTCCGGATCAACGTCATCACGATCCCGCTGCCGCCGCTCCGCGCGCGCGGCGGCGACGTGCTCCTGCTCGCCCAGCACTTCCTCGAGCGCGCCGCCGCCAGCGCTGGCCGCGCGCTCCGCGGCATCGCGCCCGAGGCCGCGCGCCTCCTGCTCGCCTATCCGTGGCCGGGGAACGCCCGCGAGCTCCACAACTGCATGGAGCGCGCCGTCGCGCTCGCCCGCTACGACCAGGTGACGGTCGCCGACCTCCCGGAGCGCATCCAGCAGCACCGCCCGTCGTACGTGGTCGTCGCCGCCGACGACCCGTCCGAACTGGTCTCCCTCGAAGAGATGGAGCGCCGCTACATCCTGCGCGTCATGGAAGCCGTCGCCGGCAACAAGACGATGGCGGCCCAGATCCTGAAGATGGGCCGGAAGACGCTCTACCGGAAGCTCGAACGCTACGGCGCCGAGTGAAGGACGCGAGGCACGGCGCGGCGATCCGTCGGCATGAAGGGCGACCGGAGCGCCGGCGCGGCCTCATGACGGCGTCCGGAGCCCCCGTGTCGTTCCGACACGCGTGTCGAAACGACACGGGTCGAAGCGGACGACGCGCGGCGTATCCCCGCGAATCCGCATGCGGCACGAGGCGTGCAATTCGACGTGGGCATGCTGCTCACCGTCCTCTTCGTGACGACCGGCATCGTGGGCGCGATCGTACTCGCGGTCGAGATCGGCGGCGTGCTGCGGCGCCGGCGCGACGCGAAGGGTAAGCACCGAGGACCGCGATGACCGCCGCCCCCGACGTGGCCGTCTCCGAAGGCGACCTGGAATACCGAGCGCGCATCGACCTTCCCTACAGCGCGCGGTGCTTCGGCGGCTGGCTGCGCGCGCGGCTCGTCGAGCACTGGGCCGGCGACCGCTGCTGGCACGAGATCGACCGCGGCGACTTCGGCATCCTTCGCCGCGACATCCACCCGGACCGCTTCCTCGTCGCCGATGTCGTGGCGCTGCTGCTGACGGGCGGCGAGAACCTCACGATCATCGCCTGGGCGCTCGAGACCAACCGGAACCTCGACGACGTGGTCGCGATCCTCACGCTCCTCGACCTGAACGCCCATCGGGTGACGCGCTTCGCATGGCTGCCGCCGGCGACGCCCGTCGCGCCGCGCCTTCGTCTCGCCCGCTCGTCCTGAGCCACCGTTCGAGAGGCCTCCCCCACGCCGAGGCGATCCGGGACGACGTCGTCGCCCGCGCCTCGGCTCCCTCTACGGTGTCCCGGGTAGCCGCGGCGCGTCGATCGGCGGCGCCGGCGTGCGCGGATCCCCGAGGTGGACCAGGAGGATGCGCCGCACCTCGGCGATGGTCGCGGGATTCGACTGGCAGGAGTGCGGGGACTTCACGACGACCTCCGAGGCACAGTCGGTCCGGTGCGCGCTCTCGTACCGAACGACGCCGTCGGTGCCGCCCTCGTAGGGCGGATCGGTCTTCACGGCGACGATCGAGTGGCAGGCGACGCCGGGGTCGATCGGCATCGGCCCGAGCGCGCGTACGAACGGGTGCCCCGGGGTCATGTTCTCGACGGCGCTCGGGACGCGCCAGTTGGCGAAGTCGGGATTGCCCTTGGCGATCTCGGCGCCGGCGTCGAGGATCTTGCTCGGCATCGTGATGAGACGCGCGAACTGGTGCGCCATCCAGTTGCCGGCGACGTAGCTCCCCCGGTGCGGCGTCGCGACGAACACGACCCGCTTCACGAACGGCAGCGGCGTCACGAACGCGAGGCGCCGCAGCAGCTCGCGGGACTTCGCGCCGAGCAGCATGTCGTCGAGCCTGGTCCGGAAGCCCCAGAGCTTGTCGCCGCTGTCCACCGCGGTGAGCTTCGTAATGAGGCCGCCCTGGCTGTGGCCGATCACGACCATGCGACGGAGCGCGGGATCGGCGCCGTCCGGATCGAGTCGGGCGACGGCGGCCGTCAGCAGATCGCGGAGCCCGCCCGCCGAGTAGAGAATCGGGTTCCCCGAATCGTAGGTGAAGAACCAGAATTGGAAGCGGTCCCGGATGACGGGATCGTCCATCAGGTCGTTCACCATGTCGGCCCAGCGCCCCGGGCTCGACCCGGTGCCGTGCACGAGCACGACCGGGATGCGGCCGCGCCGCCACGGCTGCACGGCGGTGAGCCGCATCGGATCCTTGCCGAGCACCGCTGTCCCGAGCAGGCTCTTGAGCTCGAAGTCCCAGAACTTCTGCTCGGCGAGCATGTACGCGAACGCGGCGGTCGGCTCGACCTCGAGCGGCACGGTCCGGTCGCCGAGCGTGACCTCCTCGACCGCGGTGGCGTCGTAGAGCTCGAGCGACGCCCGCACCTGCTCCCGCGCGAGCTGCGTGCGCGGCGTCGGCACGCGCAGGATGGCCGTCACGGGGACGCGCGTCGCCGGATCGATGAAGTCGTCCGGCTCCTTCGAGGCGTCGAGCGGCTTCGTGCCGGCGGCGAGCGGCACGCCGAGCCCCGAGCGCCGGTATCGCTCGGTGAGGCCAGACACCATGAGCTCGGCGGAAGGGACGAACGTCTCGAGGCGGCGATCGCCCCAGCGGAGGTCCCGCTCGTCGAAGGCGATGTCGATCGCGCCGAACGGCAGCGGATAGCGCCCGGCGCGGATCGCGACCGTCCGCCCGTCCGCGCTCGGCAGGCCGAGGGTGCAGCCGCGGTTGTAGAGATCGGCGGCGCGACGGACCCGCGGGTCGAACCGGTTCGGGACGTCCCTGGGATCTTCCGGGAAGAGGAATGCGTAGGCGTAGACCGCCGTGGCGAGGTAGTGGCCCGTCCGCCGCCAGCGCTCGCCCGATCCCTTGTGACCCCGCTCGGCGTGATGGAACGAGAGTTCGGCGAGCGCGAACGCAACGTCCGGACCCTCGCGGCCGTCGACCAGCGCCCGGTGCAGGACGTCGATCACCTCGTCGGGCCCCGTCGCGTACGCCGCGAGCATGCCCCAGCGGTGCAGGACGTTGTGCGTGTCCTGGCTGAGCTCGCCGGTGGCCGTGACGCTCCGGGTGAGCTCCCGATCCACCACGCGCGAGTCGGCGCGATGGACACGAACCGGAGCGGCGCAGCCCCCGCTGACGAGGAGCACGCCGGCGGCAGCCACGACGACGGCGAAACCGCGGGGTCGCGCTCGGGGTTCTGGCATGGCGCGTCCGGGGCATATGCGCTGCGGGTCCGACCGGCAAGCCCCGCCGTGGCCTCGGGACGCCGCGTCGGCCGGCGGGGCGCGGCCGCGGATCGCCACCCTAGGCCGAGCGTCCCGCGCCGCCGTCGATCGCGGATGGAACCGCGCGGCGCGGCCGGACGTCACCGGCGCAGAGCCTCTCTCGCGCTCCCTAGCGCACGCCGTGGCGCCGCGCCGGCACGCGCGTGAAGGGATCGACGAACCACGATCGCAGCACCGTCGGTGCGACCGAGGTCAGCGGATTCACGCGCACCGTCGGGTCGGCCGTACGCCCGCGCACGCGGTAGTCGATGCCGAACACGCCGTCGCCGCGCGCGCCGACCAGGAAGCGCCCGAGGACCGGCACGCGCCCGAGCGCGCTGTTGAGCGTATAGGCGGGGATGACGTTGCCGCGGAGGTCGCAGGTGCCGGCGCCGGTGTCGAGCACGCCGTCGGCGGTGAGGCCGACGGCGCCGACGGCGCGCACGTCATGGAGGTCGATGCGGGCGCCGTCCCAACGAAACGGCACGCGCGCCTCGCTCATCGGCATGCCCTCGCCCTGCACGAGCGCGGCGATGCCGCCGAGCGAGCCGACCCCGAGGAGCTTCGCGAGCACCGGTGCGCGCACGACCTTGAAGTCGCGCACGACGAGCGTCCCGGCGAGCGCCGCGAAGGGTCCGCGCGCGTCGGTGGTCGCATCGAGCGCGAGCGTGCCGCCGACGATCTGCTGCAAGCCGCCGAGCGCCTGGAGCACGCGGCCGGCCTGGTCGGAGGAGAGCGTCAGCCGGCGCGGCCCTGGGCCGACCGCCAGCGTCGCCGCCACCGTGCCGGCCGGGTCGACGAGCCCGCCGCGCAGGTCGAGCGCGGCGACGCGTCCGTCGGCGACCGTGAGCGTGCCGCCGACGCCCCGCAACTCGAGCCCGCGCACGGTCCGGACGCGCCCGAGGTCGAGCTTCACCGCGAGCGGCGGACCGATCGCCGCTGCGTCGCCGGCGCCGAGCGGGCGCCCCGCAAGGAGACGATCGAGGTCGAGGCTCGCGCCCGCGAGCGTGACGTCGTAGCCGCCGCGCGGCGTGCGCGCGATCGTCCCCGCGACGTCGGTGCCCGCGAGGCGCACCTGGTCCACGGTGAACGCGGTCAGCACGTCGCCCGCCATGCGCCCCGTGCCGCGCGCCGCTACACCGTCGCCGTCGATCGCGATCGCCAGCGCCCGCTCGCCGAGCGCCGCGCCCGGCGCGACGGCGAGCGCCAGCCTCACCGGTCCCGTCACCAGCGGAAAGCCGGTCATCGTCGTCGTCCCGTCGATCTCGACCCGCCCGCCGTCGATCCGGACGGCGAGCGTCCCGTGCTCCATGCCGATCCCGACCGCGAGCGGCGGCAGCCGCGCCTCGCTGAGCTCCGCCGTGGCCCGCACCGCAACGTCGCTCGGTCCGACCGTCGTCGCGATCGGCAGGCGCAGCTCCGCGTGCACGCGGCTCTCGCCGCCGACCGTCGCGCGCGCAATGCCGAGCGGAGGCGTAAACGCGATCGGCGGCTTCTCGACGATCGCCAGCACCTCGGCCGTCGGGCCGCTGACGCCCGCCGTGATCATCGCGCGCGGAGGCTCGGCGGCAAGGTCCATCACGAACGTGCCGCCGTCCACCCGGCAGCCGCCCACCCGACCGCCGCGAACGTCGACCGTAAGCCGCTCCGCCGTGAGCCGCGCCGAGCCGGCGGCGTCGCGGATCCCGTCGAGAGGCGGCAGGTAGTCGGCGGCGACCCCGCGGAAGTCGCACGTCACGTCGACCGCGTTCGCAGCGGCGGCGGCTACCTCTGCCGGCGTCAGGGGCGTGGCGGCCGTCTCAGTCGCGTCCGCCGGCGTCGAGGCCGTGGCGGCCGCCTCAGTCGCGTCCGCCGGCGTCGAGGGCGTGGCGGCCGAAGCGCCGTCGGGCGTCCCCGGCACCGGCGCGCCGAGCCGGACCCGGCAGCGCCGGAGCTCCCCCTCGCGCAAGCGCGCCGCGATCCAGCTCCGCGCCTCCCCCGCGAGCTCGCCCGGCCAGAGCCGCGCGAGCGCCGCGAGCGTGAGCTCGTCCACCGTGCCGGCGAGCCCCGCGATCGGCGACGTTCCCAACACGACTCGCATCTTCGCATCGAGGCGCGATCCTCCGATCGTCGCCGCGAGCCGGCCGAGGTCGAGCGTCTCGCGGTCGGGACGATAGCGCCCCTCCGCCGCGACATCCGCGAGCGGCAGCGGCGGACCCGGCGCGTCGCCGGGGACGAGCTCGCCGACGTCCGCCGTCACGACGAAGCGAACCTCGACGGGCGTCCCGTCGGCCGCGAGGTCCACGCCGACCTCCGCGCGTAGCGGCGCCCGCACGCTGCCGCGGAGTGGCGGCGCGGCGCTCGCGAGGTCGACGGTCGCCGCGAGCGAGCCCTCGAAGCCGCCCGCCCGCGGCGACACCACGAGGTCGACGTCGGAAAGCGCGATCGTGCCTCCGGCGCGGCGGTCGTCGAGACTGACCCGGCTGCGAGCGAGCGCGATCCGCGGCAGCGCGACGACCCCGCGCGCGGCCGGCCGCGTCGATCCCGCCGCTCCGCCGAGCGCGAGCGCTGCCCCCACCCCCTCGCCGAGCGCGAGGCCGCCGTCGGCGCGCCGCACGAGCCGCAGCACCGCGTCGTCGACGTCGACGCGGGCGATGACGACCCGGCCACGCAGGAGCGCGCCGAGGCTCGGACGAACCCGCACGTGCGCCAGCGAGAGCGCCGAGGCGCCGTCGGGCGCGAGCAGCCGTACGTCGCCGACCTCGAGCGCGACGGCCCGCCCGACGCGCACGAGCGCCGTCGTTCCGACCCGTACCGTCACGTCGGGCACCAGCGCCGCAAGCGCATCCCCGAGCGGTCGATCGAGCGCGCGGAGCGGGATCGGCCCCTCGGCGAGCCGCCACAGCACGAAGGCCGCCAGGGTCGCCGCGCCGAACGCGCAACCGAGCACCATCCGGAGGATCCACGCACGCAGGCGGCGCGCCACGCGCCTCCATAGCCCGAATCGACGGTGGCGTCTCGTCGCGGCGCTGGGTGGTGGGTCGTCTTGCAGCTCCTGGTTCCCAAGCACCCAGCACCTACACCACGGCGGCGGCTCCATGCTTTGCGGTCGGCGAGCTGTCCGTTGCCGCAAGGCGACCCATCACCGAGCGCCCGGGACGGGCGCGGCGCCGCGATCTGGTCGCCACGGGAGGCCGCGGATCGTCTCGGCACGTGCTGACGACCGCGGGAGGGATCGGCCCGAGAAGACCGCCGCGCCGGGATGGCGCTACAGCTCGAGCGCGCGCCAGCAGTACCAGCTGGCGACCGTCCGGTACGGCCGCCAGCGCTCGCCGTGCTGCGCGAGCGCCTGCGGCGTCGGGAGCGCGCGCTTCCGGTGCGCGAGCGCGAAGCCCTTGCGGACGCCGTAGTCGCCGACGGGGAGCACGTCGGGGCGGCCGAGGCGGAAGATGAGCAGCATCTCGGCGGTCCAGCGCCCGATGCCGCGCACGGCGGTCAGGCGTTCGACGATGGCCTCGTCGTCCATCGCACGCGCCTCGGCGAGCGTCGGAATCTCGCCGGCGCGGTCCCGGCGCGCGAGATCCTTGATGGCCGCGACCTTCGCGGCCGAGAGCCCGGCGCCGCGCAGGCGCGCCTCGGCGATGCGGTGCACGCGCTCGGCGGTCGGGCCGTGCGGCGCGCGCGGGAAGAGCGCGCACACGCGGCCGTAGATCGTGGCCGCGGCCTTGCCGGAGAGCTGCTGGTAGACGATCGCCTCCGCGAGCGCCCCGAAGAGGCTCGGCGTCTTCTTGAGGACGAGCGCGTTGGCCGCGCCGGCGGCGTCGATCACGCGCCCGAGCTTCGGATCGGAGGCTTTCAGATGGGCGACGGCGGCGCGCCAGTCGAAGCCGATGGCCGCGTTGCCGTCGAAGAGTCGCGGCGCGGGCGCCGCGGGCCGCGGGCCGCCTTCGAGCGTGAGCATGCGGAGCTTCGTATCGACGCCGCCGGTCGCCGTGAAGCCGCCCGCCTTGTTGCCGGCCGCGAGCACGCGATGGCACGGCACGACGATCGGGAAGGGATTCCGCCCGAGCGCCTGGCCGACGGCGCGCGCCGCTCCCGGCACGCCGAGGCGAACGGCGACCTCCCCGTACGACAGCGTCGCCCCGGCGGCGATCGCGCGCGCCGCCTCGTAGACGCGGCGGTGGAACGGCGGCACGCCGTCCATGTCGAGGGGGACCGTCGAGAGATCGACCTTCTCCCCGGCGAGGAGCCTGCCGATCCCGTCGACGACGCGGGCAACGACGGCGGACGGCTCGGCCTCGGTCGCGACCGGGAAGCGCGCGCGCATGCGCGCCCGGGTCGCGCGCCGACCACCGACCGGGAGCTGGAGCCCGGTGACGCCTTTCGGCCCCCACGCGATGCCGCAGCGGCCGATCGGGGTGTCGAAGAGCGCATAGGACGGCGTCGTCATGGCCGGCGACCGTAGCACTCCGCCGCGGCGTGGCAATCGGAGCGTCGTGCGATCGCGGCGAACGCACCTGAAGACCTCGACCCCGGGCCCGAGCCCGACGAGACGGTCGTCGATCGGGGGCGCCCTCCGTCAGACGGCCGGCGTCCGCCGGGGTTCGTCGAGCGCGTGGTGCTTGCCGGTCAGCCAATACGCGATGCCGGCGACGAGGAAGCCGACGGACGTCGCAGTCGTCTCGTTCCAGAACGTGCAGACGGGGCCGCAGGTCGGGACGGCGAGCGACATGATCCCGCACGGCAGGATCATGAGGAATCCGCAGAGCGGGCCGCGGAGATACCAGCGTGGCGGCCACCACGTGATGCCGACCATGACACCGACGAGGAGCCGCGCCGCATACCAGCTCCACACGGCGACCGCGCCCCGGAGGTAGTAGAGGTTGAACTTCTCGGGAATCGGCCCGTGCAGGAACATCGGGATCCACCCGAGAACGCCGCCGATGAGCGCGCAGAGGAGCGGGTACGGCAGGCGACGCATCGCCCGCGTGTAGCGTGTGGCGTACGGTGGCCGCAACCACGGGGTCACCGCCATCGAGGCGAACTGCGGCGACTTCAGCGGGTGCCATCGCCCGCCCGGTCCACGCCGAGAGGCGGTCGAACCCGAGCGCGACGATCGCGTGTCATTGCTTCAAGCGGCGGCGGTGGCTAGTTGACCGCTCGGCGCCGCAGAGTGGCGCACACCACGCTCGAAAGGAGCCCCCATGCTCAAGATCTACGGCGCGCTGCTCTCCCCCTTCGTACGCAAGGTTCGCTGCGTGTTGAGCGAGAAGCAGGTTCCCTACGAGCTCGTCGCGACGAATCCGTTCGACAAGAGCGGTGACCTCCTGAAGCGGAGCCCGCTCGGGCGCATCCCCGCCCTCGAGGACGAGCAGGGCCGGCCGCTCGCCGACAGCACGGTCATCGTCGAGTACCTGGAGGAACGCTTCCCGACGCCCGCCCTCTTCCCGCGCGATCCCTACGAGCGCGGCCGCATGCGCTGGTTCGACGAGTACGCCGACGGCGGCATGGCCCCGAGCCTCACGGCAAAGATCTTCTTCCAGCGCGTCATCAGCGCGAAGCTCATCAAGGGCGGCTGCGACGAAGCGGTCGTGCAGAGCGGCCTCAAGGAGCTGCCGACCTTCCTCGCCTACCTCGAAGGCGAGCTCGGCGGCCGCCACTACCTCGTCGCCGAGGCCTTCACGCTCGCCGACGTGAGCGTCGCCTGCCAGCTCGTGAACCTCCGCCACGCCGGCGTCGAGGTCGACCGGGAGAAGTTTCCGGCGGTCGCCGCGTGGTTCGAGCGCATCGTCGAGCGACCCTCGCTGAAGGCGCTCGTCGAGCAGGACCAGGGATTCCTGTCGCGCCTGTCGGCGTGATTCCGGCAGGCCGGATTCCTCCTTGACCGGGAAAGCGCCGGCGACCATACCTCGGAGGAGCCCCCCTTCACGAGCTCCCGCCGCGTGCGATTCCCCGTCCCCATCGTCCTCGCCGTCGTGCTGGCATCGTTCGCGCCGCCCGCGGCGGCCCAGAGCGTGCCCGACCCGGCGACCGCCCGCGTCGTTGTGAAGTGCCAGAAGGCGCTCGGCAAGGCCGCCCGCACCTTCACCGCGGCGCGGCTCGCGAGCGTCCAGAAGTGCCTCGACGCGGTCTTCGCCTGCGTGCAGCTGAAGCCGGGCGACGGCGGCTGCACGGCCAGGGCCGCCACCGCCTGCGACAAGCAGATCCTGCGCGTGGAGCAGGCCGGCGTGAAGCTCCGCGGCGCGATCGTGAAGGCGTGCGGAACGGCGCTGGTCTCCTTCGACGTGCTGCGCGGCGACGCCGCCCTCGACGTGGACGCGCTCCGCGGGACGTGCCTCCGCTTCGGCATCGACCCGGCGGGCGCGCTCGACGACTACGTCGAGTGCGTGCGGCGCATCGCGGACTGCCGCGCCGCGGACGTCACCGAGTCGGGCACGCCGCGCGCCGAAGCGCTCCTCGCGAGCGTCGGGTACGATCTGCGCGCCGCCGCGTGCCCCGCGCCCGCGTCGGCGACGCCCTCGGCCGCCCCCACCCCGACCTCGACCCTCGCCCTGCCGACGGCCACCCCGACCGTCGCGGCGACGGCGACGCCGACTCCGCACGAGACCGCGACGAGCCTCACACCGACGCCGACCCGATCGCAGACGCCGACGCCCACCCTGACCGCGACCGCCACGCCGACGCCGACGGCCACCGCGACCCCCGGGGTCTTCAACCTCGTCTTCGCAACCTCGACGACCCACGGCGGCGACCTCGGCGGGCTCGCCGGCGCCGACGCCATCTGCACCACCCGCGCCGCCGGGGCCGGCCTGTCGGGCGCCTACGTCGCCTGGCTCTCGACGGCGACGGTGAACGCGATCGACCGGCTCGGCGCCGCGCGCGGCTTCGTGCGGCCGGACGGCGCGCCGGTCGCCGACCTCCCGTCCGCCCTCGCGGCGAATCAGGTCTTCAACGCCATCCGCCTCGACGAGCGCGGCAACGACCTCGGCGCGGTCGAGGTATGGACGGGGACGCAGAAGAACGGCACCACGAGTGGCGCCACCTGCGCCAACTGGACGGCGACGAGCGGCAACGGCCGCATCGGCAACGGCCTCGGCGGCCCCGCCGCCTGGACGGACGCGGCGAACGGCAACTGCTCGCAGCCGCGCCGCATCTATTGTTTCGGCACCAGCCTCGGCGCGAACGCGCTCGGGCCGACGGTCACCGAAGGCAAGCTCGCGTTCATCACGAACGGCACCCTCGACCCGAGTACCGGCGACGGCATCGCGAGCGCGGACGCGATGTGCGCGAGCGAAGCGCTCGGCGCGTCGCTCTCCGGCACCTACAAGGCCCTCCTCGCGACCTCGACCGCGAGCGCGGTGTCGCGGATCGCGCTCGCCGCGACCTACGTGCGCCGCGACGGCACGTTCGTCGCCGACGGCGCGACCCTCGCGGCCGGCGGCACGCTCGCGAGCGGCATCTGGCAGCGGCCGACCGGCGCGTACCTCGGCAGCCTGTCGGACGTCGCCTGGAGCGGAGCGACGACGCCGTCGGTCGCCGGCACGAGCACGACGACGTGCGGGGACTTCGCCTCGAGTACCGGCGCGGCGATCTTCGGCAGCGCGACCTTCGCGAGCGCGACGTGGTGGAACAACACCGCCAACACGTCGGCGTGCGCCACGGAGCACCACGTCTACTGCCTGCAGCAGTGAGGCGGAGCGGAGCCCGCGAACGCCCCGGGCTCCGCTCCGCAGGCTCAACGCGCTACTGCTCCCGGCACTTCATGCCCGTGAGAGTCGCGAAGCAGTCGTGGATCGATCCCACGCGGTTCACGACCTGCAGCGGGCCGTGACTGATCCGTAGCGTCACGTCGCCGAAGAACGGGTTCTGCTCCGTCGGCAGCGCCGTCACCCCGATCAGCACCTTCGCGAACTTCAGCTGGAAGCGCATCGCGCTCGGGTTCTTCTTGCCGACCGGCTTGAAGACGCCTTGCCACCGCTTGTCGGGGCTCTTGCACACGATCTTCGTGAGCGTCGGGACCCCGTCGCGCGGGATGAACCGCATGTCGCATTGCGGCGGCGATTGCTCGTTCGCCCACGTGAAGACCTCGTCGAGGAAGAGCTCGTCGCTCACCCGCACGATGAGGTCGTTCGCCGCGTTGAAGCGCTCCTCGATCGGCTGCCCCGGATCGAGCGGCACGATGAAGTCGCCGCGGACCGTGATCTTGCCGTTCACCTTCACGAAGCCCTTGGCGCGGCGCAGCGCGAGCAGCAGTGGATTCAGGACGCCGTCGACGTCGTCGCAGGCGTCGCCGATGCCGTCCTCGTCGTTGTCCTCTTGCCCCGGGTTCGCGATCTCGGGACACGAATCGGGCGGACAGGCGTTCGACGGGAACCCGGGATCGCCGGAGCCGTCGCCGTCGGTGTCGGTGCAGGTGTCGCAGGCGTCGCCGATGCCGTCGCCGTCGGTGTCCCCCTGGTCCGGGTTCGCGACCGTCGGACAATTGTCGGTGGGGCCGCAGAGGCCGTCGCCGTCGGCGTCGTCGCAGGGAATCGCGACGCACGACGCGTCGCAGGTGACGCCGTCCGGCGGATCGCACTCCTCCGCGCCCTCGACCACGCCGTCGCCGCACACGATCGCGCTGCAATCGGCGGCGCAGGTCGCGCCGTTCGGCGGATCGCAGGCCTCGGCCGCATCGACGAACCCGTCGCCGCAGATCGCGATCCGCTGGCAGGTGGCATCGCAGGTCAGCGGATGCGGGGGATCGCACTCCTCCGCGCCCTCGACCGCCCCGTCGCCGCACACGATCGCGCTGCAATCGGCGGCGCAGGTCGCACCGTTCGGCGGATCGCAGGCCTCGGGCGCGTCGACGAGCCCGTCGCCGCAGATCGGCACACGCTGACAGCCCCCGGTGCAGGTCGGCGTCCCGGGGGGCTCGCATTCCTCGCCGGGCTCGACCTGACCGTTGCCGCACGAGATCGGCGTGCAGTCGACGTCGCACGTGCTGCCGTTCGGCGGATCGCACCCCTCGGGAGCGTCGGTGAATCCGTCTCCGCACACCGGCACGCGCCGGCAGCTCGCGTCGCAGGTGGGCGTGTTCGGGGGATCGCACTCCTCGCCCACCCCGCCGTCGACCAGGCCGTTGCCGCAGAGCTCGACGCAGGTGAGCGTGACGTCCGCCGACACGCTCGTCGAGGCCGGGTCGCCCGCGAAGCACGTGGCGGTCACCGTGAAGGGCGCGAGCCCACCGCACGGAATCGTGGTGGTGAAGTTGCCGAGCGCGTCGAGCGGCACGGGGCTGCCGTCGACCTCGACACGGTCGAGACCGGCCGGGGTGATCAGCGGCAGCAGCGTGGAGAGCTGACTCGGGTTCGTGACCGCCGTGTAGGTGCCTCCCGTCTGCGCCGCGATGTAGGTGAGATCGACCGGGTCCGCGCCCGCGCCGACGCCGATCGTGTTGATCGTCGTGCAGTTGGCGACCGCGGTCGCGAGCTGGGTCGCGCACGGCTGGCCGGAGTCCACGCACCGGTAGCCGCCGTTGGACTCTCCGTCGGAAAGAAAGAAGACGATGTTCTTGCCCGGCGGGAAGAGCGCGAGGGCGTTGTTCACGGCGGTGAGCGCGGGCGGGAAGCGCGTGCCGCTGTCGAGCGTCGACTGCGGCACCAGGGTGAACTTCTTGATCTGGCCGCCGGCGGGGCTCGTGAAGTCGGAGTCGATCGCGCGCAGCACCTCGGCCACGTCGACGCCGTTCAGTCCGTCGCGGTCGGCCTGCGGCGGGTTGGTGTAGACCTGGCTGACGCCGCCCGTGTTGGGCAGCGCGGGATCGACGTCGGCGGCGCGCGCGTTGGTCGCGAACCCGACCACGCCGACGTTGACCGGCGCCGGATTGCCGATGCTCGCGTGCAGCGCGAGCACGCCCGCGATCTCGCCGTCGAGAATGTCGCCGACCTCGCCGTCGCCGTTGAAGTCGTCGCCGGCGTCGCCGGCCGTACCGTTGCCGTTGGCGTCGACGCGCGGCCGGTTGTTCTGGAGGAGGAAGTTCAGATCCGTGCTCCCGGACACGTCGAGCAGGTAGACCACGTTGATGGTGGTCGCGTTGTTGCAGGAGCCCTGCACCGACGAGATGGCGCAGTTCCCCTGCACCTGCGCGGTCCCGGGCGGGATCGGCACCTCGGCGCCGTTGGCCGGCGCGGCGATCGTGGCGGTCAGGGTCTGTCCGGTCGACGGGACGACGACCGAGTTCGGCCCGGGCCCGAAGACCGCGAGCGCCGCGAAGGGCGCGCCGACGAACGACGCGGCCACGAGCGCGCTACGTACGAAGCGCATGGCGCTCATCCTTCGCGGCACACGATGCCGGAGTTGACCTGCCGGCAGTCGAGGATGACGCCGACGCGGTCGATCCCCTGCACGAGCGTCGCCGGTTGGTTGACGATCGTGACGCGAACCGGCTCGGCGAAGGGGCCCGGCAGGCCGAGGCGCGACATCTTCATGATGAAGCGGTACGCCGCCCCCGGGAATCCCTTGATCGGGTTGAAGACCGCCTGCACGCGTTTGTCGGGGCTCTTGCACTTGATGACGCCGCTCGAGTTCGTCCGGCAGTCCGCCGACGTCCAACTGAAGGTGGCGTCGAGAAGCGATGCGCCGGGGCCGTCTTGGATCCGCACCAGAAAGCCGCTCGCCGCCCCGAACGGCTCCTCGTCGATCGTCAGGAAATCGCCCTTCAGGAAGATGCGACCGTTCTGCTTCGACGGCGTGTTGGAAACGTTCCGCATCACCTTCACCACGACGAGGTTGAGTTCGCGGTCGTCGGCGTCGCAGACGTCGCCGGCGGCGTCGCCGTCGAGGTCGGCCTGCTCCGGGTTCGCGACGGCCGGGCAGTCGTCCTCCGCGTCGCAGATACCGTCGCCGTCCGCATCCCCGCCGCCGCCCGGGATGCAGACGCCTGCCTGGCAGGTATCGATGAGCGTGCAGGCGACACCATCGTCGCATTCGGCATCCGACACGCATGCGGACACCGGCGACGCGACCGCGAGCACCGCGGCAACGGCGGCGAGCGTCGGAATCAGGCCACGGAAGGAACGAGTCACGGGAGCCTCCTCTGGGCGGGAAGGGGCGCCGGAGACGGAAGACACGACACACGGACGCGCGTGTCGCGGGAGGTCGGTCGCGCGGGGCCGCGACGAGGGCTCTTCTGGTTCCGGCACACGGGGGGGGGCGTGCGAGACGCGTCGGACGACGCGCGAGATCGCAGAGCAGAGCGCTAGCGTCGTCGACGCCGGACTGTCAAGAAAAATCTCCCGCGACGCGCCCGGACGTCCCCGTCAGAAGTCGGTCGCGGGCTCCCGGCCGAGGATCCGGCAGTGCAGATACGCCTGGGCGGAATCCTCCACGATTTCGGCCCGATTGTAGGCCTCGAGGAGGGACGGCCCGGTCGCGGCAAGCCCGTGGTTCGCGAGCAGCACGATGCGGGTCTCGGGATGCGCCTCGTAGACGTCGACGATCAGGTCGCGGAGCTCGTCGGACCCCGCGTCCGCATAGGGTACGATCTGGATCTTGCCAAGGTGGGCGCGCGCCTGTCCGGTCATGTGGGGCGGCGTCATGTTCACGATGCCGAAGGCCATGGTCGCGGTGGAGTGCGTATGGACGACACCGTGGACCTCGGGGCGAAGCGCCAGAATGCCGGCGTGCCACCGATGCTCCTTCGACGGCTTCCACGGGCCGGGACTGAGCTGCCGGCCGTCGAGGTCCATCTCGACAACGTTCTCGACCGCGGTGTCGCGGAAGGTCACGCCCGTCGCCGTGCAGAGGTAGCGGGTCGTGTCGGGGATCCGGACGCTGATGTTGCCGCCCGAGCCGGCGGTGAGCCACCGCTCGCTCGCGCAATGGCAGATGTCCACCAGGTGCTTCTTCAACTCATCGAGCGTCATGCGCGTTCCGTCATGGGCAGGTACGGGCGCGCGCCGACGCCGGTATAGAGCTGGCGCGGCCGGTACGTTCGTTGGTAGGGGTCGTTCATCATTTCGTTCCACTGCGCCGCCCACCCGACGAAGCGCGGAATGGCGAAGAGCACGGGGAACATCTCCGGCGGAAAGCCGATCGCGTGATAGATGATCGTCTCGTAGAAGTCGATCGTGGGATAGAGCGCGTGCGCCATGAAGTATGCGTCCTTCGCGGCGGCCTCCTCGAGCGCGAGCGCGGTCTCGAAGATGCGCGGACGGCCCGTCACCGCGAACACCTTGGCCGCGTGCTCGCGCAGGATGCGCGCACGCGGATCGTAGGTGCGGTACACGCGGTGGCCGAACCCGGGCGGCTCGCCGCGCGTGCGCGCGATCTCCGCGACGAACGCCGGTACGCCCTCGGGTCCGCCGATTCGGTCGAGCATCGTGATCACGGCCTCGTACGCCTCGTCGTGGAAGCGCCCGAAGAGGGCGGCGGTGGCGGCGGCCGCCGCACTGTACGGGTCGGTCTTGGCGCTCCCCACGCACCGCATCGTCGTCGTCGAGCATGCCTGCTCGTGATCCGCGTGCAGCAGGAACAGCACGTCGAGCGCGCGCTCGATCACCGGGTCGGGTTCGTACCGGAGCTCGGTCATGCGGAACATCATGCTGAGGAAGTTGCCGACGTAGGAGAGCCCGAGATCGGGATAGACGTACGGCAGACCCGTGCGCTTGCGGTGCGCGAAGGCCGCGAGCGTCGGCACCTGCCCGAGGAGCCGCACGATCTGGTGGCGGCGCACCCCCGGATCGTCGACCAGGGCCGCGTCCGGGTGGAACGTCGCGAGCGCGGCCACCGTGCTCATGAGCATGCTCATCGGGTGGGCATCGTAGCGGAAGCCGTCGATGAAGCGCGTGACGTACTCGTGGATCAGCGCATGTCGTCCGAGCTCTTTCTGCCACGCGTCGAGCTGCGCCCGGTTCGGCAGCTCACCCTCGAGAATGAGGTAGGCGGTCTCCAGATAGCTCGAACGCTCGGCGAGCTCCTCGATCGCGTAGCCGCGATGCGCGAGCGTGCCGGTGCGACCGTCGAGATACGTGATCGCGCTCCGGCACGTCGCCGTGTTGCGCAGCGCCGGATCGAACGAGATCAGCTCCGAGTCGTCCGGTCCCTTGATCTGGCGAAGATCGGTCGCGGTGATCGCGTTCCCGGCGATCGGCAGGGTGTACGTGCGCCCGGTGCGATTGTCGGTGACGGTGAGCGTGTCGCGCGGCATGATCGGCCCCTTCCTCGAACCCGGAACGGCTGCAGGATGCGCCGTGAGGAGCGATCGTGCAAACGAGGACGCCGCCCTCGCCGGTGCGCGCGGCGCCGGCGCGATCAGCGCACGTTCTTGGCGTTGCCCCGGAAGCACATCCCGCCGACGTTCAGCGTCACGACCGTGGTCGTCTCGTCCTCGTCGGCGCCGCCGAGCGCCCAGGCGCCCTTCGTCTTGAGCGTCACGATGAAGATGCCGCCCGAGTTCCGCTTCTCCTTCACGACGACGTCGGTGACGCCGGTCGCGCCGCGGGGCGCCTTGTACTTGAAGCTCGCCCCCTTCGGCGCGATCAGGTTGCCCGCGACGCCGTCCGCGAAGATCACGCCGTCGCCGTCGCTGGCGTTCGCCGAGACCGGCGCCTGCGCGTACGAGCCGAGGAGCACCTCGCCGCGAAGCGAGAGCCGGCCGGTCTTGTCGATGAGGGTCGCCGATTTCCAGAGCGCCGGCGTTACGGAGGCGCAGACGGGCGACACGCCCGTCGGGATGCTGCCGGCGTCGGACGGATCGCTGCCGTTGTCGAGCTCGTCGCCGTCGCCGTAGCTGTCGCCGTCGCGGTCGATGCCGATGCGGAGGCCCGATCCGGGCGGCGCGCACGTGAACGTGATCTCCTGACCCGCCGCATTCGCGAGCGCGCGGATGGCGGAGTCGCCGACCGTCGGCTCGTCCGACCGATTCGACTCGAACTCGCCGCCGCCGATGTAGAGCCAGCCGCGCTCCTCCCCGCCGATCTTCCCTTTCGCCACGAGATCGCACTCGCCGACGTCGGCGCGTTGCTCGAGCAGCGTGATGCGCGGGTCGGCGGTCGCGCCGTTCGTGCTCGTGCGGGTGATCTGCTGGCCGACGATCGGCGCCAGGTTCGAATCGAACGCCATCATGAAGGCATCGATGCTCCGCCGCAGCGGGTCGCCCGCCGGACCCACCGGGATACCGGTCGGGTTGATGCCGTTGATCGGGGTCTGGTTGAAGACGCTCGCCTGGTGGAAGCGGAAGAGCGTGTCGACGCTGCCGTCGTGCAGGAAGCCGAAGCCGCGGACCTGGTCGCCCTGGAACCCGTTGTCCCCGGGGTTGAAGAACGGCACCGCCGCCATGCCGAACATGCCGACCTTCTGGTACATGTTGCGGAGGTGCGGGACCTTCAGGATCTGGGTCTCGTTCTCGAACGACGAGCGCCCGTCGGTCCCGAAGAATCCCGGCGCCGCCACGCCGGCCGCCGCGTTCGCGCTCGGCACCAGCCGGTGGCAGCCGTCGCAGTCCTGGAAGGTGTCGGACACGGGCCCGAAGAAGAAGCTCCGGCCTGTCTGCTGCGCCGGCGTGAGCGAGTTGTCGAGGTTGCGGATCGGGTTCGGGGGATACGTGATCTGCAGGACGAAGTCCGTGAACTGCTGCATCTCGGCCGGCGCGAGCTCGGCGTCGCGGCCGAGCAGCCCGACGAACGCGGGATTGAACTTCTTGAACCCCGCGTCCTCGTCGAAGGTCCCGGAGTCCGGCTGCACGCTCCCGGCGTCGTTCCCGCCGGTGCGGTCGCCGCGCCAGTGCATCGGGCCGTGGTTCGCCATGCCGCGCAGGCTCTGCGTCGTCATGGGACCCTTCATCGGATGGAAGTCGGGATCGATGAACGGCCCGACCGAGAACGGCCCCGGGTTGTTCAGCACCGTATCGTCGGGGTTGCCGAGGTCCCACGCCAGGCTGTCGAAGTCTCCGAAGATGTGGCAGCTCGCGCACGACGAGTCGCCGTGGCTCGAGGAGAAGCTCGTGTCGTACAGCCGCGGCCGTCCCGTGACGACGCTCGCCGGCTCCGGATTGTGGAGCGCGACGTGGGCGGTTTCGTTGCCGGTTGCGGTGCTGACGACCGAGATCGAGTTGTCGAAGCGCGTCAGGACGTAGAGGCGGGTCCGCGCCTCGTCGAGCACGAGCCCCGTCGGGCCGCCCCCGGTCACCGGGATCTGATCGGCGGACGCCGGCGTGAAGGTATCGTTCTCGATCTCGCTCGTGTCGTAGACGCCGATCTCGCCGGTGCCGAAACCCGCGACGTAGAGCGTGCCGCCGTCGCTCGAGACCGCCATCCCGAGGGGGAACGCGAGGCTGTCGGCATTCTCCGTGTTCGGGATCGCCGCGCAGCAGGTCGCGTAGTCGATGTGCTTGTTCAGGTGGCGCGGCAGGACCGACGCGCCGTCGAGCACGGTGATGCGCGATTCGGCGAGGTGGCCGCGCACGCTCGCGGGCTCGCCCATCGGCTTGAAGCCCGCGGCGTAGACGCCCTCGCCCTCGAAGCGCACCTGGTTCTTCGCGTCGAGGTTGGCGACGTACACCTTCCCGCTCACCGGGTTCGTCGCCATGTTGAAGAGGATCGTTCCGACCCCGGCGTAGAAGCTCGTCGGTCCGACGACCGGCACCGGCGGGTTCGCGTTGGCGTCGATCGAGAAGACGTCCTTGTCGGGCAGGGCGAACCTGACCGCGCTGTTCCAGTCGCGGCCGAGCTCGTCGGTCCACTTGGCGCCGTCCCAGCGCACGATCAGGCCGACCTCGGGCCCCGCCGTACCCTGGAAGTTCGTCTTCGGCGGCGGCAGCTGATTCGGGCCGCTGTTCGCCACGAGACCTTCCGACAGGGTCGTCGTCTTGTTCCCGGAGTGGAAGACCGCCGCGTAGACGGTGCCGCCGTCGGGGGACACCGCGAGCGCGCGCGGCGTGTCGCCGAAGAGCGTGACGGTCGTGAGCGGCGTCCCGCCGAGGGCGACGCCGAGATTCGCCGCGTCGAAGACCCATACGTCCGCGCGGCCGAGGCCGGGCGTCGAAAGGATCGTCTCGATGGTGGCCTGGAGCGGAGTGTTCTGGCCGCGATGGGCGGTCGTGACGAAGGCGCGGGTGCCGCCCGCGCCTGCGAACACGATGTCGCGGGGCTCGTCGCCGACCAGCAGGGTCCGGACGACGCGCGGCGCGGCGGGGTCGCTCACGTCGACGATGCTCACGCTGTCGGAGAGATGGTTCACGACCCAGACTTCGCCGGCAGTGCGCGCCGCGACGGCCAGCGGCTCGAGGCCGACCGTGACGCCGCCGACGTGCGCCAGGCTCGCGCCCGTGACGTCGAACACCTCGAGCCGGTTGTCGGGCGTGTTGACCGCGAAGAGATGGGTTCCGTCGGCGGAGAGCGCGAGCGGCCGCACCTGCCCGGTCTCGAACAGCGTGAACGACGGCGCGGCGAGCGCCCGCGCCGAACCCAGGGACACCAGAGCCGCGCCAAGCGCCGCGGCGCGACGGAACCACGCTCCATTCATGGGGTGAAGCCTCCTTCGGACGAGCACGCGATGAAGACGGGATCAGCCCATGACGGCACGCATGGATTCGCTTCCCCGTTGCGGACCCTCGTGTTTACCACGGCATCCTATGGCCGCACCAGAGAAAAATGCCGGCCGGACTGCGCGTAGGGTCGTCGTCGCCAAGCGCGAACGCGTCCGGTGCGTTCGCACGCGCGACGCGGCCCGCCGGAAAAGCTGGCGGACCGGCGACTCGTCAACGAGCGCCTGTTCCGGAAATCTGCTCCGGTTCGACGCAGGCGCTCCAGAAAGACGCGCTTTTTCTGCACGATGACCGGATTCGCGTGTTGTCTCGCGGCCCCGGATAGCAAAAAATCATGACGGGTATGGAGATCGTCTCGCATACGGAAAACGGCGGGGAGGAATGACCATGGGGGACAGACGCTTGCTCGACGTCGTCACCGAGCGTCTCACGCTCGGACGCCGCATCCGGATTCTGCGTCATCGGACGGCCCGGTGGTTCTCGCCGCCGGTCCGGCAAGCCGCGATCGACGTCCTACCGCCGCTCCCACGGCTGCCCGCGGTGCCGATGGGAACCACCCGGCGCGGCGACCCGACGGTCCACTGACCGCCCTCGGCATCAGACGGTGAGCACGACGGCGCGGGTCGGCGCGCCGGTCGCATCGGCCACGGCGCGCGCGTAGGCCGCAAGCTGCCATCGGTACTCGGGGAGCCGCGTCGCGACATCGCGGTCCGTCTTGAAATCGACGACGGTCCAGGCGCCGCCGTCGCGGAACACGAGGTCCGCGACGCCCTCCACGAGCGTGCCGTCGTCGAGCATGCAGGTGAGCGCGACCTCGCGCCGGCAGCCGCCGGTCGCGAGCGCGGCGGCTGCGCGCCGGACGAGCGGGTGGGCGAGCGCGTCGCGCACGGCGACGACGGCGGCCGCGACCTCGAGGGGCGTCGCGGCGAAGAGCCGCGCCTGCGCCGCGACCGTCGTCGCGACGACGTCGGGCCCGGCCGCGAGGTCGACCGCCGCGAGCGCCGCGTGCACGAGGACGCCGAAGCCCGCGCCTGCGGGCCGCTCGCGCGCCCCGGCGTCACGCGCCGACTCGACCGTGATGTCGGCCGCGAACGACGCGAGCGCCGCCGGCGCGGCGCCCGCCGCCGCCGTCGCGGCCGCCCACGCCGTCGCGGTGGCGACCGCGATCGTCGCGCGCGCCGCGTCCGCGGACACGCGCTCGCGCGTCGCCCGCCACACGGCGTGCGCCCGGATGCCGCGCTCCGCGCTCTCGCCGCTGGCGTCGGCCTCGAGGAGCTTCTGCTGGCGGAGGCCGACGCTCTCCTCCACCCCGAGCGCGAGGATCTTGGGGTCCCACCACACGACACGGTGCGCGCCGATCTCCGGGACGTGCCGCCCCGGAGCGACGGCGCGCTCGCGTCCCGGGGCGCGCTCGGGACGCTCGCCCACGGTGTCGTCTCCGAAGCGCGGGCACGCGACCGGCGTGGCGGCCTCGGGCTGCCGCCGCCGCGACTCCTCGGGATACACGACCGGATGCAGCGCCGCGAGCCAGCCGTCGCGGCGCTCGTCGCCCACCACCGGCACCACCAGGAGGTCGCGCGCGCGCGTCGTCGCGACGTAGAGGATGCGCGCCGCCTCTTCCCGCTCGCGCTCCCGCTCCGCGTCGCGCTCCTCCAGCAGCTCGGGCGGGGAGCAGCCGGCGATCCGCATCGCGCAGAGCCCCCGGCTTCCGTCGCTGTAGCGACTCGGCTCGGCGGGCGCCTCCTTGGCGGTGAGGTCGGCGAGGAGCACGACCGGAAACTCGAGCCCCTTCGCGCGGTGCACCGTCATGAGCCGCACCCCGCCCGTTCCCTCTTCGAGGATGGGCGCGTCGCTCGTCTCCCCGTCGGCGGCGGCGAGCCGGTCGACGAAGGCGCGAAAGGACGTGAGGCCCTGGCGCTCGGCGCGGCGCGCGAGGTCCGTCAGCCGCATGACGTTGGCGAGCGCCTGCTCGCCGGCCGGCCAGATCGCGATCCCCGCGTGGGCGCGCGTCGCCGCGAGAAAGCGCGTGATCGTGTCGGCGATCGGCCGACGATTGCGGCCGCGGTGGAGGTCGCGCAGGACCGCCATCGCGGCCGCGACCTCGGCGAGCCCCGGCGGCGGATCGTCGGGAACGCGACGGAAGGGATGCAGCGCGCCGTACTGCTCGCGGAACGCCAATAGCGCGCCGTCGCCGAGCGCGAAGAACGGCCCGCGCAGGGACGCGAAGACCGCGAGCTCGTCGTCGGGTCGTTCGATCGCGCCGAGCACGTTGCGCAGCGCCTCGATCTCCTCGCGCGCGTGGAACGCGCTGCCGCCGACGAGCACGTGGGGCAGATGGCGCGCCTCGAGCGCCCGCACGTAGGCGTGCGTCACGTCGGTTCCGAACGACTTGAAGCGCCGGAACAGGACGCAGACGTCCCGCGGTTCGATCGCGCGCCGCGGCCCGTCGCCCTCGCTCACGGTCCAGCCGCTCTCGCGAACGAGCCAGGCGACGAACGCCGCGGTCGCGTCGGGGAGCGATCTCTCGATCTGCCAATCGACGACCTTCCCGAGACTCCCGTAGGGCGCCGGCACCGGCAGCGCCACGATCGCCGGCTGGGTCGCGGCGGCCGTGCGCGCGGGAACCAGCGGCACGTACGCCGCCTGGCTCGGCGTCGTCCCCCCCATGCGGGGCGCGAGCGCGGCGTTCACGGCCGCCTGGATCTCCGGCACGGCGCGAAAGCTCACGGTGAGATGCTGCAGCACCGCGCCGGCGGCGAGGAGTCGCCGCTTCACGTCCTCGTAGAGCGCCACGTCGGCGCGGCGGAAGCGGTAGATCGACTGCTTCGGATCGCCGACGAGGAAGAGCTTCCCGGGCCGCGGGCGAACCGCCGTCCAGTCCGCCTGCGCGGGATCGTCGGCCGCGAGCAGGAACAGGATCTCCGCCTGCAGGGGGTCGGTATCCTGGAACTCGTCGACGAAGACGTGCGTGAAGCGCTCTTGATAGTCGCGCCGCACGCCCGGGTCGCGCCGCAGCAGGTCCCGCACGACCAGCAGGAGGTCGGTGAAGTCGAGGCGACCCGCGCGCCGCTTGAGCGTCTGATACCGTTCGATCACCGGCCGGAGCTCGGCTTGCAGCCGCGGCGCCAGGTCGGCGCCGGCCGCGTCGACGAAGCTCGTCAGGCGCGCCTGGACCCGCGCCCGCTCCGCCCGGAGCGTCGTCTTCTGCGCGGCGCCTGGGCCGCGCGTGAAACCGGTCCAGTGCCAGTGCACGGTCTTCGACAGCTCCAGCAGCTCCGCCTCGAGCCCGTCGTAGTCGCGGTCCCAGATGGCCTCGCGCCGCAGCACCTCCTGCGCGAAGGCGTCGATCTCCCCGAGCGACTTGTAGAAGTAGTCGTTGCGGTCCCCGTCGCGCGCGCGCCGGCCGAGGGTCTCCAGCTCCGCCACGAGCGCGTCGACGTCGCGCTCGCGCTCGAACGGCTCTCTGCGCCACGGAGCGGCGAAGTCACGGCGCTCCGCGAGATCCCAGGCGGCGCCGCGCAGGAGGTCGCGCACGCTCTGGCCGCGCCGCGGAATCCGCCGCAGCACGCGACGCACCCCTTCGGGCGGATCTTTCAGCACCTCCTCGAACCAGCGGTGGAACGCCTGGTCGAAGAGGTCGTTGGCGACGTCCGCCGCCGCCACCTCGAAGAGCGGATCGACGCCGGCCTCGACGGGACGCTCACGCAGGAGATCGCAGCAGAACGCATGGATGGTGCCGATGCTCGCCTCTTCGAGCTGCCCGAGCGCGCGCGCGAGGTTGCGGACCGCCTCCGACTCGGGCGCGGCCGCGAGGCGTGCCCGCTCGAGGCCGGCGCGCAGGCGCAGCTTCAGCTCGCCCGCGGCGAGCTCCGTGAACGTCACCGCGACCATCCGGGGAAGCTCACCGCGACCCGCCGCCAGAGCGGCGACCATGCGGGCGACGAGCGCGGTCGTCTTCCCGGTGCCCGCCGCCGCCTCGACGATCAGCGTCGCCTCGAGGTCGGTTGCGATGCGCTCGCGCTCGCGGTGGTCGGCGAGCGGCGGCGCCGCGCGGCCGCCGCTCACGGCATGCTCCGAAGGCGCGCGAGATCGCGCAAGCGCTCGGCCGGCTTGCGGCGGTGGCGGATCTCCTCGTACGGGCCGCACACCGGCCGATAGTCGCAGTACGCGCACGCGCGCTCGACGGGCGCGGCCGGCAGGAACCCGTCGCGGAGCGCGTGGTCGATGGTCTCGACGACGGCGGCCGCCGCCGCGCGCCCCGCCGCGTCGAGCGGCACGACGCGCTGCTCGTATCCGCCGGCCGCCGTACAGTAGTAGAGCCGCCCCGCCTCGACGGGCTCCGGCAGCAGCTGCTCGCACGCGAGCGCGTAGAGCAACGGCTGCAGGACCTCGCCGCGGCCGACGACGACGCCGGACGCGGCCCGCGCCTTCCCGGTCTTGTGGTCGGTGACGCGGAGCGCGCCGCGCGGATGGCGCTCGACGAGGTCGATCGAGCCGCGCAGCCGGAGCGGACCCGCCACCGCGACCGGCCGCGTGACGCTCGCGGGGTCGGCGTCACCGCGCTCGCCGAGCGGAAGCCCGAAGGCGAGCTCGAAGCGGTCGGGAACCCAGCCCGACTCGTCCTCGGCGCTCCGCCGCAACCACTCGCGCAGATCGGCGCGGATGCCGTTGACCCCGTCCTCCCAGACGCGCGGAATGGCGGGACAGAGGAGTTCGCGGTAGCGCGCGGCGACGCCGTCGAGCGCCCCGTCGACGACGTCCCGCGCCACCTCCAGGGTCTCGGCGCGCACCGGCAGCAGGCCGTCCGCCTTGAGGCGCGACAGCACCTCGAACTGCACTTCGTGGAAGAGCGAGCCGCGCGTCAGCGGGTCGATCGTCTCGATCGCGACCGGCTCCTCGCGCGGCTGCAGGCGATGCACCGCCTGCAGGAAGAAGCGGTATGGACACGCCGCGAAGTGCTGCAAGGCCGTCGGGGAATACGAGCGCGCCGCGAGCTGATGCGCGGCGAGCGCCGTGCGGCCGAGGTCGTCCGGATCGACGAGGCCGTCGGCGGGCGTCCAGCGCTTCCACCAGCGTTGCGCGCGCGCCCGCAGCGCCCGCGCGAGATGCGCGTTCGCCCCGAGAAGGTAGCGGGCGGCGCCGATCGTGGCCTTGGGATCGGTGGTGGCGTCGAGCAGCGGCGCCAGGAGCGCGAGATCGTACTCGGCGTCGTCGATCGCGTCCTCGGAGCGTTCCGGCGCGGGCCATCCGAGCCGCGCCGCTCCGCGGGCGCGGCGGCCGAGCTCCTCGAATCCCGGCAGCCGCCCCTCGGCCGCGCGCAGCGCCTCGAGCGCGTAGAACGACGGCACCCGCGGCTTCCCCTGTTCCATGTCGAGCCGCGGATAGGAGACGACGACGCGGGCGCCGGCGGCGCCGACCCCCAAGCGGAGCGCGAGGCGTTCGGCCGTCACCCGATCCGCGCGCGTGCCGAGCGGCGCGGCGGCGACCTCCGCGAGAGCCCGCCGGCTCGGATCGAGCAGGATCGGGTCGTCGACGATCTTGCGCGGGAACAGCCGTTCGGCGAGTCCGGGAACGAACACCACGTCGAAGACGAGCCCGCGCGCCGCCTCCGTCGGCGCCACGAAGACCGCTCCGTGCCGACCCCGCGACGGCGGGATCGTGAGGGAGCGCAGGCGCGCGCCGAGCACGAGCCGCACCTCGTCGATCGCGACCGGACCGACGGGCGCCATGGGCACGAGCTCGGCGAGCGTCGCAAGCACCTGCGTCGGGTCGCGGAGCGCCTCGACCGCGAGGCCGCGCAGATCGTCGAGCCACACGCCCCAGGTCGCGCGCCGCCCGGCGAGGCCGTCGAGGCGCTCGATCATCGGCAGCGCGTAGGCGCGCAGGTGTGCGAGCTGCCCGAGAACGCCCTCGAGCCGGGCGGCGCGCGGCTCGTCCTCTCCGGCGAGTTCGGCGCGCCGCGCCGCGAGCTCGCGCGCGAGACCGTCGAGCCGCTGCCGCCAGCGCTCCTTGCCGCCGATCACGGCCGCGTCGACGAGGAGCTCCTCCCATCGCCACGGCGCCGCCACGGTCCCCGCGACGACCGCCTCCGCGAGCGGATCGAGCGGCAGGGGCCGCTCCCGCTCCGCGTCCGCCCGCATCGCCGCCTCGACACCCGCGAGCCGCTCGGCGACTGCCGCCGGCAGCAGCGCCTCCTCCGCCGCGGCCAGAACCGGCGCCGCCACGCGGGCGGCGCGCGCCTCGGGATCGGGCACCTGCGCAAGCGAGAGATACTCGGCGAAACGCCGGGCCGAGAGCCCTTCCGCCGCGCACGCCAGGAGCGCGAGCAGGGCGCGTCCGGCGGGATCGGGCCGGCGTGTGCCGCGCGCGAAGAACGCCGGCACCTCGGCGCGACGGAGCGCCTCTTCCAGATGCGGCACGTACTCGCGCGGCGCGTGCAGGAAGACCGCCATCCGGTCGAACGGCACCCCGCGCGCGGCCTCCTCCCGGATACGCCGCGCGATCTCGACGCACTCCCGGGCTTCCCCCGGCCACGAGAGCAACGTGACCGTCTCGTCGAGCGGCGCCGGCGCCGGCGTGGACGGCGCGAAGAGATGGCGCTGCAGGCGCGCGAGCGAGGAGCCCTCGTCCCCGTCCGGATCGGCGGTCGTCGGCGCGACGCCGAGCGCCGCGGCGAGGAGATCGCGCGTCCGCTCGTCTCCGAGCGGGACGGTCGCGAAGACGGCAGGCGCCCGCCGCGCCAACGCCGCCACCAGATCGGCTTCGCAGGCGCTCGCGATCGGCACGTCGAGGAGGAGCATCGGAACGCCCACGAGCGGCGGCGGCGGGCGCCCCTCGACGGCCGCCGCCGCGGCGGCGAAGACGGTCGCGCGATCCGCGAGTCCGGCCGCCTCGAGCTCGGCCGCCGCCGCCCCGGCGAGGAGCGCCAGGTCCGCGCCGACGAGCGGCAGCGCCGCGAGCATCGCGGGCGTCACGCCGTTCGCATGGAGCTCCGCCAGCGTGCGCGCCACCGCCGAAGGAAACCCCGGCCGATCGGCGACCGGCGCGAAGTACCGCAGTCGGCCGGCGGTGCTCAGGTGGTGGATGGCGCGCGCCGCGACCGCGTCGAGCGACAGGAGGCTCGCCGGCACGCAGCGGCGCGCCGCGACCGCCGGCGCCGCCAGAACGCCCGCGACCCGTCCGAGCGTCGCACGCGCAAGCCCGAAGCGCGCGCCCTGCGCGCGCACGTCGGCGCGCACGAGATCGTCGCCGGCCTCGGCGGTCGCCGCGACGACCAGCACCTGCGCATCGCGGGGATGCGCGGCGAGCCAGGCGCGCGCGGCGTCGAGGCGGTCGCGCGCCCGCACGGCCACCAGCATGCGTCGCGTCTCGCCCGCCGCGGTCGACCGCGGCGTCCGCCCCTTCGTCGCCATCCGTCGCTCATGTCGCGCACCGGCGACGACTGCAAGCGACTCGACAGCCGCTGCGCCGGAAACGACGCCGTCAGCGACCGGTGCGCCGGATCGGCGTCGATACCGGCGTCGGCGCCGGCGCGCGCGGCCGCATGAAGTCCGCGAGGATCTCGACGGACGTCGCGAGCGACCCGAGCGGGTTCGCCATCGCGTGCGACACCGTGCGCACGCAGCCGATCGCGCAGCCGGCCTCGCACGGCTTGTGCGCGTCCGCGGCGCGGAGCGCGTCGAGCCCGAGCGTCTCAAGCGCCGGCGCGCCGCCGGCGACCTGGCTGCAATACTGCACCCGACCGTCGGGATTCACGTAGAGGTACTTGAAGCCGCCGAGGCACTTCCAGGGGCGGTGGAAATCGCCGACCAGCATCTCGGCGGCGTGGCGGCGGAAGAACGCCATCCCCGGGAAAAGCTCGTGCCGGCGCAGCAGCTCCGCGAAGTGCTCGCCGCGAATGGCGACGCGCCCTTCCCCGTCGTGCAGCAGCGAGAAGCCGAACTCGAAATCGAACGGGGCCAGGAGCTCGCGGAATTGGGCGTAGCGTCGCCAGCTCTCCTCGCTGAGCACCGTCTGTATCTTCACCTGGAACGCGGCGCGCTCGGCGAGGATCTGGAGCTTCGGGAGCACCGAACGCAGCGACTTCGGCAGCCCGGGCTCGGGATCGATGCCGTCGACGCTCACCTGCATGCAGTCGAGCCCCGCCGCGTTGAAGCCGTCGACCAGCTCCGGGGTGAGCTTGAAGGCGTTGGTGATGATGGTGGCGAAATTCATCCCGCGGCGGATCGCCTTGATGCGGGCGACCAGGGCGACGATCTCGGGATGGAGGAGCGGCTCGCCCCCGAGCAGGTCGATCGTGAAGGCGCCGAGCGCGCCGAGCCTGTCGATGCGACGCGCGAGCACCTCGTAGGGGACGATCGGCGCGCCGCTCGTGTACTCGTGGCAATAGCCGCACGCGAGGTTGCACTCGCGGGTGACGACGACCTGCGCATGCACGGGTCGGCTGTCGAAGAGCCGCTTGATGCCGGTGAGCACGAACGCCGCCTTCCGCAATCACCCCCTCCGCGTCGCGACGGAACCCCACATCGCGGCGTCGAGCGGGTCTACGCCGGCCTCGACCGAGAGGTCAAGCCGGGGGCGGGGCGAGCGGCTCCGTGAACACCCGCTGCACCTCGCGCGGCAGCTCCCGCCAATCCGGCACGTCGACGAGCCTCGCCCCCGGATCGGCGGCGCTGTACGTGTGCCAGAAGAGGAGCGGCGCGCCGCGCGCCGCGGGCGCGCGACCGAGCGCGAGCGCGCCGGCGAGCGCCTTGGCGCCGTAGGTCGTCTCGAGCCGGAGACCTTCCGTCGCCGCCGCCCTGCGCGCCGCCTCGAGCCCCTCGGGCGTCACGACGCCATACCCCGGACCCAGCCATTCGGAGCGGACGTCGAAATCCTCGGGAGCGACGGTCGGGAGCGGCGCCGCGCCGAGGCGCGCCAGGGCCGCGAGCGAGCGGGTGGCGAGGCGGGCGAGGAACCGCGGCGACAGCGGCAGCAGGTCGGTCACGCGCACCGCGACGACGCGGGTCGCGAGCCCGCCGAGCCGCAGCCCCGCGACCAGCCCGGCCACGGTGCCGCCGCTCCCGAGCGGGACCACTACCGCCGCCGGCTCCGGCAGCACGCCCGCGGCCACCTGCTCGGCGAGCTCCATGCCCGCGTTCACGTAACCGAGCGTGCCGAGGCCGGACGACCCGCCGGTCGGCACAAGGTAGGGCCGGTCGCCCGCGAGCGCGCCGCGTGCGAGGAGGCCGAGGACACGCCGGCGCGCGGCCCCGATCGACGGTACGGCGTGGATGGCCGCCCCGTACGCGTGGTCGAGAAGGAGCGTCCGGCGCACGTGCTCCGTCACCGGCTGCGGGATCAGCACGAGGTGGACGCGGAAGCCGCAGGCCCGCGCGTAGATCGTCGTCGCGAGCGCGTGGTTGCTGCCGAGCGCGCCGGTCGTGAGGACACTGCGGTGCCCGCGCGCGCGCGCCGCGGCGAGCAGCCACTCGAGCTTCCGCACCTTGTTGCCGCCGTAGGGCTCGCCGGTGAGATCGTCGCGCTTCACCCAGAGCTCGGCGACGCCGGCGTCTCGGCCGAGGTCGGCGAGGCGGTGCGCCGGCGTCGGCAGCGCCGCGAGCGCCATCCGCGGCAGCCGGCCGGCGAGCACGGGGAAACGGCGCTCGAGCGCGAGCGGCTCCGTACGCATCGGATCGCGCGTCGACACGTACCGCCCATAGCACAACCGTCTTGATCCGGCGCCGCACGGCTCTTAGACTACCGCGCGCAGCGATTCCCTCGTCGCAGGAGCAGCGATGGCCGCGTCGCGTTCGATCGACCCCGAGAAGCTGGTGCTCGCCGAGCGCCGCCGTCCCGCCTTCGGGGCCGGAAGATCCCGGAGCTTCCCGCGGCAATCGGCGCGCCTTCGCACCCACGACGTGGACGGCCCGATGGACGCGTCCGACGCGGTGCGCCCGTAGCACCGCCGCGGCCCCCGGGGCGGCACGCGCGCCCGCGGGTCGTCTCGCGCCAGTTCCTCCTCTGCTTCGGCGCGAACTTCCTCCAGAACCTCGCCTTCACGCTCTACCTCCACTTGTCGGGCTTCCTGCACGAGCTCGGCGCCGACGAGGTGCGCATCGGCGTGATCGTGAGCGTCACCGCCGCGACCGCGATCCTCTGGCGGCCGCCTCTCGGCACCCTCATGGACGCGCGCGGCCGGCGCGGCGTCATCCTCGCGGGCGGCGTCTTGAACGTGCTGGTGTGCGCGCTCTACCCGACCGTGCGCGGCCTCGGCCCGTGGCTCTACGTCGTTCGCGCCGCCCACGGGGTCGCGGAGGCGACGCTCTTCACCGCCCTCATGACCCACGCCGCCGACCTCCTGCCGCCGAAGCGGCGCACCGAGGGTATCGGCCTCTACGGCATCTCGGGGCTGCTCCCCATGTCGCTGAGCGGCGTCCTCGGCGACGTCATCCTGCAGCACGGCACGTACGCCGACCTCTTCCACGTCTCGACGGCCTTCGCGCTCGCGTCGCTGCTCCTGTCGTGGCCGCTCCGCGACGTGCGCCACCCCGCGGGCGAGCTCCCCGGCCGCGGTTTCCTCGCCGCGCTCGGCCAGCGCGACCTGCTTCCGCTCTGGTTCGTCGGTCTCGTGTTCGCGACCGCGCTCACCGCGCAGTTCACCTTCGTGAAGACCTTCGTCCTCGCGACCGGGATCGGCTCGGTCGGGCTGTTCTTCACCGCCTACTCGATCGCCGCGATCATCCTCCGGCTCGGTTTCGCCTGGGTGCCGGAGCGCGTCGGTCCGAAACGCGCGCTCGCACCCGCCCTCGCCATGCTGGCGGTCGGCTACGTGCTGCTCGCGGGTGCCGCGACCCCGAGCGCGATCGCCGTCGCCGGCGCGTGCGCCGGGCTCGGCCACGGCTTCACCTTCCCGATCCTCTCGGGGCTCGTGGTCGAACGCGCGCGCGCCACGGAGCGCGGCGCCGCGACGTCGATCTTCACCGCGCTCTTCGACGCCGGCGCGCTGGTCGGCGGCCCGCTCCTCGGCGCGATCATCCGTGACGTCGGCTACGGCGCGATGTTCCTCTGCGCCGCCGGGCTCGTCGCTCTCGGCGGACTCGCCTTCTTCGCCGTCGACCGCCCGGCGAGTTGACTCCCCGCCGTCCACCCCCCAATGTGAGCGCCTCCGTGCTCCACCCCGTTCCGTTGCCGCTGCCGACACCCGACGGGCGCGACCTCCGCCGCCGGGCCCGCCGGATCGTGACGACCGCGACCCGCACGCTCGGCCCGCCGCTCGCCCGCCGCGCGCTCCGTCGCCCGCTCGAGCCGCAAGGCTTCGCGGGTCCCCTCCGGCGGCTCTTCGAGTCGCTCGGCGCGACCTTCGTGAAGTTCGGGCAGCTGATCGCCTCGTCGCCCGGCGTCTTCGGCGACGCCGTCGCCGACGAGTTCCGCTCCTGCCTCGACACGGGGCCGCTCGTGCCCCTCGACGAGGTGCGGCGGGCGGTCGCGACGACCCTCGGCCGGTCGCTCGCCGAGGTCTTCGCGCGCTTCGACCCGGCGCCGATCGGGCGCGCGTCGATGGCGGTAGTGCACCGGGCGGCGCTCCACGACGGGCGCGAGGTCGCGGTCAAGGTGCTGCGGCCGGAGATCGAGACGACGGTCGCGACCGACCTCCGCTTGATGGGGCCGCTCCTCGACGTCCTGGCGTTCCGCGTCGGCATCCCCGAGGCCGGCCAGCTCGTCCGGATGCTCGACGGCTTCCGCGAGCAGCTCACCGAGGAGCTCGACCTCCGCAACGAGGCGCGCGCCATGGAGCACCATCGCGACCTCGCCCGCGCGCTCCGGCTCGACCGGATCGTGGTGCCCGCGCCGTACCCGGAACTCTCGGGCCAGCGCGTCCTCGTCATGGACTTCCTCGACGGCGTGCCGATCGACGACGTCGCCGGCATGGCGACGCTCGGCCTCGACGCCCGCCCGCTCCTCGACCAGCTCGTGCGGGCGTGGTTCATCACGGCGCTCCGCGACGGAACGTTCCATGCCGACACGCACGCCGGAAACATCCTCGTGCTGCGCGACGGGCGCGTCGGCGTCCTCGACTGGGGCATCGTCGGTCGCCTCGACGCGCGGACGCTGCGCTTCCTGCGGCGCACGGTCGAGGGCGCGCTCGGCGACGCGAGCGCGTGGGGCGACGTCGCCGACGAGGTCCTGGCGAGCTACGGGCCGGCGCTGATCGACGGCCTCGGGCTCGACCGCGACAGCCTCGCCGCCTTCTCGCGGAGCGTCGTCGAGCCCATGCTGACGCGCCCCTTCGGCGAGGTGAGCCTCGGCAAGTTCCTCGCCGCGTTGCAGGGGAACGTCGCCGAGGCCGAGGGGCGGCCGCGCGAGCGTCCGACCTGGCGGCGGATCCTGGCGCGCCTCAGGCGCCAGCGCGCGATGCACGTCGGCGTCGCGCGGCACGGCGGACGCGGCACGGAGTTCGACCGCGGCACGTTCCTGCTCGCCAAGCAGCTCCTCTACTTCGAGCGCTACGGCAAGATGTTCCTCGGCGACACGTCGCTCCTCGCCGACCGCGCCTTCTTCGAGGAGCTGCTGCGCGCCCCGACGTGACCGGTGCGCCGGGTCGGGTGCCGCGCGGCGGCCGAGCGGCGCCTCCCGATCGGGTGCGGCGGGACTGACGGGGCTACACGGCCGGTCCGACGTCGCGCCGCATCGCGACCCGCAGTCGCGCCGGCAGCCCGCGGCGCTCCTCCGCTGCGACGAGCTCGACGAGCCCGGGTCCGAGCTCGCTCGGTGCGAGCACGCGGAAGCCGAGCGTCACGTAGTGGGGCGCATTCCACGGCACGTCGCGGAACGTCGTGAGCGTCACGGCGGCGAGCCCGGCGGCACGCGCCGCATCGACCACCGTCTCGACGAGCGCCCGTCCGATTCCGCGCCGACCCCATGCGGGCAGCACGTCGAGCTCCTCCACATGGAGCGCGTCGTCGAGAGGATCCGCGTAGGTGAACCCGATCGGCGCATCGTCGGCGGTGGCGGCCGCAACCCAGAGCCAGCCGTGCGCGAGCGCGGCCGCGAGCGCCTCGGGCGTCGCCAGCACTCCGGGTACGTCGGCGAGCGCCGGGACGGCGGCGAAGCGCGTCCCGGCCTCGCGCTCGATCTCGCCGAGGCGCATGATCTCCGTCGCGCGCGCAGCGCGGATGGTCCACTGCGGCGCGCTCATCGTCTTCCTTCACCGCCCACCGGCGTCCAAAAGAGCACGGGCCGCCGGAGCGACGCTCCAGCGGCCCGTGCTCGAGCTCCCCGGGCCGGACTCGAACCAGCGACCATTCGGTTACACGTCATCCCGCCGTTTCCGACGGGCGTGGACTATCTCATCACCCTATCCGCGGACGTAGGTGGCGGGCGCTCGTGGGGAGAGTATTCTTTCGTCACTCCCTAGTCTCTGCACCTTCCCCCCACCCTGCCGGTCTCGCGACCGGGTCATTGGGGGGCTTGGCTCAGGGTTCCCGTATGCCCGGCAGGCTGCCGACAACCGACCGTCGGCTCCGTCGCTTCCGGCCGCTTCTCGGCAGCCTGCCTCGCTTCGCACGTAGGCTTCCCTGAATTCACCCGCTTTTCACTCGCCGGTTTCCCGACGAGGCTGCATCTCTACAGCCGAACGCTCTACCAACTGAGCTACCGGGGACCACTCTGGAACCGCAAAACCGGGCTCTTATAGTGGAGGCCGCCGGCGACCGCAATCCGGCCGCCTCCGGCGGCTTCGTTGGTCACGAGGCCTCGCGACCGGGAGGTCACGCGGCGAGCGAGCGGAGGCGGGGGTCAACGCCCGAGCGGCCGCGCGGTGTGCGCGACCACCATGGCGAGGGTGCGCACCGCCATCGGCACCTCGACGTGGGAGCGCTCGAGCCACACCGCCCGCACCTTCCAGTGGTCGGCGAGCGCCTGCACGTCGCTCGGAGGCACCTGGCGATCGTAGCGGAGGCCGACCACGACGCAACCGTCGCGGCGGCGCGGCGCGGGCAAGCGGCACGGCGCGACGGGATCGAACAGGCGCAGCAGCGTCCGCGCGTTCCGGACGTCGTCGCGGGCGAGCGCGGCGTGATCCGCCGCGCGCGCGAACCCGCGGGGCGGAAGCCACAACCGTCCCGGATGCGCGCCGGCGAGGATCGGCACGCAGGCGTCGAAGCGCGAGGTCGTCGCGGCGAGGAGCGCCGTGACGATGCCGCCGATGCCCACCCCCGTCGCGAGCACGCGCCCGTAGCCGAGCTGGCGCGCCCACGCCTCGGCGGCGACGCCCTCGTGCACACGCCGGACGATCGTCACGAGCGCGCGACCGACGCTCTGCGCCCAGAGCGCCTCGCCGCCCTCGGGCCGGGGACCCGGCCCCGGGACGACCACGTCGAACCCCACCCGCACCAGGGCGTCCGCGAGGCGGCGCGCGACGAGATCGGCGAGCGCGCCGACGCCGCGAGTCACGACCACGAGCGCCCGGGCCCCGCCCGGCCCTCGATGGTGGCGGAGCGCCGCGTCACCCGGGCTCACGAGACCGTGCACGAACGGCGCGCGGCCGCGATACACGTCGACCGGCCGCCGCCCCCGGCCGCGCGTCACCCGCGTGAAGTGCGGCGGCGGCGCGAACGCCCAGAGCGCCCCGCGCGCCGCCGCCCCGTGCACCGCGCGACAGGCGACGCGGTCCACACCGCCCCGGAAGTGTCGGCCGCCGAGGAGACGCGCGCCGACCGGCGCCACCCGCTCCGCCATCCGCACCCACCTCGGCCGGCCGATCGCCACCACGCCCGGCGCGTCCTCGACATCCGGCATCCACGCGACCAGCTCGCCCGCCATGGCCGCGCACGGTGCAAGGAACGCTCCCGACTCCGACGCTCGCGGGGACCGCCGGTTGCGCGCGAGTGCCGCCGTCGGCCGACGTCAACCGTCGTCAAGCCCGATCGCGCGTCCGTCCATCAGCGGTGCGTGATCGGAACGTGGCGCGGCTCCGCGCGCACGCGCGCGAGCCAGCGCCCCACCGCCGGATAGCGCCCGAGGTCGAAGCCGCCCTCGCCGGCGACGTGGGTATACGCATAGAGGGCGATGTCCGCGATCGAGTAGCGGTCACCGACGAAGAACGGACGCGCGTCCAGGTGGCGCTCCATGACGTCGAGCGCGGCGTAGCCGAGCGGCCGCTTCCGCGCGATCGCGGCGCGCCGTTCGGACGTGAGCTCGCCCGCATGCAGCCAGAAGCGGACGGTCGCGATGTTCGGCTCGTGGCTGTACTGCTCGAAGCACATCCACTGGAGGACCTGCGCGCGGAGCCAGCGGTCGTCGGGCAGGAACGGCGTCCCCTCGGCGAGGTAGAAGAGGATGGCGTTCGACTCGGCGAGGAAGCGTCCGGGCTCGACCTCCAGCAGCGGGATGCGGCCGTTCGGGTTCTTGGCGAGAAAGGCCGGCGTGCGCGTCTCGCCCTTCGTGATGTCGAGCTCGACCCGCTCGAACGGAATCCCGCGTTGCGCGAGGAGCAGGCGCACTTTGTAGCCGTTTCCGGAGGGCAGGTAGTCGTAGAGCCGCAGCACCGGTCCGCCTCAGCCGCGCGCGTAGGCGGCGGCCCAGCGCGCGGTCGCGCACCCGGGATCGAGTCGGGGATCCGGCACCGGCGCGCCCGACCGGAGTTCCAGCGGGATCACGCCGGCCCAGACCGGCCGCGCGTAGTCGTCTTCGTCGTCGATCGGCGGGCCGCTGCGGACCTTCGCGGAGCCCTCGTCGATCGGCAGGCGGAGCACGAGCGTCCTGGTGATCTCGTCGTCGGTCGGCGGACGCACGCTCGCGTACCGCCCCGGCGCGACGTGCTCGACGAGGGCGCGGAGCGCGGCGCGCTTCTCCCCCGGATCCACGACCTCCGCGGCCACGCCGAGCAGGACGACCGAACGATAGTTCATCGAGTGGTGGAACGCCGAGCGCGCCAGCACGAGACCGTCGAGCAGCGTGACGGTGACACAGACGCCGGCGCCGCCCTTGCCCGTCCGCAGCATGCGGCTGCTCGCGGAGCCGTGCAGATAGAGATGGTCCCCGATCCGCGCGTACGCCGTCGGCAGCACGAAAGGCTCGCCGTCGACGACGAAGCCCACGTGGCAGACGAGGGCTTCGTCGAGGATCCGGAGAATCACGGCATGGTCGTACACGCCGCGCTGGGCGCGACGCTTCACGATGGTACGGGGGGTCGGGTTCGCGATGGGCACTTGCGCTCCTCTCTTTGTACTGTTACATTCCAGGCTACGTGACACTACAATACAGAATCCGCGGCGGCACCGCAAGCGCGATCGCGCACAGCATCGAGGCGGGCATCCGCGACGGCCGGCTCCCGGGCGGCGCGGCCGTCCCCGCCGTCCGAGCCCTGGCGACCCGCCTCGCGGTGAGCCCGAGCACCGTCGCCTCCGCGTACCGGACCCTCACCGGCCGCGGCCTGCTCCATCCGGACGGGCGGCGCGGCACGCGCGTGCGCCATCGCCCCCCGCTGCCGACCCGCGCCACGGCGCCGGTGCCCCCCCACGTTCGCGACCTCGCGAACGGCAGCCCGAATCCCGCGCTGCTGCCCTCGCTCCGCGCGGCGCTCGCAACGATCGACCCGCACCCGCGCTCGTACGGCGAACGCACCAACCTGCCGGAGCTCCTCCGCCTCGCGACCGGGCAGTTCGACCACGACGGCATCCCGGCGGACGCGCTCGCGGTCGTGGGCGGCGCCCTCGACGGTATCGAGCGCGCCCTGCAGGCACACCTCCGCCCCGGCGACCGCATCGCGATCGAGGATCCCGGGTACCCGGGCGTGATCGACCTCGTCGCCGCACTCGGCCTCGTGCCCGAACCGGTCGCTCTCGACGAGGCCGGTATGGCACCGGACGCGCTCGCGCGCGCCCTCCGCCATCGGGTCGCCGCCTGCATCCTGACGCCGCGCGCCCAGAATCCGAGCGGCGCGGCGCTCGACGCCGCCCGCGCCGGAGAGCTCCGCCGCCTCTTGAAGAAGCATCCCGACGTGCTCGTCATCGAGGACGACCACGCGGGGCCGGTCGCCGGCACGCCGGCGTTCACCCTCTGCGGCGCCGACCGTACCCGCTGGGTCGTGGTGCGGTCGGTCTCGAAGTCCCTCGGTCCGGACCTCCGCCTCGCCGTCCTGAGCGGCGACGCCACCACCATCGCCCGCGTCGAAGGGCGGCAGATCATCGGCGCCGGATGGGTGAGTCACGTGCTGCAGCGGCTGGTGGCGAGCCTCTGGGCCGACGCCGCGACCGCGACGCTCGTCCGCCGAGCGGCTGCCACGTACACCGCGCGCCGCGCCGAGCTGATCGCCGCGCTCGCGCGCCACGGCGTCGTTGCGCACGGGCGCTCCGGGCTGAACGTCTGGGTGCCGGTGCCCGAGGAGATGGCGGTCGTGCGCAGTCTCTCCGACGCCGGCTACGCGGTGAACGCGGGCGAGCGCTATCGGATCGCGAGCGGCCCCGCGATCCGCATCACGATCACCGCGCTCGCCGCCGACGAGGTCGCCCCGCTCGCCGCCGCCCTCGCGGCGAGCCTCGCGCCGGCCGGCCGCACGCACGCCCCGTAGCGCCGACGCCCGCGCCGTGTTGGCAGCCGCAGGCCGCCGTGCGAAAGAACCCGCCCGGAGGCACACCATGGCGGATACGGCACGGAAGGTCGGTTTCCTCACGGGCGGAGGTAGCGGCATCGGGCTCGGCATCGCGACCGCGCTCGCGGCAACGGGCGCGCGCATCGCGCTCATGGGCCGCGACCGCGAGAAGCTCGCGCGTGCCGCGGCCACCCTCCCCGCCTCCGCCGACGCCCTCACGGTCACGGGCGACGTCGGCAGCGAGGCGGACGTCGCCCGCGCCGTCGCCACGGTCGTCGACCGCTTCGGCCGGCTCGACTACGGCGTCAACGCCGCCGGCACGGGCAGCCTGGGCGGCGTCGCCGATCAGCCCTTCGAGTCCTGGGCCTTCGTGTTGCGCACGAATCTCGACGGCACGATGCTCGCCCTCAAGCACGAAGCTGCCGCCATGCGGACACTCGGCAACGGCGGCAGCATCGTGAACGTATCGTCGATCGCCGGCGTCCTCACCCACAAACTGATGAGCGCCTACTGCGTGTCGAAGGCGGGCGTGGAGATGCTCACCCGTTGCGCCGCCGACGAGCTCGGCGAGCACGGCATCCGCGTGAACGCGCTCCGCCCCGGCCTCGTACCGACCGACCTCGCGGCGCCGCTGGCCTCCCATCCACGCACGCGCGCCAACTACGAGTCGCTGATGCCGCTCCGGCGCCTCGGAACGGTCGAGGACGTGGCCGCGGCGGCGGCGTTCCTGCTGAGCGACGCCGCGTCCTGGATCACGGGGCAAGTCTTCGCGGTCGACGGCGGCCACACCCTGCGGGGCGGCCCCGACGTCTCGTTGATGATGCAGTGAGCAGCCGGAAAGCTCAGACTGCGGGGGCGCGGCGCGTCACACGCTCGACCGCGACGATCTCGTCCAGCAGGTGGATCATGGCCTTGCACATCATGACGGCGGCGTCCGCCATCACCTTCACCTCGGCGGGCTCGAAGCCGGTCGCCTCCATGTCGATCTTGAAGTCGAGCCAGCGCTGGCGCTGCGCCTCGCCGTACGGATCGAGGAACGCGACGCCTTGCCCCGGCGGCAGGCGATACGCGAGGCGGGCCCGCTTTGCCATCTGGCGGCCGCCGTTCTTCGCATCCTCGAGCACGTAGGCGAGGCCGAGGAGCGCCAGCGGCGCGCGCACCGCGAGACCGTCGATCATCTCTACGAGCACGCTCGTCGGCGCGAGCGGCGTGAGGCGCTGCAAGCCGACCCCGAAACACGCGAGATCCGAGGCGATGGCCGGCGTGTGGAAGTAGTGGTCGCGCACGACGAAGCCGAGCGCGGGCACGACGGCGCGCAACCGGCCGAGATGCCATTCGAGGGCGCGGTGCACGAAGAAGAGCTGGCTCAGCCAGGCCACGTACGTGCTGCGCGAGAGCAGGCCCGCCGCGAGGTCCCGGGACACGGGGTGCAGCTTCAGGATGCGCTGCGGCTCCGCCGTGGCGCCGGCGAGCTGGCGCATGACACCGTCGATGATCGGACGCATGCGGCGCCGAGATTTCAAGTTGGATGCCACGCGGACGTCGGCCCCGAGGACCGCCGCCGTACCGCGCCGACGGCCGGCGCGCGCGGTGCGCAAGAGCCGAGTCTCGACGTGCACATGGCGCCCGCGCCCCGACGCGGATCCCACGCCGATCGATCGGGCGGACGCCATCGCGGGCCGCAGAGGAAAGCGCACGCACGGCGCCGGATCTTCGCGCGGCACCCCTGCACGAAGTCGGCGGCCGTGCACGAAGCGCGCTGCGCCGACGCCGCGCCCCTCGAGCCCCGCGTCGCCGGCGAGATCGCCGCGGCCGCGCGACGCGCGTGAGGCCGCGGACCGTGGCCCCCGAACGCCCCCGGGTCTCCGGGGCGCCGGCGGCGTCACCTGCCGCTCGTGGCCGCCGTCGGCGTGTCGGAGAGCGCGCCGCCGGCGAACGCCAACCGGGCCTTCCCGGGGACGCTCGGACAGCAGGGCGCGTCCTGCGGACCGTAGGTCTTGAGCGCGAGTTCGACGGTCGCCCCACCGATCGTGCAGCCTTCGACGGCGCGGACGCTCTTTCCGCCGATCTCCTTCGGCATCGTGGCGCCGTAGCCCTGCGGAGTGGACGTGAGCACCGTGGCGTACTGGGTCCAGGCGTCGCCGCCGCCCACGCCTTCGATCGTGTAGATCACGACCACGTCCCCGCGTCCGTCGCCGTTGACGTCGCCCTCGCAGCTCTTGCGGGCGTCGCGGGGCGCCTGCCCGTGGACGCGTTGCGCCTGTGCCGCGATCCACGCGTTGGCGTAGCCCTGCCAGCCCGCCGCCGCCGGCTGCGCCGCCGCGTCGCCGCCCCGGAGCGCCATCACCACGCCGACCACGAGCACCACGCCCACGAATCCCGATCGCATGGCGTCGTCTTCTGCCCGACGCCCGGCGTCCCTTCAACCCGGGGCGGGCCGTGATAGGGACTCCCGCTCGAGGAGGACGGAACCCATGGCGATCGATTTCACGCTGAGCCCCGAGCTCGAAGCCATCCGCGCCCGCGTCCGCGACTTCATCCAGCACGTCGTCCGTCCCGGCGAGGCGACGATCGGCGACCAGGCCGCGATCGAGCGCCGCCAGTACGTGAAGCTGCTGCTGCAGATGCGCGCCGAGGCCAAGGCCGCCGGCCTCTGGCTCCCCCACATGCCGAAGGAGTGGGGCGGCATGGGGCTCGGCCACGTCGCGCTCGCGATGGTGCAGGCCGAAGCGGCGAAGGCCTCCTACGGCCCCTGGGTGCTGAACTGCCAGGCGCCCGACGAGGGCAACATGCACACCCTCCTCCACTGGGCGACCGACGCGCAGAAGGAGAAGTACCTCCGGCCGCTCTGCGAGGGGCGCATCATGAGCTGCTTCGCGATGACGGAGCCCGAGGTCGCGGGCTCCGATCCGACGCTCATCCAGACCCGCGCGATCCGCGCCGGGGACGACTGGATCGCGCACGGCCACAAGTGGTTCATCTCGAACGCGCGACGCGCGAGCTTCGCGATCCTGATCGCGCGCACCGAGGACCACCCCGAGCGGCCGCAGGCCGCCAGCACCGGCTTCATCGTCGACCTCCCCTCGCCCGGGTGGACGCGCGTCCGCGAGATCGAGACCATGCACGGCGCCACCGGCCACTCCGAGATTCGCATCGAAGGTCTCCACATCCCGAACGACAACGTGCTCGGGGGCCGCGGCCAGGGGCATCGCCTCGGACAGTACCGGCTCGGACCCGCGCGCCTCGCGCACTGTATGCGATGGATCTCACAGGCGGAAACCGCGTTGGAGATGATGGTCGATCGCGCCACCCAGCGCTTCGCGCACGGCTCGCTCCTCAGCGAGAAGCAGGGCATCCAGTGGATGATCGCCGACTCCACGATGGAGCTCTACCAGTGCAAGCTCATGGTGCTGCACGCGGCCTACAAGATCGACCGTGGCCTCGACTTCACGTCCGAGGTCTCGATGACGAAGCACTTCGTGGCGAACGCGCTCGGCCGCATCCTCGACCGCGCGATCCAGGTGCACGGCGCGCTCGGCTACTCGACCGACACCCCGCTCGCGCACATGTTCCAGCACGCGCGCTGGGCGCGCTTCGCCGACGGTCCCGACGAGGTGCACCAGATGCGCATCGCGCAACGCACGATCGCAGCCTGGCGAACGCACGGGAGCAGCCGGACGGCGACCGGCGACCTGCCGCTCTGACGATGCCGTCGCGACGGCCGTGCGCCCGGATCGTGCTCGGCGCGTTTCTGCTCCTCGCGGCATGCCAGCGCCCGACGGGCACGCTCAGCGAGGCACAACAGCAGCGCTTCGAGTCCGAGCGCATCATGCGCCGCGCGATCGACCTGCCGATGCGACGAACGCGCGACGCGGGCTGGGAGGAGAGCGTCGCGTCGATCGTCGTGACCGGGCAGAGCGTCGTCATCCACCAGCAGGATCATTTCTGGCTGGAGATCACGCCGCGCTCCACGGGTCGCTACCGGGTCGCGCGCGACCACGATCGGCTGAGCCTCCGCGCCGGCAGCGGAGCCTCGGCGACGCGTTGGTCCTTCCGCCCGCCCGGCGACGCCGCGGGCTGGGCCACGGACATCCGCGCGGTGATCGCCGGCACCGCGAGTGTCCGCCGCCGCCAACGCAACGGCCGGTGAGGAGCACGCGGACGACGGCGGCCCGCCGATCGCGGCGCGCCGCCCTCAGAGCTTCGAGAAGTCCGGCGGCCGCTTCTCGAAGAACGCCGTGATCGCCTCCATGTTTTCGGGCGTCCCGACGCGCTCGACGAAGCCCGCGTCCTCTCGGATCCGCGCCGCGCGGACCTGCTCGGCGCGGGTCGCCAGCAGCAGGCGTTTGGTGTGCCGGATGGAGCCGGTCGGGCCCGCCGCCATCTTCGCCGCGATCGCGAGCAGCGAGGGCAGGAGGTCCGCGCGCGTGGAGACGCGCGACGCGATCCCGAGCGCGAGCGCCCGCGCGGCGTCGATCCAGTCCCCCGTGTAGAGCACCTCGGCCGCGCGCTGATGCCCGATGAGCAGCGGCAGCATGAAGCTCGCGGCCGCCTCGGGCACCACGCCGAGCGGCACGAAGGGCGCGCGGAGCCGCGCCTCCTCGGCGAGGTGCACCACGTCGCAGTGCAGGAGCATCGTGAGCCCGATGCCGACGCCGACGCCGTTCACCGCCGCGAGCAGCGGCTTGTCGAAGTCGACGAGCACGTCCATGAAGCTGCCGAACGGATGCTCGGCGTCGCCGGGCGCAGCCGCCATCTCGCTCAGGTCCTGGCCGGCGGTGAAGGCCTCGCCGGCGCCGGTCACCACGACGGCGCGCGCGCGGGGCTCGTCGAGGAGTTCGCGCAGCAGGTCGCGCCCCTCGCACCACATCCGGCGGTTGAAGGCGTTACGCTGGCGGGGGCGGTTCCAGGTGACGATCGCCACCCCGTCGCGGATCTCGAGAAGCACGGTCTCACGGGTCATCGCGCCGCCATACCACGGACGCCGCCGCGGGTCCCAGGCCGCGCCCGCCACGCGCATCCCGCGCCCGTGACATCCGGATCCAGCCAATCCGCGGCCCCGGAGCGTCGCGGCGTACTTGCATGGAGGTGCGGCCTCTGCGACATCGATCGGATCGAACGTTCGCCAGGAGGAGCAGATCCATGCGCGAGTATCTCGACTTCTACATCGACGGCCAGTGGGTGAAGCCGGCCGTCCCGAAGACCCTCGACGTCGTCTCGCCGGCCACCGAAGAGGTGATCGGCCGGATCAGCCTCGGCGGCGCGGCCGACGTCGATCGGGCGGTCGCCGCCGCCCGGAAGGCCTTCGAGACCTTCTCGCGCACCTCGCGCGAGGAGCGCGTGGCGCTGCTCGAGCGCATCTTGGCGGCGTATCAAGCCCGCCTCGGCGAGATCGCCGAGGCGATCTCGCTCGAAATGGGCGCGCCGATGTGGCTCGCGAACGCGGCGCAAGCCCCCTCGGGTCTCGCCCACCTGATGCAGGCGATCGAGATCCTCAAGGGCTACGGTTTCGTCGAGAACAAGGGCACCACGCGCGTCCTGCGCGAGCCGGTCGGCGTCTGCGGCTTCATCACGCCGTGGAACTGGCCCGTGAACCAGATCATGTGCAAGGTGGCGCCCGCGCTGGCCGCCGGCTGCACCATGGTGTTGAAGCCGAGCGAGATCGCGCCGCTGAACGCCATCCTCCTCGCCCAGGCGTTGCACGAGGCCGGCGTCCCGGCGGGCGTCTTCAACCTCGTGAACGGCGACGGCCCGACCGTCGGCGTCGCGCTCTCGTCGCACCCGGGCATCGACATGGTCTCGTTCACGGGCTCGACCCGCGCCGGCGTCCAGGTCGCCAAGAACGCCGCCGACACCGTGAAGCGCGTGGCCCAGGAGCTCGGCGGCAAGTCCGCCAACATCATCCTCGAAGACGCGGACCTCGAACGCTCGGTGAAGGGCGGCGTCCGGAGCTGCTTCATGAACAGCGGCCAGTCGTGCAACGCCCCGACGCGCATGCTCGTGCCGCGTCAGCGCCACGCCGAGGCGGTCGCGATCGCGAAAGCCGCCGCCGAGGCGACGATCGCGGGCGATCCGAACGCCGAGGGCACGCAGATCGGCCCGGTCGCCAGCAAGGCCCAATTCGAAAAGATCCAGGGCCTCATCGCGAAGGGCATCGCGGAGGGTGCCGAGCTCGTGGCGGGCGGTCCGGGTCGTCCCGACGGCCTCGCGCGCGGCTATTTCGTACGGCCGACGGTGTTCGCGAACGTCCGCAACGACATGACGATCGCCCGCGAGGAAATCTTCGGTCCGGTACTGTCGATCCTCCCCTACGACACCGAGGAAGAAGCGATCCGCATCGCCAACGACACCGTGTACGGGCTGTCGGGATACGTCGCGTCGGGCGATCCGGAGCACGCGCTCAGGGTCGCGGCGCGCCTGCGCACCGGGAACGTCCACCTGAACGGCGCCGGCGCCGACTTCACGGCGCCCTTCGGCGGCTACAAGCAGAGCGGCAACGGCCGGGAATGGGGCGAGTACGGCTTCGAGGAGTTTCTCGAGGTGAAGGCCGTGATGGGCTGCGGCGAGAGCTGAGCGCGTCGATCGGACACGAGCATGCGCTTGCAGCCGACCGAGAACCGCGGGCGGAGTCGGCCTCGGTCCGGGCCGAGGATCACGCTCGCGAAGCGCTGAGCGGAGTGCCACGCCCGGCGCCGGCGACGACGCGGCCACGCCGGAGGGATCCGAAGACCTCCCCATCGTCCTCGCTCGTTCCGAGGACCCACCACGTGAGCGCATAGAGTGCGACGGCCGCCGCGACGGTGACGATCGCGATGAGCGCGGCGCCGAAATCGACGGCTGGTGCACGCCGGTGGGGGTGCAGCGCGCCCCGAGTGAGCGGGGGCAAACCAGGCATGGAGTTCCCGTATCCTGACCGGGTCCGAAACGCAGGCCGTTCGTGTCCGGTGTTCACCTGAGACGAGGCGGAAAACCACGGCATGAGCTGCTGCGGCAGCGTACGCCGCGACAGCGCTTTGCCTGGCTCATCGATTCACACGGCAGGGACGTCGACCCCGAAACGGTGGCGCGACTTCCACCGGACGTCCATGGCAATTCCAGCGACTTTAGCGGCGTCGGGCCACGGTGGCGCTGTGGGGGTCTTGCGACACACCCTTCGCGACTCGACTGCTCGATCACGGTGTGCCGAGCACCGACGACGTCTCGGGTCAACTCGGGCACACCGACGCGACCACGACGCTCGCCTGCTCCGCGCGCTACCTGTCGAGAGGGGCCGCGAATCCCTCCGTCGATGTCCTCGACGAGGACGACACTTCGGGAGGCACGAGCGGCACCGTGAACCGCCGGGGGTCCTCGGGTTCGTTGGCACCAATGGCACCAACTTCCGAGGAACCCGCCGAGGACGACGAACCGCTAACCGCTCAAGCTACAGTCGGTTCTTCGAGTGCGCCCAGCAAGATTCGAACTTGCGACCTTTTGATTCGTAGTCAAACGCTCTATCCAACTGAGCTATGGGCGCGCGAAGAGGCGCACCCTACTAGCGAGGTCGGCGGCCGTCAACTTCGGCCGGTCCGGACGGCGGCAGCGGGGCGGAGGAGGGCCTCGTCCGATCGGGTTCCGGGACGTCGGCCTCCACTCCCCGACGCGTGAAGCCTCGCCGGCGCGCACATCCATGCGGCGCGCCGGCGTCGGGGGGAGCGGTTCGCTATTCGACGCAGCTCGCGGCGCAGTCGGCGGCCTCCTCGGCGCACGCCTGACGATCCGCGGCGAGCTGCGTCGCGACCTCGTTCTCGCAGCCTGCGAGCTCGATCTTCGCCTGCGTCTTGCACTCCTTGAGGGCAGCCTTCGCGGCGGCGCCGCACCCCTTCAGGTCGACGCCGCAAAGCCCGACGCAATCGGCACGCGCGTCGATCGCATCGCTGTCGCAGATGACGAGGGCGTCAGCGGCGTCCGCCTCGCACTGCTGACGGCCGATCCGTCCCTCCAGGTTCGCGGCGCTCATGCACACCGCCGCTTCCTGTCGGCACTCGGCCGCGCAGCTGAGCTCGCACTGCGCGAATGCGGAAGCCGCGGTGAGCGCCGCCGCCACGGCCAATCCGATCGCGACCATCGTGGACTTCATGGGAGCCTCCTCGAGAAGAGTTCGGGGCGACACGGTGCAACGCGGGTGCCAGAACGCTCCGGGCGCGCGAGGACGTCGCGCGCCCGCATCCACGCAGCGAACGCGCGCGGCGGATGGGATCCCCACATGACTTGTCACGGCGGACGCGGCGGCGTCCGCCGTCCCGCCCCGCGGCGACCGCCACGACGGCGACGCCGGACCCGCAGTCATTTGTCAGTGCGGGTGCGCGAGGCCTTCGCATCCCGTTCGACGGCGAGGAGATGCGACCCCGCTGGCGGCGGCGCGGCCGGTCGAGAGGCGTCGGGGAGCGTGCGCGCCGGGAGAGAGCGGAGAGAGAGGGATTCGAACCCTCGGTAGAGTGTTACCCCTACACACGCTTAGCAGGCGTGCGCCTTCGACCACTCGGCCATCTCTCCATCCCGGTCGACTCAGGCGGTTTACCCCACGACGGCGCGCCTGACCAGCGTGCGCGCCCGTCGTTCCCAACCTTGACAACCCTGGGGAGCGGCTCTAAGCCCGTCGCGAAATCGCGCAGGAGGTGGAGTCATGGAGGTGATGTCGATCGTCGAGTCGCTCTTCCGCTGGATCCACGTGGTCGCAGGCGTCCTGTGGATCGGCCTGCTCTATTTCTTCAATTGGGTGAACGCGAACGTCATGCCGAAGCTCGATGGCGAGACGAAGAAGAAACTCGTCCCCGAGTTGATGCCCCGCGCCCTCTACTGGTTCCGCTGGGGCGCGGCCTTCACGTGGGGGACGGGCATCTACCTGCTGCTGTACTTGTTCTACCACCACAAGCTGGCGCTCCAGGATCCGGACGCCGGCCTCGGCCTCTTCTCCGGACTGATGTTGGTGCTCGTGCTCGTCGCGCCCTTCATCTACGACCCGCTCGCGAAGGGGCCGTTGAAAGACCCGCAGACGGCGTTCGGCGCCGGCGTGGCGCTCGCGACCCTGCTGCTCTTCGTGTTCCAGTGGGTCGGCGGCTTCGGCTTCCGCGGGTATTCGATCCACCTCGGCGCCACCTTCGGCACGATCATGGCCTTCAACGTGTGGTTCCGAATCTGGCCGCTGCAACGCGAGATCATCACCGCGACCAAGAACGGCACCGCGCCCAATCCGGATGCCGTCGCGCTCGCCGGCCTGCGCTCGAAGCACAACACCTACATGTCGGTGCCGCTCGTCTTCATGATGATCGCGCAGCACGCGACGTGGGCGTCGAGCCCGGTCACGCTCGGCGTCATCGTGCTGGTGGGATGGGCGCTCGTGTACCACATCTACGATCGCGCCGCGAAGGTTCAAGGTTTCTAAGCCGCTCGTCGCTCGCCGTCGCGCGCTCGCATCCGTGCTCGGATGCGAGCGCGCGCCGGTGACGCCGCGGATCGTCGGCACCCCGACGCCGCTCGACCCGGCGACGAGGGGAGTCATCGAGAGACGCGTCGCCTTCGAGGGGCCTCCTCCCCCTGCCCGCACGATCGGGATGGACAGCGACCCGACCTGCGCCGCCGTGCACCCGGGTGGACTCGTCGTCCGCGACGTCGAGGGCACGAACGGCGGCCTCGCCGACGCGTTCGTCCACATCGCAGCCGGGCTCGCGACCGCGTCTTCGCACCGCCGACCGCGCCCGTCGTGATCGACCAGCGCGGTTGCCGGTGCGTGCCGCGTGTCGCCGCGGTGCGGGTCGGGCAGCCGATCGTGTTCACGAGCAGCGACGACACGCTCCACAACGTCCACGGCGAGCCGCGCGCGAATCCGCGGTGGAACTTCGGCCTTGCCGGCAGCTCCGCAAAGCGCACGACGATCCTCGATCGTTCCCGAGGTCATGGCCGCGATCCGCTGCGACGTCCACCCGTGGATGCGGCTCGATCTCAGCGCGCTTCCCCACCCCTACTTCGCCGTCACCGGCGCGAACGGGGTGTTCCGCTTCCCGAACGTCCCCGCCGGTACGTACACCCTGGCGGCCGTCCATCCCAGTCTCGGCCGCCGCGAGATCGTCGTCACGATCGGCGCGGGGACGACCGTGACGGCGACCTTCCGCTTCACCTCGCCTTGACACCTCGGCGGCGCGTCCCTAGACTCGCGGACTTTTCGCGGCAAGCGGCCGCCAACCACGTCACGCAGGAAGGAAACACCCGATGCGCCATCAGGATCTCGAGACCGAGGCCCAGAACCTCGTCCGGAAGATCGTTCGCACCGTCGACAAGCGGCTGCAGGTCCAGCTGAACGACGGTCCGACTCCGCAGGATCATCTGCTCTCGCTCGGCCTCACCCGCGGCCATCAGCAAGCGACGATGGAGCTGTCGGTCGAGGAGCTGCGCCGCGCCGGCGAGAGCTCACGCGACTCGTCGATCCTGCGCGAGCGCATCAAGCGGACCCACGAACGGCTCTGCTTCCCGAAGAAGCCGGAACGCTTCTTCGACACCAGGGCGATTCGGCCGGGCAGCGAGGCGTTCGCGAACTTCCGGCCGTCGGGCGGACGCTCGGGCGGACGCCGCTAGGCGGCGGGCGCGTTTCCCCGGGTCACGTCGCGCCGGGCGCCTCTACGTTCGGCCGAGGCGTCCCGGCGAGCACGCGAAGCGCCTCGGCAAAGCGCTTGTCGGTCGCTGGCTTCGGCAAGAAGCTGTTGGCGCCGCTCGCATAGCAGTCGAGGATCAGCGCTTCGTCCTCACCGGCGGCGGTGAGCACGATGACCGGCGTTCCATGAAACGTCGGGTCCCCGCGGATCCAGCGGAGCACGTCGATGCCGTTCATCACCGGCAGATGCAGGTCAAGCAGGATCAGATCCGGCCGCGGCCGCACCTGGGGCGATTCCGCGAGGCGCTCCACCGCCTTGCCACCGTCGGCGACGACCTCGACCTCGCACGGCAGGATGGACGTCACGGCCTGGCGCGTGATCACCACGTGGTCGAGGTTGTCCTCGACCAGCAGGATCGTGAGGGGCCGGCCATCACGCGGACCCGGTCCCCGGAGCATGCGCGCCCGCTCAGCCTTCGGACGGCGAGTTCAGCTGCGGCCCGGGGCCCCCCTTCTCGGAGGCGAGGTCGTAGAGCGCCTTGCGCGCCAGGCGCGTCGGGCTGTTGTGGCCGTTCTCCCAACGATTCACGGTGGCGACCGTGATCCCGAGGCGGTGTGCAAACTCTTCCTGCGTCAGGCCCAGATTGTGGCGCAAGGTGCGAATGTTCTCGGCTTCCATGTTCGACGATCCTCCGGTTTGGCGAAGTAACGACTAAGCTCTGCCTGGTTCGGGAGCAACTGATATGCCACCAGGCATGACCGGAAATCCTTGGAATCTCGGTCGTTGGCGACCCGGCGACCGTCAGGCCTGCGCCACTTCACTGGCTCGGCGTCACGACGTTGGCGCGAGCCGGGGCCGCGAAGGACGCTTGCCCGGTCACGGGCGGCATACGATAGTGGCCGCTGCCAACCCCTCCGGAGGACCCCACCCATGACCAAGCCCCTGGGCGCGATCGCCGCCCTCGCCCTTTCGCTGACCGTCCTGACCGCCGGCCCCGCCCATGCGCGCGTGACCGAAGTCGACTGCGTCGCCGCCCAGAAGGAGGCGAAGGCCGCCATCGACGCGGCCTGCCCCTGCGACGGGGCCGGGAACCACGCCGACCACGTTCGATGCGTTACCCGGAAGCTCCGCGAGCTCAGCGCCTGCGGTCCCGACGCCAACGGCAAGCGCAGCTGCGGATCGATCCCGCGTTCCTGCGTCGCGAAGATCCGCCGGGTCGCATCCCGTTCGGCCTGCGGCAAGGCCGCCGAGACCATCACCTGCTGCGTCGCGAAGCAGCGCGACTGTGCGGGCGACTCGCACCCGGGAGACGGCGTGAAGGACGGCACCTGCACCGGCGCCAGGCGCGCGTGCGATCGGGTGACGGAATGCATGGTTCCCCGCTGCGAGCTCGCGGCATCGGTCGAACGCTGCACCGCGATCGGCGGCACGGTCGGCACCGGCCGCGATTGCAGCACGGCCTGCGGCGACTAGTCCCCTGGAAACAGAATAGCTGGCAAAACACGTTGGCGTATGATTTATACGCGCCATGGCGAATATCGGGCGTCCCAAGGTCGCACTGGTGGTGTCGGACGAGGAACGCGGCGAGTTACAGCGCTTGACGCGACGGGCGCACGTCAATCGCGCGGTGGCGTTCCGCGCGCGCCTGGTGTTGGCGTGCGCCGCCGGGTCATCGAACACTGTGGTGGCGCGACGGCACCGGACGACGAATCAAACGGTGGGGAAATGGCGGCGACGATTCGTTGAAAGTCGCTTGGACGGCCTCTACGACGAGCCACGGGTCGGCGGGCCACGGACGATCTCCGACGCGGCAGTGGAGGCGGTCGTCGTGCGGACGCTCGAGACAACCCCGAAGGGCGCGACGCACTGGAGCACGCGGACCATGGCGGCGAAGGCCGGAATGAGTCACGCGATGATCGGGAAGATCTGGCGGACGTTCGGCCTGAAGCCGCACCTCACGCGCTCCTTCAAGCTGTCGCCGGATCCGCAACTCGTCGACAAGGTGCGGGATGTCGTGGGGCTCTACATGCATCCCCCGCGCAATGCCGTGGTGTTCTCGTTCGATGAGAAATCCCAGATTCAAGCACTGCAGCGGGCGCAACCCATTCTGCCGATGGATCTCGGGCAGCCCGAGCGACAGACGCACAACTACGTGCGCCACGGTACGCTCGACCTCTTCGCGGCCCTCAACGTCGCCACGGGCGAAGTCCTGGCGCGGTGCAAGCAGAAGCATCGCGCGCAAGATTTCGTGGCGTTCCTCGGCGAGATCGACGCGAGTGTCGCGTCCGAACTCCAAATTCACGTCGTGCTGGACAATCTCTCCACCCACAAAGCGCCGGCCGTGCATCGCTGGCTGCTCCGCCATCCGCGCTTCCATCTGCACTTCACGCCGACGTACGCGTCGTGGCTCAACCTCGTCGAACGCTTCTTCGGATTGCTGACGGCGAACGCCTTGAAGCGCGGCTCGCACACGAGTGTGCCGCAGCTCCGCGACGCGATTCTCCAGTACGTCGACGCCCACAACGAGGAGAGCAAGCCCTTCAAGTGGACGAAGACTGCCGACGAGATCCTCGAGAAGATGCGGCGCTTCGGTATCCGCACGCAGCAAGTGCACGGCCAGTAACCGGACTTTTGCTAGGAATCACGAATCCAGGGGACTAG
>JADYZW010000012.1 GCA_020852955.1 Deltaproteobacteria bacterium | reverse complement strand
CAGGGGTTCATGGCGGCGACCAAGACGACGTGCGCCGGGTACGTGACGCGCCAGCCGCCGCGCGCGATCGTGACCCGGCGGTCCTCGAGGGGCTGGCGCAGGCCTTCGAGCACGTCGCGGCGGAACTGGGGAAGCTCGTCGAGGAAAAGCACGCCGTGGTGGGCGAGCGCGATCTCACCGGGTCGCGGTATCGCGCCGCCGCCTCCGAAGACCCCCGCGGTCGATACGGTGTGGTGCGGGGCGCGGAAAGGCCGCTCGGCGACGAGCGCGCGCTCGCCGAGGAGGCCGGCGGCGCTGTGGATGCGCGTCACCTCGAGTGCTTCGGTCAGGGCGAGCGGCGCGAGGAGCGTCGCGAGCCGACGCGCGAGCATCGTCTTGCCTGCACCCGGGGGCCCGACGAGGAGGATATTGTGGCCGCCGGCCGCCGCGACCTCGAGCGCGCGCTTCGCGTACGATTGCCCGCGCACGTCGGCGAGGTCGAGCGGCGGGCGTTGCGCTTCCGGTGCGGATGGAGGCGGCGGCTGGAGCTCCAGGGTGCGGCGGCCAGTCAGGCTGTCCACCGTGGTGCGCAGGTCGTCGCTGGGGACGACCCCGAGGTCGGCGACGAGCGCCGCCTCGGAGGCGTTGGCGCGCGGAACGACGAGACGCGCACAGCCGGCGGCGCGCGCCGCCGCCGCGATCGCCAGGGCGCCTCGGATCGGCCGGACGCTGCCGTCGAGGGCGAGCTCGCCCGCGACCGCCACGCCGGCGAGGTGCTCGCGCAGCGGGTGTCCCGTCGCGGCGAGGATGGCGAGGGCGATCGGCAGGTCGTAGGCGGCGCCCTCCTTGCGGAGGTGGGCCGGCGCCAGGTTCACGGTGATGCGCCGGGGCGGGATCTCGAAGCCGGCGTTGCGAAGCGCCGAACGCACGCGGTCCTTGCTCTCGCGAACGCTCGAATCGGGGAGGCCGATGGTCTGGGTGTGCGGGATGCCGGTCGCGAGATCGACCTCGACCTGGACGGGATGCGCGTCGATCCCGACGAGGGCACAGGTGGTGACCGTGCCGAGCATGGACGTGAGCGTCGGCGCGGTGGCGCACCGGCGCAACGCTGCGAGTAGCGAGCTCGGCCCTGCGACGGCGACCCGCAGCCCGCTGACGGGAGCGCGCTGCCGTCGCGGGCGGTCAGGCGCCGGGTTCCGCGGGCGCGGCGTCGGCGTCGCGCGGGGTGTCGGCGGCGAGCGGGTCGCCGCCGGCTCGGCGAGGCGGCGGCAGCGCGGCGCTCACAAGCCGCAGCTCGGCGAGGAGCGCTTTGTAGGCGCCGCCGAGTGCGTCGTGCGGGACCGTTCCGTTCGGCCAGCCGAGGGCGGCGAGAAGATTCCCGAGGCGCTCGGCGCCGAGGAGCGCTGCGCTCTCTTCGAGGGCGAAGAGGTCGCGTCGCTGCGCGGGGTCGACCTCTTCGTGCTCGGTGCGTTCAGACAGCGACGTGAGCGCGGCCACGCGCTCGTGGACGAAGGAAGCGAACGCGAGCGCGAGCTGGTCGTAGCCCTCCGGTTCGAGGCCGAGCCGGCCGACGACGCGGGCCTTCTCCTGGAGCACGACGCCGCGCTGGCCGATCGCTTCGCGTACCGTCTGGAGCAGGAGCTGTACGGTGAACGGCTTGACGATGAAGTGCTTGCAGTGCAGCGACGACGCTTGGCGCACGGTCGCGTGGTTCGCGACCGACGTCGCGACCACGACCGGCAGCGTCCTCCACTCGGGCCGCTGCCGCACGCGTTCGATCATCTCGAGGCCGCCGAGGTTCGGCATGAGGACGTCGGTGACGACGAGGTCGATCTCGGGGTGCTCCTCGAGCGTGGCGAGCGCTTCGGCGCCGTCGCCGGCGTGCACGACTGCGTAGCGATCCTTCTCGAGCGCGAGTCGGAGCATCTCGGCGTTCACCGGGTTGTCTTCGACGATCAGGATGGTCATGGGTCTAGCCGAGCAGATCGCGTTGCTCGCTCCAGGCGGCCTGGATGCGCTCCGCGAGCGCGCGCTCGTCGTCGGCGCCGAGCTCGAGTCGCGCGCCGTCGACGCTCGGCGGCGCCGCGGTCCCGATACCGCAGCCGATCCGATAGGCGAAGGCGTCGGCGGCGTTCAAGAGCGTGGCGAGCTCGCGCGCCGCGCCCGCCTCCGTCGGCGCGTGATGCCAACGGATCGCGTCGCAGAGCTCGAGCGCGAGCCCCCAGTCCTCGGCGAGGATCGCGCCCGCCTCGGCGTGGTCGAACCCGTACCACTCGCGCTCGAGGTACGCCTTCTCCTTCCCGCCTTCCGTACCGAGGCTCTCGATCACTTCGGCCGCCGCCTCGTCGGCGAGGAAGAACGCGACGCGCCCGACGTCGTGGAAGAGCCCGGGAAGGAACGCGCATCCGATCTCGACCCTCCGGGTCGTACGGGCGAGTTCCTCGCACGCGACGGCGACTGCCAGCGAGTGGTTCCAGAGCTCCTCGGCCCGGACCGTGGCGCCCTCGTAGAGGCGCTTCGCGCAGGCGGCGACCAGGATGTCGCAGGTCTTGCGGAGCCCGAGCGTGATCACGGCTTCCTGCAGCTTGCGCGCCGGGTTGCGGCGTCCGAGCGCGACGGAGTTGGCGACCCGCAACACGCGCGCCGACAGCCCGACGTCGGTCTGGATCACGCGGCAGAGCTTGTCCACGTCGGCTTCGGGGTCGCGCGCGAGGCCGAGCGCTGCGCTTGCGGCGGCCGGCAACGTCGGGAGCGCGCCGGTCTGAGACAGGCGGGCGAGGGTGCTCCGGATCCGCGCCTGGAGATCCTCGTGGCGTGGCGGCGTCCAGGCGTCCCGTGCGAGGGCCTGCGGGGATTCCATCGGCTCGACTCCTCCGCTCATTGCGGGTTCGCTCGCCGTCCTGCGGCCGCGGTCGCGAGGATCGCGCGCTTCCAGTCGGCCGCCGCCCGCGGCGAGGGTACGCTCCTCGGGTCCGCGGCGAACCGGACGGCCCGCGGCGGGGGCTCCGACCCCGCGCTCCGTCCGTTCGCGCGTGCTGCCGCGTCATGCGAGATCGTCACGCAGTTCTCCAGGTGTTCGCCTGCTTCGGCGTTGGCGCCGATAGGGGGTCGCAAAGCAACGAGTGTGCCCGGACGCACAGGACGGGAATGCCAGGAAATCCGCGGGCTGCGGTCCGGGGCGCGCGCCGCCGCCCGGCGGATCGTCAGTTTTCTGCCGCGCGGAGGCGCGTCGCCGAGCCGTCGGTCCGGGCCGGGGCGGAAGCGTCAGTCCGCCGCGGGGATCCGCCGCGCCCGTTTGAGTCTCGCCCGGCGCTGCTTTCCCGCGAGGCGTCGCTCGATGGCTGCGGGCGAAGGCGTCGTCGGACGGCGCGGACGCGGCCGGGCGACCGCACTCGCGAGGAGCGCCGCGAGGCGCGTGAGCGCGGCCTCGCGATTGCGCCCCTGGTCGCGCGTCGAGCCGTTCGTGACGATCAGCGCTCCGGCCTGCGTGAGTTTCGATCGCAGGCGGGCGAGCGCGCGCGCCTTCAGATCGTCGGGAACGGCGGAGGAGTGGGCGAGATCGAAGCGTACGACGGCCTTCGAGGCCACCTTGTTGACGTTCTGGCCGCCGGGACCGCTCGCGCGGACGTAGCGCAGGTCGAGCTCGGCCGCCGGGACCACGAGGCGGTCGTTCACGCGCAGATCGCCGCGCGCCATCGCCTCCCTCGCGGACTCAGACCCGCGCGCCCACCAGGGCCTGCACGGCGCTCGCCAGGCCGTCGACGCTCAGGTGGAACATCGGGAAGAGGCGCCGCACGAGGCGCGTGGTGTAGGTGTGGTCCCAGAGCTTCTGCTCGTCGGGATTGATCCAGACGGCGCGCTCGAAGTGGCCCGCGAGGCGCTGCAGCCACGTCATGCCTGGGGTCGGCGAGGTGTTGTGCGGGTTGATGCCGCCGTGGCCCTCGAGGAGCTCCGACGGATGCATCGCCGCGTCGCCGACGATCAGGAGCTTCCAGCGCTCGTCGAGGCTGCGCAGGATGTCGCCGGTCGGCACGGCGTCGGCGCGGGTCAGGCGCGCGCGCGAGTACACGTGGTCGTAGACGCAATTGTGGAAGTAGAACGGACGGAACTCGCGGAGACCGCGCTCGTCGTGGAGCGCGGTCAGGAGCTGGCTCATCGGCTCGTAGTACGGGTCCATGGTGCCGCCGACGTCCATGAGCAGGACGAGCCGCACGTCGTTCTTCTTCGGTGCCCGGAAGACCATCTCGATCTCGCCGGCGTTCTTGCAGGTCTCGTCGATCGTCTCGTCGAGGTCGAGCTCGGTGGCGAGGCCGGTGCGGGTCAGCTGGCGGAGGCGCTTCAGCGCGACCCGCATCTGGCGGACGTCGAGCGCGACGTCGGTGCGATAGTCACGGAACTTCCGGTCCTCGGCGACCTTCATCGCGGAGCGGCTGCGCCCGGGTCCGCCGACCCGGATACCCGTCGGATGCTGGCCGCCGTGGCCGTAGGGCGACTTCCCGCCGGTGCCGACCCACTTGCCGCCGCCGTCGTGGCGCTCGGTCTGCTCGGCGAGCGTCTCGAGAAAGCGGCGCATGAGCTCGTCGGAGGAAAGGCGCTCGAGCGCGGCGAGCTCCTCGGGAGAGAGGTTCGGGAAGTTCTTGGGATCGGCGAGCCATTGCAGGATCTCGTCGGCGACGTCGTCGAAGCGGCCCTCGACTCCCCTGAAGACGCGCGCGAACACGCGGTCGTAGGCGTCGTAGAACGTCTCGCTCTTCACCAGGCAGGCTCGCGCCAGGTGGTAGAAGCGCAGCAGGCTCGAGCCGTGCATGCCGCGCCGCAGAGCGTCCAGGAGTGTCATCCACTCCTGGAGCGCGACGGGAATGCCTTCGTCGCGGAGGCCGTAGAAGAGATCGAGGAACATCGCGCCGGGCCCGCGCCCTATTGGTTGTAGCGGGGGCCGAGCTCCTTCCAGCTGGTCGGGTAGCGCCCGCTCTTCTCATCGAACCGGGTCAGGGCCTCGGCGTCCTGCTCCTTCTTGAGGAGGGCGCCGACGAACGGGATGTGCGCTTCCAGCTGGTCGGGCGTGATGCCGGCGCGGAGCAGCGCCGAGATCCAGTCGATGAGCTCCGACGTCGACGGCTTCTTGCGGAGCTCGCTCTGCTCGCGCAGCCAGTAGAACTTGATGAGGACCTGATCGAGGAGGGTCGCGTCGAGGTTCGGGTGGTGCACCGCGACGATCTTCTTCATGAGCGCGGCGTCGGGGAACTCGATGTAATGGAAGATACAGCGGCGCAGGAACGCGTCCGGCAGCTCCTTCTCGTTGTTCGAGGTGATGATGACGACGGGTCGCTCCTTGGCGGCGACCTCGTCGCCGGTCTCGATCACCGTGAAGCGCATCTCGTCGAGCTCGCGCAGGAGGTCGTTCGGGAACTCGAGGTCGGCCTTGTCGACCTCGTCGATCAGCAGGACCTGGCGCTTCGGCGCCGCGAACGCCTGACCGAGCGGTCCGAGCCTGATGTAGCGCCGGATGTCGGAGACGTCGCCGCCGCCGAAACGGCTGTCGTTGAGGCGCTGGACCGTGTCGTAGACGTAGAGGCCGTCGGCGGCCTTGGAGGTCGACTTGATGTGCCACGAGAGCATCGGCATCCCGAGGCCGTCCGAGACGTGGCGCGCGAGGAGGGTCTTCCCGGTGCCGGGCTCGCCCTTGATGAGGAGCGGGCGTTCGAGGGCGACGGCGCAGTTGACGGCGTCGACGAGGGGGGCGGAAGCGATGTACCCCGCCGTTCCGGAGAAGCGGTGGAAGTCGTCCTGTTGCGCGGCCATGGGGAAAATCCTCCGTCGGGGCGTCGAGTTGCGTGAGCCGGTTCGCTTAGCGGGTGCGCGCGGCGTCCGCAACCGAGCCGGGCTCAGGAGGAGGCGCGATCGCTCCGGAAGAGGCTCGTCACCATCCGGAGCAGTCGATACGGGTCCGGCATCTCGCCGTCGGGAGTGAGCCGGTCGACGATGGTCGGCATCAGCCCCGCGAGCGCTTCCGGCAGCCGGCTCACGGCGATGCCCGCCCGCCGGGACAGCTCGGCGAGCTGCTCCGGGTCCAGGATCCTCGCCAGGTCGTCGGGCGTGATCGGACGGTTCGGGCCGGCCGACACCCAGGACCCGATCACGTCGCCGAGGCCGTGCTCCTGGAAGCGGCGCACCAGGCCGTCGAGGCCGCCTCGCTGCTGCAGCATCTCGAGGATGCCGGACGCCAGCTCCGGGTTGGTGTTCTCGGCGAAGGCCTGGGCCGCTTTCGCAACCTGCTTCGCGAACTCGTCGAAGAGACCCATCGTGCGTCCGTCCGTGCATCGCTAGCACGCGAGCGCCGGCTCCGCGAGGTCAACTTGACAGCCTCGGGAATGCCCGGCACACGCCGGGCAGCGGCCGTACGCGGGAGGACATCGGAGCATAGCGGAAAGGAGACGCGACGCATGTTGAAGGAGTTCAAGGAATTCGCTCTCAAGGGCAACGCCGTCGACCTCGCGATCGGAGTCATCATCGGCGGGGCGTTCGGCGGCATCGTGACCTCGCTCGTCAACGACGTGATGATGCCGCCGATCGGCAAGCTGCTCGGCGGCGTCGACTTCACCAACTTCTTCGTGGTGCTCGGCGGCGGGGAGTATCCAAGTCTGAAGGCGGCCAAGGACGCCGGTGTCGCGACCGTCAACTACGGAGTCTTCCTGAACACGGTCATCAACTTCCTGATCGTCGCGATGGTGCTGTTCTTCGTCGTGCGCGGCATGAACGCGCTCAAGCGCGAGCAGCCGGCGCCGGCGGCCGCGCCGACCGAGAAGCCGTGTCCGCAGTGCGCCATGACCATCCCGCTCGCCGCCAAGCGTTGCCCGCACTGCACGAGCCCGCTGTGATGCGCGCGGCGTCGGACCTGCCGTGCTGACGGTCGGCCTGACGCGCGAGGCCACGGTGCGGACGACTCCGGCGGACTCGGCCACGCTCGTGTCGCCGCTCGTGCCCGACGTGTACGCGAGCGCCCGCATGATCGCCTTTGCGGAGGCGACCTGCGCTGCCCTCATGGCCGAGCACGTGGGGCCGGGCGAGACGAGCGTCGGCGTCGGCTTCCAGTTCACCCACGAGGCCGCGACGCCGATCGGCATGACGGTGCGCGTGCGCGTCCGACTGGCGGAGCTGGATCGCCGCCGCTGTGTCTTCGAGGTCGAGGCCCACGACGCGGCGGACCGTATCGCGATCGGCCGGCACGAGCGCTTCGTCGTCGATCGCGAGAAGTTCATGGCGCGAGTGCGGGCGAAGGCGAGCGCGTCCGGCGCGGGGACGGGAGGCTGAGCGCGAGCCCCGCATGGAGGAGCACGACGACTGGAAGCTCGGCGACGACGGCGAGCCCGTGGCCTGTCCGCGTTGCGGGAAGCCGAACCGGGCAGGGCTGAAGTATTGCACGATCTGCGGGAGCCCGCTCGTCGGCGAGGACCTCGCCGCGGATCCGGAGACCTTCCGCACGCTCGGCGAGGCGATGGGAGGTCGCCGCCCGCGCCAGGCGCGGCGCGCGCGCTCGCTCCGGGCGTGGACGATCACGGCGGGGACGTTGCTGGGGGTGGTCGTGGCGCTGACGTGGCTGCAGACGCGCGAGCAGCCATTCCGCCTCGAAGACTGGACGGCGCCGGCTCCGCTCCCGACCCCGGTGGCGACGCCGCCGCCCGCGCCGCCGACGACGATCGCGACGCGCGTCGTCCAGCCGACGGCCGTCCCTGCGCCGACGGCCACCGCCACCGCGGTCGCTCCCGAGCCAACCGCCGTCGTGACGCCGTCGCCGCGCCGGACGGCCGTGAAGGGACGTCGCGTCGCCGCGCCGGCGACGCCGGTGCGGCGGGCGCCCGTGCGTGCCGAGCCGCCGCCCGTGCGCGAGGATCCCGGCGACGCCCGCCCGCGGCTGCAATCCGACACCGCCCCCGAGGATCTCCGGCCCCGGGCCGAGGCGACCGAGAAGCCGAGCCTCGGATCGGATCTGCAGGAGGCGACGCGGGCCTATCGACAGGGTGTCGACGTGCACAACGCGCGCGTCGACGAATACAACGCGCTTGCCGACGAGATCCAACGTCGGAACGCGTGGGACGACAGCGAGGCGTCGGTCGAGCTGCGCCGCCGCCTCGATCGCGCCCGTGAAGCCGTCGAGAGCGCCCGGGTGCAGGCGGAGATGCTGCGCGCGCGCATGGAGGCCGTGCGCGCCAAGTACCGCTGACCCGATACTCGGCGTCTTTCGGCCGCGCCCCCGCTCTGCGACCCTCGCGGCCGGGATGGGGCAGGGGACGGACGAGATCGAGGCATGGCTCGCGCTGCGGGCGGCGCCCGGGATCGGGGACGTGCGCGGTCGCGCGCTCGCGATGCGCTTTGCGGGCGCGCTCGGCGTGCTCGCCGCGGCGGAGAGCGCGCTCGTCGCCGCCGGGTGCTCGGCCGCGACGGCGCGCCGGCTCCATGACCCGGCGATCCGGCGGGGGGCGCGCGAGGAACTCGAGCGCATCGTCGCGGCCGGGGCGCGCCTCGTCGCGCTCGACGCCGTCGAGTATCCGGCGCCGCTCCGGGAGATCCACGATGCCCCGCTCCATCTCGTCGCCAAGGGCAATCTCCTCGATGCGGGGCCGGCGGTGGCGATCGTCGGCGCCCGGCGGGCGACGAGCTACGGCCGCGAGACGGCGCATCGGCTCGCGGCCGGCCTCGCCGACGCCGGCGTGACCGTCGTGAGCGGCCTCGCGCGCGGGATCGACGGCGCCGCGCACGAGGGGGCGCTCGCGGCGCGGGGTCGGACCGTGGCGGTGCTCGGCTCCGGGATCGACGTCGTCTACCCGAGGGAGCACGCCGAACTCGCGGCCCGCATCATCGCGACCGGGACGCTGCTCAGCGAGCAGCCGGTCGGCGCCGGGCCCCTTCCCGACCACTTTCCGGCGCGCAACCGCATCCTCGCCGGGATGACCCAAGGCACGGTCGTCATCGAGGCGGCGGAGCGCAGCGGCTCCCTCATCACGGCCCGGCTCGCCAACGAGCAGGGCCGGGAGGTCTTCGCCGTGCCGGGTCGCATCGACTCGCCGCTCTCGGCCGGCGCCCATCAGCTGATCCGCGAGGGGGCGACGCTCGTTCGCGACCTCGACGACGTGCTCGCGGAGATCGAGCCGGCGCTGCGGGGGCGCGCCGCCGATGGCGGGTCCGCGCCCGGCGGTCCGGCCGGAGACGCCGAGGCCATCGCCGGGTTCCTCGTGAACGGCCCCCTCTCGACCGACGATCTCGTGCGGGCGAGTGGCCGGAGCCCGCAGGAGGTCATTGCAAGCCTGCTCGATCTCGAGCTGCGCGGGGTCGTGCGGCGGGGCTCCGGAGGACATTTTCAGCTTGCGGGCAGATTTGCCGGGGTTGCTGGTTTACAGTAATGGGGTCGGTCCCAGGAGCCATGGCCAAGAACCTCGTCATCGTCGAATCGCCTGCGAAGGCGAAAACATTGGGGAAATACCTCGGCCGGAACTACACCGTGAAGGCCTCGGTCGGTCACGTGGTCGACCTTCCGAAGTCCAAGCTCGGGGTGGACATCGCCAACGACTTCAAGCCGGACTACGCCGTCATCCATGGCAAGTCCAAGGTCATCGACGAGCTGAAGAAGGCCGCAAAAGACAAAGAAAACATCTACTTGGCTCCAGATCCCGATCGCGAGGGCGAGGCGATCGCGTGGCATATCGCGGAGCGCCTTGGCAACAAGAAGAACATCCACCGGGTCCTCTTCAACGAGATCACCAAGAAGGCCGTCCAGGATGCGATCAAGAAGCCGCTCAAGCTCGATCGCGCCAAGTTCGACGCCCAGCAGGCTCGCCGGGTGCTCGATCGGCTCGTCGGGTACCAGCTGAGCCCGCTCCTCTGGGACAAGGTCCGCCGCGGCTTGTCGGCCGGCCGGGTGCAGTCGGTCGCAGTGCGCCTCATCACCGAGCGCGAGCGCGCCATCCGGGCCTTCGTGAAGGAGGAGTACTGGACGATCGGCGCGACCCTCGAGGGCGGGAACCCGCCGCCCTTCAACGCGAACCTCTTCGAGTTCGCCGGGAAGCGCCTCGATCACAAGACCTTCCGGCTCGAGAACGAAGCCGCCGCGACCGCCGTCGTCGATCATCTGCAGGGCGCCGACTGGGTGGTCGCCAAGGTCGAGAAGAGCGACCGGAAGCGGAACCCGTCGCCGCCCTTCATCACCTCGCGGCTCCAGCAGGAGGCGTCGCGGAAGCTCGGCTACCAGCCGCGCCGCACGATGGGCATCGCCCAGAAGCTCTACGAGGGCGTCGAGATCGGCGACGAGGGCGCGGTCGGTCTCATCACGTACATGCGCACCGACTCGACGCGGCTCTCGCCCGAGGCCGTCGAGGCGGTCCGCGGCTACATCGGCGAGCGCTACGGCGCCGGCTACGTCCCCGAGAAGCCCCCCGTCTTCAAGTCGAAGAAGGGGGCTCAGGACGCCCACGAGGCCATCCGGCCGACCAGCATCGAGTTCCCGCCGGAGCGCGTCGCGCCGTACCTCGAGAAGGACGAGCTCAACCTCTACACGCTCATCTGGAACCGCTTCGTCGCCTGCCAGATGGAGCCGGCGCGCCTGAAGGCCACCACCATCGACATCGCCGCCCGGGACGCGATCTTCCGCGCCACGGGCCAGGTCGTCGTCTTCGACGGCTTCATGCGCGTCTACACGGAGGGCGTCGACGACCCCGCGGGCGACGACGAGGACGGCAAGACGCTCCCCGACCTCAAGCCCGGCGACCGGCTCGCGCTGCAGGGCGACTTGAAGCCCGAGCAGCACTTCACCCAGCCGCCGCCGCGCTTCTCGCAGGCGACGCTCATCAAGGAGCTCGAGGAGAACGGCATCGGCCGGCCGTCGACGTACGCGTCGATCATGCAGACGATCCTCGGCAAGGAGTACGTCCAGGAGGATCCGCAGAAGCGGCTCTACCCGACCGAGCTCGGCATGCTCGTGACCGATCTCCTCGTCGGCTCGTTCCCCGACATCCTGAACGTCGATTTCACCGCCGGCATGGAGGAGGACCTCGACAGCATCGAAGAGGGCACCCGCAATTGGGTCGAGGTGATGCGGCGCTTCTACGAGCCCTTCTCGAAGGACCTCGACAAGGCCGAGGTCGAGATGCGGAACGTCAAGTCCGAGGAGCGCCCGACCGATGTCACGTGCGACCAGTGCGGCGACACGATGGTCATCAAGTGGGGCCGGCGCGGCGAGTTCCTCGCCTGCCGCCGCTATCCGGAGTGCAAGAGCACCAAGAACTTCACCCGCGACGAGCACGGCGAGATCGTGATCGCCAAGCAGGAGACCACGGACGAGGTCTGCGACAAGTGCGGGAAGCCGATGCTGGTGCGCTTCGGCCGCTTCGGCAAGTTCCTCGGCTGCTCGGGCTACCCCGAGTGCAAGACGATCATGCCGATGATCAAGCCGGCGAAGCTCGGCATCGCGTGCCCCGACTGCGGCGGAGCCACGGCCGATGGAAAAGCCGCCGAGGGCGGCGGCGAGATCCTCGAGAAGCGCTCGCGGCGCGGCAAGATCTTCTACAGCTGCAACCGTTACCCGGACTGCAAGTTCGCGAGCTGGGACCGGCCGGTCGCGATGCCGTGCCCGCTCTGCCGGGCGCCGTTCGTGGTCGAGAAGACCACCAAGCGCGCCGGCACCGTGCGCCGCTGCCTCAAGGAAGGCTGCGACTTCCAGGAAGCCGTCGGCGACGTCTCAAACACGGGCACGTAGCCTCGTCGCACGGCGATCGGTCCCGCGGGACGTGGGGAGCTGGTCTCGTCGCTCGGCGATCGCACCCCGCGCCTAAGGCCCGCCGTGCCACGCGCGTCTTGCGCACGGCGCGAGCTGAGCTCGCTCCTCACCGACTCCCCACGCCCCGCGGCGCCGCCGCCGCGTGGAAAGCTCCTGCGCGCAACCGACGCGCCGGCCGCACCGCGGTCGTCTCTGTGGCCGTCGTGGGGTGTTTCGCGCGGCGCTGCGCGCCGCGTGGGTGGGGAGTCGGTGACGAGCGAGACGGCTCGCTCGACCGAAGGACGGACGGGGTAGCGGCGGGTAGTAGGCGCCCGACGTAGGAGCCCGAGCGAGGAGGCGAGCTCCCCACTCACGCGGCCCCGCGGCCTCGCACGGGACGCGCCGACTGGCGCTCCGGAGCGATGCCCAGTACACAGGACGGCTCAATGTCGGAACGCGTCACCATCGTCGGCGGCGGGCTCGCGGGGTCGGAGGCCGCGTGGCAGATCGCGGAGCGCGGCTTCGGCGTCGACCTCTACGAGATGCGTCCGGTGCGCGGCACGGACGCGCACCGGACGGAGCGCCTCGCCGAGCTCGTGTGCTCGAATTCCTTCCGGAACGCGTCGCTCGAGACGGCGGTCGGCTGTCTCAAGGAGGAGATGCGGCGGCTCGGGTCGCTCGTCCTCGCGGTCGCCGACCGGACCACCGTGCCGGCCGGGGCCTGTCTCGCGGTCGACCGCAACCTCTTCGCCGAGGGCGTCACGCGCGCCGTGATCGAGCATCCGAACGTCCGGCTGCACCGCCGCGAACTCGAGGCGATCCCGGACGGCGTCGCGATCCTCGCGACCGGCCCGCTGACCTCGCCGGCGCTGTCGTCGGCGCTCGAGCGCTTCTTCGGGGAGGCGCACCTCTATTTCTACGACGCCATCGCGCCGATCGTGGCGAGCGACTCGATCGACATGACGATCGCCTACAAGGCCTCGCGCTATGGGAAGGGCGGCGACGACTACGTCAACTGTCCGATGACGCGCGACGAGTACTACGCGTTCGTCGACGCCGTGCTCGCCGCGGAGAAGGTGCCGGCGAAGCAATTCGAGCGCACGGTCTACTTCGAGGGCTGCATGCCGATCGAGGAGATGGCGCGCCGTGGTCGCGACACGCTCGCCTTCGGTCCGATGCGCCCGGTCGGTCTGATCGATCCGCGCACGGGGGCGCGGCCCTTCGCCGTCGTGCAGCTCCGGCAGGACGACGTCGAGGGACGGCTCTTCAACATGGTGGGCTTCCAGACCAAGATGACCTACCCCGAGCAGCGCCGCGTCTTTCGCATGATTCCCGGGCTGGCGGCGGCGGAGTTCGTCCGGCTCGGCAGCCTCCATCGCAACACTTTCGTCGATTCGCCGAACGTGTTGATGCCGACGTTGCAGCTCCGCGCGGCGCGCACGACATTTCTCGCAGGCCAGATCATCGGCGTCGAGGGGTACGTCGAGTCGGCGGCCGCCGGGTTGCTGGCCGGGATCAACGCGGCGCGGCTCCTTGCCGGCGCGCCGCTCGTGTCGCCCCCCGCGACGACCGCGCTCGGCTCGCTCCTCGCGTACGTGACGCAGCGGGGTCGTCGCGACTTCCAGCCGATGAACGCGAACTACGGGCTCTTCCCGCCGCTCGCCGGCCGCGCGCGCGGGCGCGAGAAGAAGCTCCAGCTCGCGGAGCGCGCGCTTGCCGACTTCGATCGGTGGTCGATCGCCGGGGGGCTCGCGTCGACGGCTCGTCGACGGCCGGAGCGCTCCCCGGCGGACGTCCTCCCCGCCGCGTCGTCCTGAGCGCGCGTTCCGGCGACCGTCCGCTCGCGTCCGCCCGGACGCGCTCGTGCGCGCGCCGCCCCGCGCTCGCTGCTGGGTGCGCATGGCGTCGGCGCGACGTGGACCCAGTGGGCAATGCGGGCTAGGGTCGCCGCGCCCGCATGACTCCATGGCTCGAGAGGCTCCGCGCCGCCGGCGTGGCCGATCCCGATGCGCTCGTCGCGCGTCTCGGCGCGTCGTGGCCGGCCGCCGATGTGCCGGACGGCGTCCTCGGCGCGCTCGCCGACGCGGCCGATCCCGCGCTCGCCGTCGCGAGCCTCGGCCGACTGCGCGAGAGCGCGCCGGAGGCGCTCGCGCGCGCCGCCGTCGATCCGGACGCGGCCGCCGCGCTGATCGTGCTCCTCGGCGCCAGCACCTCGATCGCGCGCTGGCTCCACGCCGAGCCGGCGTCGTGGCCGGAGGTCCTGGCGGCGAGACCGACGCCGTCGCCGCTCGCCGCGCTCGTGCCGCGGCCGGCACCGCCCGAGGACGGGAGCGTCGAGGCGCTGGCGCAGACGCTACGGGCCTTCAAGCGGCGGCGCGTGCTCCTGATCGCGGCCCGGGATCTGCTGCGTCGGAGCACGCTCGTCGAGACGACGGCGGAGCTGTCGCGGCTCGCCGAGGACGCGCTCGAGGTCGCGGTTGTGGCCGTCCGTGCGCGGCTGGTCGTTGCGCACGGCGACGTCCTCGACGCCGCCGGCGCTCCGCTCGGGTTCTGCGTCCTCGGCATGGGCAAGCTCGGAGGATGCGAGCTCAACTTCAGCTCGGACATCGACCTCGTGTACGTGTACGGGGACGGAGGGCGCGAGAGCGCGGGCGGTCCGCGCGGGCCGCTTTCGGTCCGCGAGTTCATGAGTCGCCTCGCCGAAGGCGTCACCAAGGCGCTGCATCAGGCGACAGGGGACGGCTTCGTCTTCCGCGTCGATCTGCGCTTGCGGCCCGAAGGGACCAACGGGCCGATCGTCAACTCCCTCGCCAATGCGCTCCTCTATTACGAGTCGTGGGGCCAGACGTGGGAGCGCGCGGCGTACCTGAAGGCCCGGCCCGTCGCCGGCGATCGCGCGCTCGGCGCCGCGTTGCTGGACGAGCTCGAGCCCTTCGTCTTCCGGCGCTATCTGGACTTCGCGACCCTCGAGGATCTGAAGCGGATGAAGGCGAAGGTCGCGCACGCGCTCGCCACGGGCCCCGAGAAGGGCATCAACGTGAAGCTCGGGCGGGGCGGCATCCGCGAGATCGAGTTCGTCATCCAGAACCTGCAGCTCATCCACGCCGGGAAGGACGCGCGCATCCGCGAACGCAACTCGCTCGCCGCCCTCCAGCGTCTGGTCGAGGCGCGCTATCTGGCGGCGGACGAGAGCGCGCGCCTCGCCGAAGCGTATCGGTTCCTCCGTGACGTCGAGCACAAGATCCAGCTCGTGGACGAGCGTCAGACGCAGGTGATCCCGGCGGGGCATGGCGAGCTGCAGCTGGCGCGCCGGCTCGGATATCGGGGCGCCGACGCCGACGCCGTGCTGGCGGCGTTTCGCGCCGATCGCGTCCGCCACATGGACGCGGTCGCGGCCTCGTTCGCGGCGCTCTTCTACGGCGCGGAGGCGAGCCGGGCGGACGGCACCGACGGACGGTACGCGGCGCTCCTCGCCGGCCTCGACGAAGACCCCGCGGAGAGCGATGCGGCGCTCGCGGCGCTCGGGTTCGCCGACCCGCGCTCCGCGCGCGAGCACCTCGTCCTCCTGCGCGACGGCGCGCCGTCGTCGCGCGCCAATCCGCGCCGCAAACAGCTCCTGCTGACGGTCGCGCCGGCGCTCCTCGGGGAGGTGACGCGCGCACCCGACCCGGACCTGGCGTTGCGGCACTTGGCCGGCTTCATCGCGGCGATCGGCGCCCGCTCGAGCTTCCTCTCGCTCCTCGCGGAGAACCGCGCCACCCTGCGCGTGCTGGTGCGCCTCTTCGGTTCGAGCGAGTTCCTGTCGCAGATCTTGATCCGCCATCCGGAGATGCTCGACAACCTGGTGCGCGCGGACCTCGTCCGACTCGACACGCCGAAGGCGGCGCTCGTCGCGGAGGTCGCGGGAATCGTCCAGTCGGCCGACGGCTACGAAGCGCGCCTCGACGCGCTCCGCCGCTTCCGCCACGAGCAGTTCCTCCGGATCGGCATCAACGACCTGGAGAATCTGCTGCCCTTCCACGTCGCGAGCAGCCAGCTGAGCGACCTGGCCGACGTCTGCCTCGATGCCGCGTGGCGCGTCGCGGAAGACGAGACGTGCCGGCGCTACGGCATCGCGGCGTCTCCGGGGAGCTTCGCGGTGATGGGACTCGGGAAGCTCGGCGCCCGCGAGCTCACCTACAATTCGGATCTCGACCTCATCTTCGTGTACGTCGCGTCGGCGAGCACGGCAGGCCCGGTATCGGTGCACGAGTTCTTCACCAAGCTCGCGCAGACCCTCATGACGACGCTTCAAGTGCGGACGCGCGAGGGACGGATGTACAGCATCGACACGCGGCTCCGCCCGTCGGGCAACCAGGGGCCGCTCGTGTCGTCGCTCGAGTCATTCGGGCGCTACCATGCCGAGAGCGCGCAGCTGTGGGAGCGCCAGGCGATGATCAAGGCGCGGGGCGTCGCCGGGGAGCCGGGCCTCCTCCGCGAGGTGGAAGCGATCGTGGCGCGGTTCGTGTACGCCCAGCCCCTCGCCGACGACGAGGTGGCCGAGATCCACCGCCTGCGCATGCGGCTCGAGCGCGAGCTCGGCGGCGACGAGCGCGCGGAATTCAACATCAAAACGGGACGTGGCGGCCTTCTCGACATCGAGTTCATGGTGCAAATGATGCAGCTTCGCTACGGCACCACCGTCCCCTCGGTCCGCCGGCGCGCGACGCGCCACGCGCTCGCCGCGCTCGCCGCGGCCGGAGTCGTGGCCACCGACGAGGCGGCGAGCCTCGAGGAGAGCTACGCGTTCCTGCGGGCGCTCACCAACCGGTTGCGCATCGAGCGCGACCAGTCGGTCGAGTCGATCGAGCGCGAGAGCGAGCGCCTGCCCGCCCTGGCGCGCCGGCTCGGTTACGCGGGGACCAACGACGGCGTCGCGCGCCAGCTGCTCGTGGACTACGGCCGCCATCGGGAGCGCGTGCGGGCGCTGTACGTGCGCTGGTTCGGCGTCTGACGCGATCCGCCCTTCCCGGGGGGCGCGCCGCGCCGGGGACGAACGTGCGTGCGGTGAGTGAAATTGACAACCCGGGACCCCTCCGATAGCTCTCGCCGGTCGGAGGCGCGGTGCAGAAGAGCGAACTGATCTGGCTCGACGGTGAATTCGTCCCCTGGGGCGAAGCGAACGTCCACGTCCTGACGCACACGTTGCACTACGGTCTCGGTGCGTTCGAAGGCATTCGCTGCTACCAGACGAAGGACGGCCGCTCGGCCGTGTTTCGCCTGCCCGAGCACACCCGACGTCTCTTCGCCTCGGCGCACATTCTCGAGATGCCGATGCCGTTCGCGCCCGCGGCGATCGACGAGGCGTGTCTCGATACGATCCGTCGCAACCAGCTGCGCGAATGCTACATTCGTCCGCTCGTCTTTCTCGGCGACGGAGAGATGGGGCTCGCCGCGGTGAATCGCGTGCGTGTCGCCGTGATCGTATGGCCCTGGGGGTCGTATCTCGGCGACGAGGGCGTCAAGAACGGCATCCGCGTCAAGACGTCGTCGTACCAACGCTTCCACGTGAACACGTTGATGACGAAGGCCAAGGCGGTGGGCCACTACGTGAACTCGATCCTCGCGGCGCGCGAGGCGCGGCGCGGCGGGTACGACGAGGCGCTCATGCTCGACACCGACGGCTTCGTGGCGGAGGCGAGCGGCGAGAACCTCTTCATCGTGCGTGACGGGGTCGTGAAGACGCCGCCGCTCACGTCGGTGCTGCCGGGGATCACCCGCGCGACGATCATCGCGCTGCTCCACGAGCAGGGGTTTCGGCTCGTGGAGGATCGCTTCACGCGCGACGAGGCCTACATTGCCGACGAAGCCTTCTTCACGGGAACGGCGGCCGAGGTCACGCCGATCCGTGAGATCGACGACCGCGCGATCGGCGCCGGCAAGCCGGGTCCGGTCACGCAGGCGATGCAGCGCGCGTATTTCGCGCTGGTTCGGGGGGAGGACCCGAAGCATCGCGAGTGGCTGTCGTTCGTCTGAGCGGGCGCGCGTCGTGCGCGTGCGCACGACTTCCGGAAGGCCGTCGCGGAGCGCCGCGTGCGCAAGTGCGCGACGCGGCCCCGCACGGTGTCGCGTCTTTGCAAGTCCGACCGTCGCCGTCGCCGTGCTGATCGTGCCCGCATGGCATCCGCGAAGCTCGTGAGTTCGGGGGCTTACGGCGGAGAATCCGCCCCGGGGAGCGGCCGGCCTCTGGTCCTGCTCTTGCTCGACCGAGGTCCAGTGCTGCGCGACCTCCCGAGGATCGTCCTCGCCGTTTGTGCGCTGGTGATCGGCGCCGATTGCGGCGCCGCGCGCGCGGCGGAGCGGACCTTCGTGCTCGCGCCGGCCGACCTCGTTTCGGCGCCGGATCTCTTCGGGGCGAAGGCGCTCGCGCGATCGGGCGTGCTCGGGAAGGCGGTCGGCGTCAAGCGGGGCGCGGTGCGATTCGGGCGGGGGCTCTGCCCGTCGCTCCTCGCGGATCCCACCCGCAAGCTCACGCGCGTGCGCGTGCTCGGCGGACCGATCGCCGCGCCGCTCGTCGTCGGAAAGAGTCTGGCGAAGGACCTCGGGGCGGCGCTCGCCGCGATGAACGCGGCGAGTTGGCTGCCCCCGGCCTCCAGCGCGACGAGGAAGACGTGCCGGGGAGGAACCAAGGACGGCATCGCCTGTCACCTGCCGGGGGAATGTCTCGGTGGCGGCGCGTGCAGCTCCGACTGGATCGCCGAGCCGCCGACGGCGACCGCGATCGGCTTTACGACGGCCGGCTTCGCGACCGGCGATCAGGTCGGCGCGCTCGGGAGGGCCGAGGCCGCCAATGGCGTGCCGGGGTTCCGTTTCGCCGTCGACCTTGCGGTCGATCCGAAGACCGGGCCCGTCGATCTCGCGGTCGCCGTGACGAGCGAATTGCCGTCGAAGCGGATCGGCAAGCCCGGCAAGCGGACCGAGTGCATCATGGTGGCGTCGATGCTGCCGGTAGATCTGCAGGCGCTGCGCGACCTGGTCGACGCGACGCCGCTCGACGCCGTGACCCGAAACCGCCTGCGATACCTCCTCGATCGCGCCCAGGGCTTTCTCGACGGTGGCCGGCCCGAGGGCCCGTCGCGCGCCGCCCGCAACGTTCGGACGTTCGCGCTGGAGGTTGCGCAGCGCTCCGAGACCGAGATTGCACCCGCGTTCGCGGAGGCGATGATCACGCGCGCCAACGCGACCGCCGAGGCCCTGAGCTTCTGAGCATGCGCCGCGTCGTTCCCAGCGCCGGTACGCTCGTCCTCGCGCTCGCGCTCCTCGCGCCGCGCGGCGCGGGCGCCGAGGTCAGGACCTTCCACCTGTCCGTCGGCGAGGTGCTCGGCAGCGTCGCGCGCACGAATGCGTTCCTCGTGTCGCTCGGCAGGCAGGCGCGCGGTCTGAAGCTCGTGCCCGGCGGCACGAAGTTCGCGGGGCTCACGTGCGCTGGCTTCGGCGACGTCTACAAGCTCGGTGCGGTCACCGTGCTCGACGGACCGCAGGCCTTCGCCGACCTCGTCGCGACCAGGAAGGGGAAGGACGCGCGCAGTCTCGCGACCGCCTTCGGGGCGGCCGGGCTCGCCCCTTGGACGCCGCCGGCCACCGACGCGGAGACCGATCGCCAACTCTGGACGGCCGCGACGGTTCCGCACGGACTCCGGTTCGTCGCGGATGCGCTCACGCACGGCGGCGACGGCGGTCTGCTCGACGCCGGGGCCTCGACCGGCATCTTCCGATTCCGCGCCAGCGTGCCGCCGACGGCGGACGCGGGGGCGCCGCACCGTTTCCTGCTGGAGATCGTCGGGCGCACCGCTTCGACCGACACCGGGCTCGTGGCCTTCGGCGAGCAGCGCTGCTTCACGTGGGTCGACCTCGTACCGGTCGATGTCGAGGTGCTCGACCGGCTCGTGAACGAGCGGCTCGACGATCCCTACGTCCGCAACGGGATCGCGACCCGCATGGCGACGTTGAAGACGGCGCTCGGGCGGCGAGACCTCGTCACCGCCCTCGACGTGATGGCGTACGTCATCGGGCACCTCGTGGCGCGAACCCCGGAGCACGCGCGGCCCGCCGATGCGCGGCGGATCGTGACCGGCGTCTTCGACGTGCGGCGCGGGCTCGACTTCCGGGCGGCCGGCGCCGAGTGCGGCAACGGGGTGCGCGAGACGGGCGAGGCGTGCGACGGCGCCGACTTCGGCGGCTTCACCTGCGAGACCGCCGGCTACGCGAGCGGCACCCTCGGCTGCCAGCCCTCGTGCCTCTTCGACGAGACGCAGTGCGTCGCCAATCCCGTTTGCGGCAACGGCCTCCTCGAGATCAACGAGGAATGCGACGCCGGAGCGCAGAACTCCGACACGGCGCCCGACGCCTGCCGCACCAACTGCAAGCGCGCCTACTGCGGCGACGACGTGATCGACCTGTTCGAGGATTGCGAAGGGAACGATCTCGGCGGCGAGACCTGCAAGACGCTCGGCTACGACGGCGGAACGCTCAAGTGCGACCCCGGCTGGTGCGAGTTCGACGAGGATCGCTGCACGCTCGAGGACGAGTGACGGGACCGCGCGTCGCGCCGGGGCGCCGGGCGCTGGTACGGACGGTCGCCGTGCTCGCGTGCCTCGCGGGCGGGCTGACGGGGGGCGTCGCGTGCGCGGCGCCGTTCGCTTACGTCGTGAATCACGGCGACGGGACGGTGTCGGTGCTCGACACGGCGAGCAGCGCCGTGGTGGCGACCGTCCCCGTCGGCAGCCAACCGCTCGGCGCGGCGGTGCATCCCGCGGGAACGCGGGTGTACGTGACGAACCAGGTCACGCCGAATGGGACGGTGTCCGTGCTCGACACCGCGACCAACGCCGTGGTGGCGACCGTGCCCGTCGGCGCGGGGCCTTCGGGCGTGGCGGTGAAGCTCCCCGGCGATCGGGTGTACGTCACCAACCGCGACGACAAGACCGTGTCGGTCATCGATACGGCGACCAACGCGGTCGTCGCGACGATCGCGGTCGACAACAACCCGCTCGGCATCGCGATCGATCCCTCGGGCACGCCGGCCTATGTCGTGAACAAGGGGAGCAACAGCGTCTCGGTGATCGATACGGTCGCCAACGTCGTGAGCGGGACGATCGCCGTCGGCAACGACCCGAGTCAGGTCGCGGTCGCTCCCGGCGGCCGGCAGGTCTACGTGAGCAACGCGAGCAACGCGAGCGTGTCGGTCATCGATTCCGCGGCCCGGGCGGTCGTGGCGACGGTGGCGGTCGGCAGCATCCCCGAGGGGCTCGTGCTCGATCCCACGGGCGCGTGGCTGTACGTCGCGAACAGCGGTCCGAACAGCGTGTCGGTCGTCGATACGGCGGACCGGACCGTCGCGGCGACCGTCGACGTCGGATTCACGCCGTTCGCGATCGGCATGCGGCCGGACGGCGCGCGGGCGTTCGTGCTGAATCGCCAGAGCGCCGACGTGTCGGTGCTCGACACCGCGAGCAACACCGTGACGGACACCGTCGAGGTGGGCTCGGGTCCGGCGGGCATGGGCGAGCTCGTGGTGCCGGCGCTGCGGGTACCGCGCTTCGGCGCCGACGCTCGCAAGTGCCAGGCGGCGCTGCTTCGCCAGGCGGTGAAGCTCGTGCGGGTGCACCACGGACTCGAAGCGGCCTGCCGCCTCGGGGTTCGCAAGGCCGAAGCGGCCGGGAAGAGCACGGCAGAGGCCGCCGCCGCGTGTCAGCGTGCGCTCGATCCCGTCGTCCCGTTCTCGAAGCTCGCGCAGGCGCGGGTGAGGTTTCGCGCCGCCGTGCAGGCGAGGTGCAAGGCGGTCACGCCGCCGTTGATGAACGGCCCCTGCGATCGCGGCGCGACGACCGTGTCCGCGATCCTCGACTGCTTGGTGCCGCGGCACGGCGCCCGGGTGGAGGCGCTCGCGGACGACGAGCTCGCGCCGGTGTACCCGACGCCGTCCGCGGCGGCGCTGGCGTGTCAGGCGGCGATCGCGAAGCACGGCCGGCGTTTCGCGGACCGCCTGCACAAGGACTTCGCGGCGTGCCTCGAGAAGGTGCTGGTCGCGGCGGCGAGCGGCAAGGGCGAGGCGAAGGCCGTCGCGCGCTGCCGGAGCACGCTCGATCTCGCGAGCGCCGGCTCGAAGACCGCGCGCACGCGCGCCGCCGCGCTCACGGCGATGGCGAAGAAGTGCGTCGCGGTGAGTCCGAGCGATCTCGGCCATCCGTGCGACGCCGGCGCCGCCACGATGGCCGGGCTCGCGGCCTGCGTGGTGGACGAGCACGCCGCCGACGTGGCGAAGCTCGTCGCGGCCGAGGCGAACGACGCGTGCGTGATGGCGACGCGACTCGGGCTCGGTGAGCGCTACCCGACGATCTGCAGCGGGTCGTAACGACGCCGTGGCGCTCAGCGCGTCGACGTGAGGCCGTTCGGAGGCCGCCGACGGGCGGCGCGCTCGAAGTCGGCGACTGCCGCGACCGGTCCGGCGAGGACCAGCGTGTCGCCGGCCGCGAGGGCGCGATCAGGATCTGGAACCTCGAATGTGTGGTGCGGATCGTCGCGACGCTCGACCGCAAGCACGCTCACGCCGAAGCGCGCGCGGCAGTCGAGCTCGCGCAGCGTTCGCGCGTCCCAGACGCTCGGGACCGGGAAGCGCACCACGCGATAGCCCTTCGACCACTGCGGAACGGCGTCGGCGTCGGCGGCGCCCGGAATCGTCCGCATGGTCACGAGCGCGCGGTTGTAGGCGCGGATCACGTCGGCGCGCGATAGGAGGCCGAGGACGCGGGTCGGGTCGTCGCTCGCGACGACGGGGAGCTCGTCGCGACCGTCCTCCTCCATCCGGCCGAGCGCCTGGCCGAGGCTCGTCTCGGGCGTGACGGCCGGGACGTGGCGGTCGCAGAGGTCGGCGGCGGTGCGCTCGTCCGCGACGTCCGGATCGAGAAGCACGGCGCGAATGCCGTGCAGCGACAACGTTCCGAGCAGGCGGCCGTCGTCGCCGACCACGGGAAAGTGGCTGCTGGTGCTTTCCCCCATCACCTTGAGGACCTCGGCGAGGGGCGCCTCTGCGCGGATCGGCTCGAACGCTTCGTGGAAGGCCGAGGCGACCGAGATCATGTCCATGAGGTGCTCGCGCCGCGGCTCGAGGCTCGTGCCGGCGCGCGCCAGCCCGAGCGTGTCGATCGACTCCGGCTCGATCGCGCTCGCGACGATGACCGCGAGAACCACGGTGACGAGCGCCGGCAGTGCGACCTCGTGGCTTCCCGTCGTCTCGAATAACAGGAAGATCGCCGTAAGCGGCGCGTGCACGCACGCGCCGAGGAACGCGGCGAGTCCGACGAGCGCGTACGAGCCGCGCGCGCCGGTGAGGCTCGGCATCCAGCGGGCGGAAAGGGAATGGAAGGCTCCGCCGCTCATCGCCCCGATGAAGAAGATGGGACCGAAGACGCCGCCCGGTGCGCCGCAGCCGAGCGAGACGCTGCTCGTGGCGATTTTGGCGATCGCCAGGGCGACCATGAGTGCGGCGGGGAGCTTCCCGGCGAGGGCCTGCTCGATGACGGGGTAGCCGTCGGAGAGGTTCTTCGGCAGCAGCGCGCCGACGACGCCGACCGCGACGAGTCCCCCGATGAGCTTCGTCGCGGTGCCGATGCGCAGCCGCGCGAGGCGCTCGAGGGTGGCGTGGAAGAATCGAACGTAGGTCGCCGCCAGCACGCCGAGGAAGAGGCCCATGAGGGCGTACGTCGCGAGCTCCTGGTAGGCGCCGAGTGCGAACGGTCGGACCTGGAAGACCGTGGCCGCGCCGCCGAGCGCGCGCGCGGCGATCACCGCCGTGGCGGTCGAGATGACGATCAGGCTGAAGTGCGCGAGCTCGACCTTGCCCTGGAGCACGATCTCCTGCGCGAACATCACGCTGCCGATAGGGGCGTTGAAGGTGGTCGCGATGCCGGCGGCCGCGCCGCACGCGACGAGGAGCTTCAAGCGCGATTCGAGACGGAGGAGCTGTGCGACGAACGAGCCGATCGACCCGCCAATCTGCGCGATCGGTCCTTCGCGGCCGACCGAGGCGCCCGCGCCGAGCGAGATCGCGGCACCGAGCGTCTTGACGATCATCCAACGGCGCTTCACGCGCCCTCCCTCGAGGTGCACCAGCTCGAGGAAACGCGGGAAGCCGTAGCCGAGCGCGTGTCCGGGGAAGATGCGCTCCAACAGGAGCAGCGCGATTCCGCCCGCAGCGAGCACGAGGGGCGGCGCGAACGGTTGCGCCGATTCCCACGCGCCGAACGCGGTGGCGAGCGCTCCGAAGACGCGGGCAGCGGCGGCGATGGCCGCCTGGAAGACGATGCTGCCGGCGGCGCCGAGGAGGCCGATCAGCGCGGCGACGAGAACGAGGCCGGTGTACTGGGTATGCGTCGCCGATGCGCCTCGCGGCCCGGGCACCGTTTCACCATGCCAAAACGGCTCCGCGCTTGCGAGCCGACGGGGGCGTAGTATAGCTCAACGCTCATGCATCCGGACGAGATCCAACGCAGCCTGGCCGAGTCGTTTCCCGACGCGCGCATTCGCGCCGAGGACTACACCGGCGGCGGCGACCATTTCTCGGTCCACATCACGAGCCCCGTGTTCGCGGGGCGGTCGTTGGTGGAGCGTCATCAGATGGTCTATCGGGCGCTCGGCGCGTTGATGCCTCGTATCCACGCGCTGCAGCTCAAGGCCGACGCGCCGGGCGAGTGAAGGAGGACCGACCATGGCAGACCCCGTCATCACCGAGATCGAGAGCGAGCTCCGCAGCAACAAGATCATGATCTACATGAAGGGTACGCCGAGCTTCCCGCAGTGCGGCTTCTCGGCCGCGACCATCGAAGTGCTCGAATCGCTCGGGCGGCCCTTCGCCAGCGTCGACGTGCTGAGCCAGCCCGCCAAGCGCGAAGCCATCAAGCGCTATTCGAACTGGCCGACCATTCCGCAGGTGTACGTCGACGGGAAGTTCATCGGCGGATGCGACATCGTGCGCGAGATGCACGCGACCGGCGAGCTGAAGCGCCTCCTCGACGCGTCGTTCGCGGGATAGAGAGCGGCCGGCGGCGCCGTTCTCGCTCGGTTGCGCCGCGTCGGAGGGCGGCGCTGGCGGCGCGCGCGAAGCATCCGCCGCGCTCAGCGGCCGAGCGCGTGCGCGAGGTCGGCGACGAGGTCGGCGGCGTCCTCGATGCCGACCGAGTAACGGATCAGGTTGTCCTTGATGCCGACCTGGAGACGCTCCTCGGTCGTAAGCTCGTAGAAGCTCATGAGCGCCGGCTGCTCGATCAGGCTCTCGACGCCCCCGAGTGACGGCGCGATACGAGGGATCCGGCAGGCGTCGACGACCCGGGAGGCGGCGTCGAGGTCGCCGTCGATCTCGAAGGAGACGACGCCGCCGAAGCCGCGCATCTGCTTGCGTGCGACCGCGTGCTCCGGATGGCTCGGCAGACCCGCGTAGTGCACGCGCCGCACCTTCGGGTGCGCTTCGAGGAACTCGGCGAGCGTCTGGGCGTTGGCGTTCTGCCGCTCGATGCGCAGCGCCAGCGTCTTGAGGCCGCGAATCAGGAGATAGGCGGCGAACGGATCGATCACGGCGCCGGTCACGCCCTGCAGCGCGCGGATGCCGTCGACGAGGTCGGCCGAGCCCAGGACCGCGCCGGCCATGAGGTCGTTGTGGCCGCCGAGGAACTTGGTGGCGGAGTGCAGGACGAGGTCGATCCCCCACGCGAGCGGTCGTTGATTGTACGGCGTGGCGAAGGTGGCGTCGATGGCGGTCTTGACGCGATGGCGCCGACCGATCTCCGCGAAGCGTTCGAGGTCGAGGATGCGGTTGTACGGATTCGTCGGCGACTCGCTGATGAGGATGCGCGTGTTCGGGCGAATCGCCTCGGCGATGGCCTCGTAGTCGCCGGCAGGGACCGTCGAGCATTCGATGCCGTAGCGATGCAACGTTTGATTGAGGAACTGGCGCGTGCGTCGGTAGGAATCGTCGGTGACCACGACGTGTGCGCCGCGCGACAACATCGCGAAGAGGGTCGTCGTGACCGCCGCCATGCCGCTCGAGACGAGCAGGCAGTCCTGGGCGCCTTCGAGCGCTGCGAGCTTGTGCTCGGCGATGCGCTGCGTCGGATTGCCGTAGCGCCCGTACTCCTCGCGCTCGATGCGGTGCTCGAAGTGGTCGCGCAACTCCTGCGTGTCGGCGAAGGTGTAGGTCGCCGTCTGGGTGATCGGCGTCGTGAGCGCGTTGCCGGACTTCCGGCGCGGCTCGCCGGCGTGGACGGCGGCGGTGCCGAAGCCGGGCGGTGTTCCGGCGTCCCCGCGCGACGGGTCGTCGACCGGCGGGACGCCGGTTCCCTGCGGATCGCGCGCGGCCATCAGGCTTCGAGGAGCCGGGCGCGATCGACGTGGCGCGCGATCGTGTCCGCGACCTGCTTGGCGTCGGCTGGGAGCTCGACGGGCAGATTCTGGTAGGTCGACTTGACGCCCTCGAGCGTGCCGAGGTGGTAGGCCGTCTTCTGGTCGGCGAACTTCAAGCCGTGGGCGGTCGAGACCACCACGACGCGGTCGCTCGCCTTGATGATCCGGCGTTCGACGAGCTTGCGGAGCGCGGCCAGCGCGACGCCCGTATGCGGACAGTTGAACATGCCGGTGCGATCGGCGCGCGCGGACTCGTCCGCGAGCTCCTGCTCGCTCGCCTGCTCGACGACGCCGTCGAAGCGCTGCAGCGTGCGAATGGCCCGCTTGGCGCTTACCGGGTTGCCGATCTGGATGGCGCTCGCGAGCGTCTTCTTCGCCGTGACGGGTTCGAAGCGCTCGAAGTGCTGCAGGTACGAGCGATAGAGGGGATTCGCGTGCTCGGCCTGGGCGACGCAGATGCGCGGCAGCTTCTGGATGAGGCCGAGGTCCTGCAGCAGCAGGAAACCTTTGCCGAGGGCGGTCACGTTCCCGAGGTTACCGCCGGGAATGATCACCCAGTCGGGCACCTCCCAGTCGAACTGCTGCACGATTTCGATCGCGACGGTCTTCTGGCCCTCGATGCGCAGGCTGTTCATCGAGTTCGCGAGGTAGATGCGCTTCTGGGTGGTGATCTCCTGCACGACGGCCATACAGCCGTCGAAGTCGGCGTCGAGCGAGAGGACGAGCGCGCCGTTCGCGAGCGGCTGCACGAGCTGCGCCGGCGAGACCTTGTTGCGCGGCAGGAGCACGATCGACGCGATGCCGGCCGCCGCACAGTAGGAGGCAAGCGCGGCCGAGGTGTCGCCCGTCGACGCGCACGCGACCGCGTCGATCGGCTGACCGTCGGCGATCATCTGCTTCACGACGGAGACGAGCACCGTCATGCCGAGGTCCTTGAACGAGCCGGTATGCGAATTGCCGCACTGCTTGACCCAGAGATCCTCGACGTGGATCTGACGCCCGTAGCGCTCGGCCCACAGGAGATTGCTGTTGCCCTCGAACGTGGAGACGATGTTCTCGTTGTCGATGAAGGGGACGACCCACTCCTTCTTGCCCCACACGCCGGAGCCGTAGGGGTACACGCCCTTGCGGTTGCGCTCCTCGAAGAGCTGCATCCAGGCCGCCGGAGCGCGCGTGCGAAGCGCGTCGACGTCGTGCCGCACTTCTAGGAGGTCGCCGCAGGTCGGGCAGCGGTAGATGATCTCGAGCAAGGAGAACTGTCCGTCGCAGCCGTTGATGCACTGGAACCACGCATTGTAGCCCATGACGAGCGAGCTTCCGCCAGGCGATGCGAAAAATCAACTCGTGATCGCCGCGGGCGCTACCACCACCAGCCGTGCGCGCGCAGCACGACGACCCACGCGTAGCCCGTGCCCCAGGGGGTCGGATCGAGCCAGGGATCGAGCGCGCCGATCATCGCAAGCGGCACCGACGCGACGAGCGCGATCCGGAACGCGGTCCTCCCGGCGCGTGAGGGGAACGCGGCGTAGGCGTCGGCGAGGAACACGAGCAGGAGCGGGATGAAGAGGCAGAACCAACGCACGCCGTAGCTGTTGCCGCCCGGATTGTTCGACGTGAGGAGGTAGTAGGCGACGAGCGCCGCGGTCGGCGTGAGGACGAGCGCGAGCTCGGCGCGCCAGGGGTACGCCTGGTCGACCGCGAGACGCCGCATGCCGAGCAGAACGAAGAAGACCACCGGCGTGGTCGCGAAGAGACCGCGCTCGCCGAAGCTGCAGAGCCATACGTAGGCGAGAAACGCGCGGAGCGATGCGTGAGGCAGGGAGGAGCCGGCGAGATGGCCGGCATCCGCCGAGAAGTACGAGCCGGGGTACTCGAAGAGCCGGGGTTGCAGCGAGAGCGGCAGCAGGCTGCCCGAAAGCGCGTAGGCGTAGGCCAGGTAGCCGAGCAGGGGCAGAGCGGCCGCGACGGCGAACGTGAGGACGGCGACGCGGGGTCGCGGAGCACCCGGCCAGCCGACGTACAGCAACAGGAAGGGGAGGTAGAAGACTGCCCCGTGATCGGCGGTCGCGGCGAGGCCGACGAGGAGGCCGCCGATCGCCAGACCCGCAAGTCCGCCGCCGAACCGGCGCCACGACCAGGCGAGGAGCGTTCCGGCGAGCAGCGCCGTCGCCGAGGGCGGATGGTTGGAGAACGTGACGCTGTACGCGGCGTTCAACGAGCCGAGTCCGAGCGCGAGGATCGTGAGCGCGCGCCACGTCGGATCGGGCACCAGGCGCACGAGAAAGTGCGCCAGGAAGAGCAGGCCGAGCCAGGTCGTCGCCCCGATGGTGAGAAGGGTCGTCCAGTAGTACGCCCGGGGGAGATCGGTGCGGAACGTGACGCCGCGCGCCACCGCCGCAGCGTAGGCGGGGACCGCCAGGAGCGCGACGGCCGGGGGCTTGTCCGAGTAGTAGCGCCCGTCGATCATGCACACGTCGCCGCTCTTGCGACCCATCTCGGTGCCGTCCACCCAGAGCCGGCCGTGCTCGACGATCGCCTCCACCATCGCGAGCCGCGAGGCGTCGTTCCAGCCGCCCCAGCGGGTGTGGGTGGCCACCGTGAGGAACCCCGCGACGGCGGCGAGCGCCAGCCACTCGGGAGCGCGCAGCGCCCCCGCCGCGGAGAGGCGTCCCGCGTCGCTCACCGCGCGGTGCTCGTGTCGCCGCCCGGTCGTCGCCGATCGTCCTGAGGGCGGCGCGTCGCCGCGATGCCGCCCGCGACGGCTGCGGCGGCCAGGAGGTTCGCGACCGTGAGCGCCCACTCGCGAGGCGCGTCGAGCCGGCGAAGCTCCCGGCGGTAGGCGCGCACCGCCGGGGGAAAGATCGACTCGTCCGGCTGCAGGTGCATGGCGAGCAGGTGGCCCCACTGCCAGGAGAGGATCTGGAGGCTCATGGTGACCAGGCATGCCGCCACGCCGGGCGCCGCCCGCGGGAGGAGGAACGCCGTCGCGATCAGGAACGGCGTCGTGAACGCGCCGTACGTGCTGTGGACGCGGGTCGGCAGCAGGACCGCCGCGAGCATCACCAGCGCCGCGAGCGGCAGCATGCCGTAGCACGCGCGGCCCGGGTCGCGCCGCTCCCAGGCGCGCGTGAGCACGTAGGCGGCGGCGAGGCCGGCGGCGAGGAGCAGCGTGCCCCAGGCGTCGCGGGTGAGGCCCAGGAGCGGCCGCCGCGGGTCGAGGACGCCCGTCGTCAGCAGGTCCGCGTACCAGACGTTGAAGCTCATCGCGGTCGTCCACTGCAGCCGATAGACGAAGTTCTCGAGATACGCGGCGCGGAGCCAGGCGTCGCCCGAGTCGATCCAGAAGGGGAGAGCCGTGGCATTGAGCACCAGGACGGCGACCAGCCCGCCGCCGACGATCCGCGCGCGCCGCGCGCGGAAGAGGAACGCGTAGAGCCAGAGCGGGGCGAAGATCAGCCCCGACGGCTTCGCCGCGAGCGCGACGCCCCAGAGCGCCCCGGCCGTGAGCCAGCGCGCGCGCGTCATCGCGGCGACCATCCAAACGCCGGGGGCCAGCACCCAGGACTCGGTCTGGCCCCAGAACGCGCCGTCGAGGAGGAGCGGCGGCGCGATCCATACGGCGGCGCCGGCGGCGACGGCGGAGGATGCCGTGGCGAAGCTGCGGACGACGCCGAAGACCCCGAGGGCGATCGCGAACTCGGCGAGCGTGGTGCTCGTAGCGTAGACGACGCGGGACGTGACGGTGTTGGCGACCGGGTCGGGATCGAGCCGCTCGAGCAGCGCGCCTTGCAGGGCGAAGGCGTACGCAGCCAGCGGCGGATAGTTCAGGCGCTCGGCTGTGCCCGTCCGGAGGCGTTGCGTCCGCCCGTCGATGGGCGCGTCCGTGAGGCAGGTGCCCGGTCCTTCGCGGTAGAGATCGAGAACGCCCGCCCGGGCGGCCTGTCGGCCCCAGCACACGTAGTCCACGTGATCGCCGAGGAACCCGTAGCGGGGCGCGAGCTCGAGCAGCCACATCCGCGCCGCGACGCCCGCGAGCAGCGCCGCGACGAGCGCCGCGGTGACGGAACGCCGCGAAGCGGAGGCGGCGGGAAGCGAACCGGACACGCCGGCTTGGTAGGCGCCCGCCGACGGAAACTCAAGCGGAACGCCTCGCGGGGGCCACGCGCGGAGCGCGGCGCGTGGCCCCGAGGGGGGAACGCTACTGCGTGAGCGTGATGCGGCGCGGCTTCGCCCGCTCCGCCTTCGGGATCTCGAGGGAGAGGACGCCGTGCTGCATGCGGGCGACGATGCGATGGCTGTCGACGTCGTTCGACAGGGTGAAGCGGCGGACGTAGTTGCCGACGTTGTACTCCGTATAGAGCGGGCTCATCTCCGCATACTGCTTCACGTCGACCTGGCCCTCGATGGTCAGCACGCCGTCGTCGAGGTGGACGTTCAGGGACTCCTCGTCGATGCCGGGCATGTCCGCCCACAGCCAGAGGGCTTCCTTGGTCTCGAAGATGTCGACTTGCGGCACGTACGTGCGCCCTGCACGGGTCAACTCGCCGCGGGTTTCCTGCTTCTCGGGAACGTTGAGCTCTTGCTGGGTCATCGGTGTCACCTCCTGGAGTCGTACTTCGCGCCGAACCGGTCTCAGGCCGCGTTGACGGCGATCTGCCGCGGCTTGGCTTCTTCCTTCTTGGGAACGCGCACCGTCAGGATGCCGTGCTTGTAGGACGCCTCGGCGCGCCCGAGGTCGAGATCGGTCGGCAACTGGAGCGAGCGGGAGAACTGCCCGGCGCCGCGCTCGCGGCGATGGAAGCTGCCTTCGGCCGGCTGCGGGACCTCGCGCTTGCCGCTCACCGTCAGCGTGCGGCCCGCGGCCTCGATGGCGACGTCCTCGGGCGCGACGCCCGGCACCTCCAGCTTCACGACGCAGCCGGTCTTGTCGGCGAAGACGTTGACGGGCGGAAAGACGCCGCGGCCGGACGGGCCGAGATCGATGCCGAACGGCTTGTCGAACACGCGCTCCAACTCGCGCTGGAGGTTCAGCAGGCCGGCGACGGGGTCGAAACCAGACGACATACGAAAGCGAGTCATGGGAGCCTCCTCACGAAATGGTGGGCGGGCGGCGATTTCGACGGTGCCGCCTCGGTCGCTCGCAAACCTAAGGTCGCTTCCCCGCGCGTCAAGGTGCGCGCGAGTCCGGTGCGAAGTGCAGGGCCTTGCACCAGCGCCTACATACGTGTAGGTAGACGCCGTCATGCCGTCGCGCACGCGCCCCGGACCCGCCGCGGACGACACCCGTGAGCGCATCATCGACGCCGCCCAGGCGATCTTCGCGCGTGACGGTTTCGTTGGGGCGAAGATGCAGGAGATCGCCGATCGCGTCGGGATCCAGCGGCCGAGCCTCTTCTACCACTTCAGGAACAAGGAGGCGCTGTTCGTGGCCGCGCACGAGCAGGTCTTCGCGAAGATCGAGCCGGTCTTCCGGGAGAGCCTCGCGCCCAACGGCGACCCCTTCGTGCAGCTCGATCGCGTGAGCCGCGCCGTCCTCGCGGTCGTCGCGGAGGAGCCCGATTTCGCGCGCATGGTCGCGCGCACCTCCGTTGACCGCCATCCCGCAGCCGTGAAGATCGTCCGCACCTACCTGCAGCCGCTGATCGATCTTTCCGTCGATTTCGTCTGCGAGGGGCAGCGTCGCGGGGTCTTCGCCGACATCGATCCGTTCTTCTTCACCCTCAACAGCTGGGGTGCGGCGCTGATGTATTTCATCGCCCGCGATCTGCTCGCTCCGGTCGCGAAGCCCACCCACCCGCGGGACCTCGCCCGGTTCACGACGACGCTGCTGCAGATGGGCCACCGCGCCCTCGCACCCAACGATCGACGCGCCGTCGTTTCGCAGCGCGCGTCCTAGCGCCAGGAGAAGGATCCCATGGAACGCCGAGTCTTCACCCGAGAGCACGAGTTGTTTCGCGAGCAATTCCGGAAGTTCTGCGAGCGCGAGATCACGCCGAACGTCGAGCGCTGGGAGGCGCAGCGTATCGTCGACCGTGAGACCTGGAAGAAGGCGGGCGAGCAGGGCTACCTCTGTCCGATGCTCGAGCCGAAGTACGGCGGTTCGAGTGCCGACTTCGGCTACGCCGCGATCATCAACGAAGAAATCGTGAAGGCCGGGTCGTCCGGGTTTACGGCCGGACTGCACAGCGACATCGTCGTTCCGTACATCGACAGCTACGGCAACGAGGCGCAGAAGGAGCGCTGGCTGCCCGGGTGCGCGAGCGGCGACACCATCACCGCGATCGCGATGACCGAGCCCAATACGGGCTCCGATCTCGCTGGCATCAAGACGACCGCCGTCCGCGACGGCGACGCGTACGTGATCAACGGCCAGAAGACCTTCATCTCGAACGGTATCCTCTGCGACCTCGTGATCGTGGCCGCCAAGACCGATCTCGAGTCGCGCCACGGCGGCGTGAGCCTGATCGTCGTGGAGAGCGGCACGCCGGGCTTCGAGAAGGGGCGCAAGCTCGACAAGATGGGCATGCACTCGCAGGACACCGCCGAGATGCACTTCGCGGATTGTCGGGTCTCCGCCGACAACCTGCTCGGCCAGGAAGGCCAGGGATTCTACTACCTGATGGAGAAGCTCCAGCAGGAGCGGCTCGTCTGCGCGATCGGCGCGCAGGCCGGCGTCGAGACGGTTCTCGAGCAAGCCATCAAGTACACGCAGGAACGTCAGGCATTCGGGAAACCGATCGCCAAGTTCCAGAACACGCAGTTCAAGCTTGCGGAGATCGCGACCGAGGTCGAGCTCGGCCGCGTGTTCGTCGACCGGCTGATCGACGAGCACATCAAGGGCACCGCCATCATCAAAGAAACGAGCATGGCCAAGTGGTGGGTCACCGAGATGTGCAAACGCAACATCGACCTCTGCCTGCAGTTCTACGGCGGCTACGGCTTCATGGAGGAGTATCCCATCTGCCGAGCCTACCGCGATGCCCGCATCCAGACGATCTTTGCGGGCACGACCGAGATCATGAAGATCATCATCGCCAAATCCATGGGACTCTAGTCCCGAGCCCACAAGGAGTCATTCGAATGATCAAGAATCCGCGCAAGGTGTCCGTGATCGGCGTCGGCATGACGCAGTTCTTCAAACCCGGCGAGAAGGACTACCCCGAGCTCAGCAAGCAAGCCGGAGAACAGGCCCTCAAGGACGCCGGCATCTCGTACGATCTGATCGAGCAGGCCTTCGTCGGCTACGTGTACGGCGAGTCGACCTGCGGACAGCGCGCCGTCTATCAGCTCGGCCTGACCGGCATTCCCGTCTACAACCTGAACAACAACTGCTCGACCGGCTCCACCGCGCTCTACCTCGCCTACCAGGCGATCGCGAGCGGCATGAACGAGTGCGTGCTGGCACTCGGCTTCGAGAAGATGGAGCGAGGCTCGCTCGGCGCAAAGTTCACCGACCGCACGCACCCGATGGACCAGCACATGCAGGTGATGATGTCGATGCAGGGCTTCGAGTCGGCGCCGGCGGCGGCCCAGATGTTCGGCGGCGCGGGGCGTGAGCACATGAAGAGGTACGGCACGACCAAGGAGCAACTCGCCAAGGTCGCCGTGAAGAACCGCCGGCACGCGGTCGCCAATCCGCGCTCGCAGTTCCGTCAGGCCTCGTCGCTCGAGGAGATCCTGGCCGCGCCGATGGTCTTCGACCCGCTCACCAAGTTCCAGTGCTGTCCGACGTCCGACGGCTCGGCGGCGGCGATCCTGTGCTCGGAGGAGTTCGCGAAGAAGCACGGCGCCGGCAAGGGCGTCTCCATTCCCGCGATGACCATGACCACCGACTATCCGACGAGCTTCGAGCAATCGATGATCAAGATGGTCGGCCAGGACCTCACCAGGGCTGCCGCCACGCAGGTCTACGAGCGGAGCGGGCTCGGTCCCGAGGACGTGCAGGTGATCGAGCTGCACGACTGTTTCACGCCGAATGAGCTCATCACCTACGAAGGGCTCGGACTCTGCGGCGAGGGGCAGGCGGGCAAGCTCATCGACGAGAACCAGACCACCTACGGCGGCACGTGGGTCGTCAACCCGTCGGGAGGCCTGCTCTCGAAGGGGCATCCCCTCGGGGCGACGGGGCTCGCGCAGTGTTTCGAGCTGAACTCTCAGCTCCGCGGGCTGGTGGAGTCCGAGCGCCAGGTGCCGGGGGCGAAGGTCGCCCTGCAGCACAACCTCGGCCTCGGTGGCGCCTGCGTCATCGCGATGTACAAGAAGGACTAGTCCGAACCGTCGAGCCTCGGTCGGGACCGCGGCGCGCCGGGCTTCGCGCCCGGTGCGCCGTCGCTTGTGGCCGACGGACGTTCGCTGCATATACGTCCGCGCATGGCCGAGGCGCACGCGGTGTCGTTGGGGGCGACGCTCCCGTTCTGGTCGATCGCTCCCTTCGCGTTGATGCTGCTCGGCATCGCGCTCCTCCCGCTGCGGTGGCCGCACTTCTGGGAGAGCAACGCCAACAAGGGGATCGTGAGCGCGGTCCTCGGGGCGCCGGTCGCGCTGTACGTCGCGACCCACGACCCGCACCTCCTCTGGCACACGACGCTCGAGTACGTGTCGTTCATCGCGCTCCTGGGGGCCCTCTTCACGATCTCGGGCGGTATCGTCCTGCGCGGCGACCTGCGCGCGACGCCCGCCATCAATACGACGTTCCTCGCGGTCGGCGCGCTCCTCGCGAATTTCATCGGAACGACGGGCGCCAGCATGCTGCTGATCCGGCCGCTCCTCCAAACCAATTCCGAGCGCAAGCACGTCGGCCATATTCCGCTCCTCTTCATCTTCGTCGTCTCGAACTGCGCCGGCTTGCTCACGCCGCTCGGCGATCCGCCGCTCTTCCTCGGCTATCTGCGCGGGGTGCCGTTCTTCTGGACGTTGCGGCTCGTGCCGGAATGGATCTTCGTCGTGTCGGTCCTGCTGGGGATTTTCTACGTCATGGACGCGCGCGCGGTCGCGAAGGAGTCGGCGGCGGATCTCCGACGGGACGTCGAGCGGCTGGTGCCGCTGCACCTCGCGGGAACGATGAATGCGCTGTACCTCCTCGGCGTCGTGCTCGCGGTGCTGATCAGCCCGTCGCTTCCCGAGGGCCCGGTGCGCGAAGGCGTACGGCTCGGCGTGATGGCGGCCATGACGGTCCTCTCGCTCGCGACCACGCCGCAAGCGCTCCGGAAAGAGAATGGCTTCACGTTCGGACCGATCATCGAGGTGGCCGTGCTCTTCGCCGGCATCTTCGCGACGATGATCCCCGCGCTCGAGATCCTCCGCGTGCACGGCGCCGAATTCGGGATCCGGGCGCCGTGGCAGTTCTTCTGGCTGTCGGGCTCGCTCTCCTCTTTCCTGGACAACGCGCCGACCTACCTCACGTTCGTGTCGCTGGCGCAGAGCCTCGGCCCGGGCGCCGATGCCGCCGTACACCTCTCGGGAGGTCCGGTCTCCGCGACGCTCCTCACGGCGATCTCCGCCGGCTCGGTGCTCATGGGAGCCAACAGCTACATCGGGAACGGCCCGAACTTCATGGTGAAGGCCATCGCCGAGGAGCAGGGCGTCGCGATGCCGAGCTTCGGCGGGTACATGCTCTGGTCGGGATCGATCCTGATACCGATCTTCGTCGCGATGACCTTCCTGTTCTTCATCTGAGGGGGCGATGAGCGACGAGCGCCGTGCCATCCTTCTGCTGCGCGTGAGCGGCGCTGCCGTGCTCGCGCTCTCCGTCGTCATGCTGGCGATCTTCCCCGCGGCGCCGGTCGAGCGGAACGTGCCGGGCTTCATGAGCCCGGTCGTCGGCTTCGAGCTCGCGTCGACCCCCGAGCACGTCTTCGGGATCCTCGGAGCTAAAGACGACCCGGCACGGGTGGCGGCCGTCGCGGGGATGAACCGCGGCAACCGCGTGGACTTCCTGTTCATGATCGCGTACCCGGCCTTGTACGTCGGAGTCGTGCTGCTGCTCCGCGCGCGCGGTCGCCTCGCCGGCGGCATCGGACGGATGGCGCTGCTGCTGCCGGGCGTGATGTGGCTCGGCGATCTCCTCGAGAACCGTGAGCTCCTGGCGCTCGCTGGGGCGACCGACCCGGCCGCCCTGGCGAACGGGCTCGCGCGCTTGCGGTCGTTCACGATCGTGAAGTGGTACGCGATCTTCGCGGCGTCGGCGCTCGTCGCCTACCCGATCTGGCGGGAGTCGAGCCGGTGGCGGTGGGCGGGCGCCCTCTTCGGCCTGGCGGCGGCGGTCGGCTTCGCATCGGTCATCGCGCTGCCGGCGATCGAGCTCGCCGCGTATCTGTTGTCGCTGGCCTGGCTCGGCACCTGGGTATACTCCCTGCGGGCGTGAACGACGCCGCGTTCTGGATCGAGCGTCTGGACCTCCGTCCCCACCCCGAGGGCGGGTACTTCCGCGAGACGTACCGGGCGGCCGCGCGCATCGCGGCGTCCGCGCTGCCCCCGGGCTTCGGGGGCGACCGGGCCTTTTCGACGGCGATCTATTTCCTCCTGACGCGCGACGCGTTCTCCGCGTTCCACCGGATCCGCTCCGACGAGGTATGGCACTCCTACGCCGGGCAGGGTGTGACGCTCGCGATCCTCGAGGGCGGCGGCGGCGGATGCCTCACGATCGCGAAGCTCGGCCGCGACCCGGCCCGCGGAGAGCTCCCGCAGGTCGTCGTGCCGGCTGGCGCGTGGTTCGCCGCCGAGGTCGCCTCGGGCGGCGCGTACGCGCTCGTCGGCTGTACCGTGGCGCCCGGCTTCGATTTCGCCGAGTTCGAGCTCGCCGACCGCGCGGCGCTGCTCGCGCAGCATCCCCGGCACCGCGGCGTGATCGAGCGCTTGACCCGGGTCGGGTGAGCCGGCCCGGCGGGCCGCCCGCCTCGTATCCGTGGCATCCCTCGTCGACGCGCCGCGCCGGGTGTCGGTGTCACGCGAGCCCGGCGGCGGCCTGCAGCTCGCGGAACGACTCCTCGATCGCGAGCACGAACTCGTGCAGGTCGGGGATGAGGTCCCAGTCGGCGATGAAGCCCCAGCAGAGCCGGCCGGCGTAGCTGAAGAGCGCGACGCCGAGCGCCTGGTTCGGAAGGAGCGCCAGCATCGGATAGCACTCGCGGAGCTCGGCGCCGAGCAGGTAGAGCGGGATCTGCGGGCCCGGCACGTTCGTTACGACGAGATTGAACGGACGCGAGCGCGTGCTGAGGCGAACCGCCGACGAGAGCAGCGTCGTGCTCGTCCACTCGCTCACGGCGGCGAGCACGCGGGCGCCGAGCGTCTGGCGGGACTCCTTGAGGCGCGCGGTGGCGGCGCGCACCTTGTCGAGCCGCCGGCGCGGGTCGCGCTCCGCGACCGGCAGTTCGGTGATCCAGAGCGCAATCTGGTTGCCGAGGGTGCCGCGCTGCTCGTCCGTGCGAATGCTGACCGGGATGCTCGCGCGCAGCTCCAGGACGTCGACGTTCACGCGCCGACCCTCGAGGAAGGTCCGGAGCGCCCCCGATACGGTCGCGAGGACGATATCGTTGACGGTTCCCCCGAGGCGGTTCTTCACCGTCTTGACGGCGTCGAGATCGAGGGGAAGCCAGTCGTAGCGGCGGTGTGGACCGATCGGCACGTTGATCGGGGTCGGGGACGCGGGGCGCGCGGCGACGCCGAGCGTCTCTCCGAGGGCGCTCAGGGCTTCCCGGACACCGCCGAGGATCCGGATGGGCGCGGCAAACGCGCACGGCGTCTCCCGCACGAGATCGAGCGGTTCGCGGAGGCGGCGCAGCCACTCGTCGCGGAAGATCTGGAAGGGCGTCGGCGCCGGGCGGGGGATCCAGCGCGGCCCCCGGCTGAACTCCACCGAGGGCGCCGGATTCAGCAGCACCGCGAGGAGGTCGACGCCGGAGACGCCGTCGACCATGCAGTGGTGCGTCTTTGCGACGAGGGCGAAGCGGCGGCGATCGAGGCCCTCCACCACCCAGATCTCCCAGAGGGGCTTCGCGCGATCGAGCTGCTGGGAGACGATGCGAGCCGCGAGACGCTTCAGCTGCCGCTCGTCGCCCGGACGCGGCAGACTCGCATGGCGTACGTGGTAGTGGATGTTGAAGTGCTCGTCGTCCACCCAGACCAGGCGGTTGCCGAGCGGCACGGTGGCGAGCCGCTGGCGGTAACGCGGGATCAGGTGCAGGCGCGACTCGATGTAGGTGCGGATCGTGTCGATGTCGATGCCGTCGTCGGGTTGCGACAGGGAAGCCGCGTCCAGGACCAACACGGCGGCGACGTGCTGGGGCGTGGTCGGGCTCTCGATCGCGAGAAACGAGTTGTCGACGACGGAGAGGCGGTCGAAGGCGTAGCTCGGCATGAGGGCGGGCTCCGGTGGCCGTGGTTTTGGCTCGCTACTATAGCGGAGACCCGTGTCGCTTGCCTCCCCGGATCGTCCCCGCGCGGCCGGGAGATTCCCCCCGCGGGCGGGCCAGGACGGCTAGAACACGCCGGCGATCACCTCGAACGGGAGGGCGACGAGGTCGAGGATCAAGGTGAACGGTACGAGCGGCACCTTCGCGACGGGATGGACGTCGAGATCGAGCGCGCTCTTGGTGGCGATGAAGATGTACTCGTCGTTGTAGCCGCCCCGCCGATCCTCGTAGCGGTCGCGGTCGTAGCGGTCGGCGAAGGCGGGCGCGGTGGGGGCTGCGGTGAGCAGGGCGAGAGCGAGCAGCGGTGCTGCGCAGCGGTGGAGCAGGGTGGAACGCATCGACATGGGATCCTCCTGGAGCGGGTTCACGTCCGGGTCCGGGGACGCAGCACGACGACCGGAATCGGGCGCGGGGTGAGCACCTGGTAACGTGTGTAGAACGGATTGGACGCGGCGAGCAGGGGCCAGAGACGGTGGCGCTCGTCCGGGTCGGCGGCGTAGGCGACGACGGGCACGCGACTCGCCCCGACCTGGACGACGGCGTCGGGCCTCGCTTGCAGGTTCAGCCACCATGCCGGGTCGCGGTCGGCGCCGCCGTTGGAGGCGACCACGACGTAATCGCCGCCGTCGGGAACGTAGGTGAGGGCCACCGTGCGTCGCGCGCCCGAGCGGCGGCCGGTCGTCGTCAGCAGGAGGCTCGCGAGGCCGGCGGCCCGGTGGCCGATCTTGCCGCGCGTCAGGCGGTAGAGACGCGTGTGCATCCAGTTGACGATCCTCCAGAGACCGTGCTCGCCAGCGATCTTCAACGAGCGCCGCGTGACCTCCCACATGCGCGCGGTTGTGGCAGCCCGTTCCGGGAGGCGCAAGCCGGGCCACGGGCTACGCGGCCGCGGCCGAGGTTGCGATGACATGCGGCAGCGGTCGTGCGGGGCAGTGCGTCGTCGTCATCGGTCGTCTTGACGACGGCGAGGAGCGGGCTGTAGCCTCGCGCGTCGCTTCCGCGTCGGGGCCGGTCATGAACCAGAAGACTCTCAGCGTCATCGACGACGGTCCCGTGTCGCCCGCGCCGCGATGGCGCGGCGACGTTCGGCCACTGCGTAGCGGCGCGTCGACCCGGCGCGCAGGAGACCCTTCATGAGCCTCGTCCTCACCGAGAAGCCGCGTCCGCACGTGACCGTCGTGCGCCTGAACCGCCCGCATCGGCTGAACGCCATGTCGTTCGAGCTCATGACGGCGCTCTACGAGACGTTGCGACGCGTCGGGGCCGACAACGCCGCCTGGGTCGTCGTCCTGACGGGCGAGGGGCGCGGTTTCTGCTCCGGTCTCGACCTCGAGGATCCCGGCATGATCCCGGGCATCGACGACATGTCGCTCGCGCGGATCGGCATGCTGGCGATGGGTCATTTCTCGCGTATCGTGCCGGCGCTGCGCGATCTGCCGCAGCCGGTGATCGCGGCGATCAACGGTCCCGCGTACGGTGGCGGCATGTGCCTGTCGCTCGGGGCCGACGTCCGCTTCGCCGCGGCGTCGGCCGAGTTCAACGCCACGGGGATCGTGAATGGCCTCACCTCGACCGAGCTCGGCGCGAGCTGGCTCCTGCCGCGCTTGATCGGGGCTTCGCGGGCCAATGATCTCCTGCTGACGGGCCGCAAGGTGGGCGCCGAGGAGGCGGAGCGCATCGGGCTCGTATCGCGCGTCGTTCCGAACGGAGACGTCGTCGCGGCGGCCGTCGAGGCCGCCGAGCGCATGTGCGAGTTCAGCGCCTTCGGTCTGCAGATGACCAAGAAGGTGTGCTGGGCAAACCTCGAGACGACGAGCCTCACCGCCGCGGTCGATCTCGAGGACCGCAACCAGCTCCTCCTTGGCAACACGGAGAACCTGGTCGAGTGCATCCGCGCCCGGCGCGAGAACCGCAAGCCCGTGTACACGGATATGCCCCGGCGGGACGTCGTCGAGCACGCCGCGAGCCATCCGCCGAAGTACTGACGAGGCGTCCTGGAGACTACGGGGCGTGGCGTGGCCGCGCGCCGCGGGTCGGCGTGGTCGCGGGCGTCGATTGGCGCGCCGCACGGCGGCGAGCGGCGCGGGGTTTCCCGAACGACGGCGGCGTCCGTCGCTCAGCGCTTCGTGGCCACGGCTTTCCCGGCGAGCGGGGCGCCGGCATCGAGCGCGAGCAGTCGGACGCGCCCGCTCGCGACCAGGGTGCCGTCGGCGGTCCGCGCATCAGCCTGCCAGAGCTGCGAACGACGCCCTCGCGTCAACGGACGCGCCGTGACGGTGACGCGCCCCGTCCGAACCGCATGGACGAAGCTCGTGTGGTTCTCTACGCCGACGACGGCCTGGTTGCGCGCGGCGGCGGCCATCGCGGCGCCGATCGAGCAGGCGGTCTCGACGACGGCGCAGTGCATGCCGCCGTGCACGATGCCGTACGGCTGGCGATGGCGGTCGTCGATATCGTACTCGAGCACGACTTCGTCGGGGCCGCTGTGGACGACCCGGATGCCGAGTGCCGTGTCGAAGCCGCTGGCGAGGGCGGGGGATCGCGTTGATTCGGAGGGCACGCCGAGGTAGTGGCGCGAGCGGAGCGTTAACGCAAGCATCGCGGCGCGCGCGCCGCCGGGGGGAGCACGAGATGAGCGAGATGACGAACCGCCTGTGCCGCCGGATCCTCGTGCCGCACGACTTCTCGGATCACGCGACGCGCGCGCTCGAGATCGCGGTGGGCCTCGCCGGATCCGAGGGCGCCGTCACCGTGCTGCACGCGCTCCCGCCGGTGTACTCCTCGATGGGAGGACCCGCCGCCGATCTGGCGTGGGCGCCCACGCCGGCGGTGGTCGCCGACGTGAAGCGCCAGTTGGCGCGCACCGCGGAGCGGGCGGTCGGGCGCGAAGCCTCGGCGCGTCTCCGGTACCGGGTCGAGCTGGCGGATCCCCTGACGTCGATCCTCGCCGCGGCGAAGAGCGCCGACCTGATCGTGATGACGACGCTCGGCCGCACCGGGCTCGGGCATCTCCTGATGGGAAGCGTCGCAGAGAAGGTGGTGCGGCACGCGACCGTGCCCGTCCTCACGGTACACCCGAAGACGGCGGCGCGCCTGACGCGCGGCCGCCGCACTGCCGGTACGCGGCCCCGCGGCAAGCGGAAGGCCCGCGCCGATGTCTAGCGCTCGGTGATCGCGATCATCTGCTCCAGAGCGCGCCGCGCGTCGCGGATGAGGACGGCGCGCTCGGCGTCGGGCAAGCGTTCGCGCGTGCCCGTGTGCTCGTTCACGGCGTCGCCCGGCAGCACGTGGTTCAAGTCGGGCGGAGCGCCCCGGCGCAGGAGATCGAGGATCGCGACGAGGTGCGGCGGGTCGTTCCGCGACATGGTCGCGCACCCGCACCCCATGCCTCCGAATTGCTCGCGCGGGACGTCGGCCAGGTTGACCACCTCGACGCCGCGGAGCGCGCCTTGCGTGCGCGCGTTCCGCACGAAATGCCCCTCGGTTGCGATGGCGAGCTTGTCGCCGGGCCGGGCGTCGGTCATCGCCTTCCACAGATAGCTCGTCGAGCCGGCGCCGTCCGCGACGTCGACGACGACCTTCGGACACTCCGGGTGGGCCAGGACGCGGTAACCGCGGCCGCGCCAGTACGCGACCTGCGCCGGTGTGAAGACCGTGTGGACGCCGCAGAAGCTTCCCCAGAGCACCATGCGCGCGCGGTCGAGCCGCTCGCGCTCGGCGGCGGGAAGGGCGGCGATCGACTGCGCCGAGCCGTCGAGGCCGCCGGGCCACTGGAAGAGCGCATCCGGGCCGAGCCCGCACCAGCCCGCGACGACCTCGCCGAGATGCCGATCGGGGACGAAGAAGATCTTCGTGTTCTGCCGGAGCGCCCAGTCCACCACGGCCTTGGCGTTGGAGCTCGTGCAGACGGCGCCGCCCGTCCGGCCCGCGAGCGCCTTCACGCGTCCCGACGTGTTCATGTAGGCGATCACGAGCAGGTCGTCGCCGTAGCGCGCGTGCAGGTCGTCGAACACGGGCGTCACCATGTAGTCCTTCGCCAGCATCTCCATGGTGCAGCCGGACTTCGGGTTGGTGATCCAGACGTCCTGGTCGGGGCGCGCGAGAATCGCGATCGACTCGGCCATGAAATGAACGGCCGACTCGACGAAGATCTTCACTTCGGGGTGGCGCTGGGTCTGGAGCGCGAGCTGGTAGGAGTCGGCGATGTGTCCGCCATAGCGCTCGACGAGCTTCACGATCTCGCCGCCCATGTAGTAGTGGGCGAGCAGCATCACGCGCTCGCCGAGCGCGGCGAGCGCCGGGCGGATGTAGGCGTCCATCCAGGGCAGCACCGTCTCAGGAAGGCGGTCGGGAAGGGCGAGATACTCTTCGGCGTACGGCTGGAACTCGGGCTGGTACCAGTCGATCGGGAGATCGGTCTGGCAGATCGGCATGTCCGGGACGAGCCGGATGCCGCTGCCCGGGAGGTTGGGTGCGTGTCGGGTCGGAATCGCCATGGCTGTCGTCGTCGCTACCAGGCGCGCTGCCGGGACGCCATCGAGCGCGGGATCCCACCCGCCGCCGGCGCGTGCGCGGTCGGCCTCGGCTTCGCGTTCGAAGTCGCCGCGCGAGGCGTCGTCCGCGAGTCCGGCATAGTACTCGGCGAAAACGGCGCGCATCTCGTCGAACGGGACGTCGACGCCGGTCCCCCGGTCGCGCAGGTATTCCATGTGCCGCTGGCCGGCGGCGTCGAACGGGTGCAGCAGGCTGTCGGACATCCCGTCGAACTCGAGCGGCGTGACACCGAAGCGGTCGCACAGGGATCGGTTGAAGGTCGGCGTCGCTTTCACCCACCGGCCGCCGAGAAACAACTCCGTGAAGCCGTGGAAGACGAAGACGTCGGTGCCCATGTGGGCGCGCAGTCGCTCGGTCGTGAGGTGGTTCCGGACGTCGGCGAAGCCGAGGCGAGCCGGAATGCCGACGGCGCGCGCGGCGGCCGCGAGCACGACCGCCTTCGCGACGCAGAAGCCGGCCCCGCGTGCGAGGACGCTCGAAGCGCCGAGGAACTCGGGTGTGAGGACGATGCCGTACGGATCGTATCGGATCTCGTCGCGGACCGCGTAGAAGAGGCGGACGGCACGCTCACGATCGTTCGCCGCGCCCTCGGTGACGCGTGCGGCGAAGGCGCGGACGGCGGGGGCGTCGCTTTCGACGCAGGGGGAAGGCTGCAGGTAGGGGGCGAGCTCGGGTGTGAACATCGGGCGTCCTCGGGCGGGTGTTACGACGTTCGGCGGTGCTAGCAGGTTGGCCGAACCGACGGTACCCGGGTCCGGAGGAGATCCGGCCGGCCACGGGCTAGGACTCAAGGGGCTTCGCGAACCTGTCGATGTGTACCGGCGAGTGGCCCAGTCCGCGTCCGATGCTCGCGTTTCCCGTGCCGCCTACCGGTCCGAGACGAACGCCGTCCTGCGACAACGTCTGGCGGTCGCCATGAGCCTCTTCGTCGTGTTCATGGGCGCCGGCACGTTCTTCGAGGCGGTGTACTACCCGGAGCGCATGCGGCTTGCCGTGCTGCTCTACGGCGTGGAGGCCGGTGTCGCGATCGCCGGCGTCGCTCTCGGTCGCCTGCGACGCTTCGACGCCTGGTCGGAGCCGATCGCGGTCGGGATCGGCGCCGCCGAGATGGCCTGCGTGTGCGCCTATCACGCGATGGTGGGGGCGCAGGCGGAGCGCGTCGCGACCATTCTCGGCTGCCTGCTGAACCTCCTCTCGGTGCTCTGTCCGTGGGGGTGGACGGCCCAGGTCGGGGTCGCCTTTGGCGCGGTCGCGAGCTTCGGGGTGGCGGCGCCCTTCCTGGTCACCGCCGATGCCGTGGTGTTTCCCGGGACGGTGCTGCTCGGTGCCGCGACGACCTCGGTCTGGGCGACGTTCTTTCTCGATCGCTATCGCTTCGACGCCTTCACCCACGCTGCGCTCCAGACGGAGGAGACGGAGATCGCGGCGGCGCTCGCGCGAATCGGCGAGACCCTGAGCCGGCACCTCGGGCAAGCGGACGTGCTCGACCAGGTCAATGACCTCACGCGCGACGCGCTCGGCTGCGACTGGAGCAGCCTGTACCTGTTCGACCCACAGCGTTGCGTGTACTGGCTCGCGTCGAACGTCGGCTCCCCGCCGGACGTGAAGGCCGAGCTGGCGCAGCTCGAGTTTCCGCCGACGAGCCTGGCGCTGCTCCAGGCGCTGAAGCCGGGCGCGCTCATCGAGATCGGGGACGCCGACGACCAATCGTGGGTCCCCGCCGCGCTGCTGCGCCGCCTCGCGGCGGCCTCCGTGCTCTTCGCGCCCGTCGTCCGCGGCGAGCAGATCATCGGGGTGCTCGCGGTCGGCTACGTCGGACGTCGCGGCGCCTTCGCGAGCCGGCAGCGTCGGCTCGCGCTCGGCATCGCACACGTTGCGGCGACGACGCTGGAGAATCGCCGCTTGATCGCGGATCTCCAGTCGGCGAACCGCCTCAAGTCGGAGTTCGTCGCGACGATGTCGCACGAGCTTCGGACGCCCATCAACGTCATCATGGGGTACACGGAGATGCTGGCCGACCGCAGCGTCCTCATCGACGAGCCCGCGTTCGACGAGACCCTCGGACGCATCCGGACCCAGTCCGTCGAGTTGCTGAACCTCGTGAGCGCGACGCTCGATATGGGGCGTCTCGAGGCCGGGCGCGAGAGCCTGACGCTCGACGCCGTCGCGATCGAGCCGCTCTTCGCGGAGCTGGCGCACGAGCTCGATGCGCTGACGCCTCCGAGCGTTCAGCTTCGCTGGCGGAACGACGTAGATCGGGTGGCGATCGTGAGCGACCGCGTGAAGCTGAAGACGATCCTGAAGAATCTGGTCGGAAACGCCCTCAAGTTCACCAGTGCGGGCACCGTCGACGTGACCGCGCAGCGAATCGACCGCTCCGTGCGCTTCACCGTCCGCGACACCGGCATCGGCATCGCGACCGAACACCTGTCGATGATCTTCGAGATGTTCCGGCAGGTGGACGCGTCCTCGACGCGCACGTTCGGCGGTGTGGGGCTCGGGCTGCACATCGCCCGGCGCCTCGCGGAGCTGCTTGGCGGGGGGATCGTGGTCGAGAGCGTCGTGGGAGCGGGGTCGGTGTTCGTGGTCACCTTTCCGGTCGAACGCGCCGCGGATCGTCTCGCCTCGTGAGCCGCAGCGCCGCGCGAACGCCCGCGTCCGGACGAGCGACCGGACGCGGGCGCCGCGCTTACTTCACGATCTCGAGGAGCTCGACGTCGAACACGAGGGTCGCGCCGGGCTTGATCTGCGGCGGCCGACCCTGGTCGCCGTAGGCGATGTCGGAGGGGCAGATCAGCTTGGCTTTGCCGCCGACCTTCATCAGCTGGACACCCTCGGTCCAGCACTTGATGACGCCGTTCAGGGGGAACGTGGCCGGCTGGTTGCGCTGCACGGAGCTGTCGAAGACGGTGCCGTCGGTGAGCATGCCGGTGTAGTGCACCTTCACCTTGTCGGTCGCTTTCGGCTGCTCGCCGGTGCCGGCCTTGATCTCCTGGAAGACCATGCCCGACGCCGTCTTCGTGGCGCCTTTCTCCTTGGCGGCCTTATCGCGGTACTCCAGGCCGACCTTCTTCTCGGCCGCGGCGGTCGCCGTGGCGTTCGCGGAGATGCGGTCGCGGAGCTTCTGCTGCATCTTCGCGAAGTTGTCCTTGACGTCGGTTTTCGGCTCCTTCTTGAGCGCGCCGTCCTCGAATCCCGCCTTGACGGTGGCGAACTCTTCGGGCGTGAGATTCAGCATCGAGAGCTGCTGGCTCAGGTTGAAGCCGAGCGCGTAGAAGCCCTTGTCGTCATCGGTCTTCAGTTCCTGGGCCGCGGCGATCGTGGGGATCGCGCACGCAAGCGCCGCACACAGCAGCAACGCGGTTCGAACACGCAACATCGGGGACTCCTTTCGAAATGCGGGGTGGCGTCGAGAATCCGAGGGGTACTATCCGCGTTGCGCCGCGCGCGCAATGCCTCTATACGACCGCGATCGAGTCGCACCGGCAAGCGTCGCTGTTGGATCCGCGTGAAGTCCTGCGCGGCGTTTTCGGCTACGAGGACTTCCGTCCCGGTCAGGAGAAGATCATCGCGACCGTCGTCGGCGGCCGCGACTGCATCGGCGTCATGCCGACCGGCGCCGGAAAGTCCCTGACCTTCCAGATCCCGGCCCGTATGCTGCCCGGCACGGTGCTCGTGGTGAGCCCGCTCATCTCGTTGATGAAGGATCAGGTCGATGCGCTCGCGCGGTACGGCTTCCGCGCGACCGTCCTGAACTCGTCGATCGACTACGAGACCCGACGCGAGCGTCTCCAGAGGCTGCGCGCCGGCGAGTACGAGCTCGTGTACGTCGCCCCCGAAGGGCTCGAGGGCAGCCTCCGGACGATGCTCGCGCGGATGCCGGTTTCGCTCGTGGTCGTGGACGAAGCGCACTGCATCTCGGAGTGGGGGCACGACTTCCGACCGGCCTATCGGCGCCTGTGCGGTTTGAAGCAGGAACTCGGTGGGGTGCCGGTGCTGGCGCTGACGGCGACGGCGACGCGCCGGGTGGCCGGCGACATCATCCGGCAGCTCGGCATGGTGAAGCCCGACGGCTTCAAGGGCTCGTTCTTCCGCGCGAACCTCCGGCTCTGGGCGCACAAGAAGGGCGACGGGCGCGGCTCGCGGCAGGATCTGCTCGGCTACGTGCGGGGACGGCGCGGCGAGAGCGGCATCATCTATGCGTTGAGTCGGAAGAATGTCGACGCCCTCGCGGCGTTTCTCGCCGCGAACGGCGTGCGCGCGCTACCCTACCATGCCGGGCTCGACGAGGACGCGCGCGCGCGTCACCAGGATGCGTTCGCCAGGGACGCGGTGGACGTCGTGGTCGCGACGATCGCGTTCGGCATGGGCATCGACAAGTCGAACGTGCGTTACGTCATCCACCGGGAGATGCCGCGTTCGATCGAGAGCTACACGCAGGAAATCGGTCGGGCCGGCCGCGACGGATGCGCGAGCGACTGCATCCTGCTGTACTCGTGGGCGGACGTCATCGCGCACGAGCGGCTGCAGAGCACGATCGAGGACGCGACCGTGCGGAACGCCGCGCGCGCGAAGACCAAGGCGATGTTCGCGCTCGCCGATGCGCCCGGCTGCCGCCACCAGCGCCTGGTGGCCACCTTCGACGAGACGATCTCGCCGTGCGGCGAATCGTGCGATCGCTGTCGCGGCGAGTCGCTCGGCGACGTGCTCCTCGCGGCGCGCGCGACCGGACAGGCGAAGCGCGCCGGCGCCGGCGCGGCGCAGGCCGCGGCGGGCGCGCGGCCCGCGGATGCCGATGCGGCGTTGTTCGAGCGCTTGCGCGTGCTCCGCCGCTCGCTCGCCGACGCGGAGGGTGTTCCCGCGTACATCGTCTTCAGTGACGCGGTTCTCGCGCGCATGGCGGCGATTCGTCCGACCGACGAGGTCGGCATGCGCGCCGTGTCGGGCGTCGGGCCCGCGAAGCTCGCGCGCTACGGGGCGGCGTTCCTGCAAGCCATCCGAGAGGGAGATGCTCAGTCATGACGATGCCCCCAGCCGCCTCGCCCCCCCCGCTCGTCACGACCTCGCCCGCCGCGGGTCCGCTCGCGCGCGCGCTGGCACGCGCCTGGCTCTGGTTCTTCGGGTGGAAGGTCGAGGGAGCGCTGCCGCCCGGCATCAAGGCGGTCGCGATCGCGTACCCGCACACGACGAACTGGGACATGCCGTTCATGCTGGCCGTCGCCTATCGGCTCGGCGTACGGCCGTCCTGGCTCGGCAAGCGTCAGATCTTCCGCGCGCCCTTCGGCGGGTTCATGCGATGGCTCGGCGGCATCCCGGTCGACCGGAGCGCCCGGACCAACATGGTGGCCCAGGTGGTCGAGTGCTTCGCCGGCAGCGAGCGGCTCTTCCTAGTGATCCCGCCGTCGGCGACGCGCCACAAGGCGGCGCACTGGAAGTCGGGTTTCTACCACATCGCGCGCGGCGCCGGCGTGCCGATCCTCTGCACCTTCCTCGACTACACCCGCAAGGCCGGGGGGATCGGCACCGTCGTCCACCCGACGGGCGACGTACGCGCCGACATGGACGTCATCCGCGCGTTCTATCAGGGGATCGAGGGCCGCTACCCGGCAAACCAGACGCCGATCTACCTTCCCGAGGAGGATCCGCCGCGGACCCGGGCGGCCGGGGGGAGGGGCCCCGGCGGTTAGCGAGGGCTCGGAGGTTCGACCCGAGGGCGCCGCGCTCGCGGTGGTCCCGCATGCGGCAGAAACGGCCGCCGCCGGTCGGACGTTTCTTCCCGTCCCGGCCGCGGGACGCGGTTCGGTCGCCGGGTTCTCCGCTGGCATCGAACCTGCTCTCCGGGACATGGCGAATGGATCGTGGCTCCGTGGACGGCAGGGGGCCTCGTTGGTCGGGGCGGCGGTCTTCACGATGGCGGCGGGGGGGGTCGGGCTGCTCGATGCGACGGCGCTCGCGATCACCATCGGGGGCGGTCTGGGGGTGACGGCGATGACGTTCTCCCGCGAGCGCATCGGGCGCGCGTGGCGGCTCGTGCACGCGGCGCTCGAGGAGCCCGGAGATCCCGACGAGGTCGTCGCGGCGCTCAAGCGCTACGCGCGCATCCATCGCCTGGAGGGGACGCCGGCGCTCGAGCGCGCGGCGGCGCAGGCGGACGATCCGTTCCTGCGCACGGCGGTCATGCTCGTGACCGAGGGGCGTGACGACGAGGAGCTCGCGGCCGCGCTCGCGGGCGAACTGCGGCGGGCATCGACGGAGGGGGAGGCCGCGCGCCAGGTCGTGCAGCTGCTCGGGAAGCTCTTTCCCGCCTTCGGACTGATCGGGACGTTGATCGGGCTCGCGCACCTGTTGCGCAACCTCGGCGCCGCGACGAACCTCGCGGCCGTCGGACCGGGCCTCGGGATCGCGGTCACGACGACGCTCTACGGCGCCGTGCTCGCGAACGTCGTCGTGCTGCCGCTCGCGACCAAGCTGCACGCGCACCTCGAGCGCCGCCACGCGACGATGCAGATGATCGCCGACGGCGCCCTGATGGTGCAGCGCAAGGAATACCCGACCCGCGTCGAGCATATGCTGCGCGGGGCGTTCGGACTTCCGACCCGGGGCGCGACCTCCGCCGCCGCCCTGACCCTCGCCGACCGTGCGGCCTGACCCCCGTTCGCCGGGCGTCGGCGCGTCCTTCCTCGAGGAGGACTCGAATGGCTGGCTCGTCACGTTCAGTGACCTCGTGATGCAGCTCTTCGCCTTCGTGCTGGTGGCGGCGGCACTCGGAGCCGGCGCCGCGCCGCTCGCGCCGCCGCGCGCGTCGTCCGGGGCGGTGGGATCGGCCGCGCGCGCCGCGTCCGACGTCCAGGCGCCGCCGCGTCGCGGTCCGGACGCGCTCTCCCTGGCGCGCCTCGACGAGCCGCCCGCAGTCGCCGGGCTCGCCTCGCCGACTCGGTCGGCGGCGCTCCCGGCCGCCACCGGCCCCGGCGCGCGTGGCGCGGCCCCGACGGCAGGGGCCGTTCCGGCCGGCGATGTCTCCGGGACGGTCGCCGCGTCGGCGTCGGCGCCGGCTCGCTCGCTCGCGACCGAGCTCGAGGCCTTCGTCGCCGCGGAGGGGCTCGAGGAGGCAGTGCGCGTCGCCGTCAAGGGCGGCGGGGTCATCCTCTCGATCAGCGACACGATCGGCTTCGCTTCCGGCAGCGCGGATCTCCTCCCCGACGCCGGCGCGGTGCTGGACGCGGTGCGTGCGCTCGTGGCGGCGCGTCCGGATCTCGTCGTGGAGGTTTCGGGGCACACCGACGACCGACCGTTGCATGCGGGACCGTTCCGCTCGAACCTCGACCTCTCGCTCGCGCGAGCCGCGCGCGTGGCGCACGCGCTGGCCGCGGACGATGCGACGCTCACGAGCCGCGTCTTCGCGGCCGGCTACGGCGACGCGCGTCCGGTGGCGCCGAACGCGGCCGCCGACGGCCGGGCGCGCAACCGCCGCGTGGAGCTGCGCCTCGTTCCCGGGCGGGACGCGGCGCCCTGATCAGCGCCGCGCGGACGCGGCGCTCGTGCGCCTCGCGTCGGGCAGGGCGTTGCGGCAGACCTTCGCGAGCTCGGTCACGTCGAGGGCCGACGGCCGCAGCATCTGCTCGGCGATACGGCCGAGCGAGGCTCCGGTCGGGTCGCCGTGGACGATCATGGTCAGCACGCGGCCGCTCTCGGGGCCGAGCGCGTCGAGGAACTCGGCGGCGGGTTGGCCGGCGTTCCGTACGTCGATCATGACGGTGTCGGGGCGCAGGATCGCGAGGAGATCGAGGGCCTGCTTCTCGTCGCACGCCATCGAGACGGAATGCCCCGCCTTCACGAGCGCCGCCTTCGCCTCCATGAAGCCGTCGATGTCCTCGGTGAGGAGGATCGTGCGGCGGTTGCCGCGGCCGGCGCCCTCGACGACGGCCGAGATCTCGGCGGCGCTCGGCGGGGTCACGAAGCAGCGGAGCGGACCGAGGATGCGGCCGCGCTCGGCATCCGCCGCGTAGCCGACGAGCGGCATGCCGGGTCTGTTCGCCGCCATCATCCCGTCGATGCGATCGCGGTCGCAGCCCGCGAGGTTCACCACCGCCAGGCCGCCGCGGTCCACGGGGACCGCGCTTGCGAGCGCGGCCTGGATGCGGTCGCGAAGGATCGGGTCGGCCTCGAGAACGTGGCGTTCCGGCGGATCGCCCGAGTCCGGCAGCGGGGCGCGTGGCGGCGCGGGCTCCGGCCCCGTCGCGGGCGCCACGGCCGACGGCGGCGCGGGCGCGGCGGGCGCCGTCGCCGGCGCCGCGACCGCGGCGACCGGGGACGCTTGGTCGACGGCGCCGGCCGAGCGCTTCGCCGCCAGCAGCTCCTCGAGCGACGCGAGTCGCGATGCGAGGAGGTTGCGGTCCGCCTCGGTGGTCGTGAGCTGCGCGGCGAGGCGCAGGAGCTCCTGTTCGTAGCTCGCGAGGCGATCGGTGAGTGCGTCCCGCTCGCGCGCCGTCTCCCGGCGCTCCACGTCCATGCGCGCCACGACGCCGCGCAGCTCCCGCAGCATCGTGTCGAGCGCGGAGCGGTCCTCGGCGCGCTCGGCGGCATTCGTCGTGCGGCGCTCGCCTGCGGCCTCCGCGCGCTCGCGGCGATCGACCCATGGCGCGCACTCGAGCGGCGGTGGCGCCACGTCGGAGGCGGGAAGCGGCGTCGCCCCGCGCTCCTCCCGCGCCCACATCATGGTCGAGAGCGCGAGCGCCAGAACGGCATAGGCGAAGCCGGGCGCGCGCAGGGCCTCGGAGGCGAGCGGTGCGGCGCCGCCGAGGACGAGCAGCACGCCGACCGGCAGGTGCCAGCGATAGAGCGGAACGGCGGCGACCGACGAGACCGGCCGGCGCTGGCGCGTGTCGATCAAGCGCCGGATGAACGGATCTTCCGCGGGCGCGGCGACAACGTAGATCTTACGATCGACGAGCGCTCGGAGCGGCATCTCCGAGGTTGCCTCGTCACCCCAGCGCAGCACCCCGAGGGCCTCGGCGCCCGCGACCGCGAGCCCGCGCGCGGCGGCGAGCGTGAGGACCGCGTCTTCGCGGCGGTAAAGGAGCAGCGCGCCCGCCGGCGCTTCGAAGAGATCGAGCATCGCCGGAAGGGCGTCCGCCGTCAGCGTGTCGAGCGGAACCTGCCGGAGCTGCAACTCGACGATGCGAACCACTGCCGCGAGCGCCGGAGCTTCGATGGCGCCGCTCGGCGTGTGTGCCGGAACGGCGGGCGCGGGATCGCGGACGATCCGGCTGAGTCCTGTCGGAGCCGTCGCCATCGGGGGGGCGCGACCAAGCTAGCACGCCGGGTTTGGGCTGCCGCCTGCGATTGTGCGCGTCGCGCGGTCGCGCGCCGGCGGCATGCGCGATGCGTTGTGGTCTCTGGAGACGCTCGGTCCGCTGCGCGGCCGGGCTCTAGTCCCCTGGATTCGTGATTCCTAGCAAAAGTCCGGTTACTGGCCGTGCACTTGCTGCGTGCGGATACCGAAGCGCCGCATCTTCTCGAGGATCTCGTCGGCAGTCTTCGTCCACTTGAAGGGCT
>JADYZW010000011.1 GCA_020852955.1 Deltaproteobacteria bacterium | reverse complement strand
ATCGAACCCTCGACCTACCGATTACGAATCGGTTGCTCTGCCAGCTGAGCTAGGGTGGCGTGGTGGGTGGAACGGCGGGTGAGGGCGAGACCATAGAGGCTCGCACGCGGATGGTCAATCGTCCGCGGCCGGACTACACACGGAATCCATGCGCGCCGTCGTTCTGAAGGAGCCGGGGGTCCTGAAGCTCGAGTCCGTTCCCGACGCGGCGCCGGAGCCGGGCGAGATCCTGCTGCGCGTTCGGGACTGCGGGATCTGCGGGTCGGACCTGCACGCGGCGAAGTTCGGGATCGGGATGCCGCCCGACACGATCATGGGGCACGAGTTCGCGGGCGAGATCGCGGCGCTCGGAGAGGGCGTCGAGGACTGGAAGGTCGGGGAGCGGGTGGTGGCGCTTCCGTACATGTCCTGCGGCGCGTGCGCGTGGTGCCGGCGCGGCAACGGCTACCACTGCCCGAGCTCGCGGCCGATCGGGATCGGGGCGTTGCCGGGGGCCTACGCGGAGCTCGTGCGGGTGCAGCCGGCGCACACGCTACGGGTGCCGGACGCGGTGACGATGCGGCAGGCGGCGCTCGTCGAGCCGCTCGCGGTTGGCCTCCACGGGGTGCGGCTCGGGCGCGTGCGGCCCGAGACCGCCTGCGTCGTGATGGGCGCGGGGCCGATCGGGGCGGTGACGATCCTCTGGGCGCGGCACGCGGGAGCGCGCGGCATCGTGGCCTCCGATCCGTCGCCCGGCCGCCGCGCGCTCGCGGAGCGGCTCGGGGCGCACGCCGTCGTCGACCCGACGGCGCAGGATCCCGCGGCGGCGCTCCGTTCGCTCGCCGGGGGCGTCGATCCGGAGCTCGTGTTCGAGTGCGTCGGAGTGAAGGGGACGATCAATGCGGCGATGCTGCTCGCGGGCAGCCACGGGCGCGTCGTGGTGCTCGGCGCCTGCGCGGAGACGGATGAGATCTTCCCGCTCGTCGGCATCATGAAGGAGCTCGAGCTCGCGTTCGCGCTCGCGTACGGCCGCGCCGAGTTCGCCGAGGCGCTCGACGCGCTCGCGACCGGCGCCATCGATGCCGCGCCGCTCGTGACGGACGTCATCGACCTGGCGGATGTCCCCGAGGCGTTCCACGCGCTCGAGCGTCCGAGCACGCAATGCAAGGTGTTGATCGAGTTTTCGTGACGAGCGTCGCGCGCGGTGCCGCGCGACGTTGCGGTGCGGGGATCAGCCCGGCTTGGTGACGTTCGCGGCCTGGAGGCCTTTGGGTCCCTGCGCGACCTCGAAGGTGACGCTCTCGCCCTCCTGGAGAGACCGGAAGCCGGAGCCGGCGATCGCGGAGTAGTGCACGAATACGTCCTGACCGTCGTCGCCGGTGATGAAGCCGTAACCCTTCTGCGCGTTGAACCACTTCACTTTTCCAGTGGGCACGAGATCCTCCTGACTAGCGCCTCGTACGCGTGACCGAGCTCGCGCGCACGCCGAAACGCGGTCGCGATTAACACGATTGGGAATCGGCGGGCAAGAAATTTCGCACCGAAACGGCGCAGTTTCCTTGACGCGGAGCGGCGATTGTCTCCGAGCAGCACCTCCCTTATAAGCGCCCCGTGCCGGCGGCCCGACTGGTGACGCGGTTCAGCTACTACCGCGACGCGGAACTGCGGGGGCGGCGCTGCGCATGAGGCTCCTGCAGCGGATGGACGACGATGGCGACGCGCAGGGGATCCCGCGGACGCTCGAACGGCTGCTCGCGCTCACGATCGTGGTCGAGGAGCGGGCGCTTTCGCGCTACCTCCGCCGCGTGTTCGTCGAGCTCGAGCGCAAGGAACGCGCGACCTTCGGCTTCTCGGTCGCCAACGCTCCGGCGTTCTAGCGTCCGTGCCTCGGTCGCGCCGACGCGGACGGCGGTTTCGCCATCGACTCGAGTACGTCGGGCTGCGTCTCGTCACGGACACGCTCGGCGCGCTGCCGCTCGCGGTCGCGATGCGCCTCGCGGCCGCAGTCGCGGCGCTGGTGATCCGGGTGGCGCGGCCGCTCCGGCGGATCGGGCTCCGCAACCTCGCGATCGCGTTCCCCGAGAAGAGTGAGGCGGAGCGCGCGGTGATCCTCGCCGCGAGCTACCGGAACCTCGGGCGCATGGTCGCGGAGTGTGCGCACCTGCCGGAGCTGACGGCACGGAATCTCGGAGAGACCCTTCGCTTCGACGAGGGCAGCATCTGGGACACGGAGATCGTTCCCCGTCTGCAGTCGGGCGGAGTGATGATCCTCACCGGACATTTCGGCAACTGGGAGATGTTCGCGTACGCGTACGGTCTGCTCGGGTACCCGGTGTCGCTCGTGCACCAGACGATCAAGAACCCGCTCGTGGACGGGTACATCGAGCGTCTGCGGAGCGGCGGGGGCACCCGGCTCTTCCGCAAACAGGAGGCGGCGCGCGCCGTCTTGCGGGCCCTGAAGGAGCGGTCGATCGTGGTGCTGCCGCTCGACCAGAACCAGTCGCGTCGTGCGGGCATCTTCGTCGACTTTTTCGGCCTGCCCGCGAATACGAGCGACGGTCTGGCGCGGATCGCGTTGCGGAACGACACGCCGATCTATCCCGCGTTCCTGGTGCGCGACGGAACGAGCGCGCGGCATCACGTCGTTTTCTTGCCTCGGGTGGAGTTTCCGGTTATGGCGGACGCCGATTCGGCGGCCCGCGAGCTCACGCAGCGCTGCACGGCCGTCCTCGAATCGATGATCCGCGACCATCCCGATCACTGGCTCTGGACGCACAAGCGCTGGCGGACGCGCCCGCTCGGCGAACCGGAGGTCTACGAGGCTTGAGGAGGCGAGCGATGGCGACGACGAAGCGCAAGAAGGGGGGCCGCGCCGCCGCGCCGCGCGCCAAGGCCAGCGGGCATGTCCACGCCGGGAAGAAATCGGCGCCGAAGAAGCCCGCGGCGCGCGCGTCGGCGGCGAAGGGCCGCAAGGCAAAGGCTGCGCGGGTGAAGGTCGCCACGCCGCCGGGCGCGGCCAGGCCGAAGGCGGCGGCCGCCCCGAAGGCCGGCGCGAGGCCGAAGCGCGCGCCCGCGGCGCCGAAGCGCCCGCCCGTGACGCCGGCGCCGAAGGCGCGCGCAGCCAAAGCTCCCGCTGCCGAGAGCCAGGAGGTCGTGGCGCTCAGGAGCAAGTTCCAGCGCGAGCGAAGCGGCCTGGAAAAGCGGCTGACCGAAGCGGTTCGCGAGATCGGCATGCTCCGCCACCACGAGATCCGCGCCACGCAGCTCGAGCGTCGGCTCGCGGAGCGCGACGCGGCGATCCTCCAGCTCCAGCAGCGGCTCGCGGTCGGCCAGCGCGGCGCCGCCGAACCGGTCGTCTACGCGCACGAGGTGCAGCAGTCCTTCGCGCTCGTGATTCCGGCGAGCGAGGGGGGCGGCGCGCAGGACGCGGGCGGCGAGCGCCGCACGGTGGCGATCGACGAGTTCGGGGAGCAGCAGCTCGTCGACGACGCGGACCTGGTCTCGGACGACGATCTCGACCTCGCCACCGACGACTGACCCGGCTTTCGCCCCGAAGCTCGGGAAGCGGCGCGGCGCGCGGCTCGCCGGGCGCGGCCTCGGCGATTCGCCTTGAAACCGCATGCCCTGCGGTTTAGCCTGACGGACGATCATCCCGTCGTCGCGTGAGGAGACGCTGCCGTCGCCATTCCGTGGGCGGCCCGCTACGCCGGCGTCGGCACCGAGGATCGCGCACAGGGAGGACTGACCGATGGCGAAAACGCGCGTGCTTCTCGCCGAGGATCACACCGTCGTCCGCCAGGGACTGCGCAAGATCCTCGAATCCGACCCCGAGATCGAGATCGTCGGCGAGGTCGACGACGGCCACGGCGCCGTCGAGGCCGCGAAGCGCCTGCGGCCGACGGTCGTGGTCATCGACATCGGGCTCCCGGGCCTGAACGGCATCGAAGCGACGAGCCAGATCCTGAAGGGCACCGAGGGCGTGAGCGTGCTCCTCCTCTCGATGCACGCCGACGACGTGTACGTGCGTCAGGGCTTGAAGGCCGGGGCGAAAGGATACCTCCTCAAGGACTCCGAGGACCTCGACCTCGTCAAGGCCGTCCGATCGCTCGCGCGCGGCGGCTCGTACTTCAGCCCCTCGGTCTCGAAGGTGCTGCTCGCCGGGTATCTGAACGAGTCGGGATCGACGGCGGACGAGGACGGGTTGTCACGCCTGACGGCCCGCGAGCGCGAGGTGCTCCAGCTCATCTCCGAAGGCAAGACCAACAAGGAGATCGCGCGCATCCTCTCGCTCAGCATCAACACCGTCGAGAGTCATCGCAAGCACGTCATGGAGAAGCTCGACCTCCACAACACCGCGGAGATCGTGCGCTTCGCCGTCCGCAAGGGGATCGTCCAGTAACGCGACGTCGTCGTCCGTCGTACGACAGGGCGCGCGCGTGTCGTTCGGCCGCCTGGACTCATCGGCCGCCGACGACCGCGCGAGTTCTCCCCCCGTGCGGCTCACTCGGGCGCGCCCTCTCGTCTCCACCACCACCCCACCGCACCGCGCCGAGCGCGCAGTGCCTGCGTCAGGCTCGCGCGTCGTCAGCTCGCGTGCCGATTGCTCCAGCGCCAGCGCTCCCAGAACGTCTCGCTGCCCGCCGCCGCATTCGCGGCCCCGACGCGCATGAACGTGCGCACTTCCCACGTGCCGTTGATCTTGCGCCCGGTCGCGAGCAACCGCTTCGCCGGCTTCCGCGTTCCCTCACCCGTCTTGTGCTGGCTCATCCGCCCCTCCTTGGGCTGCGCGTTGTCGTTGCCGGGGAAACAGCAGGATGCGGGCCAAGCGTGGAGACCGCGATTTCTCATGCGAAATGTCGCAGGGCGCACCGTCGATCGTCCATTAATGTGCGGGTCGGAACGATTTCTGTACGCCCGGGGGCGCGGCCGGCGGGGCCGGGCGCGGGGGCTTGGGGCGGCCTCTAGCGCAGCAGCGTCAGCAGGCCGAGAAAGAAGAAGAAGCCGCAGCAGTCGGTGAAGGTCGTGAGCACGACGGCCGACGCCACCGCCGGATCGATCCCGCACCACTTGAGCCCGAGCGGGATGAGCACGGCGACGAGCGCCGCAATGCAGAGGTTCCCGAGGATGGCGAGCGACACGACGAGGCCGAGCAGCGGCACGCCCTTCCACAGGTAGGCGAACACCGCCGCGACGAGGCCGAGCGCGAGGCCGTTCAGCGCGCCCGTCATGATCTCCTTCGCGAGGACGCGCCGGGCGTTGAGGAACGTCAGCTCGCCGAGCGCGAGGCCGCGCACGACGAGCGCGAGCGTCTGCACGCCCGCGTTGCCGCCGCTCCCGGCGACCATCGTCATGAAGGCGGCCGCGATCGCGAGGCTCCGGATCGTGCCTTCGAAGAACGCGACCACGCTCGCCGAGAGGAAGCAGGTGCCGAGATTGACGATCAGCCAGGGGAGGCGGCGCCGGACCGAGTCGCGGACGGACTCGTGCACCGACGCCTGATCGCCGAGCCCGGCGAGCCGGTAGATGTCCTCGGAGGCCTCCTCCTCGATGACGTCGACGACGTCGTCGACGGTGATGCGTCCGACGAGCCGGCCGCCGGCGTCGACGACGGGCAGCGACAGCAGATCGTACTTGCTGAAGAGCCCCGCGACCTCCTCCTGGTCCATCCCAGGGTGCGCCACGACCGGGCCCGCCTGCATGATGTTGCGCAGCGGCGTACGCGGGTTCGCGAGGATCAGAAGCCGGAGCGGCAACGCACCGATCAGCTTCTGCTGCGCGTCGACGACGAAGATGTTGTGGATGTCGGGGACGTCGGCGGCGCGCCGGCGCACGGCGTCGATCGCGTCGTCGACGGTCGCTTCGGCGGGCAGCGCGACGAACTCGCGCTGCATGATGCCGCCGGCCGACTCCTCATCGTAGCGCAGGAGGTCGCGGACGTCGGCGGACAGCCGAGGCGGGATCGCCCGCAGGAGGCGTTCGACCTGGGCGCGGGGCAGCTCGGCGAGGAGGTCGGCGGCGTCGTCGGACTCGAGGGCGGCGAGGAAGGCGCGCAGCCGCTGCTCCGGGAGCGTGTCGAGAAGCGTCTCGCGGGACTGATCGCCGAGGAGGCTCAGCGCGGCGGCCGCCCGCGGGGTGTCGAGGTGGGCGAAGAGCCGCGCCCGGAGGGCGTCGTTCTCGACCGCGTCGAGCAGCTCCGCCGCGTCGGCGGGATGCAGGCGCCGGAGCGCGTCCCGCACCTGGTCTTCGCGCCCCATTTCCGCGAGCATGACGAGGTGGTCGATCGTTTCGGGGTTCGTCATGGGTCGGAAGCCTCGCGGCGACGTGAATCCCGACCGCCTAGCACATGACCGCGCAAGGTCCAGCGGCCGACGGTCTCGCGGGTGGTGCGGCGCTCGCGCGCGCTCAGTGCGAGGTGAAGAACGTCTCGAGCGCGGCGTTCACCGCGGCGGCGTTCTCGAGGGCCGGGCTGTGGCCGACGCCCGGGATCACCAGGAGCTCGGCCCCGATGCCTCCGGCGAGCTGGCGGGCGTGGTGCGCCGGGAAGATCTTGTCCTCGTCGCCGGCGATCACCAGCGTCGGCGGCTGGATCCTGCCGAGCCGGTCGAGGGTGTCGTGCGCGAGGTCGGCGTCGACCTGGCGGCAGAAGCCTTCCGCAGTCTGCGGGTTCGGCGCGTCCAGGAAGAGCTGGATCATCGGCGCGGGGCCGATGGAGTCGAAAAAGGTGTGGCCGACCCCCGTCAGGAGCATCGCTTCGAGGAAGGCGGCCGTGTCGAGCGTCGTGCGCAGGCGCTTCCAGGTGCGGAAGAGGGCGCGCGTGTACTCGTCGTTGCGAGCCCAGCTGCCGATCAGCGTGAGCGTGCGGACGCGGTCGGGCGACGCGAGCGCGAGCTCCTGGCCGACGGCGCCGCCGAGCGAGTGGCCGACGACGTGCGCGGCGGGGAGGTCGAGCGCCTTGAGCAGCCCGTCCACGTCCGCCGCCATGTCGCGCGGCGTGTACCCCGTGCTCGCCTGCGCGCTCTCGCCGACGTCGCGATTGTCGATCGTGATGCAGCGGTAGCGGTCGGAGAAGGCGGCGACCTGCGAGCCCCACGCGGTGCGGTCGAGACTCGTCCCGCTGAGGAAGACGATGACCTCGCCGTCGCCGGCCTCGTCGTAGGCGAGCTCGACGGCTCCGACCTCGATGCGCGGCATCGCGGCGCTGCTAGGATGGCGCGGGCGCGCCGGTCGCCGCCGCGGCCGGGAGCGGCCGCGTCCGCACCGTGTCGGCGACGGCCGGCACCGCCTTCATGATCATGTCGAGCCGGGCGGCCACCGGGCCGACGACGCCCACCAGCGCGCGCTCGTACTCGTCGAGCGCCGCCGCGAGGTCGGCGTGCTTGTCGGGCTGGATGGCGTGCTCGTCCGGAGTGAGGGTCGCGTTGATGCGCTCGGCGATGCCCTCGAGCGTCTTGTCGAGGTCTTCGCCGATCGCGCGGCCGACGGCCTCGGCCCAGACGGTGTGGAAGGCGATCGTCGCGGGCACGTTGCGACGCAAGCCGCCGCTCAGGTTGTAGAGGCGATCCGCCAGGATGGCGGGCGTGGGCGGACGGCGGCGCGACACGAACGCGTTCAGCCGCACCAGGCGGTCGTAGAGCTTTCCGTAGCCCAGACGCTCGGCGACGACGGCGACGGCCTCGCGCATCTCTTGTCCGGTGGGGTTCGCCATGCGGGGAGATCGAATGCGGGCGCTGTCTTTCCCGTTTCGATGCGCGCAGTCAAGCGAGCGGCGACGGTCCGCGCTCCGGTCGCGCCGCCGCGTCGGCACCCGCCTCGCGGAGCGCGCGCGTCGCGGTGCGGGCGAGGACGAGGCTCACGGCCATCGTCACGCCGAGTCCGAGCAGCGTCGCGGTCCAATACACGGCGTCGCGCGGAGCCTCCGCGCCGCTCGCGAGCGCGGCGACGTCGCCGAGGAGCTTCCCGTAGTAGACGTAGAGGAAGGCGCCCGGGATCATGCCGATCGAGGCCACGAGGTAGTCGGCGAAGCGGATCGTCGAGAGTCCGAGCGCGTAGTTCAGCGCGTTGAACGGGATCGCCGGCGACAGCCGCAGCAGGAACACGATGCGGCGGCCCTCGCGCCGGATCGCACGATCGAGGGTCGCGAAGAGGAGCGAGCGCGCGAGGCGCGCCTCGACGAGCGGCCGCGCGACCGAGCGCGCGAGCCAGAACGCGCCGCCGCCGCCGAGCACCTCGCCGACGAAGGCGTAGACGGTGCCCGGCCCGAGCCCGAAGACCACGCCGGCGGCCATGGTCGGCAGGGCGCCCGGCACGAAGGCGATCGTGAGCACGACGTAGCCGGCGACGTAGAAGATGGGCGCCCACGCGCCCTGCTCGGCGACCCAGGCCGCGAAGCGCGGGATCTCGCCGCCGGCCCGCCGCACGAGCACGCCGCCCGCGACGAGCAGGGCGAGCCCCGTTGCCGCTCGCAGCGCGCGCGAGGCCCCGGGTCGGCGCTCCCCGGCCGGCGCCGCGCCGCGTCCGCGGCTGCGCGCCGCGCGCTCCTTCACCCGCGGACCGCCATCGCGCCGCGCTAGCGCACCGCGCGCTTCATTGCCACCGCGGCGCGGTTTCGACGTCGCGGCGGGGAGCGCACTCGCGCGTCCCGGGCCCCGGTTGATCGGCGGCGGTGAATCTGTTCGAACCCCGGCATGCACGCCACCACTCCAGAAGACGTCGATCGCCTGTTCGGCGAACGGGTGAACGCCGGGGACCTGGACGGCCTGGTCGCGCTCTACGAGCCCGACGCCACCCTGGTCACGCAGGACGCCGGGACGCTCCAGGGGCACGCCGCGATCCGGGAGTATCTCTCCGGCCTGACGGCCATGAAGGCCACGATCGACATGGGCGCGCTCCGCGTCGTCCCGGCCGGCAGGGACCTGGCCGTCGTTCATCACGACTGGCGGGCGACGCTCACGACGCCCGACGGTCGCCAGACGCCCCTGACGGGCAAAGCGACCGAGATCGTCCGGCGTCAATCCGACGGCCGCTGGCTCTTCGCGCTCGACGACCCGGACATGCGAGGGTAGGGCGCGGGACGGAGGCGGGCGCGCTCGCGCGCCGTCCGTCACGCGGCGCCTATCTCCGGCGGTGCGCCTTCGCGAACGCCGGCGGCGCGGGGCTTTCGTAGCGGACGGGCTTCCGCGTGCCCGGGTGGGTGAAGCCGAGAGCGGTCGCGTGCAGGCAGAGGCGGCGGATCGGGTCGGTCTTCGCGTGATAGGTGCGGTCGCCGACGACGGGGTGGCCGAGGGCGGCGAGCTGGACGCGGATCTGGTGGCGCCGGCCGGTGCCGAGCGTCAGGTCGAGCAGCGTCGTGTTCGGGCCGCGGTCGCGGACGCGGTAACGCGTGACGGCGACGCGCGCGCCCTCCTCCGGGCCGCGCGCGCGCCGGACGCGGAGCGCGCTGCTCTGCACGATGCGGTCTTCGAGCGTGCCGGCGTCCCGGGCGACGCCCCCCTCGACGACGGCGACGTACTCGCGCGTGACCGTCCGCGCGGCGAACTGCTGCTGGAGGTCGCGCTTGACGGCAACCGACTTCGCGAACACGAGGAGGCCCGAGGTCTGCCGGTCGAGGCGATGGACGATGAGGGGGCGGACCGGCGGCCGCTTCGACGCGAGGTAGCCGTACACCATCCGATACGCGGTCCGGTCCTGCTCCGTCTCGGTTGCGATGGTGAGGAGATCCGCGGGCTTCTCCACGACGAGGATGTGGTCGTCCTCGTGGATCGGGCGGAGCGCCCGGGGGAGGGTGACGCGCGCGACGGTCTCGGCCCCGAGCCGGATCCGGTCGGCGGCGGCGACCTCCGCGCGGCCGTCGCGGACGACGGCGCCGTTCACGGTGACCCGTCCGCGCGCGAGCCAGTCCTTGCGGCTCACGCCCGACGCGTCGGGAAAGAGCATCCGAAGGCGGTCGGCGAGGGTGGAAGGCATCCCGGCCGTGTAGCACGTCGCGCGGCGCGCCGCGCGCGTCGGAGCGTCGCACGGCTCCCCCTGCGGGGAGGCGGCGGGCATCCGAGCGCTCCGACCGTCATCCCACACCCGCCGCTGGCTGCGCCGCCGCGGCGCTCGGCTTTTCCGTCCCGACGATGCTACGGGACCGGGTGGACACGCACTCCGCGTGATCCCCGTGATGAGGAGGTCGACGCGAGTGGACACGACCGCGATGGCGGAGGCGACCCGCCTCGACGAAGACGCGCAGCGGATCCGCAACTGGAAGCGGTGGGGGCCGTACCTCTCGGAGCGCCAGTGGGGGACGGTGCGCGAGGACTACTCCGAGCACGGGACCGCCTGGGACTACTTCCCGCACGACCACGCCCGAAGCCGCGCCTATCGCTGGGGCGAGGACGGGCTCCTCGGCGTCTGCGACCGCGAGTGCCGGCTGTGCTTCGCGCTCGCGCTCTGGAACGGCCGCGATCCGATCCTGAAGGAGCGGCTCTTCGGGCTCGCCGGGCCCGAGGGGAACCACGGCGAGGACGTGAAGGAGCAGTACTTCTACCTCGACTCGACGCCGACCCACTCCTACATGAAAGCGCTCTACAAGTACCCACAGGCGCCCTTCCCGTACGCGGCGCTCGTCGCCGAGAACCGGCGCCGCGGCCTCGCCGACCCCGAGTACGAGCTCGCCGACACCGGCGTCTTCGACGAGCGCCGCTACTTCGACGTGCTCGTCGAGTACGCGAAGGCCGGACCGAACGACCTCTGCATCCGCATCACGGTCGCGAATCACGGACCCGAGGCCGCGCGTCTCGACCTCCTGCCGACGCTCTGGTTCCGCAACACCTGGTCGTGGGGCCGGTCGGGCGAGGGCTACTGGCCGAAGGGCAGGATGCGCGGGCTGAAGGATGGGGTCGTCGAGGCCGATCACCCCTCGCTCGAGCGCATGCGCTTCTGGGTCGAGCCCCACGACGGGCGCGCGCCGGAGCTTCTCTTCACCGAGAACGAGACCAACCATGCGCGCTTGTTCAAGGGGACGAACGCGAGCCCCTACGTGAAGGACGCGTTCCACGCCTTCGTCGTGGACGGCCGGCGCGACGCCGTGAACCCCGGGGCCTTCGGCACCAAGGCGGCGGCGCACTATCGATTGGACGTGCCGCCGCGGACGAGCGTCTGCCTGCGGGCGCGCCTCGCCTCGACCGACGAGGCGCCGCGGACGCCTTTCGGGCGCGCCTTCGAGGCCGTCTTCGAGGCGCGCCTCCGCGAGGCCGACGCCTTCTACCACGACCGCGCGCCCGCGAATCTCGGCGACGAGGAACGCCGTGTCGCCCGCCAGGGCTACGCGGGTCTCCTCTGGACCAAGCAGTTCTATCACTATGTCGTGCGCGACTGGCTCGACGGCGACCCCGCGCAGCCGCCGCCTCCTCCGGCGCGTATCACCGGCCGCAACCGCGACTGGCGCCACCTCTACAACCGCGACGTCCTCTCGATGCCAGACAAGTGGGAGTATCCCTGGTACGCGGCGTGGGACCTCGCGTTCCACATGCTTCCCTTCGCGACCGTCGATCCGCACTTCGCCAAGGAGCAGCTCGTGCTGATGTCGCGCGAGTGGTACACGCACCCGAACGGCCAGATGCCCGCGTACGAGTGGGCGTTCTCGGACGTGAACCCGCCCGTCTCGGCGTGGGCGGCCTGGCGCGTCTACAAGATCACCGGCGCGCGCGGCGCGCGCGATCGCTTGTTCCTCTCGCGCGTCTTCCAGAAGCACCTCATCAACTTCACCTGGTGGGTGAATCGGAAGGACGTCGAGGGCAACAACATCTTCGGCGGCGGCTTCCTCGGCCTCGACAACATCGGCGTCTTCGACCGCTCGCGGCCTTTGCCGACCGGCGGGCGCCTCGAGCAGGCCGACGGCACCGCGTGGATGGCCTTCTACTGCACGACGATGCTCTCGATGGCGATCGAGCTCGCGCGCGACAACCCCGCCTGCGAGGATCTGGCGTCGAAGTTCTTCGAGCACTTCATCGCGATCGTCGACGCCATGAACAGCCTCGGCGGGAGCGGCCTCTGGGACGAGCAGGACGGCTTCTACTACGACCAGCTGCACCTCGAGGGTCGCAACATTCCGCTCCGCATCCGGTCGATGGTGGGCATCATTCCGCTCTTCGCGGCCGAGAACCTCGAGGCCGAAATCGTGGAGAGCCTCCCCGGCTTCGCGAAGCGCATGCGCTGGTTCCTCGAGAACCGGCAGGATCTCGCGAAGTACATCTCCTACTTCGAGTCGCCCGGCGACGCCGGCCAGGGTCTCCGCCTGCTCGCCATCCCGTCGCGCGCGCGCCTCGAGCGGGTGCTCGCGTACGTCCTCGACGAGCGCGAGTTCCTCTCGCCCTACGGCGTCCGGTCGCTCTCGCGCCATCATCGGGAGCACCCCTTCGTGTTGCGCGCGGGCGGCGAGGAGCATCGCGTCGCGTACACGCCGGGGGAGTCGGATACCGCCCTCTTCGGCGGCAACTCGAACTGGCGCGGTCCGATCTGGATGCCGCTCAACTATCTGCTGGTCGAGGCGCTCGAGCGCTATCACCACTTCTACGGCGACACGTTGAAGGTCGAGTGCCCGACGGGATCCGGCCGCTTCCTGAACCTCTCCGAGGTCGCGCGCGAGCTCACCCGGCGTCTGACGGCGATCTTCCTGCCGGACGCGGCCGGCCGGAGGCCCTGCCACGGCGACGACCCGCGCTTCCGGGACGACCCGGCGTGGCGCGACCTCGTGCTCTTCCACGAGTACTTCCACGGGGACGACGGACGCGGCGTCGGTGCGAGCCATCAGACCGGGTGGACCGCGCTCGCGGTGCGCGGCATGGAGTACCTGGCGCGGCGGGAAGCGCAGGACGCGGAGGTCAGGGCCGGGGCGGGGTCCGGGCCCGGCGCGCGAGGAGGATGACCCGGGCCATGAAAGCGATTGCCATTTTTCCCGAACGGCGCGCGGTCGAGCTGATCGAGGCTCCCGCGCCGCGCCTCGCCTCGCCGACCGACGTGTGCGTCCGCATCCTCGACGTCGGCATCTGCGGCACCGACAAGGAGCTCTGTGCCTTCAAGTACGGGACGCCGCCACCCGGCAACGATCATCTCGTCATCGGCCACGAGTCGCTCGGCGAGGTGGTCGAGGTCGGGCCGGCGGTGACGCGCGTGGCGATCGGCGATCTCGTCGTGCCGATGGTGCGGCGTCCGTGCCCGCACGCCGAATGCCTGGCGTGCGCGGCGGGCCGCCAGGACTTCTGCTCGACGGGCGACTACACCGAGCGCGGAATCAAGGGGCGCCACGGCTTCATGACGGAGTCGGTCGTCGACGACGAGCGCTGGATGAATCCCCTGCCGCGCGCGCTCCGCGGCGTCGGCGTGCTGGTCGAGCCGCTCACGATCGCGGAGAAGGCGCTCGTTCAGGTGCGGCTCGTGCAGCAGCGACTGCCCTGGGCGCGCGCGGCGCGCGGCGCGGCGGCGAGCGGCCAGCGCGCGGTCGTGCTCGGCGCGGGTCCGGTCGGGCTCCTCGGCGCCATGGCGCTCGTCGCGGCCGGCTTCGAGACCTTCGTGTATTCGCTCGGCGGCGCGGCGAGCCCGCGCGCCCGGATCGCGCGGGACATCGGCGTGACGTTCGTGGAGGCGGAGGCGGTCGAGGTCGCGGCGCTGCCCGAGCGCGTCGGCGCGATCGACGTCGTCTACGAGGCGACCGGCGCCTCCCGGCTTTCGTTCGACGTGCTCGCGGTGCTCGGCGCGAATGGGGTCTTCGTCTTCACCGGCGTGCCTGGACGGCGCGCGCCGGTCGAGGTCGACACCGACCTCCTCATGCGGAACCTCGTCTTGAAGAACCAGGTCGTGCTCGGCTCGGTGAACGCGAGCCGCGCCGACTTCGAGGCGGCGATCCGCGACCTGGCGATCTTCCAGTCGCGCTGGCCGGAGGCGCTCGGCGCGCTGCTCACCGGGCGCGTCCCGATCGACGACGGTACGGAGTTGCTCCGCGATCCGCCCGCCGGGGCCATCAAGAATGTCATCGCCGTGTCCTGACGCAGAGTGGCTCGAGCCCGACGGACGCGGCGGCTTCGCGAGCGGCACCGTGTCCGGTGTGCGGACCCGCCGCTACCACGCGCTCCTGCTGCCGGCGACGACCCCGCCGACCGGGCGCATGGTGCTCGTGAACGGCTTCGACGCGTGGGTCTCGGTCGGTGCGCGCCGGGAGGCGCTCTCCGCGCAGCGCTACGCGCCGGACGTCGTGCATCCCGACGGCGCGCGGCGGCTCGTCGGTTTCGCGTCCGAGCCGTGGCCGCGTTGGACCTATCGCCTCGAGGGCGGCGCCGTCGTCGAGCAGGAGATCGTCGCCCGCCACGGCGCGGCGCTCGTGCTGGTGGCGTGGCGGCTCGCCGCGCGGGGATCGGCGATCGGCCAGGCGCACCCGTCGCCGGCGGCCGATCGGCCCGCGCCGGTCACGCTGAGCGTCCGGCCGTTTCTTTCCGGGCGCGACTACCATGCGCTCCACCACGAGAATCCGAGCCTCGACTTCGCGGCCGAGGTTGCCGGCGAGCGCGTGCGCTGGCAGCCCTATGCCGGCGTTCCCGCGGTCGTTGCGACCTCGAACGGCCGCTACGTCCACGAGCCCGACTGGTATCGGAGCTTCCTTTACGCCGAGGAGCGCGCGCGCGGGCTCGATTGCATCGAGGACCTCGCGGCGCCGGGCGTTTTCCACTTCGACCTCGAGGGCGGGGAGGCGGTGCTGCTGCTTGCCGTCGCCGGCGACGAGCCGGCCGACGCGACGCGCCCGGCGCTGGCGCGCGCGCGCGAGCTCCGCACCGTCGAGCGCCGCCGGCGTGCCGCCTTCGCGAGCCGCCTGGAGCGGAGCGCCGACGCGTACCTGGTCGGGCGCGGCGCGGGCCGCACGATCGTCGCCGGCTACCCGTGGTTCGGCGACTGGGGCCGCGACACATTCATCGCGCTCCGCGGCCTCTGCCTCGCGACCGGACGGTTCGACGACGCGCGCGGCATCCTGCGGGCGTGGACCGACGCGGTGAGCGGCGGCATGCTGCCGAACCGCTTTCCCGAGCGCGGCGGTGCGCCCGAGTACAATACGGTGGACGCCGCCCTCTGGTACGTGATCGCGACGCACGACTACGTCGCAGCGCGTGCCGCGGCCGGCGCTCCCGCACCGGCGGACGAGCGGGCGCGCCTGCGCGCGGCGAGCGACGCGATCCTCGCCGGCTACGCCGCCGGCGCGCGCTTCGGGATCCGCGCCGACGCCGACGGGCTGCTCGCCGCGGGCGAGCCGGGCGTGCAGCTCACGTGGATGGACGCGAAGGTCGGCGACCGGGTGGTCACGCCGCGGATCGGGAAGCCCGTCGAGGTCCAGGCGCTCTGGTTGAACGCGCTGCACGTCGGGAGCCGCACCTCCGAGCGCTGGCGGGAGCTCTTCACGCGCGGCCACGCGAGCTTCCTCCGGCGCTTCTGGAACGAAGAAGCGGGGGGGCTCTTCGACGTCGTCGATTGCGATCATCGCCCGGGCGTCGTCGATCCGGCGTGCCGTCCGAACCAGATCTTCGCGGTCGGCGGGCTGCCGCTCGCCCTCCTCGACGGCGCGCGCGCGCGCCGGCTCGTCGACACGGTCGCGGCCCGGCTCCTGACGCCGCTCGGCCTCCGTTCGCTCGCGCCCGGCGAGCCCGGCTACGTCGGGCGCTACGCGGGCGGCGTTCGCGCGCGCGACGGCGCGTATCACCAGGGCACGGCGTGGCCGTGGCTGCTCGGCGCCTTCGTGGAAGCGTGGGTGCGCGTGCGCGGGGAGACGCCGGAAGCGAAGCGCGCCGCGCGTGAGCGCTTTCTCGCGCCGCTCTGGCGTCATCTCGACGAGGCCGGCCTCGGCCACGTGTCGGAGATCGCCGACGGCGACCCGCCGCATACGCCGCGCGGCTGCCCGTTTCAGGCGTGGTCACTCGGTGAGGCGCTTCGGCTCGACCGCGTCGTGCTGGTCTGATCCGCGCGGGCGGCGGCGGCACGGTCCTTGCCGACCCGGACGGTCGCTGGTACGTCACTCGCATGCGAATCGTGGCGGCGGTGGTGGCGGGAGCGGTGCTGCTCGCGTCGGGATCTGCGGCGAACGCCGCCGAGGCGCAGCGGCAGCGCAGCGAGAAGTGCCTCGAGATCTGCAACTTCACTTTCGAGCAATGTCGGAAAGACACGGGTCCGAAGGCGAGCGGGCGCTGCGACATCGACATCGTCCGCTGTAAGAACGCGTGCCCGTTCGTGACGATCGAGGAGCCCGCGGTCCCGACGGCGATGAGCCACCAGCGCTGCATCGACCGCTGCCAGGAGACGTATCAGAAGTGTCTGCGGCGCCCCGAGAACAAACGCGGCGGGAACTGCGCCGCGGACGACGTGCGCTGCGAGCAGGCGTGTCCGAAGCCGCCCGAGCCCGCGGTCGCGGCGGGCGCGCCGGCGGCGGAGGGCGGCGGGTCGGGGGCCGCACCCGCGGCGGCCACGCCGCCGAAGAAGGTGAAGCGCGGCCTCCGGATCGAGGGCGCGGCCGCCCCGGCGCCGATCAGTCCGCCCCCGGTCGTCGCGCCGGCCGAGCGTCCGGTCCCCGCGGCCGAGTATCCCGCCGGCAGCGTGCCGGCGCGCGGCGAAGCCGTGCCGCCGGCGGCGATCGCGCCCGCGTCGGCGGCTCCCGCGGCTGCCGCCCCGGCCGCGGCCGCGGCGGCGCCGGCGGCGGCGGCTCACCCGCAGCCCGCCGAGCGCGGCTTTTGGGCGACGCTCGGATGCTTCTTCGTCCAGTGCGAGCAACCGGGGATGACGCCGTGCCTCAAGCAGTGCGGGGATGCGTACGATCAATGCCGGGTGCGGGAGTCGAAGCGGGGCGGCGAATGCAACACCCGCCTCATGAACTGCCGCAAGGACTGCTCGGCGGCCTCCGCGGGTCGCTGAAGGCCGCCGGTCCGCTCGTGCCTCGACCGGCGTGAGCGGCCGGCTCCGTGGCGCTCGCGGGCGTCCGGCGGCGATCGGGCGGGCACCGGCGCGCGCCGACGTCAGCGCGCGTTCAGCTCGCGGATCCCTTGCGAGCCGCCGTTCACCAGGATCTCGACCGTATAGTCGCCGGCGGGCCAGCGGCCGTTGGGCGGTGGCGCTTCGAGCGTCGTCGTCGTCGGTCCCTTCGGCGAGAGCGTCTTGCTGACCTCCGCCTTGGCGTTCTCCGGCCCCGACCAGCGCGCCGTCATCGTCACGTTCTGCGCCGAGCCGTTGGTCCGCACCGAGACGTAGAACGTGTCGGTCGCCCAGAACATGTTCGTGCGCGCGTCTTCTTTGATGCCGCCGTCGGGGGCGAGCTCGCGGCCGGTCGTGATGTCGGCCACCTCGAGGTCGCCCGGGAGCGTCGGCTTCGAGCAGGCCGCGAGGACGACCACGAGCGCGAAGAGCGCCGCCCGTCCCATGGTGCACAGGGTGTCGGTGGGAGTCATATGCGGCGGGCAGATAGCGCGGTCCCCCGCCGATCGGCAAGCCGGGGAGCCGCACCGGCGGGAGGCGGGCGCTCGCGGTCGCCGGGACCGGGACCGGCGAAAATTGCGGTCGGGGTGACTTCGTGCGACCGTGCGTCCTTTGCGAGTTCTACCGACGGAGCCCCGATGGACAAGACCGCTGCCACCCTCGTCGCCTTTGCCGCCGGCCCGGAGAACCTCGAGCGCCGGGCCGCCGCCATGATGATGCTCGCCGAGCTCGGGATCGCCGCGCCGCAGGCCCGCGCCGTCGCCGCCGCGGCCGTCGCGAGCCCGACCGTGCTCCAGGAGTACGCGCTGCGCTGGTTCGAGAAGCTCCGCGCCGAGGACGGGCTGCCGGCGCTCGTGCCGCTCTTCGACACGCCCGATCCGGGGATCCGCACGCGGGCGCTCCGCCTCGTCGCCGACTTCGGCGGCGTGGCGGTGTCGGCGATCGCGGCCTTCGGCAAGACGGCGCCGCGCACCTGGCTGCCCGGCGCCGTCGAGGTGCTCGGCGGCATCGGGACCGGCCCCGCGGTGCGGGCGCTCTTCGAGCTTGCGGCGCGCGGCGACCACGAGCTCGTGCGGGTCGCCGTCGAGTCGCTCCACAAGCGGACCCGCGACCTCACGGAGAAGGGGCGCGGACAGTTCCTCGAGCACGTGCTCGCGGCCGCGACCCGACCGGGCGTGACGGCGAGTCCGACCGCGACGACCGCCGTCATCCGTACGCTCGCGAACCTCGGGCTCGCCGGGGCGCGCGTCTGGCTGCTCGCGCAGGCGACGCGCGGCGACAGCGCCGAGCTCCGCGCGGAGGCGCTGCGCGCGCTCGCGGCATGCCTCCGCCACGAGAAGCTCCAGGCGAAGGAGTTCGCGAAGATCGCGCCGATGCTCTCCGACGCCGACTTCCAGCGCGTCGTCCGGCCGGCGCTCGACCTCCTCGAGTCGCACCCGTTCGGCAAGGGCGACCAGACGTTCCTGCTCGGGCTCCGCGAGAGCCCGCACGTTGCCGTGCGGTCGTTCGCGCTCGCGAAGCTCGGAGCGAGCGAGGCGCCGAAGGCGGTGCATGCGCTCCTGTCGAGCCTCGACGACGCCGAGGCCGTACGACGCTCGGCGGCCCGCTCGCTCGGCGAGATCCCCGAAGCGCGCCAGGCGTTGATGAAGCGGTTCGTCGAGGCGACCGACGCGAGCGCCGCCTTCACGATGGCCGAGACGCTGATCCGCTACGACGTGCCGTGGCGGCGTCCCACGCTCGAGCAGATCTGGAAGCGCTGGCAGAAGGCGTTCGACGCCGAGGACCGCATCCAGGGCGCGTTCCTGCACTTCCTCCGCACGGCGGCGCCCGATTTCACGGGCGAGGCGCTCCGGAAGCAGGCCGCGAGCCTGCTCCGCGTCGGGCGGGCGCGCGACGCCGCGCGCCTGCGGACGCTCGTTCGCGAGATCCCCGGAAGCGACGCCGAGGACGGCTATCAGCTGGCGTTGGCGCTCCTCAAGGCGCGCAAACGCGGGCTCGACCACCCGATCCGCCGGCCCGACGCCGCGCTCGACGTGCTGCTCGAGATCGAGGCGTCCGGTTTCGCGACCGGGACGCGTCTCCGCAAGGAGCGCGCGCTCGACGCCGACGAGCTCTACGCGACCGGCTTCGCCCTCGCCGAGACGAACGCCGCCGGGGCCGCCATCGCGGAGGACGTGCTCGCGCACCTCGCGAAAAAGTTTCCGCGCACCAAGATCGGCAAGGCGGCCAGGAACAAGCTCGAGCTGCTGTCGGCGTGAGGCGCGCGCGCCGGATGCGCTTCGCCGGGGCGGCGCTCCTCGCCGTGTCGCTCGCCGCCGGCCTCGGGCTCGTCGAGCTCGGCCTCCGCGCCTTCGTGCCGAGCATGAAGGCGGGGTCGGCGGCGCGTTTCGAGCTCGATGCCGACCTCGTCTATCGTCTGCGTCCCTCGAACGTCGTCGCCTGGTCTTCGCCGGAGTTCACGGAAGTGTCGCACACGAACGCGCTCGGGCTCCGCGGCGCCGCGATCGATGCGAAGGCGCCGGGCGAGGCGCGGATGCTCGCGATCGGCGACTCGTTCACCTACGGCCACGGCGTCGGGGACGACGAGGCCTATCCGGCCGTCGTCGAGACGCTGCTGCGCGGGCGCGGTCGCAAGGTCCGGGTGCTGAACGCCGGCGTCCCCGGTTACAATACCGACCAGGCCTACGCGTGGGCGCTCCGCGACGGCTTCGCGCTCGAGCCGGACGTCGTGCTCGCGGGCGTCCACTGCTCGGACGTCTCCGACAACTACGAGTCGTCGCTCTACGACGTCGAGGGCGATCGTCTCGTCAGGCGGCCAACGACGGCCACCCGCATGTACCGGGTGGGCGCGCTCGTCGGCCTCGTGCCGGCGGCGGTGCGGACGAGCCGCGTCTTCGACCTCCTGGTCGCGTCGATCGAGTGGCACGACGCGCCGGGCGCGCGGCCCGCCGTGGCGGACCTCGATGCGTGGTCGTACCGCAAGATGCGCCTCGAACTCGTCGATCTCGCGCGGCGGGCCGCGGCCGAGCACGCGGCCCTCGCGGTCGTGTTGATGCCCTGCAAGCGCGCGCTCGCCGGCGCGGCGCCGGATTCCTACGGTCCGCTCGCGCCGGCGCTCGCCGAGGCCGGGATTCCCGTCCTGGCCGCCGCCGACGCGATGCGGCGTGCCACCGGCGACCTGCAGCCGCTCTTTTTCCGCGACGACCCGCACCTGAACCAGACCGGAAACCGCGCGCTCGCGGCCGCCGTCGCGGCGTTCGTGGAGGCGCGCGGCCTCCTCGATCCGCAGCCGCTCATGGCGGTGCGCGCGCCGAACGGATAGCGCAGGAGGCATGACGCTCTCGGTCGACGTCTTCTGGTCCTTCCGCAGCCCGTACTCCTACCTCGCGACGCCGCGCCTGGTCCGGCTTGCCGCCGAGTACGACCTCGAGGTGCGGATACGGCCGGTGCTGCCGCTCGCTGTCCGCATTCCGGGCTTCTTCGACACCGTGAACCCGCTCTGGCCGCCGTATCTGATGCGCGACACGCACCGTCTCGCGGAATATCTCGGCATCGAGTACGGCTGGCCGCGACCGGACCCGATCGTGCAGGACTATGCGACGCGCCAGGTCGCCGCCGAGCAGCCGTACATCCACCGGCTCACGCGACTCGGGGTCGAGGCGGCGCGCCGCGGACGCGGGCTCGCGTTCGTCGACGAGGTCTCACGGATCATCTGGAACGGCACGATCGAGAACTGGCACGAGGGCACGCACCTCGCCGACGCGACGGCGCGTGCCGGGCTCGATCTCGACGCGCTCGACGCCGTGGTCACACGCGACACCGCCGCGCTCGATGCCGCGATCGCGCGGAACCAGGAGGACCATCGCACCGCCGGACACTGGGGCGTGCCGACCATGGTCTTTGAGGGCGAGCCGTTCTTCGGCCAGGACCGGATCGATCTCCTGGTGTGGCGCCTGCAGCAGCACGGCCTCGCCCCGCGGGTAGGCGCGGCGCCGGCCGGGCAGCGACATCCGACGTAGTCCCGGCCGAAACACTGCCCGAAGGGGATGCGGGGCCGCTCAGATCCGTCATACGACACACGAGCGACGCCGCGTAGCCGCCACGACCGCGGTAGGGCTCAAGCGGCGTCGCGGTCGACCGGCGGTTTGAGCATCGTCGAGTTCCACCTCGACGACGTCACGGGCTCCGGCGGCGGCCAACGCGCCCCCACTGATTTGGTCAGTGAGGTGTACGGCGTCGAATCCAACCGAGCAAATCCCTGGACTTGGCTTGTGCGGCCAAGACCGTGGCACGATCGCAGTTTCTCCGGCGTGACGTCCTCGTCAAGAAAGGAGCCACCCCGCTGGGGTGGCTCGCGTCGGCGAACGAGATGTACCGCTCGTCTCCGATCACGACGTGATCCAGGAGTGAGATGCCGAGTAGCTGTCCCGCTTCTCGGAGGCGTCGCGTGATCGCCCGCATCGTTCGCAGCCGCGATGCTGACTGTCTTCGTAGGCGCGCTCGGCCTTTCGGTGCGCGGATGAGCGACGGCGCTTCGCGTCTTCTTGCGAGCGACGTTCGCGGGCGGTGCTCATTTCGGATGCGGGATGATGTCGAGCAGGTAGTACTTGTCGCCATCGGGCCGGTAGTAGAAGCGCCAGTCCTGGGTCACGCGCGCCTGCCAGCGCTGGGCATCGTACTTCTTCGCTTGCAGGGATGGGTGACGGTAGTCGCGCAGAAGCAGCGCGAGTTGTTTGCCGAAGGCTTTGTGAATCTCGGGCGGGGCGGCGATGTAGGAGGCGATGAACCTCTCAGTGAACTCGACGCGCATGTACCCGCTTGTTGAGGGCGTTCATCGCGGCACGTGCTGTCTTGAAAGGGCCGACCGTCCGCCCCGCTTTCACGTCCGCCTCCGCGGCCTCGAACCGCTTGTCGAGGTCGACCTTTCGATGCACGAGGACCACCGGACGAATGAGCGCAGCGCCTTCGCGCGTCAGCGAGGTCTCGACGAGATCACCGGCCTTGATGCCGAGGGCGTCCCGGACCTTCTTCGGAATCGTCACCTGGAACTTCGGCCCCACCTTTTGTGCGGTTATCGCCATACAGTCTTACTGTAAGGGTGTTGGGCACGAGCGTCAAGTAAATCCACGCGCCAGCGGCTGACCGGGAAACCAAGTGGGACCAGAAGTGGCACCAGCGAAGTTCGCGAGAACGTCGTCGAGTTACCCGCGCGCGCAACTCACCAAGAAGACGACGAATCGGAAGTGGGCAGGGGCGGAATTGAACCGCCGACACGCAGATTTTCAGAGGGTCCAAAGGACGAGGAGAAGTAGCGGCATCACGCGGGAATTCAGGATCGACGCGTGTTTGCGAGCCATCCGGTTTCAGCCGGTTTCGGTCTTTCGCCGTTTGTTCATGGATTCAAGTGCCACCAGAACTGCCACCAGAATTTCGCGCAGGAGACGATGACGCTGAGTCCGCGAGATCGCGCCGTGTTCGTGCGAGCCTTGCTCTCGCCTCTCACGCTGCGCGGGCGTCTGGCGGAGGCGGTTCGGCGCTACAGGCGATCGTGCGCGGGTTCGTGAAGCCGGCGTCGAGCCTCTCGATCGCGACACCCGAAGGCGGTCCTGGCGCGAAGGCGGATAGGCCTGCTACTCTCGCTCCATGAATCGCGGCTCCGCAAGCTACGTCTCCCGCCGCCCTGGAATCTGCGGGGGACTGCCGATCGTCACGGGGAGCCGGACCCCGGTGTGGATGCTCGCTGAGGCCTACCTCCGTAGTCGCGGGAGCGTGAACAGCGTCTGTCGTCGCTTCCCGCAACGCAGCCGAGCTGAGGTGCTCGCGGCGCTGCTCTACTTCGAGGAGCATCGGCGCGAGATTGCCGCCCAGATTCGTCATGCGACACACGAGCGGCGCCGCGTAGCTGCCACGACCGCCGCCTGGCTCAAGCGGCGCCGCGGTCGACGGGCGGCTTGAGCATCGTCAAGTTCCACCTCGACGAGAACGTCAACCCAGCGGTCGCCGAAGGACTTCGCCTCCGGGGGTTCAACGCGAGCACCACCGTCGGACAGCGGTTGTTGCACGCCTCGGACGACAAGCAACTGAGAGTGGCCACGGCGAGCCGGCGTGCGTTGTTCTCGCATGACGTGACGACGCTGCCCTCCCTGCACGCGGCCTGGGTGGCTGCCGGCCGGGAGCACGCGGGGATCATCCTGGCTCCCGCTCGACCGGTCGGTGTCTTGGTTCGTGCTCTCGCTGCATTGGCACGCGAGGTCGGGAGCGCCGGACTTCGAGGCCAGCTGGTCTGGCTGTCGGCGTGGCTACGACGATCCGGTTCGCGATGAGCAATGAAGGAGAGACCGACAGCGAGAATGCGCCGGAGGTGGACGTGCCTGACCGAAAGCGGATGCGGTTCGAGTGGATCGTTCGACGAATGGAGGCCCTGGAGCGGGAGTCGAAGACGTGGCCCGAGTGGAAGCGGCAGGATCTCGATGATCGCTTGAAGGCTGACGAGGCGCGCCTCAGGGCGGGCCAGAGCCTCCGGCAAACCCGGCGCGGTTCAAGGGGCGAATCATGATCTGCGACATTTGTGGCAAACGGGGCGCGCGGGTTCGCCGAACCGTACGCACGTTCGGGGCCGGCCGGTCGGCGTTCTTGATCGAGGGAGTCCCCCTCGTGCGTTGCCCCAACTGTGGCGAGAGCTACTTCACCGCCGCGACGCTCAAGGAGATCGAGCGGATCCGGAAGCATTGGCGGAAGGTGACGGTCGAGAAGCGGGTGCCGGTCGCGAAGTTCAAAGGCGCGGCGTAGCCGGGTACTACACTCTGCTCGTCACTGCTGTTGACGTGTGCGAGCTGCCGCCCGTGCTTGCGCGGAAGCTTGCACGGTCCTGAGGCTGCCAGCAACGCATCTCGGTCGTCTAGCCGTGGACTACCTGGGGGGACAGGGTCTGCGCGAGCTCCTCCTCGTCAACGCCATTCGACGGGGCCTCACAGTGAGTCATGCAATCGGCGCCCTCGCGGTGATCGTCGACGCGGTCGACGATGGAGCCTACATCTTCGACGAGTACTTCGAGCTTCAGGCGCTGCCCGACCAGCCTAGTCCCCTGGATTCGTGATTCCTAGCAAAAGTCCGGTTACTGGCCGTGCACTTGCTGCGTGCGGATACCGAAGCGCCGCATCTTCTCGAGGATCTCGTCGGCAGTCTTCGTCCACTTGAAGGGCT